>JAYRXZ010000118.1:0-1587 GCA_041917235.1 Lacunisphaera sp. | reverse complement strand
AAGGCGGCCAGGATGCGGGCGGCGACGGAGATGTCGCGCGTCTCGATGTTGATCCCCGCGTGCTTGGTGAAGGCCTGCACGATCGGCAGGAGGGAATAAGTGGCGAGCGCCGGGGCCTCGTCGGTCTTGGTGTAGATAATCGTTGGCTTGCTCATTGTTGAAAGTTGAAGGGTGAAAGTTGAAAGACTGAGGGGGCCACGGTCAAAGGCATTGTGGGGCGGGGTGGACGTTGCAGCGGGGCTAATCGGGGCATGAAGCCAGATGGGGATCTGGGTCGGGACCAAGGCAGGGTTTACCGCAAAGAACGCAAAGGGGTTCTTGGTGGATGTCTTGATATTCCGGGCGCCCATAGGCGCCGCGTATATTTGGTCTCCCACCGTCCTTGAATATCAGGAAATCAATTTTTGAGTTCCTTGCGTTCTTTGTGGTTAAAAACCCGAGCTTGGAGACCGCCTAGTCCGCGCCCACTGGCCGCACGGCCATGAACCGGAGGACGGGGCGGTTTTCCTTGCGGGATTCGGCCAGCGAGACCTCGAACCGGGCCTCCCAATCGTTCTGCCCGTCCACATCCGCCAGCACCTGGCCGATCTGCCAGCTCTTGCCGCCGTCCTCTGTCATCGGTCCTCCGTCCTCCGCAAAATGCGTGTGCTTCGCCGCGCGGCCCTCGGGGTCGAGGCGGAAGCGGCCGCGGGCCTCGAAGTAGGCGGTGAACTCCTTCTCGATGCGGCGGGATTCGGTTGAAACGACCCCGGGGCTGATGGCCCCGGCTCCATCGGCTGCGGCAACTCGGTCGGCGGCGGCCTCCCAGTCGCGGGCGGCGACGTCCTGCAGGAAACCGAGGAGCGCAGTGCGCACGAGCCGGCGGAAGGCGTCGGCATCGCGTGTGATGTCGAAGCTGGCCGGCCGCGCGGGCTTGGCGTCCGACTCGGTTGCGATGAACTCCGGATTCTTCAGCCGCTCCCACTCGTCGAGCAGGCTGGAGTCGATGCCGCGGATGAGCTCGCGGAAGTAATCCTCCATCTCGACGACCTCGGGCGTCTTGGCGGAATCCGGCACGGTCTGGGCGAGCACCTTCCAGGCCTGCATGAGGTGGCGCAGCAGGAGGCCCTCGCTGCGCTCGAGGCCGTATTCGCGGACGTAATCGGAAAACGACTGGTAGCGCTCGAACATCTCGCGGGCGATGGACTTGGGCCGGACATTCTCCTGCTCGACCCACGGGTGGGCGGCGGCGAAGGCGTTGAAGGTCTCGTAGAGGAACTCACGCAGCGGCTTGGGGTGCTCGACCTCCTCGAGCTTGGCCATGCGCTCCTCGTAGGGGATGCCCGCGGCCTTCCATTCCTCGATCTTGCGGCCCTTCTCCCGGTCCACCTGCCGGCGCAGGATCTGGTCGGGATCCTCGACGATGGCCTCGCACAGCGTGAGCACGTCGAACGGATAGTCGGGCGACTCGCGGTTGAGCAGCGGCAGGGTGTCGATCAGGTAGAGCGAGAGCGCCTGGTGCAGGGAGAAGTCGTCCTGCAGCTCGACGTTGACGCGGAGTTTTCTGGAATTTGTAGGGCCGCCGCTTGCCGGCGTGCCTTCTTTCGC
>JAYRXZ010000117.1:0-1718 GCA_041917235.1 Lacunisphaera sp. | reverse complement strand
CGATATGATGATAAAACTGTTTCGCTTAGGGTTGTCGGGTTTGGGCGGGGTCGCCTAACCCCGCCTTGGTGCGAACGCGGCACCATATTCGAGGCGGGGTTCGGAGACCCCGCCCTACATCATTCATGCGCCCTACCTTGTCTCGAACCACTTTGACTCGGTGGGCGCCTTGCCGGCCGCCTCGATCTGCGTGAAGATCTCCGGCACCGACGTCGCCACGCGGAACAGGTCCATGTTCGACGGCTTGAAGAATTTCTCCGCCAGCATCTTTTCAAAGAGCCGGATCAGGTCGTCGTAAAATCCGTCCTGGTTGAAGAACACACAGGGCTTCCGCACGACGTCGAGCTGGCGCAGCGTCAGGATCTCCATGATCTCCTCGAGCGTGCCGAAGCCGCCGGGCAGCGTGACGAAGGCGTCGGCCCGCGTCTCCATCAGGAGCTTCCGCTCGCGCATCGTGATGACCGTCACCAGCTCGTCGGCCTCGTCGAAGGCCAGCTCGCGGGCCTTCATGAACTCGGGGATGACCCCGACGACGCGCCCGCCGGCCGCCTTGGTGCCGCGCGCCACCGCCCCCATCAGGCCGGTCTTGCCACCGCCGTAGACCAGCCCCCAGCCGCGGGCGACGATCTCACGGCCCAGCTCCTCCGCGGCCGCGGCATATTTCGGGTCGATCCGGTCGCTGGAGGCACAATAGACGCAGAGCAGCTTTTGCATGGGCCGAGTTTGAAACCACTAATCCCCACTAATCAGCACTAATTTGACGCCCGGGATTGTCTGCCCGGGCTTAGTGACCCATTAGTGTGGGTCAGTGGTGAAACCCTCTTACATCGGCCGCCTCGCCCCGTCGCCCACCGGCCTGCTTCATCTCGGGCACGCCCGGACCTTCTGGACGGCGCAGGCCCGCGCCCGCGCCGCCGGCGGCGCCCTTCTCCTGCGCAACGACGACCTCGACACCGCCCGTTGCCGGCCGGAATTCGTCACCGCGATGCAGGAGGACATGCGCTGGTTCGGCCTTGAGTGGCAGGAACCCATGGTCACCCAGAGCGCCCGCATCCCGTTCTACCGCGCCGCCCTCGCCCGGCTGCACGCGGCCGGGCTCATTTTCCCCTGCTCCCGCTCCCGCCGCGATGTCCTCGCCGCCGCCAGCGCCCCGCACGACGGCGACGAAAACGACGAGCCGCTGTATCCGCCCGAATTCCGTCCCGCCGCCGGCACCCCGCTGCCACCCCTGACCGACCCGATCGCGGTTAACTGGCGGTTCCGCGTGCCCGACGGCGAGACTTTGGTTTTCAACGACGGCCACTTCGGCGAACAACGCGCGACCGCCGGCCGGGACTTCGGCGACTTCCTGGTCTGGCGCAAGGACGACGCCCCGAGCTACCAACTCGCCTGCGTGGTGGACGACGCGGCGATGGGCATCACCGAGGTCGTGCGCGGCGCCGACCTGATCAAGTCCACCTTCCGGCAGCTGCTGCTCTTCCGCGCCCTCGGCCACCCGGCGCCGGCTTTTTATCACTGTCCCCTCGTCACCGACGAAAAGGGCGTGCGCCTGGCCAAGCGCCACGACGCCCTCGCCCTGCGCACGCTGCGGGAGCAGGGGAAGAGCCCTGCTGATATACGCGCCGCTTGGTAACCAGGTGGAACCCGGCCTCCGGACGGGTTGGCTGGGACGTGCGCAAGTGACCTTGGCTTCATTCGCAAATCCTGAAAACCCGTCC
>JAYRXZ010000116.1:0-2284 GCA_041917235.1 Lacunisphaera sp. | reverse complement strand
GGCATCATCGGATCTCATGTTGGCCGAGAAGGAAAACGTGGACGTGTTGTGTGCTCCGTCGGTCGAGGAAATGTATCCGCGCGGCTTTTCGACCCATCTGCAGGAAGAGGTCATCAGCAAGCACCTGTGCGGCATCGCGCGCCCGGCGTTGTTCCGCGGCATGCTCACGTGCTGGCTGAAGCTCTTTAACATCGTCCGGCCCGACACGGTGGTGATGGGGGAGAAAGATCCCCAGCAGGTTGCCGTGGTCCGCAAGGCCGCCGCCGACCTGTTGCTGCCGATCGAGATCCTGACCGGACCGGCGGTGCGCGATCCCGACGGGCTGGTGCTGAGTGCGCGCAACAGTTACCTGACGCCGACGCAGCGCGAGGAGGCGCTGGCGGTCTATGCCTCGCTGCGGAAGGCCAAGGAGATGGTCGATTCGGGCGTGAAAAGCGCCGACCGGCTGGTGGCGGAGGTCACGCACCTCATCGCGGCCAAGCGGCGCCTGCGCGTCATCTATATTTCGGTGGTCGATCGCAACACGATGGAGCAATTGCGCGAGGTCGTGCCCGGTCAGTGCCTCATGGCGATCTCCTACTGGGTCGATGAGGTGCGGTTGACGGACAACATGTCGCTCTGAGGGGTATTATTGTAGGGCGGGATCTCCGTATCCCGCCTCTTCCGGGACGTCATGTTCGCGCGCAGGCGGGATACAGAGATCCCGCCCTACAGACGACCTCGGGCAACCTGTGAATAACTTGTCAGTCGCCCCGGATTCTCACTCTGGGTAACGCCTGCTACCGTTCCTGTGAACAGCCCGTGGACACTGCGTGAGCGACGCGCCAAGTCCGCCCGGGCGGACGTTTTGCCCGGGAGCATCCCGACCGCGCCGTGGGGCAGGGCCAGGTGCGACGGACCTGTAAAACGCTGCAGCCAATGAGATAAGGGCTGGCTGCCTTTGGGCCAGGGTGCCGCCGCGGAGGCGATCCAGGTTGGATTGCCCTGGGCTGTGGTTGCCACGCACAGCGGGCAGCCGCCTGGCCGGCCGGGTGCTTGGAGGGGGTTTTATCAGGTCACGGCCGGGTGACGCGCCAGTGTGAATGAAAACCATGAAATTCCAGGGAACCTGTCGGGCGCCCGCTGACTGCGAGGTTGTATTTTCCACGCATCTTTGTGACGACTGAGGCGTTGTGAGTGCCACTCTCCCCGATAAACCCCGCATCGCCATCGTCGGTTCCGGCGCGCTCGGCTGTTATTACGGCGCGCGCCTGGCCAAGGCCGGCAATGACGTCCACTTTCTTGTCCGCAGCGGCCGGGCGGCCATCATGGCCCGGGGCATCCGCGTAAAAACCCCGGCCGAGCGTTTCACCGTCAAGAAAGTCCAGACCCACGCCACGGCCGAGGACATCGGGCCTTGCGACCTGGTGATTGTCACCGTCAAGGCCACCGCGAACGCCGCGCTCGCCAAGCTGCTGCCGCCGCTGGTGGGTCCGAACACCCTCGTGCTCACCCTGCAGAACGGTCTCGGCGTCGAGGAACCGGTGGCGGAGGTCGTGGGCGGCGACCGTGTGCTGGGCGCCATCTGCTTTGTGGGCGTCATGCGCTCCGCGCCGGGCGTCGTGCAATGTTCGTTTCCCGGCCTGATCATGCTCGGTGAATTCGGCCGGCCGGCGCAGGCCCGCACCCGCGAGGTCGCGCAGCTCTTTGAGAAGGCCGGCGTGAAGTGCGAGGCGCAGGACAACCTGGAGGAGCTGCGCTGGAAGAAGCTCGTCTGGAACGTGCCCTTCAACGGCCTCGCCATCGCGGGCGGCGGCATCACCACGGATGTCCTCATGGCCGACGAGGGCCTGAAAACGCTGGCCCGGCGCCTGATGGAGGAAATCCTCGAGGCCGCCGCCAAGTTCGGTCACACGATCCCGCGCTCGTTCATGGACCTCCAGTTTGAGCGCACGTCGAAGCTCGGCAAATACGAGCCGTCCAGCCTCATCGATTACCGCGAGGGCCGCGCGATCGAGCTCGAGGAAATCTGGGGCGAGCCCGTGCGCCGCGCCAAGTCCGTCGGCGTGCCGGTGCCGCGGCTCGAGATGCTCTACTGGCTCATCAAGCGGCTGCTCGCCGCGCGGGAGAAGACGGCGAAGAAGCGGCGGTAGGGCGGATTATCCTTAATCCGCCGCGGCGCGTTAAGGGTTGTATGGACTGGAGACAAGGGTGACAGGTGTTCGGAGACATGGGTAACAGTCTGGGATGCCGTGGCCCACTACTACCCCCATGTCTCAACGCCTTGAGTTCGCCATTCTCGCGG
>JAYRXZ010000115.1:0-2807 GCA_041917235.1 Lacunisphaera sp. | reverse complement strand
CCGCAGGTAGGCGGCTTCGTCGCCGGTGTCGAGGCGGTCTTCGAAGGTGAGCGGGCTTTCGAGGGCTTCGCGCAGCACCTCGCGCTCGTCTTCCTCGCGCTTGCGGGGCAGGGGTGCGGGCAGCGGGCGTTCGAGGTCGGCCAGGTTGCGGTCCTTGAGCGGGGCGACCTCGCCGGCGACGTGGCGGAACAGGGCCGCGGGGTCGTGCAGGCGCTCGGCGTCGACGCGGGCAGCGGGGGGCTCGAACTGGTTCAGGGCGCGGATCTGGCCGCTGGCCTGCTGGCGCTGGGCGCTGAGGTCGACCCGGTGGAAGTCCTTGATGGGGGTGATGTCGCCGAGGGCGGCGCGGAACACCGCGACCGGGTCGTTCTCGTCGATCCGCACCGGGCGCCGCGGGGCCTCGGGTTCGGGCTCGATGGTTTTCGGGCGGGGCAGCGGCGCCGGCCTGGGGCGGGCGAGGTCGGCGTGGTCGTCAGCCCTGAGGGGCTGGATGCGTCCCACCTCGCGGCGGAACAGGGTGGCGTCGTCGGGTTCGGCCGGGGCGGCGGGCACGACAATCCTGGGGCGTGAGGGGGCAGCCGCCGGAACGCGATTCTTCAGGGTCTTGAGAGCCTCCAGGCCCTTGCCGTGCTTGTCCTTGCCCATGGCTTGCGATGCGTGGGGGTGAATGAAAACGGACCGGGAATCCCGGTCCGCCTGTGTGCGCCGGAAAGGCTCAGCCAGCCAGGCCGAGGCTGTCCAGGTAGCGCTCTGCGTCGAGGGCGGCCATGCAGCCGGTGCCGGCGCTGGTGACGGCCTGACGATAGATATGGTCCTGCACGTCGCCGGCCGCGAACACGCCCGCCACGCTGGTGGCGGTGGCGTTGCCGTGACGGCCGCCCTGGGTGACGATGTAGCCGCCTTCCATCTCGAGCTGGCCTTCGAAGATGTCGGTGTTGGGCTTGTGGCCGATGGCGATGAACACACCCTTCAGGGCGATGTCCTTGGTGGTGCCGGTCTTGACGTTCTTGATGCGCATGCCGGTGACGCCGGTGTTGTCGCCCAGGACTTCCTCGAGGGTGGAGTCGAGCTCGAGGATGATCTTGCCGGCGGCGACCTTTTCCATGACCTTATCCACCAGGATACGCTCGGCCTTGAACTTGTCGCGGCGGTGCACCAGGGTGACCTTGCTGGCGATGTTGGCGAGGTAGAGCGCCTCCTCGACAGCCGTGTTGCCGCCGCCGATCACCGAGACTTCCTGGTTGCGGTAGAAGAAACCGTCGCAGGTGGCGCAGGCCGACACGCCCTTGCCCGAGAAGGCCTCTTCGGACGGCAGGCCGAGATACTGGGCGCTGGCGCCGGTGGCGATGATCAGCGCGTCGCAGGTGTATTCGCCTGCGTCGCCCACCAGACGGATCGGCTTTTCGGCCAGATGCGTGGTGTGGATGTGGTCGAAGATCATCTCGGTGTTGAAGCGCAGCGCATGCTTCTCGAAGCGCGCCATCAGCTCGGGGCCCTGCACGCCGTCGGCGTCGGCCGGCCAGTTGTCGACTTCGGTGGTGGTCATCAGCTGGCCGCCCTGGGCGATGCCGGTGATGAGCACGGGGTTCAGGTTGGCGCGGGCGGCATAGACCGCAGCGCTGTAGCCGGCAGGGCCGGAACCGAGGATGAGCAGCTTGATGTGGCGGGTGGTCATCGCGGTGGGTCTCTCCGATTCTGAAAGGCGGTGAAGCGGCAAAGGCGCGATTATAAGGCGCGGCGCTTCCGCCTGCCGCCGAAATGGCGCCGGGCCGGCGAATATCGGCCGGCATTGCCCCGTCCCGTCCGGAGTTCCTCAAGTTTGCTTTATAATCGTCCGTTGTTAGCACATGACAAATCTGTCACGCCGCCACAAGAAATAATCAGCCCTTGCTCAGGAGAGGCCCTATGACCGTTACCAGCTCCGTGTCCACGATTGCCCTGCGTACTTTCCCCATCTTCCAGGGTCTGGGCGATGACCGGCTGGCTTCCGTTGCGCGCTGCGCGATGATGCGACGGGTTCCGCGGGGCTCCGCGGTGGTGCATGAAGGCGATCGCACCGATTTCGTCTATTTCGTCCTCACCGGCAACCTGAAGGTCATGGTCAGCGACGAGGACGGTCGTGAGGTGATCCTCACCATTCTCGGCCAGGGCGAGATGTTCGGCGAGATGGGCGTGCTCGACGACAGTCCGCGTTCGGCGTCGGTCGTGGCGGTGTCGCCGTCCGATCTGGTGACGATCGCCAAGACCGACTTCAAGCGCCTGATGCAGGAAAACTTCGAATTGTGCTGGCACGTGATGTGCAACCTCACGCGCCGCCTGCGCGACGCCGACCGCAAGATCGAAAGCCTCGCGCTGATGGATGTCTACGGCCGCGTGGCGCGTCTGCTCCTCGAGATGTCCGAGGAGGTCGATGGCCTCAAGGTGGTCAAGAAGAAGATTTCCAAGCAGGACATCGCCAAGATGATCGGCGCCTCCCGCGAGATGGTCAGCCGGGTCATGAAGGATCTGGGTCTGCGCGGCCTGATCGAGGAAACCGACGGTGGCGTGATCCTGCGGGAAAAAATCTACGACTTGTGACTGGTCCGGAAATCCTTCCTTACCCATTCGAACGGTGACGAGGAGGGGCCAACCAGAGACCCTGGTTTATAATCGAAAGCGCGGTGCTGCACCGCGCTTTTGCTTTTTGCAGGCCCCCGTCGCAACGCCCCCGTAACGCCAAGTCATGCTCAATCGTCCTTCCACCCGCCCGCTTCCGCTGCCGGAAAAAATTGCCAGCCTGCTGCAGGAGGCCCGCTGGCTGCTCCTCG
>JAYRXZ010000114.1:0-2853 GCA_041917235.1 Lacunisphaera sp. | reverse complement strand
TCGCACTCCGGCTGGGCCACCAGCATGGCGTAGCTGTCGTTCCCCAGGTCAATGAAGCGCACGGGCTGCTGCTCGCTGCGGGCGTAATAGACACCCACGGCCGCGAACACATCGCCGCCCTGGAAATTCACCACGCTGCGGCGCGGTTCGACCCCGCGCCGGGGCACGATGTCGCTGAAGAACACGTTCTCGGCGGCCTCGCGCACGTTCTCGGTGAACAGCCGGCCCGTGACCGTGCAGTCCTCGTTGTCGCCCGCGAGGAAGAGGTTTAGCCGCGGTTCCTGGAAGTTGAGCGTCCAGGCGATGTGCTCGTTCAGCGGCCGCGAGGCGCAGTGCAACGTGAAGGCCGCCAGCGCGGTCTTGAAGAGCGACGCCTGCTCGGGCGTGTAGCGCAGCTTGTTGTCGGCCACGTGCAGGTAGAAGTCGGTGAACAGCGGCCCGAGGTCGGCGCGCACCAGCATGGCGTTGCGGTGGCGGACAAAATCCACCGTCACGATGGCTCCATTCAGTTCCTGGGCGGGTTGGTCTTGCATGGGGGCAGTGTATGCAGAAATGGCCAAAGTCCAGCCGGACGGCGGAAAGCGGGCCTTTCAACGGTTGCCAACCGGACCGAAACCGTGGACTTTATCCCGAAATGTCCGAACGCATCTCCACCAACCCCCACACGGAGGAAGAGTTCTCCCTGCCCCTGTTTCTTTTTGTCGTCGCCGTTTCCTTCGGCGGCTTCCTCGGCCTGGTCTGGCTCCTCGCGCCCGCTTCCGTCTGGGCCGCGCAGGTCTCCGGCCCCTTCTGGAAGCTGCTCGCCGCCTTCGTCGGGTTTTCGCTCTTCAATTGCTTCATGGAGTTCTTCTTCCACCGCTACGTCCTGCACAAGCCGGTCGCGCCTTTCCTGAGCTACTTCTACAAGCAGCACACCCACCACCACAGCCTGACGCGCATCACCCGCCGCCGGACGCCCGGCGGCCTGGAGGTCAACTTCGTCGAGAATTTCTACCCCATCCTAGAAAAGGAGCAGAAAGAGGCCTCCTTCTTCCCCTGGTATACCTTTGTCATCTTTGCGGCCATCCTGACGCCCTTCTTCGCCCTGCTGCAGTGGCTGGTTCCCTCCTTCCCGATGCTGCTGGCGGGTTACGCCTCGCTGGCCTCGTCCCTCCTGATCTACGAGCTCTTCCACGCCATCGAGCACTGGTCCTTCGAGAAATGGGGCCCGCTCATCGATAGCCCGACCTGGGGCGGCTTCTGGCGCAAGGTCTACAGCTTCCACCTGCGCCATCACGCCGTGATCGACTGCAACGAGGCCATCTCGGGTTTCTTCATCCTTCCGGTGGCCGACTGGGTTTTTGGCACCTACATCCTGCCCGGCGTCCTCTACAAGCACGGGCAGACCGTGGCCGAGGAGAAGGAATTCCTCAGCCCCCGGCCCATTGCCCCCATCCGCTGGCTCGACCGAGTGACCGACGACATCGTCAAGGCCCGCCGGCAACGCGCGCGGGCCTGAGGTGGGCAGGTAGGGCGGTGAGTCCCTTCACCGCCGAGGCGCGGAACGGAGTCCGCGCCCTGCCTCAGCCCTTCGGGATCACGCCCTTCTGCTCGAGCTTCTTCATCTTCGGCTTGATGACGAAGGTGCAATAACCCTGGTTCGGATTGTTCCGGAAGTAGTCCTGGTGGTATTTCTCCGCCACGTAGAACTTGGTCAGGGGTGAGATCTCGGTGACGATCGGGTCGGGCCAGAGGGCCTGCGCGGCGATCTTCGCCCGGGCCGCCGCCTTCTGCTGCGCCTCGTTGTGGTAGAATATCACGGAGCGATACTGCGTGCCCTCGTCGGCACCCTGGCGGTTGAGGGTGGTCGGGTCGTGCGCCTCGAAGAAGACCTCCAGGATCTTCTCGTAGCTGATGACCGCCGGGTCGAACTCCACCTGGATGACCTCGGCATGGCCGCTTTGACCCGTGCACACTTCCTCATAGGTGGGATTGGCGGTCTTCCCGCCGGCGTAGCCACTGATGACCTTTTTCACCCCCGGCAGGCGCTCCATCACGGCCTCCGTGCACCAGAAACAGCCGCCACCGACGGTGGCCAGCTCGGTTGAGGACGCGGGTTTGGTATCAGCCTGGAGGGTCATGGCGGTGAATAGGGTGAGGAGGGCGATGAGGGGGCGGACATGCATGAACGTGGGAGGAGGCTAGCCGGTTTTTATTCCGGCGCAACCTCCGCGACTGGACGCCGGCCCGGCGGCGGCTACAGTGCCCCCATGGACGATCCCCGGCTGGACAAATGGCTCTGGAGCGTGCGGGTCTTCAAGACCCGCCCCGAGGCCACGGCTGCGTGCCGCGCCGGCAAGGTCCTCATCGGAGAACTCGAGGCCAAGCCCGGTCGCGACATCCATGCCGGCGAGACCATCACCGTCCGCGTTGGCGCCCTTACCCGCACGTTGAAGGTTGTCGCCCACCCGCGCTCGCGGGTCGCGGCGAAGCAATTGCCCGAATACATGGCGGACCTCACCCCCGCCGCCGAATACGAGCGCGCCCGCCAGGCCGGCATCGAACACATGCTCGCGCGGGAGCGCGGGAAAGGCCGCCCGACGAAGCGCGACCGCCGCGAGATGGGCCGGCTCTTTGGGTTCGAATGATGGCGGTCAGCGCGACAGCTTGCGGTATTTGATCCGGTGCGGCTGGTCGGCGTCCTTCCCCTTCCGCTTCTTGAAATCCTCGAGGTAGGCCGAGTAGTTGCCGGCGAACCAGTGGACGTAGCTGTCGCCCTCGAAGGCCATGATGTGGGTCGCCGTGCGGTCGAGGAACCAGCGGTCGTGGGAGATGATTACCGCGCAGCCGGCGAAGGTCTCCAGCGCCTCCTCG
>JAYRXZ010000113.1:0-2990 GCA_041917235.1 Lacunisphaera sp. | reverse complement strand
CCTCCACCGCCATAAATTCCGGGCAGATCACCCGCATCGCCCGTCGCCGCGCCCAGCCGGGCAAGGAGGCGCAGTACGAGGCGCTGATCCGCGAGCTGATCGAAGCGATGCGCAAGACGCCGGGCTTCCTCGGCGCCGACCTGGTGCCGCCGGAGCAGGCGGGCGGGTTCTACGAGGTCACGGTGCACTTCAGGTCGGAAGCCGACCTGCAGATCTGGGACGCCTGCCCGGCGCGCGCCAGGCTCCATCAGCGCATACGCGAGGTGGCCGACGCCGAGCCGGAATACCGCAGTCTGTCCGGCCTCGAGGCGTGGTTCGCGGCGGCGGTGGTACCGGCCTCGATGCATCCGCCGCGGGCGCGCATGGCGCTGGTCACCTGGATGGGCATCTTCCCGACCGTGTCGGTCTTTCTGTGGTTCGTGCTGCCCTATCTGATGGGGCTGCCGTTCCTGCTGCGCACGGCGATCTTCACGGCGCTGATCACCGTCACCATGACGTGGGTCGTGATGCCGCAGCTGACCCGGCTGATGCGCGGCTTCCTCAATCCGCACGCGGCAAAATAGGCCGCGTGCGGCGGAGTCGGACGGGCCGTTCGCAGCGCTGCGGACGGCCCTTTTCATTGATCTTGGTCAAGCGCGAAATAAAATCTGCGCTGCCAGGAATAGTGCAAGACTGTGCTGTCCGGCCACTGCCCGCGGTCGCTAAAGTCGTGGCTGGAAACTTCTGCGGGAGCGTGCGATGGAACTGGCGATGACTGCCCATGCCGATGGGTCGGCGCTGGCCGGGCGGGTGCCCGGCAACCGGGGCATCTGGGTCGGCATTCTGTGTGAGCTGACCGAGTTTGCGCTGATGTTCCTCGCCTACGCGTGGTTCAAGTCGGGCCATCCGGAGGATTTCCACCGCGGCCCGGCGATGCTCCTCACCGCCGCCGGCGTCGCCAACACGGTGGTGATGCTGACCAGCGGCTACTTCGCGGTGCGGGCGCTGCTGGCGATCCGCCGCAACGACGCCAGGTCCGCCCGCAACTGGCTGATCGGCACGCTGCTCGGAGGCGTCGCCTTCCTGCTGATCAAGGCCTGGGAATTCAGCTGGAACATCGACCACGGTGTCGTCGGCACCGGCAACAGCTTCGTCGCGATGTATTACTACCTCACCTTCAACCATCTGGTGCACGTGGTGTGGGGCTGCCTCGGGCTGATCTGGGCGATCCTGCGGACGCAGTTCGGCGCCTACAGCCCGGAGGATCACGACGGACTCGAGGCGGCGACGCTGTACTGGCATGCCACCGACCTGGCATGGATCGTGATTTTTCCGCTGCTTTACGTCGTGAAATGAGGGACCGGACGATGGATACCCACGCAACACAGGAACAGCAGGCGACGCAGGTGTGGCTGGGGCTGGTGCTGCTCACGCTGGGCAGCGCGTGGCTCGGCGAGACGCTGGCGTCGGTCGGCGTGACCGCGGCGCTGGTGGCGCTGATCGTCGGCATCAAGGGTTTTCTGGTGATCCGCCACTACATGGGACTCGCCGAGCCGGGCTCGCGGCTGCGCCAGGTCATGCGGCTGTACTTCGTGGTGGTGCCGGTGCTGATCCTGCTGGCCGGCGTCGCCGCCGGTTGACCCGCGCCGGGCCGCTCGCCGGGCAGTACAAAAACATTCGACGTGCCCGGAATGCCTTGCTATTGTGTGAATCAGCGACCACCTCTCGGCCGCCTTTCTTTCATGGAGCGCGTCAATTGGGTACCAAGCTTTATGTAGGCAATCTGCCTTACAGCATCGACAAGAGCCGTCTCGAGGAGATGTTTGCCGATTTCGGCAACGTGACGTCCGCGCAGGTGATCATGGATCGGGAGACCGGCCGCTCGAAAGGGTTCGGCTTCGTCGAAATGGGGTCGGACCAGGAGGCCCAGGCCGCCATCTCGGGCCTCAACGGCAAGGGCCTGGAAGGCCGCAACCTGACCGTCAATGAAGCGCGCCCGCAGGAGCCCCGCAGCGGCGGGTTCGGCGGCGGTGGCGGCGGCCGGCGCGGTCCGGGTGGTGGCGGATTCGGCGGCGGTGGTGGTGGCGGCGGTGGCCGTCGCGGCCCGGGCGGCGGTGGTGGCGGCGGTGGCCGTTACTGATCCGGCCTGGCCTTGATCGAGCCCCTCGGGGCTCACCGAAAACCCCGCGCGAGCGGGGTTTTTTACGTCTCGCGGATGCGCCTGCCGAGTCGGACCCTCAGGCGGCTTCGAAGTGTTCGAGCATCAGCTGGATGCTCGCCACGCCGTTGTATTCGTTGACCGCCAGCCGGAAGGCCGCGTGGATGGCCGGCGCGGCCGGGTCGGCGTGATTGAAGCGGATCGCCTCGAGGCGGGTGTTGCCTTTCTTGAGCTGCAGCTTGAGGTGCTTGTCTTTCAGGATGCGCTGGTTTTCGACGCGGAAGGTGTCGTCGAAGACCGGCGCGGCGAAGCCCTGGCCCCAGATTTCGCGCTCCAGCAGGCGGGCGGTTTCGAGGCTGTAGAGGCTGTCTTCGAGCGCGCCGTCGGTTTCGAGGCTGCGGGTCAGGTCGGCGGGGTCGATGAGGCGGGTCACCACCGCCTCGAAAACCTGTTCGAAGCGCGGGAGGTCGGCCTCGCGGATGGTCAGACCGGCGGCCATCGCGTGGCCGCCGAATTTCAGGATCAGGTCGGGCGCCTGCTTGGTCACGAGGTCGAGCGCGTCGCGCAGGTGCAGGCCCGGGATCGAGCGGCCGGAGCCTTTCAGCTCGCCCTCGCCGCCACGGGCGAAGGCGACGGTCGGGCGGTGGAATTTCTCCTTGATGCGCCCGGCGAGGATGCCGATGACGCCCTGGTGCCATTCCGGCTCGTACAGCGTGAGGCTGGCGCGGGCGCCGGGGTCGATGGCGTCGAGCCCGGCCAGCGCGCCTTCCTGCATGTCGGCCTCGATGGCGCGGCGTTCGCGGTTGAGCTTGTCGAGTTCCTGGGCGAGGTTGAGGGCCCGGCCCATGTCGTC
>JAYRXZ010000112.1:0-3097 GCA_041917235.1 Lacunisphaera sp. | reverse complement strand
GACGTGCCGCGAAACGGCTGGGGGCGGGGGCGAGCGTCAAACGCGCCCGGCTGGCATCGGCAGGGCCGAAAACACGCGGATTTGATACGGATCAGTTCTTGCGCTGTAAGGGTCCTGTAAGCTTGCATACGTAATCAATCGCCTGTCGCGAAGGAGTCGAAGATGCAGAGTCGGATAGACATCTATCGCGCCGGCGAGGCGTGGCTGATCAAGAGCGGTCAGGATTTGTTCGGGTCCTACCAGTCCCAGGACTCCGCCATCCGATTCGTGGTCGAGGCGCTGAAGGATCGGGAACGCCTTCGCGAGACCGCCATCTACCTGTGGGACAATGCATTTCCCGTGCTGCTGAGCCTCTAGGGCCAAGGCATCACGAATCCATCACGCCGACTCTGCGAGTCTCTGGTCGCGGTCCCTTTGCGGCGGACCCGAGCGGCCGGAGTCGATGCCCCCTGAGGCTTCGGCCGCCCTTCGACCGGCAGCCGGCCCCGCCTGCGATCAGTCCGTGCGAGGCAAAGCGAGCAGGAATCGGCGGAAGGCATCCGCGGCGATCGGCTGGCTCAGGCGGTCGCGGGCCGTCGCCAGCCCGCAGCTCGACAGGCTTTTCCACAGGGCTGGGTCGGATACCAGCCTGCGCATCGCGCTCGCCGCCTCGGCCAGGTCGGGTTCCGCCCAGACCTGGCTGGCGTCCTCGTAGCGCTTCGTCGGGTCCCTGGCCGGCACCAGCGTGTAGCCGATCTCGATGGCGGCGCCCGTGCAGAATTCGATCGGGGCCGACCAGCCGGTGACGATGGCCGGGGTGCCGACGCTCATCGCCTCCGCGATGGGCAGGCCGAACCCTTCCGAACGGTGCAGGGAAACCAGGCAGTCGGCCCGGGCGATCAGCGCCAGCGTCTCGTCGTCGGACAGGTGCTCGGTCATCAGGCGGATGTTCCGCCACCCGGCGATCGCCGCGTGCAGGTCCCGCATGGTGCCGGCGTCGGCATCGCCGTGGGCCACCTTGATCAGCAGCGCCACCTCCTCCGATGTCGGCTCGAACGCGGCCTGGAAGGCCCTGACCGCGCCCATCGGGTTCTTGCGGGCGGCGGTCGAGCGGGCATCGAACATGCTGAGGAACAGCATCGGCCGGTTCGGTCGCCGCGGCTCGGTCGCGGCGGAGGGTCGCGGCGCGACGGGGTGGGGCACCACCCGGACCAGCGGTCCGTCGGGCCCGGCCGAGCGCCGTATCGCGTCCGCGACGAACGCGCTCGGGGCCCATATCTCGTGGAAGTGCTTGAGGGCGGGCACCCAGTCGTCCGGCAGCCGCGACAGTTCGTAGGCCCAGTAGCCGATGCGGTAGCGCCGCGCCCACAGCCGCTCGGTCCCGGCCAGCATCACCGCCAGGGCCTCGGGGGCATTGCAGTGGCAGATCCACACCCCGCCCGCCGCCGGCGCCGGAACGAAGTTCGCGGTCAGGTCGGCGGTGATGTCGTGAACGACGATCGGCACCCCCCACGTCTTCAGTGACTCCCACGTCATCCGGCCGGCCCGCCCGATGCCGCTCTGCTCCGAAAGCAGGGCCGACAGCACCACGTCGCCCCGCTGGATGGCGCTCGGCGGCAGTGGCGGCGGTGCCGAGCGGGCCAGCATCCGCCCGAGCAGGCGCCCGAGCGCCGGGCTGGTGCGGGCGCGGATGGCCAGCGGCAGCTTGCGGTAGATGGCCCTGAGCCGGCCCAGCGGGCGCCGCGCGTCCGCTTCGCCCGGCGCCTGCCACGGCCGGCCGATGAACAGCCCCAGTTCGCGGACGTCGGCACCGGACCCCGTGGCGGCCGGCGCCGCGGCATCCGGCGTCCAGAACAGGATCAGCCCGGCGCCGCCGAGTTCCGCCAGCGGCCTTACCCGCACCTCGAGCTTCGCCGCCACGGCGGGTCGGTGCCGAACCTGCACCGGCTCGTGTCCGGCATAGGCGCTGATGCGGGCCTGCGGCAGCCTGCCGGCAAAGGCGCGCGCATTGAGCCGGACGGGGGCGCCCGCCTGCTGCTCGGGGGTCAGCGGCACGATGATGGCCGACCACGGCCCGATGCTCCACCGGCCACCCGTCTCGGGGTGCGAGAACCCCTCGACAAAGCCGATATCGGCAACCTCGCCCGGCGACAGCCGATGCCGCAATGCGTCCCACAACGCCCCGGCATTGGCGGACGTCAGCCCCTCCCGGCGCAACGCGATCTCGTCTTCGGACGGCAGCCCGATGGTCCAGCTGCTGCGATAGGCCAGTTCATCCCTCCGTCGCAGCCGCTCTCGCCGCTGCCCGCCGCGTCCTGGGTTCCGGCGCGCGCGGCCGCCCCCATGCCGGTGCACCGCACCGCCAGGCAGCCACCCCGCAGCCTCTGCCCAGACTTGTAGGCCGCCCCGATGATCCGTTCAACGATCATCCACCGTGTGTCCTGCCGGTAAGGGCTGGCCGCCGGGCGAACTCAACCAGACTCCACAAGTGCACGGAACCGTGATTGTCGGTTGATCGCCCGGCCGGCGCCGCGTTTGACTCGGCGGACAAAAGAATCAACAATTCATTAACAGCCAGCTGCAGGGGGGCACTGTGGGTAACTGGGGTCATGCGGCCGTTCGGGCCGGTTTGTTTGTTGCTGCTCTTGTGACATCTGCGGTTCTGGCCTCGCCAGCGTTGGCGCAGGCCTCCTGCCCGTCCGCCGGTTCGCTGGATCGCACCGTCACCACCACTGGTCCATTGCCGCTCACCACCATCGTGTCCGTGACGACCGATCTCGAAGCCGGAACGGAGCTTAGCTTCGTGGTGACGTTCACGTCAGGCTTCTCAGACGACGACGACTACGGCTTTCTCGACGTGGTCGTCGACGCCTCCCCCGGAGGTGCACAGAATGGTACACAGGTCGTGGGCCCCAACGACTGGCCCGGTCCCGGCACAGGCAGTTTCACCGCCTTGGCGGATGGAAGCTACACCCTCAACTACGTCGCCGGGACCACCTCGGTTGAGACCAGCGGCAACGTAGTGGTTACCTGCGGCGGTGGTGGAGGAGGCGGCGGTGGCGGTGGCGGTGGCGGCGGAGGCGGCGGAGGGTCGCCGGAGGTCTCGGCCATCGACGCT
>JAYRXZ010000111.1:0-3141 GCA_041917235.1 Lacunisphaera sp. | reverse complement strand
AGCTTCCGGGCGGGTGGTTCCGCGGCGGACGCGCGTCCGGTGAGGGTCAGCAATGCGGCACTGCCGCGGGTGCAGCGTTCCAAAAATTCCCGCCGGGAGACGGGACGGCCGGCGCGGGGGTCGGGCGGCAGGGTCATGGGCGGCAGGCTGGCCGCCCGCCGGGCAAACGCAAGCGGCCACGGGGCGGTTGTCAGTCCAACGTTCGACTGGATCGCGGACCAGTCGCCCCCTGGGTGGAGCCCGGCCTCCGGACGGGCTGCTTTGATGCGAGAAAACCGGCCCGGAGCTCCCGTTCCACCTCACGACGTCCGCGGCGGGGGCGGCGGCGTAACCGCCGGCGGGACGAACGGCTTGCCGTTCACCGTGATGTTTTTCATCTGCAGGTTCTGCACCGGCCCGAGCCGGAAGTTCTCGTCCGCCAGCTGCACATCCACGTTCTCCAGCGTGATGTCGCGCAGGACGTCGCCGGCGTTGCCGCCGAGCACGCCGAGCGTGCGGTAGCGGCCGGTGATGTTGCGGAGCGTGATGTTGTTCACCCGCCGCGCCGGCGGCGGCTGGCCCTTCAGGTCGAAGAACTGCATCCACGGCGCCACGTTCAGCAGCCGGCCGCTGCCGGCGAGGCGGATGTTTTCCATCGTGATGTTCTCGTAGTGCTGCGGTGTGTCGGGCCGGAGCTTCAGCGTCAGCATCGTGGCGTGGCCCGTCATGACGCAGTTGCGCACCGTGACGTTGCGGACGAGCGTCGCCTCGCTGCCGCAGGTGATCAGGCCGTTGCCGTCGCCGACCTCGGTGTCCTCCACCAGGATGTTCTCCACCGGCGGGCTGTCGGCGTCCTGCGCGGCGAACGGCCCCTTGCTGCCCTTGAGCGCGATGTTGTCGTCATGGGTCGAGATGTAGCACTTGCGGACCGTGACATTCTGCGAGCTGTCGATGTCGATGCCGTCGGTGCTGGGTCCGCGGAGCTCGGGCGTCGCGCTCGGGATGGTGATGCGCACGTTTTCGACGGCCACGTCGCGGCAGCGGTAGAGGTGCAGGTTCCAGAAGCCGGAATCCTCGAGCGCGGTGTTCGCGATGCGGACGTCGGTGCAGCGCTCGATGAACATCAGCCGCGGGCGCTCGACCTCGAGGTTGGTGCACCTGGGATTTTCCTTCCGCCGCTGCCAGAAGGCGCGCCAGTAGACCGGGCCGCTGCCGTCGAACTTGCCGGGGCCGGTGATGCGCAGGCCGGTCAGGCCCGAGGCGTTGACCAGCGCCATGCGCCACGGCTCGAAGTGACCCTCGATGCGCGTGTTGAGCTTGGGGTAGTCCGCGATGTTCTCCGAGCCCTTCAACACCGCGCCCTCGGCGAGGTGGAGCGCCACGCCCTGCTTCAGGAAAATGGAGCCGCTGCGGAACACGCCCGCCGGGATGACCACGGTGCCTCCGCCCTTGGCCGCCACGGCGTCGATCGCCGCCTGGATGGCGGCGGTGTTGAGGGCTTCGCCCCCGGCCACGGCGCCGAAATCGGTAATCGGGTGGTCGGCCGCGGCCAGGCCCGCAACGGACAGGAGCATACCGGCCAAAAACACGATGAAGCGGGGCATGGAGCGGAGCGGGATTGAAGACATCGTGCACCCGGTGACGAAGTGGACGCCAGTAAAATTACCCCGACTGTGCCGGGCGGCCCGAAAATCCTTTCGTCTTTCCGCGGTTTCACGCTTCGCTCCCCGCATGCGTCGCTCCCTTTTGCTCGCCCCACTGCTGCTCACGTCCGCCTTCGCCGCCGGTCCCCAGGATTTCCTGCCCCCCGCCCCGCCGTGGCACGGCGCCAGCGAGGCGCTCCTCGCGAAACCGGACAACCCGTGGATCACGCCGGCCGAGAGGACGGACCTCGCCGACTCGCCGGGCTACGACGAAACCGTCGCCTGGTTGAAAAAGCTCTGCGCCGCCACGCCGCTCGTCACGATGCGGGAATTCGGCCGCACCGCGCAGGGCCGGCCGCTTTATGCGGTTCTCGCCCGCCAGGGCGCCGCCGGCAAACCCGTGCTCTTGGCCCAGGCCGGCATCCACGCCGGTGAGATCGACGGCAAGGACGCCGGCCTGATGCTGCTTCGCGACCTGGCCTTCGGCGGCAAGGCCGCGCTGCTCGACCGCGCGGATTTCCTTTTTGTCCCCGTCTTCAACGCCGACGGCCATGAACGCAGCTCGGAGTGGAACCGCCCCAACCAGCGCGGCCCGGTCCACCAGGGCTGGCGCACCACGGCCCAGAACCTGAACCTCAACCGGGACTACATGAAAGCCGACGCCCCCGAGATGCGGGCGATGCTCGCCCTCATCAACGAGTGGCGGCCCGCGCTCTACCTCGACCTGCACGTCACCGACGGCATCGACTACCAATACGACATCACCTACGGCTTCCACGGCTGGGACGGCGGCTTCGCCTGGTCGCCGAAGACGGGCGCCTGGCTGGACAAGATCTACCGGCCGGCCATGGATGCCGCGCTCCATGCTGCCGGCCACATTCCCGGTCCGCTCGTGTTTGCCCAGAACAACCGCGACCTTGCGCAAGGCATCACCGCCGGTCCGGGCGACCCGCGATTCTCCAATGCCTATGGCGATCTCCGCCACCTTCCGTCCGTCCTGGTCGAGAATCATTCCCTGAAACCCTACAAGCAACGCGTGCTCGGCACCTACGTGCTGCTCGAGGCATCGCTCAAGCTGGTCGGACAACAGGCCGCGGACCTCACGGCCGCCATCCAGGCCGACTCTGCCACCCGGCCCGCCACCCTCGCCCTCAACTGGAACGGCAACCCGGACGAGAAAACCACGATGAACTTCGCCGGGATTGCCTACGAGGAATACCTCTCACCCGCCTCCGGCGTGAAGGAGGTCCGGTGGCTCGGGACACCCAGAACCTACGAAAATCTGACCGTTCACCTGAACACCAAGCCCGGCGTCGAGCTCCGCCGCCCGCGGGCTTACTGGATCTCCCCCACCCAGTCGGAGATCATCAAACGACTCAAACTGCATGGCGTGCAGCTGGACACCCATGCCAGCCCCGTGACGCAAACCGTGGAAATGTATCGGCTCGTTAATCCGACGGCCGCCGCCCAGCCCTTCGAGGGCCGCCACCTCGTCACGACCAAGGTCAAACCCGAGACC
>JAYRXZ010000110.1:0-3455 GCA_041917235.1 Lacunisphaera sp. | reverse complement strand
ACGTAGAGGTTGCGTACGTCGTGGGTCTCGCCGTGCGGATTGACCACCGTACGCGCCGGGTCGGCGCCCATGCGGCAGGTGCCCTGCGGGTGGAACGACGTGTAGCGGTAGCGCGCCGGTTCGTTTTTCAGGGCGTCGATCACCGCGTCGATGTGCCTGGCGTTGTCGATCACGCACTTCTGCGAGCTGGGCACGTGCACCCGGCTCGCCCCGGCGGCGAAGAGAATCCGCGCATTGGTCTTGAGGCCGGCCTTCATGGCCTCGAAATCCTGCCCGTCCACTTCGTAGTGGATGTGCTTGGTGCCGTCCTTCCAGCTCACTTCCCCGACGTTCTTGTCGTGGATCAGGGTGATCAGCCGCATCGTGTTGCGGTAGCGGCTCATGTAGGACATGTAGGCCTTGCCGGTGCCGGGCTCGGCCTGGAAGCTCGCCTCGACGGGATCTTGCACGGCGTTGAGGAGCAGGTAGCCGCCTTCCTCGGGCAGCGTCCAGCGATCGACGTAGAGCGAATGGGTGGCGCCGTGGAAATCATCCACGTGCTTGTCGAACTCCGCCGTCAGCGACAGGGTCGGGTGACACGCGAAGTTCTTGCCGACCTGACCGCTGGAGTTGGCCAGCCCGCTGCGCAGCAGCAGCACCGGGGTCTGGACCGGGCCGGCGGCGAGGATGACGATCGGTGCGTCGACCTGCATGTCGGCCTTCTTCCGGCCCGTCGCCGGGTCGATCACCTCGGCCACCACGCCGGTCGCGGCGCCCTGCTCGGCCAGCACCTTCACGACCCGCGTATCGGCATGGATGGTGGCGCCCTTGGCCACGGCCCACGGCAGGTAGGTGACGAGCATCGACTGCTTGCGGTCCGACGCGCAACCGGCAAAGCAGAAACCGGTCAGGCCGCAGTTCTTCACGTTGCGCCGCGCAACGCCGGCGGGGATGCCGAGCTTCTTCAGGCCCTTGTTGATGATCTCGGCGCCGGCGCTGGTTTCGTGGCGGCCGTTCTGCTTGATCTGCAGATTGCGCTCGACCTTCTCGAAATAAGGCTTCATGACCGCCGGCGTCAGGTTGGTCAGCCCGAACTCGCGGCCCCACAGGTCGAGGTAGTAATCCGGCGTGCGGAAGCACAGCGCCGCGTTGACCACCGTCGAGCCGCCCACGCAGGCGCCCTGCAGGATCGAGATGTCGCCGTGGGTGTTGGACTGGCCGCCGTGGTCCTGGTACAGCGTGCCCATGGCGATGGCCATCATCTCGGCGAACTTTTCCGACGGCACATAGGGGCCGGCCTCCAGCACGACGACTTTCTTGCCCCGCGAGGCCAGCTCGTAGGCGGCGATGGCGCCGCCCGCACCGGAGCCGACGATCACCGCGTCGGCCTTGAGGTGCACGCGGCTTGCGGTAACGTCGGCGGCTTGGGTGACCTTGAGGCCGTGCCCAGCCGCCTGAATTGCAATCTTCTTGTCCATGTCTGTCTCCGCGTCAATCCTTGGGCATCGGGGCATTGCCCAGCGATTCCAGGCCCCAGCGCCGGGTCACCGGGCCGTCGTAGCCGAGCGGGAGCCAGGTCGGGGGATTGGCCCAGTAAGCCAGGCCGATGAGTTTCTTGAGGCCCACCGCGAGGGCCCGCTGCGGCACCTCGGGCGAGTCGGCCCAGGCGTCCAGGAAAGCCCGCGCCTGGGCATCGCCGAGGGCGACGAAGGGTTGGCCGAACTGCGCGCGGGGGCCGTCGTTGAAATAGGCGATGCCGCCCTTCAGCCCCGCCAGGATGTGCGGCTCCATGGTGGCGAGCAGCGCCGCGTCGAGGGTCTGCAGCACCGGCACGTCCTTCGCCGGCACGAGCCGGGTGCCATCGGTGACCAGTGCCACCTCCATCAGGCGGCGGAACACCGCGTACTCGGCGTCCGACATGTGCGCGATCCCGGTCGGCAGCGCCGCCACGGCGCGCGCCGGAGCCAGCGCGGCGCCCACCGCGGCCAGGCTCGCGGCGGCGCTGCAGAGGCGCAGGAAGTCGCGGCGACCAAGGCTCTGGATGTGGGAAAGCGCCTGCAGCGTATTGGCTTCCAGTCTTTTCATTGTGCTGTTCCTGTTGGGTTCATCGGAGACGGCCGGCGGTCAGAAAACCTTGACCAGTCGCAGATTGAGACGGGAGGACTCCTTCCAGCCGTTCTCGGTATGGACCGACTGTCCGCCTTGCAGCTGCAGCGGGATGTCCGGCGCGACGAAGGTCGCAAAGGTCGCCAGCAGCCGGTTGTTGTTGGCGCGGTCGTGCTGCGCGACGCCGTTCAGGCGGGTCTCGCCGCCGATATCGTGAAAGTAGGACAGCGCCCAGTGCGTCGTCGGCGACACCAGATAGCGCAGGTGGGCCTGGGCGCTGAAGCTCTCGTCCTGCTTGAGGGTCTGCCCCGCGTAGTTGTCGTTCTTGCCGAACACCGCGGTTTCGAGGATCACGTCGAGCATGAAGTCGTTGCCGAGGGCGGTTACATAACCGGCGTGGAAAATGCCCTTCCAGCGGTTCTGCCCGACGTTGACGCCGCCCCTGGCGGCCTCGTACTGGCCGACCGGCACCGACGCGAAGGCGGAGACGCCGAACCACTGTTTCTGCTCGGGCCGGTTCACCAGCCAGAGGGTGCCGCCGAGCAGCGGATCGCCGACCCCGCTGGACGACTGGGAGGCGGGCTCCTTGAGCGAGACGGAACCGAAGGGCACGATGATCTGCGGATCGATCACGTAATCGCCGACCTTGGTGAAATGGACGTAGCGCAGCAGGCCGATGTAGGTCTTCAGCTTGAAGGGCCCCGACACCCGGTCGCCGCCCGAGTAGAAGGCGTTGTGTTCGGTGTGCTGGTAATACACGATGCCCAGGTCCACCCCCGGCGGCAGCGCCGCGTAGTCGCCCGGATCGGTGGCGATCTGCGCCGCGCAGGCGGTGCCGGCCACGGCCGCGCAGGCGAGCGCACCGGCAAGTTTCGAGGCGAGCTCTCTGCCCATAACGGGTTTTTTCATTCTTGTGTCTCCTGATCTTTGGTCATTCAAGCGGGTGCTGCTGCGGCACCGTCCGCAATAAACGTTCCAGCCCCGCGTCATCCGCGCCGGATCAAGAGAAATCAAAGCCTTAACGCCGTCCGCCCCAATCTGGGCAATGGCGTTGGGGCCTCGACGGTTTCTTCCTGCAACACGAATCTCAAATTGAGACTTCCCGATGCTTCCATCCGGCGGCGCCATCCGTGCCGGATTGCGGGAGTCGGAGCCCGCTCATTCGCCTGTGCTACATTTCCCGCCGGATCAATGAACTCGTCGGGAGGTGAAATCATGGTGAAAGCACGGTTTGTCGGCCACGCGTCGCTGGCGCTGGTGGCGGTTGCGGGGCTGGCGGGTTGCCTGAGCAATCCGGAGAAAAAGGAGAGTGCGCCGGCTCCGGCGGCGCAGGCCCCCGCAGCGGCGCCGGCGGTCCAGGCGCCGGCCGC
>JAYRXZ010000109.1:0-3521 GCA_041917235.1 Lacunisphaera sp. | reverse complement strand
CGTCCGGAGACCGGGCGGTCGCCACCGTCGTGGTCGCCACCGACCCGCGGACCGCCGCGGGCCTGGCCCCGGTCGCCGCGCCGGCGGTGAAGTGCGGCAGGTAGAAGACGGTGCGGTAGGTGACGGCGCCGCAGGCCAGGCCGGCGGCGGCGATGAGGCCGAGCGCGAGGATGACGTAGGCGAGGTTGGGCGAGCCGGTGACGGCGAGGGCCCCGGCGGAAAAGAGGCCGATGGCCAGCGCCCCGGCGGCGAGGCGCGGGCCGCGCCGGGCCCGGCGGAACGCGAAGCCGTCGTGCAGCAGCACCGCGAGGAAGAGCGCCCCGCCGATGGCAAACGGCAGCGCGAGGAGCAGGTAGCCGGTGTTGTAGAGGTAGAACCAGAAATTCTTGTCCGTGAAGAGCCGCACGTAGTTGTCCGCGCCGACAAACTGCAGCGGCGCGGCCGGCCGCAGGCTCCAGTTGGTGAAGCTGCCCGCGAGGCTGAGCAGGACGGGCACGAGCGTGAACGCCGCGAACCCGAGCAGGTTCGGCGCAAGGAAGAGCAGCGCGGTGAGGTGGCGGCGGTGCTTCATGCGGTGAAACGGGCCCGGAGGCCTGCGGAGCTACCCACGTGACCGGTCTTCCAGAACAGCCTCTCCCGCGTCATCCTGAGCCGCGCGAAGGATCCAAGGGAAGCTGCGGGCGCGGCATCGCGTGCGAATGTCCGCTTGGATCCTTCGCTGCGCTCAGGATGACGGGCTATGGGAGTGGAAGGGGTCATTCGGTTAGTTGGTCTTTGCCGCCTCGGCCAGGCGCTGCCGATACAGCTCCGCGAGCTTCGGGTCGCGCTTGAGGTTGACCTGCAGCATGGCCTCGAGGTCGGCCTGGGCCTCGGCGAGCAGGGCCTTGATGTCCATGGCCGGGTTGGCCTCCATCCGGGCGATCTGCTGGGCGAGCGTGCGCTCGATGTCGATGTCGAGGAGGAAGGGGCTCTTGCGGAGCTGGTAGCCGTGCTCCAGCGAGGCGACGACGGCGCGCGTCACCTCGTGCTCGGCCAGCTCGGGGTGCGTGGCGGGGAAATCATACGTCACGCGCGCCGGGTTGGCGGGCAGGCCGTAGGGCATGACCATCTTGGCGTAGGTGTCGGTGGCGAGGAAGCGCAGGAACTCCATCGCCTCGGCGCGGTGCGGGCCGGCGGGGTTGATGACGACGGTCTGGGCGGTGGCGACGACGCCGGGCGGGCGCTCCGGGAAGCGGGGCAGCATGAAGCCGCCGAGGCGCAGGACCTCGGGCCTGGGCTCGGTGCGCTGGCGCTCGGGGTCGGCCTCCCAGCGGGCGAGCTGCTTCTTCTGGTGGGCGACGAACTCGCGCAGGCTGGCGAGGGCGAACTTGCCGGTGATGAGCACGGCGAATTTCCCCTCGGCAAACTGCGCGATGGCGCCGCCGCCCCAGGCGCCCGAGCCGGTCATCGACCCCATGGCGGCGGCCGCCGGGTGGATCTTGTCCTCGAAGATGGCTCGGCGGTGGTATTCGAACGCGAGGCGCACGTCCTCCGTGTCGACCGTGGGCCGCAGGCCGTCGGGCGTGAAGAACTCGCCGCGGCGCGACTGGAAGACGAACTTCCAGAAGACAACCGAGGGCGTCCGCCCGGAGTAGTCCATGGCGCTGAGCCCCTCGACCGCCGGGCCGCCGCCGGGCGGCGTGCCGCGCACGCGGCGCATGAGGGCGAAGAACTCGTCCCACGTCGGCTGGCCTGTCGCCGGGTAGGGCACGCCGAAGCGGTCGAAGACGTTCTTGTTATAGAGGCAGACCTGGGCGCTGACGTTGGCCGGGTAGCCGTATTGGCGGCCGCCGAGGGTGATCTCGTTGACGATGGCCGGCCAGGTGTCGGTGCCCGCGGCCAGGCCGGAGGCGGCGGCCTCGTCGGTGACGTCGAGCGCGACGCCGCTCTCGATGTAGGCCTGGAGGGAGGTGCCGGAGATGGCGTCGTAGAGGTCCGGCCCGACGCCGCTGCTGAGCTGGACGATGTTCTTCTCGAAGCGGTTGTTGCTGCTGTCCTGCCGGAGGAAGAGGTGCGGGTGCAGCTCGTTGAAGCGGACGACCTGGGCGGCGCGGTAGGGATTGGCGCTGCTGGCCCAGAGCAGGGGCGTGCGGCCGTCGGCGGCGGGCCGGGGCTTGAGCGCGACCGCCGCCACGGTCAGGCAGGCGAGGAAGGCGGCGATAAGGAGGAGGCGGAGACGCATCGTGGAAAAAGCGAACCGGCGCAGGTGAGACCGGCGCCGGCTGGCGGGACCCCGTGGCAGCCTTCAACCCCGTGGAGAAGGCCGCAACGGCAAAGGAGACGGGGGACTCAGAAGCGCGTGGTCAGCGTGAACTGCCACTCGCGGGGCGCGCCGTAGTTGAAGCGGTGCGGCAGGTAGAGCTCGTCGAAGACGTTCTTCAGGATGAACGACGCGCTGTAGTCGTGGCCGAGGAACTTGAAGCGGGCGCCCGTGCCGAGGTCGAACACGGTGTAGGGGTCCATGCGCCACGGGTCGACCGGCACGCCGTTGACGATGCTGTAGGTCTCGGTGGTGACGCGCTCGGAGACGTAGCGGCCGCTGGCGGTGACGTAGACGCCCTTGAAGGCGCCGAAGTCGCCAAGGGTGTGCCGGCCGAGGAAGGAGAACGTGTGGTGCGGGGCGTCGCGCAGCCAGTGGCCCTGGCGGGTCAGGTAGATCTCGCCGGAGGGCAGGGTGGCGCGGCTCTGGACGTCGCTCTTGATGTAGGCGTCGGTGTAGCCGTAGGAGGCGATGAGCTGGGAGCCCTTCTTCGGCTGCCAGCGGATGTCGGCCTCGAAGCCGAGGCTGCGCTCGACGCCGTTCTGGATCGCGGGGATGACGGAGCTGCCGTCCGGCAGGATGATCGAGGGCAGCTGGCGGATGATGTTGGTGTTCTCGATGTCGAAGACCGCGGCGGCGTAGCCGAGCTTGCCGCCGAAGAGGTCGCCCTTGACGCCGACGTCCCAGCCCTTGCCGCTCTGCGGGACCGGCTGGAACTGGGTGCCGTCGGGGCGGTATTGCAGCGACGAGAAGACGGGGAGGAAGGACTCCGAGTAGGCGGCGTAGACCGAGAGGCCCTTGAGCGGCTTCACCAGGATGCCGACCTGCGGCACCTTGGCCGGGGCGGCGGAGGAGGTGGTGCGCTGCGGGGTGCCGGCCGGGTTGAAGCCGACCTGGCTGAAGTCGTCCTGGCGGAGGCCGGCGAGGGTGCGGACCTTGCCGTTGAACATCGAGAGCTGGTTGGTGAAATACCAGCTCTTGGTGATGGTGGTCGAGTAGCGGCCGGAGTCGGTGCTGGGGGAGGTGTCGGCCTCGGTCAGCTCGGTGACGACCCAGGTGGAGGGATCGGTGAGGTTCCACTGCGCGAGCGGGCTGGTGGTGACCTGGCGCGGGCCGCGCTCGACGCGGAACTCGATGTCCTGGTTCTGGTAGCCGATGATGTTCTGGACGGTGATGCCCTTGAACTCGAAGTTGTTCACGAGCTCGTATTGCTGCCACTTGT
>JAYRXZ010000108.1:0-3666 GCA_041917235.1 Lacunisphaera sp. | reverse complement strand
GTGGATGTTGAGGTGGACCGAGAAGGGGGACGGATGGCAGGGAGCGGGTAGGTCGGAGGACAGAGAACGTATTACGGAGAACAGACGTCAGATGTCGGGAGGCAGGGTGGTTTGAAGCTGATGGCTGAGAGCTGATCCATTCATGGCAGGCGAAGGGTGTCGGCGAAGGCGTCGAGCGCGGCGCGGTGGGCGGCGACTTCCTCGGTCGGCCCGGACATGAAGAGGAAGGTGACGCTGTTGGGTCCCCGCAGGCGGACCATATATTCGGTGGAGGGCACGCCTTTCTCCGTGTAGTTCGCGATCCAGCTCAGGGCGGGCTGGCCGCTGATGCGGCGGAACGTGATGCTGTCGGCCTGGTTGGCGTAGTCGGGATAAGACGCGGCCCGGTCCTTGGCCTTCTTGGCCGCCTCATCGCGCAGGAACGCTTCCGGGTCCTCGCCGGGTTTCGGCGCGGTGGGCGGATTGAGGCGGAAATAGAGCACGGGCTTGGTCTTGCTGGTGCCCGGGAGGGTGAAGATCACGTTGAGGATGTCCGCGCTGCGCTGTCCGCCACCAATCCTCCAGCCGGCGGGCAGCGTGCCGTAGATCCTGAGTTTGTCGTCCTGGAACGTGTTGTCCGGCCCGGTCACCTCTTTGATGAAGGTGGCGAGGGCGGGGCGGTCTACGCTGCGGAGGGAGGCGAGTGGGAGAATGCCGAGCGCCTGCCGCACATTGTCGCTGATGCCTTCCTCGTCCACGCGCACCGGCGGCCCGGCCATGGTTTGCTGTGTGCCGAAGCGCTGGTCATGGCCGACCGAGCGCAGCATGCGGTCGTAGGAGGCGGTGCTCAGCCAGCGTCCCGACCCGCGGTCACCGAGGAGCAGCGAGCAAACGGCCAGCTCATGCGCCAGCTGGTAGCCCGAAAACCCCGCGCTGTGCTGCATGACGAGAGCCGCGTTGAAGAAATCCCCGGAGGTATGCAGGTCCCCCGCGGCGATGATCTCCCTCATCCGGAGATTGCGGGCGCGGTCACCCTCCATGGTGGCCTTCCTTTCCTCCGGCGTCCGATTCGACCAGTTTTGCCGGGCGGCTTGGTCGGCATCGACGATCGCCTTGACCTCGGCATTGCCCTGGGCGGTTTTGGCGGCGGTGCGGGCCGCCGCCGGATTCTCCCAGATGGCCTGGATGCAAGAGGGTGCGGGATCGAGGGTGAACATGCCCGGGTTGAGCGCGACATAACCCCGGTAGTCGGTGCGCATGGGCCGGCCGAGCACGCGCAGGAGGTTGTTCCAGGCGGGCAGCAGGTCCGCTTCCGCCTCAACGCGGTCCTTGGCGACGGCCGCGAGGGTCAGCTCGTAGCGGATGCGGGCCATGCGATACTCGTTGTTGTCGACGACCGCGAGTTTGGCGGCGCGGTGAAAGTCCTCCGCAGTGGTCAGCATGTTGCTGCCGGCGAGCGCGGTGACATCGGCCAGGTAGGCGAACAGTTTCTTCTGGTCCGCAAATTCCTGCGGCGCGGCCAAGCGCGCCTCCAAATCGGCGAGAATGGGGACCGGGGCTGCGGTGGCGGGTATTGCGCCGCCGGACTGGGCAACGACGGAGGCACCGCTCAAACAAAGCGCGGCCAGACATATCAAAATGCGGGGTGTGTGCATTCCTCCCGTCTGGCCCGACGAGGCCGATAGCAATGACGGTTATTGCCGCGGCGGCAATCCCGCATTGCAGAAAGCTGAGAGCTGAAAGCTGAAACCTGAGGATTCAATCATTCGCCAATACATGGCGCTCAACCTAGCTGCATGGCTTCGCGCCTTCGCGTGAGACCTGCCATCGCTCGCAATCCCGGACTGGTTTAACGCAAAGACGCCAAGACGCAGGGTTCGGGCAGGGGTTTCCCAGACGTAGAACCGTTTGGGTTCATTCTTTGCGCCTCTGCGCCTTTGCGTTAATCCCTCTTCACCACGAAGGGGGCCGCGGCCTCGCGCAGGTGGTGGTAGGCCGGCTCGAGGCCGGCGCCGGACATGATCGCCTTGGCCTCGTCGGGCCAGCGGCCGTCGGTGATGACGTGGACGGGTTCGACCGTGTTGTCGGCGCCGTCGTTGCGCAGGGCGGCGGTGTCCGCGTAGTTCGTGTCCACGCGGTTGCCGCGGATGTTCGGGTTCCAGATGAACAGCCAGCGGATCGCCTCGGTCACGACGTTGTGGTGGATGTGCAGCCCCTCGCTGAACTGGTCGGGGTAGATCGCGCCGCCAGCCTTGGTGTTTTTGTCAGGCGGCAGCATGCGCTGCACGACGTTGTAGGCGATCTCCGAGCCGAGGAGGCGGTCGGTCGTGTAGATGCCGCCTCCGTCGTCCAGCCCGAGCATGTAGTCGGTGAGGCGGTTGTGCGTGATGCGGTTCGCGCGCGAGTCGGCCGGGGCGGGTGGGTTGCCCCAGCCCCAGCCCTGGCTAATGCCGGTGTAAGGCACGGCGTGGATCTCGTTGTGCGTGATGACCGACGCGTCGGTGTAATAACCGAGGATGGCGACCGACCCGAAATAATCCTGCCCGATGCGCGTGAGGTAGTTGTTGGCGATGCGGTTGCGGCGGGGGAAGAACCGCGGATCGGCCGGGCGCGCCGCGTCCTCGCCGAACTCGATGCCGCCCGCGGCCAGGTCGGCAAACAGGTTGCCCTCGATGGTGTTGTCGTTGCCGCCGTGCGTGAAGACCACGCCGGCGCCGCCGAGCCGGGCGAAGCGGCAGTCGCGCACGACGATGTTGTCCGCCGTCGCGGCCTGGAATGCCGCCGGGATGCGGTCCTTGCGCTGGTTGTGCCGGTATTGGGCGTCCACGGCGCCGGCGAGGTCGGCGGGGACGAGCGAATTGGCCTGCACATCGACAAAGCCGTGGCGGTTCGGCCGCGTCCAGCCGGTGTGCGCAAAGGTCAGGCCCTCGAAGCGGAGGTGATGCACGGGGGCGTCGGGCCGGCCGTCGAGGACGATGAGGCTCTCCAGCTCCGGCCGGACCACCGCGGCGCGCGCCAGGTCCTCGCCGGCCCTCGGCCGGTAGCGCAGGACGCCGTCGGCGCGGTCGAGGAAGAACTCGCCCGGCGCGTCGAGGAACTCGCGGGCGTTCTCGAGCCAGTAGTGGCGGTTGAGGTAGACGCGGTCGCCCTGCGGCTGCTTCGTGACGCCGTCCCATTCGCCCGGCTCGATGACAGCGCGCACGACGCCGGGGTTGTCGGTGTCGGCCGTGCGGGCGATGCGCAGGCGCTTGTGCATCCAGGCGATGAGCACGGACACCTCTACCTCGCCGGGACGCAGCGCGATACCGGCCAGTTGTTCGCGCGGCAGGTCGAAACCGTCGGCCTGTTTCTCGGTGGCGAGGGTGAACATCGTCCCGGTATTCGGCGTGCGGGCCCGCGTGGCGCGGTGGCCGTCGATCCAAAGCTGGCGGAAATCCACGCCCCGGCCGGCGTTGGCCCGCCACGTGGCGGCGTCCTCGCGGGTCCACCCGGTGATGCGCCGGCCGCCGCTCAGGATAACCTCGGCGCCGGGCGCGGCGCGGTAGATGACGGCAAAGCCGTTCTCGCCGGAGTCCGCGGCGTCAAACCGAACCGGGGCAGGCAGCTCGTAGGTGCCGGCCTGCAACTCGACGATGATATCGCCGCGCAGGTCGTGGGCGGCGAGATAGGCGCGCACGGCGAGACGGG
>JAYRXZ010000107.1:0-3721 GCA_041917235.1 Lacunisphaera sp. | reverse complement strand
GACTCGCTCGCGTTCCGGCGGGTGTAGTCAAGCTTGGCCCGCACGTAGGCCGCGAGGGCGACGCGCGGCTCAGCTTCGGGTGTGATATGGGTGAGGGCATCGTCCCAGCCCTGGATCAGGTGCGCGATCACCGCGCGGTAGATCGCCTCCTTGGATTCGAAATAGTAGTAGACATTGGCCTTCGGCAAGCCGCTCCGTTCGGCGATCTCGCTGATCGGCGTGCCGTCGAAGCCCTTCTTCGAGAAGACATCGATGGCGGCCTTGAGGATCAGGCGCTGGTTGCGCGCGCGGATGCGCTCCTCGTTGGGTTCGCGCCGTCCCCTGGGCTTGCGCTCCGCCGCTGCCGCCAGATCCGCCATGGCCGTCGATCCTTCTCCGCTTTCCCTCCCGCTATAGCCGCGCTGCGTCCAGGGCGAAAGGGGCAGGGCAGGTGCTGCGCCGAAAACTGACGTTGCGGTCAGGTTCATCTCTAGAGAAGTTGACACATCGGTCAGGTTTTGCCTTACTCGCGGAATTGGTGCGCCTAGGGAACTTGCGGATGCCCGTTCGGCTCAGGGATGCGATGGCGGAGACACTGGAGGGTTGGCAGTCCGACCTGCCGGCGTCCTGGTCCGCGGCGCTGGGGCCGGTGGAGCTCGGTTTCGACGCCATCGATCCGACGCTCGAACTCGAGCCGTGGGAGCCGATCTTTCCGGCGCGACGCGGCAGACAGTTCCCGGGAGGCCCGAAGGGGGCGCACATGCTCGCCGCCTATGACGGCATCGCACCCGACGCGGTCAGGGCGGTGATCCTCGGACAGGACCCGTATCCGGAGCCGGGTTTTGCCACGGGCCGCGCCTTCGAGGCCGGCAACCTGGAGAGCTGGGCCGAACTCGACAAGATGTTCTCCAAGAGCGTGCGCGCCTTCATGCAGCAGATCTATGCGGCGCGGTCGGGCGTGGCCGATCATGCGCGCTCCTTCGCCGACTGGCCGGCGGTGCGTGCGGCCATCATCGACCCGTCTTCGGGTTTCGAAGCGCCCTCCGCCCTGGCCGACCGCTGGGTCGGCGAGGGCGTGCTGCTGCTCAACACGGCGCTCACCCTCAGTCGCTTCCAGGTCCAGGTCGATCCGCACCAGTCGCGGGGTCACCTGCCGCTGTGGCAGCCGCTGATGCTGAGGACGCTGGAGTGGCTGGCGGGGCGCGGCAGACCGCTGGTCGTGCTGGCGTTCGGCGACACTGCCGCCGCGACGCTCGATCGCGCGGAGCTCACCGAGGGCCCGCAGCTGTTCATCGTGCGGCGCGTGCATCCGGCGTTTGCCGACCGGCTGCTGGCCGAGTCCAATCCGTTCGTTCAGGCCAACCAGTTCCTGGAGGCGAAGGGGCTCGCCCCCATCGCGTGGTGAATGCAGGGCACGAGTTACGACTACATCATCGTGGGAGCCGGGTCCGCCGGCTGTGTGCTGGCCAACCGGCTCAGCGCCGATCCGGCCCGCCGGGTGCTGCTGCTGGAAGCCGGCGGGCGCGATCGCAATCCGCTGTTCCGGCTACCCATGTTGATGGGCAAGCTGTTCCAGTCCGGCATCTACAACTGGCACTACCACACCGAGCCGGTCCCCACGCTCAATGGACGCGAGCTCTATTGGCCGCGCGGCAAGGTGCTGGGCGGTTCGTCCACCATCAACGGCATGATCTATGTCCGGGGCAACCGGCACGACTACGACCGCTGGGCCCAGCTGGGCAATTCCGGCTGGTCCTACGATGAGGTGCTGCCGGCCTTTCGCCGCTCGGAAGCGCACGAGCAGCGGCGCGACGCGTTTCACAATCCCGACGGGGAACTCACCGTGACCCGCTCGCGCGGACGCAACGAGCTGTTCGATACCTTCATCGAGGCGGGCGTCGCGGCGGGTTACCCCGCCAACGACGACTTCAACGGCGCCGAGCAGGAGGGCTTCGGCAAGTACGACTTCACCATCCGGGGCGGCAAGCGCTGGTCGACCAGCTTCGCCTTCCTCCGCCCGGCGATCGGGCGGCCCAACCTGGTGGTCGAGACCGGTGCGCACCTGACCCGCATCGTGATCGAGAGCGGCCGGGCGACCGGGGTGGAATACCTGCAGGACGGGTCGGTGCGGCGAGCCAGCGCCGCCGCGGAGGTCGTGCTCTGTGCCGGCACGGTCAATTCTCCGCAGGCGCTGCTGCTCTCGGGCGTGGGGCCGGCGGACGAACTGCAGGCGCTCGGGATCGAGCCGGTGCACGACCTGCCCGGGGTCGGCAAGAACATGCAGGACCATGTCGACTGCGTCATGGCCTGGCAGTGCACCAGGCCCGTGACGCTCTACAGGGACCTGCGCGCCGACCGGATTGCCTTCTCGGTCGTCGAGGGCATGCTGCTGGGCACCGGCATCACCACCACCTTTCCCTACGAGGCGGGCGCCTTCGTCCGCTCGCGGCCGGAACTGGCCGCGCCCGATGTGCAACTGCACTTCATGCCCGCGCTCGAGGCGACGGCCAACCTGCACCTGCCCAACCCGTTCCGCAGGCAGGCGATCGAGGACGTGCACGGCTTCACGCTGCGGGTGGGGCCGGTCAACCCGGAGAGCCGCGGCGAAATCACCCTGCGCTCGACCGACCCGCTCGACAAACCGAAGATTCAGCCCAACTATCTCGCCACCCAGTTCGACATCGACACCATGATCCGCGGCATCCGCCTCACCCGCGAGGTGATCGCGCAGAAGCCCTTCGACCCCTATCGCGGCGCCGAAGTCGCGCCCGGGCCCGGCAAGCAGTCCGATGCGGAGCTGACCCAGTGGCTGCGTGCGTCCGCCATGACGACGTTCCACCCGGTCGGCACCTGCAAGATGGGATCGGACCCGATGGCCGTCGTCGACGATCGGCTGAGGGTCCACGGCATTGCGGGTCTGCGCGTCGCGGACGCCTCGATCATGCCGATCATCTCGTCGGGCAACACCAATGCCCCCGCCATCATGATCGGCGAACGCTGCGCCGACTTCATTCTCGCCGCCTAGGGACCGGATGCCATGATCCTCGAACACCGCACCTACACCTTCAAGCCGGGCACGGTGGAGAAATGGCGGCAGAAATACGAGGCCGAGGGCCTCGCCATCCAGAAGCGGCACCTCAACCGCTATGTCGGGCTCTACATCGCCGAAATCGGCAGGCTGCACACCATCGTGCTGATGTGGGCCTACGACAGTCTCGCGGATCGCGAGGCGCGACGGGCCGCGCTCTATGCCGACCCGGACTGGCAGAAATTCATCGCGGAGGTCTGGGCACTCGAGGCGATCCAGAGCCAGGACGTGATGATCATGAATCCGGCGCCGAGCTCTCCCGGCGCCTGAGCACAGAATAACCGAGAGCACAGAAACCTGATCTCCGGCGGGGTGAGCCGGAGGGACCGCAAAAAGGGACATCAACCGCCCGCAGGGGCATGAAGGGGTAGCATCATGACGGATAGACTCAATACCATGGACCGCCGCGGCTTCCTGAGGGCCGGCGCCGCCGCAGGCCTGGCCGCGGGGCTCCTGCCCAGCCTGGCGCAGGCCCAGACCGGGCTGGTCGCGCTCGTGCACACCCAGGCCGCCGGCGACTCCGGCCCGGTGGACTCGATGATCGAGAAGCTGAAGCAGCTGGCGGGCGAGAAGGGCTTTGAGTACCGCGCCGTCTACGCCTCCGATCCGGCCAGCTACGAGAGCATCTTCCGCACGCTCGGCGACGCCGGCGCC
>JAYRXZ010000106.1:0-4187 GCA_041917235.1 Lacunisphaera sp. | reverse complement strand
ACCAGCGCCTTGACCTGTGCGGCGGTGCCGGCGGGCCCGATGTAGCGGAGGGCGGTGCTGAGTTTCTCGAGGACGGGTTTCACGCGCTCGAAGGTGGCCTGGTCGCCGCCGCACATGAGGTAGAGCGTGCCGTTGCGGGCCTGCGGGATGCTGGAGGCCATGCAGCCCTCGAGGCTGGCGGCGCCGGCGACGCGGGCGCGGCGCTCGGCCTCGGCGTGGACCTTGGGCGTGAGCGTGGCGCAGTTGACGAAGGTCTTGCCCTTGGCGCCAACCAGCAGCGAGTCGCCGGTCTCGGCGAACACCTTGAGCTGCGCGGCGTCGTCGGTGACGACGGTGAAAATCAGGTCGGCCTTGGCCGTGACGGCGGCGAGCGTCGTGCAATGCGCGGCGCCGATCTCCTTCGCCAGCTCGGCGGCGATGGGGGCGTGGGCGTCATAGACGGCGGTGACGTTGTAGCCGCAGTCCTTGAGACGGCGGGCCATGTTGCCGCCCATGCGGCCGGTGCCAACGAAGGCGATGGTGGGAGTCAGCGTAGACATAGTGGGAAAGTGAGAGTGAAGGAGAGGGTGGACGTTGTTTTAACCACGGATTACACGGATTGATACGGATAAATACCCGTTACCTGTCATCCTGGTGTGGTTGCAATTGGTTCTTGTGGGCCAGCGAGCTGGCTGCCCACAAGGCGTTCAGCGTCGGTTCGCGAAGAAGGGGTTGTGTTGTTTTTCCTGCTTCAAGGTGGTGAGCGGGCCGTGGCCGCAGGCGAGGACGGTGTCGGCGGGGAGCTTGAGGATCTTCTGCTGGTTGTTGCGCAGTTGCATCTCGAAATGCGTCGGGCTGCCGCCCATGGAGCCGGCGAAGATGGAGTCGCCGACGATGGCGAGCGGCCAGGAGAGGCCGGAGATGAAGAAGGTCGTCATGCCCGGCGAGTGGCCCCACGTGAACAGGGTCTTGATGGAGAGCTCGCCGAGGTGGAAGTGGGCGTTTTCCTGGAAGGTCTTCGCGCCGGGGCGGTCCACGGGCTCGAGCTCGCTCGCCCAGACCTCGGCGCCGGTAGCGGCGAGGCGGTCGAGGTCGGCGATGTGGTCGGGGTGCGTGTGCGTGATGAAGATGTTCCGCAGGGTCAGGCCCTCGGCGGAGATCGTGTCGAGCATGCCGCGGGCGTCGGCGCCGGTGTCGAAGGCGGCGGCGAGCTTCGTTTTCACGTCCCAGACGAGGTAGCTGTTCACGGTCATGTCCTCGAAGGCCGTGTTGAACATCGCGAAGCCGCGCTTGAAGAGCGGTTGTTCCGGATACCACTCGCGGCGGGCGATGGCCAGGAGGGCGTTGCGCTCGAGGCCGAGGGGGCGGGCGAGGGCGAGGAGGGTGTTCTCGCGGATTTCGCCTCCCTTCACGGCCTGCAGGTCCGCGACGGGGATGTGGGCGGCTGCGGCGAGGGCGTCGTCGGTCAGCTTGAGCCCCCGCTGGGTCTTGCCGATGATGTCGGTGAAATTGTCTTCGAGAGGGATGCGCGGCATGGAGCGTCAGGCTCCGGAGATTTTCCGCATATCGCAAGCCGGCTTTGTGTGGTGAAATTTCAGGGCGGAAATTGGCTTGGTGTTTCGGCGGATCGGTCGCTGTCGCTCTTCAAACCTATAACTTTTCTTTTCGGTCTTAAATTTCACCGCTTCCAACTGTGATTTCTTTCTGCGTGGCTGGCCCGCAACTCGTCGAGATAACCATCGTAGGTAAAAAATATCGCTTTGTCGGCGTTGAAGGGTTGAAAGAATGGTCCCCAGCCTTTGAACCATGTCGGACTCTTAAAAGCGTGGCTATCTCTTCCTTGAATGCGGTGCTGCATGCCGCAGCCGCTTCCATCTCGCGCTTTGATCCGAACGACACTTCAAATGCCGGATAGCCATACGACGATGACATCATGAGCTTGGGTGAAATCGGCAGCGGCGCATAAGACCGGCGGAGCGCATCTTCGACGGAAGCCCTGATGCGCTCTTGCTGGCGCCGCACATACGGCCGGTTGATGATCACCGCCGCGACTACAATGAGGATGCCGGCGGAGGCATACATGGGGAACTCTCTCACGACCCAAACGAAACAGGCCAGAGCCGCTGCAAGTGCCGCGAGCATCGCCATGACATACCGGAGCGCCCATAAATTCTTCATCTTTTGCCTAATCTAGTTTAGGCCACTGGCAGCGGCTTAATCAAATTCACAGGGCGTTGCATGCGTGGACGTTGGTGAAAATCAGGTCCGGCCCAAACTTGATCGGCACTTGTGGGTGGAAGCTATTTTTCCCGGCGGCCGAATCAATCTTATCCTTTGGCACGGAGGTTTAGCCACAAAGGAACACAAAGAGCACAAGGACGATTCATTCAGACCAGTCTTCTTTGCGATCTCTGTGTTCTTTGGTGGCTAAACTACAAAAAAGCGGGGGCGGCGCCTTGCGGACGCCGCCCCCTCGGGGATGTAACTGACCAAAATATTACTTCGGGGGCTCGACGTTGATGCGGAGCTTCTCGAGCGTCAGGCCGAGCTGGCGGTCGTATTCGGCCAGGGCCTTGGCGTAGTCGGACTGGGCGCTGGCCTCGCGGACCTCCGCGTTGGAAAGGATTTCCTGCTGTTGCGACACGAAGAATGTCGTGCTGGCGCCGGCGCGCAGGCGCTGGACCTCGGAGTCGAGGGTGGACTGGGCCAGCTCGCGGGCGCGGCGGGTGGCCTGCACGCGCTTCTGCGCGGTCTCGATCTGGCCGGCGGCGTTGCCGACGCGGACGACGATGTCCTGCTCGACGCGCTGGATCTCCGTCTCGGACTGGCGCTGCTGGAGCTTGGCGGCGCGGTAGCGGCCGCGCTCGGTGGTGAAGGTGAGCGGCACGGAGACGACGACGCCCCAGCTGTAGGCGCGGTAGTCCTCGTCCTTGACCTGCTGGCGGCTGACGCCGAGGTCGGTGTCGTAGCCGTTGTAACCGTAGCTGCCGACGAGGTCGACGCGCGGCAGGAGCTGGTTGCGCTGGAGGCGGGCGCCGACGGTGTCGCGCTTGAGCGCGAGCTTGGCCTGCTGGTAGTCGGGGCGCTTTTCCAGGGCGGTGCGGAAGTCGGCGGCGGCGTCGACCATCACGATCGGCGAGGGCGGCGGCGGCTCGATGGCGATGTGGTGCGCGAGCAGGCCGGGGGTCTGGTCGTCGGTGATGAGCTGCTTGAGGAGGTTCTCGGCCTCGCGGACGCGGTTCTGGGCGAGCAGGATGGATTCCTCACGGGTGGCGGCGCGCGACTCGGCGGAGGTGACGTCGAACTCGGAGATGCTGCCGACCCTGAAGCGCTTGCGATTCTCCTCAAGGAGGTTCAGCGCGAGCTCCTTCGAGCGGATGGCGCTGCGGAGGTTGGCGTAGGCGAAGTTGAGGTCGTGGTAGGCGAAGATGACGCGCGTGACGGTGTCCATGACGGACTGGCGGAAGGCCCAGTGGCTGATGCTGCGGTTGGCCTGCGCGATGCGGATGGAGGCGAGGGTGGGGCCGAAGCCGAAGTTGCGGAGGAGGGGCTGGGTGCCGGAGATGCCGGCGAAGGAGTCGTAGTTGTCGGCGTAACTGTTGAAGGTGCCGCGCGTGTTGGTGCTGCTGGCGCCGAGGCGGTAGGTCATGCCCCAGGGCAGCAGGCCGCCGAGGCTGACGTCGGCGGAGTCGGTCTTGCTGAAGCTCGCGGCCGGGCGGATGCCGGTGGTGGCGTCGGCCAGCGCGGGGTTGAAGCTCTCGGAGTAGGTGTAGCTGCCGTTGAGGACGGGATCGAACTTGCCATAGGCCTCGGTGAGGCGCGCGGACGAGATGGCGGCGTCGAAGCCCTCGACCTTGATCAGGAAATTCTTGGCCAGCGCGCGCTGGATGGCGTCCTCAAGGGTGATCTTCTCGGCCAGCTCCTCAACCACCGGGGCGGATTGGGCGAAGGCCGACAGCGTGAGGACCGAGGAAAAAAACAGGGCGATGAGGCGCCGGGGGGTGAGCATGGTGGTTGGGTTGCCGCCCCACTTTGCAACCCTCATGCCAGCGGAAAAACTAAAACTAAGCGACTGTCATGCAACGAATTGTGCCGATGTTGAAAACACCGTTCCCCCGGGTTCGCCTCAGCATCGGGATTTCACAATCCCGGAAATGGGAAGGTCGGGGTTTAACCGCAGAGAACGCAGAGGGCGCAAAGATGAGATC
>JAYRXZ010000105.1:0-4230 GCA_041917235.1 Lacunisphaera sp. | reverse complement strand
GATGAGCAGGATGCCGCCGGCGACATCGGTCACGGACTTGTTCATCTGCCCGGCCCCGTCGGCGAAGATGCGCAGCTTGGCGAGCTTTTGCGCCAGCCAGTCGCCGTCGGCCGCGGTGTCGGCGGCCTCGATGCCGACGAACACCAGCAGGCCGCGGTCAATCCGGCCGGCGACGCGGCCCGCGATGGTCACGCTGGCCGACGAGACGCGCTGGAGGACGACGCGCATGACGCGCGCTCAGAACTCCTGGTGCGGCTCGACCTCGGCGTCGTAGTTCACGCCCGGCAGGCCGAAGCCGAAGAGCTTGAGGAACTCGGTGCGGTAGCCGGCGATGTCGGTGAGCTCGGCCAGGTTCTCGGTCGTAACCTTGGGCCAGATGGCCGAGACGGGATCCTGGATTTCCGGGCGCATCTCCCAGTCGTCGACGCGGACGCGGCCTTCGCTGTCGAACTTCAGGGTGCTGCCGTTGTAGAGCTGGGTGGCGAAGAGCCGCTGCATCTGCTCGATGCAGCCCTCGTGGGTGCCGGCGGCCTTCATGACCTTGTAGAGGATGGAAATGTAGAGCGGCACGACCGGGATGGCGGAGCTCGCCTGGGTGACGAGGGCCTTGTTGACGGAGATGAAGGCGCGGCCGTTGCCGTGGGCCTTGAGCTTCGCGTCAATGGCGCGGGCGGCGCGCTCGAGGTCGACCTTGGCGGCGCCGATGGTGCCGTCCTTGTAGATCGGCCAGGTGTGGACGGGCCCGATGTAGGAATAGGCGACGGCGGTGGCGCCGGGGGCCAGGAGCTTGGCGTCGGCCAGGGCCTGGATCCACATCTCCCAGTCCTCGCCGCCCATGACGGCGACCGTGTCGGCGGCCTCGGCATCGCTGGCGGGCTCGATGGTGACCTCGCTGACGATGCCCTTGTCGGTGTCGACGGTCTTGTTGGTGTAAGGCGCGCCGAGGGGCTTGAGGACGGACTTGTGGACGACGCCGGTCACCGGGTGCGTGCGGCGGGGGGAGGCGAGCGAGTAGACCACGAGGTCGATCGGGCCGCCCATCTCGGCGGCGATCTTGGCGATGGCCTGCTGCTTGATTTCGTTCGAGAAGGCGTCGCCGTTGATGTTGCCGGCGTAGAGCCCGGCGGCCTTGGCGGCACGGGTGAAGGCGATGGAGTTATACCAGCCCGGCGTGGCGGGGCGTCCCTCCTCGGAGGGGCGCTCGAAGAAGATGCCCAGCGTGGCGGCGCCGGAGCCGAAGGACGCCGTGATGCGGGAGGCGAGGCCATAGCCGGTGGAGGCGCCGATGACCAGGACCCGCTTGGGGCCCTGCTTGATCGGGCCCTTGGCCTTAACATGGTCGATCCATTCCTGGATGTGAGCGGTGCAACCCGTGGGGTGGGCGGTCACGCAGACGAAGCCGCGGACCTTCGGTTTGATTATCATGCGAAGGTCAGTTTTTCGGCCTGCCCGCCAGAGACAAGAGTCAAGTTACGGACACGAAAATTATGCTCGCCTCCGAAGGTGGAACCCGGCCTCCGGGCGGGTTGGCTGAATTGGGCGAAGGGGACTTCGGTTGCATCCGCTGGTCCGGAAAACCCGTCCGGAGGCCGGGTTCCACCTTACTTTCCCAGCAGCACGATCGGGCCCTCGGCTTTCGGCACGCCGCCCTTTTTCTCGAGGCTGATGGCGAAGGCCGCGGCCTGCGCGACGGGCTGGTCGGGCTTGAAGGGGAGCGTGACCTTGCCGTCGGCCGCCACATGGAAGACGCCGCCGTTGACGGGATCCTTGTAGGCGGGATCCACGATCCAGATCTGGTAGTCCTGCGTGTCGGCGATGGGGGGCAGTTTCTCCATCGTGAGCAGGCCGGCCTGCTGGCCGGGATCCCACACGGCGATGACCTGCGCCTCCTTGGTGTTGCCCGCGAGCGAGGCGAGGGCGGAGATCTTGAGGCGGGACAGGTCCTCGGAGCGGCGCAGGCGGTTGCCGAGGTCGTTGATCATGTTCTCGGCGAGCAGCGAGCGCTCGCTGAGCTGGTTCTGCGCCATCTTGTAGGCGACCTCGGCGAGCTCGCGCTCGGTCTGCAGGGCGGCGTTCTCGTTGCGGAGGGCCAGGTTCTGGGTCGCCAGCCAGGTCGCGGCGAGGGCGAGGGCGGCCGCGACGGCCCACGGGGCGAACCTGAGCAGGGGGAAGGCCACGACCTGGCCGGGGGCGGGCGGGTTGACCTTGGCGAGGATCCGGTTCTTCAAGCCGGCGGGCGGCTCGACCTGCGGCACGGTCAGCGCCAGCGCAGCCGTGGTTTCGGCCAGCGAGTCCGCCAGCGCGCGCACCTCGGGGTGACGGGCCGACTCGGACTCGAACACGCTCCGCTCCTCGTCCTCGAGCAATCCGAGGGCGCGCAACGCGGCGAGTTCTTCGTGGCGTTCCGTGATCATAACCGGGCGGGAAGGATTTCGCGGAGTTTCAGGAGGCCGCGGCGGATGCGGGCCTTGATGGTGCCGAGCGGCTCGTTGAGCCGAGCGGCGATCTCCTGCTGGGTCAGCCCGGAGAAGAAGGCCAGCTCGATGGCCTTCTTTTGGTCCGGGGCGAGCGCGGTGAGCGCGGTGCGGACGGCGCCCGCCTTTTCCCGGAGCCAGAGAGAGCCGGCGGAGTCGGTGTCGTTGCCGACGGCGGCGGGCTGGAGGTCGGGCGCGGATTCGGCCAGCAACTCGGCGCGGCGCTTGCGCATGCGGACGCGGTCGATGGCGCGGTTGCGGGTCAGGGTGGCGGCCCAGGCAAAGACGGAGCCGCGGCTCGTGTCGTAGGCACCGGCCTTGTGCCACATCTGCAGGAAGACATCCTGGACGACGTCCTGCGCTTCGCCGGCGTCGTTGAGCACGCGGAAGGCGAGCGAGTAAAGGGGCTTGGCCAGCAGGTCGTAAAGCCGGGCGAGGGCGGTTTTGTCGCCCCGGGCCATCGCGGCCAGCAGGGCGGCGTGCTCGCGGCTGCGGTCGTCCCCGTTGGTCGGACTGGTGCCTTCGCCGGTCATGCGGATGCGGGCCCCCGGATCGCGCCGGGCAGGCGCAACCTCGAACCAATTGAGCGGACAGGGACTGGCCAGAAGCATTGCATGACTGATACGCGCGGGTTGGGCGGAGGGATGCCTACGGTTTTGATTTGGCGGGGCTTGGCAACTGCAATGCGCCGGGGGTCAGAGCAGCATAAGCAGGAGGGCCAGCGCGAGGACAACGGCGAGGGCGGCCAGCATGAGACGTTCGTTCTTGGTGACGGCGAAGGGCATGGGTTCAGAGGCCGATGTGGGTCAGGTTGGCGAGGATCTCGCGGACGAGCGGCTCGTCACGCAGTTCGCTCCAGGGCTTGTTGCTCGAGATGCGCACAAAGAACTGGTCGCCCGGCCGCCGGAAGCCGTATTGCAGGGCAATCCGGAACAGTGCCGGGATGGAATAGGGATCGCGGTAGCTGATGACGCGGCCGTCGTAGATGTGCCAGAACCACACATTCTGCGGGAAGCCGGCGTTGTTCCGGAACACGCGGTGCTCGCCGGGGGTGATGATCAGGCCCGGCACGGCGGGCACATCGCGGGTGTCGGCCACCGGCTGGGCGAACCAGCCCGAGCCCGGCCAGCAGGCGTCGGGCGTGTGCGAGGCGACCCGGCTGACGGAAGTCTGTCCCGGCGCCCAGTAGGCGATGTATACGGTCAATTGGGTGACCTGGCCGGGGCCGGTCGACCTCAGGTAGGTCCGCTCCATCAGGTTCGAGGTCTGGAGAATGTCCGCGAACTGGTAGAGGTCGTTCGGGGTCAGCACCTCCCAGTCGGCGGCCCGGACCGGCAGCAAGCCGGCGAGGTTGGGCGCGGGTTGGCCCTGGCGGATGGCCGGCCGCGCACTGGCGAAATAAAACACCCCGAGGGCCAGCGTCGCCGTCACCGTGATGCAGAAAAACCGCATGGGCCACCGCGGCACGACGGCCCGCGCGGACCTGGGCGGCGCGGCGGGCAGCGGCTCCTTGGTCTCGAGCAGGACCGCCAGGCCGGCGAGCACGGCGGCCGTGACCCCCAGGATGGCGAAGCCGGTGGCGTCGTGCCAGAAGCCGTTGATGTCCTTGCCGGCGTTGGCCAGCAGGGTGAGCGTGAGCGAGCGCAGGAAGTTCATGCCGAGGGCCAGCAGCGGGGCGGCCACGATCAGCACCACGCGCCCGGCCGGCCGGAGCACCAGGCAGCCCCCGACGAGCATCCCGGCGCAGCCGCAGGGC
>JAYRXZ010000104.1:0-4645 GCA_041917235.1 Lacunisphaera sp. | reverse complement strand
ACCGTGCATTGGGGTAGGGCGCGTTATCCTGAACGCGCCGCGGCCGGTCAGGAGACCGGCCCTCCAAAAATCCGGATCTAACGCAAAGACGCGAAGGCGCAGTGGGTGGGGTAGGGGCGGTTGCCCCCAACCGCCCGGGCCGTTGAGGGCAACGGCCCCTACCGGTTAATCCAATTCCATCTTTGCGCCCTTGCGCCTTTGCGTTAACCAAATCCCATGCCCACCAAGCACCGCATCTACACCATGCCCGTCGCCAACGTTTATCCCTTCTATGTCGCCAAGGCGGAGAAGAAGGGGCGGACGCAGGCCGAGGTGGACGCCATCCTTTGCTGGCTGACGGGCTACACGCCGAAGCAGCTGGCCAGGCAACTGGCGCTGAAGACGGACTTCGAGACCTTCTTTGCCAAGGCCCCCAAGATGAACCCCAAGCGCAAGCTGGTGACGGGTGTGGTCTGCGGCGTCCGCGTGGAGGACATCAAGGAGCCCACGATGCGGGAAATCCGCTACCTGGACAAATTGGTCGACGAGCTGGCGAAGGGTAAGGCGATGGAGAAGATCCTGCGCGCCTGAAGGGGCGCAGAGAAAGCTGAAAGCTGAAACTTGAAAGCTGAGGGTTCGGGCTCGGAGGTGGAGGGCCCACGGCCCTGTGGGCCGTGCATTTTTGGTAGGGGCGGTTGCCTCCAACCGCCCGGGCCGTTGACCGCGGCCGGTCAGGAGACCGGCCCTCCATTTTAATTCTGTGGGAGGGGTTTTACACCCCGACGATCGGCAATATCGCAAACCAGTCGGGGCATAAAGCCCCTCCCACATTAAATACCTCAAAGCTCCGCCGGCTTCACGCTTTGCTCCCGTGACTGCTCGCAGCGTTTCTTCGCCAGTTCGACGCCGAGGGCGTCCAGGCCGAGGGCATTGGCCACCGCGGGGATCGTGCCGACGCCGCAAAAGGGGTCGAAGATCAATTGGGCCCCCACGTGGTCCCGGGCGAAACGCACGGCATGCGCCGCGGCGCGCACGCCCATGGCGCGCACCCAGAGGCTGCGGCCGGCGTCGGTGATGACATCCGGGATCGGCAGGGTATCGGGGCACTTCATCGCCCGTGAGACGGCGATCAGGTGGGTGAAGCCGGGCCGGCCCTGCGTGAGCATGCCCGGCGGACGCCGGCAGACGATCTTGTGAAACAGCACGCTCGCACCCGCGTCCTCGGCGGCGCGGATGACCATCGCTCCCTTGTCGATCCAGATGCCGTCGCGCTTGATGTCGGACTGAAAGAACAGGGCCGCGCTGTCGTCGGGCACAGAGTCCACCACGAGCCGCGCGGCATTGGAAAACCACTCCCGCCACACCGGCATTGATTTGCCGATCTCGGAGACATCGGGCAGGGAGGTCACCGCGCATGCCCCGTCGATCCGCCCGCGGGCCTGCATCCATGCAATCGCATCGGCGCACACGATCTCGCGCCGGGGAGTGGAATGTTCATCGTTCATTTTTCAATGTTCATTGTTCATTGGGCCGGCCGGTTGACGACGATGAAAATTCATCCGGATGTATTTGTTCGAGACGATGAACAATGGACATTGAACGATGGAAATTGAACAATCTGGCCTTCGCATGCTCTTCCGCAGACCCAAGCATATATGCCCCGATAAAGACCTGGACGCCCTGTTGGTGTCTCCGCAGATGATGGTCGATCCTTACCCGGTCTACCGCCGCCTGCGCGAGGAGCAGCCCGTCTTCTGGAGCGACACCTGGAACGCGTGGGTCGTCAGCCGCTTTGGCGAAGTGGCCGAATCCCTCAAGGACAAGGAGAACCTCTCCAACGAGAACCGCCAGGCGCTGCTGTTCGACGGCCTGACCGATGACGAGCGGAAGAGCCTGTGCCCGCTGCGGCACTATTTCGCCCAGAAGGACGTCATCGGCTCCGACCCGCCGGACCACACCCGCATGCGGGCGCTGGTGCAGAAGGCCTTCTCCCCGAAGACGGTCAACGCGCTGGAGCCGCGCATTCGCGCGATGGCCGAGAGCATGATCGGCGGCGCCGCGCGGGCCGGCCGCTTTGACTTCGTCCACGAGGTGGCGCACCCGCTGCCCGTGATGCTGATCGCCGAGATGCTCGGCGCCCCGGTGGAGGACCGGCATTTGTTCAAGCGCTGGTCGTCGGACATCCTCGGGTTCCAGGGCACCGGCCAGACGACCTTCGGCCCGGCGATGGTCTCGCAGAAGAGCCTCATGGAGATGTTCGCCTACATGAACGCGCTGATCGACGACCGGCGGAAGTCGCCGCGGGAGGATTTGATCACGGCGCTGGCGCTCGCCGAGGAAGGCGGGCAGGGGTTCAGCCGCGACGAGCTGCTCGCCACCTGCAACACGATCCTCACGGCCGGCCACGAGACGACGACCAACCTGATGGGCAACCTGGTCCACCAGCTGTTGCTCAACCCCGACCAGTGGGACGACCTCCGCGGCAATCCCGCGCTGATCAACCCCGCCATCGAGGAGGCGTTGCGCTACGAGGCCCCCAAGCAGCGCAATTTCCGCCGCATCAAGCAGGCCCACACGTTCGCCGGCGTGGAGTTCGGCGAGAACGAGATGGTCTTCCAGGTCATCGGCGCCGCCAACCGCGACCCCGCCAACGTGGAGGATCCCGAGACCTTCAACATCCACCGCGCCAAGATCGACCACCTCTCCTTCGGCTACGGCATCCACTTCTGCCTTGGCGCGACCCTGGCCCGGATGGAGGCGCGGATCGTGCTGGAGACCCTCCTCCAGCACATGCCGGAAGCGAGGTTCGTGCCCGGCGGCATGTCCTGGCAGGAGCGCGTGCAGTTCCGCGGCCCGGGCCGGCTGATCATCGAGCGCAGGGCAAACTGATTCATGAGACACCCCGGCGCTATCATCGTCCTGAGTGGCCTGATCTTTTTTACCGCGAGCGCGGGCCGCGCCGCTGATCGGCCGGTGGTCGGCTTGGTGGATGAGGTGCAGGAACTCTACCCGGACACCCGGCTCGAACAGCCGGCGAAGCGGCTTTCGGTGCACACCGCCCGCAACACCCTCGTCGGGGTGCATGTCATGATCACCGGCCTGTCGGGCCAGCCGGCGGTCCGCTTTTCCGAGGCGGGTCCCGAGGGCAAGCCGACGCCGGGGGCGCGCTGGCTGCGCCTGATCGATGTCCCGGTCCTCGAGAACACGGGCCTCGACCGCAACACGGAGAAATACAGCGGGAAGATCAACCCGTTCGTCATCCGGCGGGCGCCGTTCCGCGTCTACGACCCGCTGCAGCCGGTGGACTCGCCGCTGACGGTGGAGTCCCCGTCACTGGCCCTGCGGCTGGAAATCCCCATCGGGGCGACCGCGGCCGAGGGCGAGCGTCTGCACCGCCTCACCGTCGACTTCGGCGACCACCAGGAGACGCTGGAGTTTGCCGTCACGGTCCACCGGGCGGTGGTGCCGCCGGTCAACCAGGCCACCGCCGCCTACATCAACTGGCACAGCATCGACAACATCTGCAGCGCCCACGGGGTGGAGAAGTGGAGCGAGCCCTTCTGGGCGATGGTGGCGCAATACGCGAAGCTCATGGCGCGCGGCCGGCAGAACGCCTTCTGGTTCAGCTGGGGCGACTATTTCACCATCGATGCGGACGGGAATGTCACGGACTTCAAGCGGGCGCGGCTCGAGCGCTACATCCGGGTCTTCCTGGATGCCGGCCTGACGATCATCCACGGCGCGCCGATGTATGGGCGGCGCGACTGGGAGCACACCGACATGCTGCTCTATGTCCCCAGCGCCGACGGGAAGGAGATCGACGCGGTGTCGGACAAGAGCAAGCGCATGCTGGCGCAGATGACGCAGCGCGTGGCCGCCATGATGCAGGAGAACAACTGGGACGCGGCGTGGGTGCAGGGCGTGTTCGACGAGCCCGAGGACCCGTTCATCGACCGCTACCGCACGCTCATCGCGGTCATGCGGGGGATCAAGCCCGACATCCGGATCCTGGAAGCCACGCTGACCCTGAACGCCACCGGCCTCGTGGACATCTGGTGCCCCCAGGTGCAGGAGTTCCAGGCGCACCAGGATTTCTACGCGCAGCGCCAGGCGGCCGGCGACCACGTCTGGGTTTACACGTGCCTGTCGCCGGGCGGCCCGTGGTTGAACCGGCTCCTCGACCAGGAGCGGTTGCGCCAGGTTTATATGGGCTGGGCGCTCTCGAAGTTCAATATCCAGGGTTACCTGCACTGGGGTGGAAATCACCATACCGCCAAGCCCTTCGAGGAACTCGTGCGTTTCCACATGGTCGGCCAGTATCTCCCCGCCGGCGACTCGCACGTCTGGTATCCGCAGCCGGAGGGGCCGCTCTCCAGCCACCGCTTCGAGGCGCATCGCATCGGCCTGGAGGACTTCGAGCTCCTCGCGCAGCTCAAGCGGCACGATCCCGCGCGCGCCCAGGCCGTCATCGCACGGGTCCTGCGGGGCTTCGACGACTACCGCAAGGACGCCACCGCCTACCGCGCCGCCCGGCAGCAGCTGCTCGAGGCCGTCGACGGGTTCACCAAGTAGGTCTCCAATTCGTCACGGTCCTTGGGGTGGAGCGCGTTGCCCTCAACGCGCTGGATTGAAACTGGGACTCCTGAAGCGCGTTGGGGGCAACGCG
>JAYRXZ010000103.1:0-4764 GCA_041917235.1 Lacunisphaera sp. | reverse complement strand
GCGACCGTTATGTCATTGCCCGAATGCTCGCCGAGGGCGCCAGTCTCGGCGGCGAATCCTCCGGCCATGTCATCTGCTCCGATGTCTCGCCGACGGGTGACGGGCTCGTCGCCGCCCTCAAGGTGATCGCGGTCATGCTCGCCACGGGCAGGCCCTTGTCCGAGCTGCGCCGGGGCCTGGTGAAGTTTCCCCAGCTGTCCGCCGCGCTGAAGGTGCGGCAGAAAAAACCGCTGGAATCCCTGCCGACGCTGCCGGCCGCCATCAACGCGGTGGAGAACGAACTCGGGACGCAGGGCCGGGTCCTCGTCCGCTATTCCGGCACCGAGTCTAAGTTGCGGTTGCTGGTGGAGGGTCCGACCGACGCCATCGTCAAGGCCGCCCTGAACCGCCTGGTCGACGCCGCCCGGGCGGACCTGGAAGTGCTTTGAACCGCTAATCTCCACCAGCTTCTCCCCAATCATCAGTGCCCGATCGGTGGTTAATCCCGCGCCATGCCCGAGGTCCTCGTCAGCACCCTGAGTTTCGCCCTGCAGAAGCAGGTTGAGAGCGCGCGGGCGGCGTTCGATCGCGGCAAGCCCGCCCAGGCGGCGGAGTGGTGCGCGGTCATCCTGGACGAACAACCCGCCTGCCTGAGCGTGCGCAAGCTGGAGCGGGCCGCTCAGCTCAAGGTGGCGGCCATGCGCCAGGGCGGCCTTTCCAAGCTGGTGCGGGCCGTGTCGACCGCGCCGTTCCTGCTCGGCGGCAGCCTGAAGCTCAAGGAGGACCCGCGCGCGGCGTTTGCGAGCGCGGAGCGGCTGCTGCGCCGTGATCCGCACAACACGGCGGCGCTGGGCCTGCTCGGCCAGGCGGCCATGGCGCTCAACTGGCCGGAGACCGCGGTGTTCGCCTACGAGGCGGCGAGCGACGACGAGCCCGATCGGCCCGACCTCTGGGTGGCGCTCAGCGGCGCCTATCTCGCCGCCGGCCGCGCGAAGGACGCCGTGCATGCGGCCGACGAGGCGTTGCGCATCCAGCCTGCCAATGCCGACGCCCTCGCGTTGCAACGCACCGCCGCTGTCGCCGTGACCATGGCGGCGGGCAAGTGGGAACAAGGCGGCGATTACCGCGGCAAGCTGGCCGACGGCGCCAAGCCGGCGGGGCCGGAGCAAGCGGCGAACTCGACTGCCAAGCCCCATCCGCCCAGGACATGAGGGCAAAAACCGGGGCTCATTCATGTCCGCTCTAGCGCCCGCAAACGAGTCATCGGCGCGCGTCTATTGGACGGCGTTCATCGGGCTGTTTTTCGATTACTACGACCTCTACCTGTTCATCTACCTGGAGAGGGTGCTGGCGCAGGAGTTCTCGCTGACGGCCGCGCAGAGCGGCTGGCTGCAGTTCACGGGGTTGGCGGGAGTCGGGCTGGGGGCGCTGGTGTTCGGCTATCTGGCGGACCGCTTCGGCCGCGGACGGATGATGCTGGCGGTGTTCGGGGTCTATGTCGCGGGCATCGCGGGCATCAGCCTCGCGTGGAATCATGAGAGCCTGCTTGCATTCCGGCTGCTGGCGTCGCTGTCGCTCGGCGCGGAGTGGGGCATCAGCCACACCTACCTGGCCGAACGCGTCAGCGGGGAGCGGCGCTATCGTTTTTCCGCCCTGCTGCAGTTCTCGATCCTGGGCGGGTTGCTGGCGGCGATGGCGGCGCGGTATGCGCTGCCGCTGATGGGCTGGCGCTGGTTGTTCGCGGCATCGATCGTGCCGGTGGTGGTGCTCAGCGCAGTTCGCTGGCGCGAATTGCGGAAACCTGAAACCGGGCGGAGCGCCCTCCGCGGAGATGACGGAGCGGACCTGAAACCAGGGGATAATACCCGGCCCGCCGGGACGCGGGCCCCCCAGGAATCGCGCGCAGGCGCGCTCCTGCCGGCGGTCCGGCGGAATTCCCGGATGTTCCTGCTCTGTTTCGGACTGGCGAGCCTGACGATCGCCAGCGGCACCATGAATGTTTTTTATGCGAAGGAGCTGCCGCAGTCGCCGCTCTACACGGTTTTGTTCTGGGCCAACGTCGCGCCCGGGATGCTGCTCGGCGCCGGGGTGGTGCGCCGCTGGGGCGTGGCCCGGGCGCTGGGCCTGTATGGGGGCGGTTTGATGGCCCTTTCGGCCGGGGCGTGGTTGAGCGGTTCGTCGCGGGCGGGACTGGTGTTCGCCTTGGTTTTACCCCTGCTCAACGGCATTCCGTTCGGACTGATGGGCGCCTGGTTCAACGAGGTTTTCGGGTCGTATCGCACGATGCTTTCCGGCGCGGCCTACAACCTCGGGCGGATCCTCGCCGGGTTCGCCCCGGTGTTGATCGTGGCGCTGGGCCTGCATGAAAACGGCAGGTATTTCCTCGGCAGCGCGCTCCTGGGGCTGGGGGTGCTGGGATTAGCGGGCTTAATTGCCGCGGGAACGAAGGGGCGCACCCATTGAATTTCGAACGGACGGGGCGTATACTTCCGGGCATAAAGCCATGCATACCCCAACCTTGTTCGCGCGGCTTTGCGCCGCGGTCGTGGTGCTGGTCGCACCGCTTGCGCTCCTCGGGGCGATGAATGCCGAACTCGTCCGCGCGCTGCATCTCACCAAATATGTCGAGCCGGCCTTCCCCGACATGGCGCGCATGGAAGGTGTGCCCGAGGGCCACGTGGCCCTTGCCATCAGCCAGACGCCGGATGGCGCTCCCGCGGACATTCTCGTGCTGCAAGCCACCGATCCGCGATTCGGCGTGGCGGCGGCCGAAGCCGCCCGGGAGTGGCGGTTCGAGCCGACCAACGATCCGGCGCGACTGGCGCCCCGCACCGTGCGAATCGGCTTCCGGCTCAGTGGCGTGGTGGTCTATCCGTTCGGGAAAAGGAACCTGGACAACCTGCGGCCGGCGCTGACCGAAAAGGAAATGAACGAACCGGTCCGCGTGCCACGCGTGCAGTCGCTCTCCCAGGTTCCCAAGCCGCTGGCCCAGCCGATGCCCGCCTATCCGAAGGTCCTCCACGCCAAGCCTGTCGAGGGCCGTGCGGCCGTGCGTTTTTATGTGGATGAGGAGGGCCGGGTGCGGCTGCCGGAAGTCATCGAGGCGACCACCCCGGAGTTTGCCGACGCCGCGCTCGCCGCGGTCGCGCAATGGCGCTACGAGCCCCCGCAGCACCGCGGCCGCAACATCGTCGCCAGTGACAACTGGGCGTTCCAGTTCAAGGCGAACAACTGAGGCGAAGCCTGGATGCGCGCCCTCCGGCGCCCGGCGGGCTAAGGGGGGCGGGTTTAGCAGCCGCTAAACCCGGAAGATCGCCCCGAGCTTCTTGCCGAGCAGGATCGTCATGCCGGCGATGGTGATGCCGAGGAACGCCATCGCCCAGACGCCGAGCGCCGAGGCGATGAACTTGCCGTCGCCGAGGAGCTGGAAGAGCTCGTAGATGGCCTTCGTGATCGGGTAATACAGCTGCTTCTGCGCGAGGATCAGCGAGTCGGACACCTCGAGCATGGCGAAGGAGAACGCGAGCAGGCCGCCGGCGATGAGGTTGGCCACGATCAGCGGCAGCGTGATCTTGAAGACGGCCTTGAGCGGCGGGCAGCCGAGGTTCTGCGCGGCCTCCTCGAGCGTCTCGCTGGTCTGCTGGAAGCCCGCGGCGGCCGAGCGCACGACGTAGGGCAGGCGGCGCACCGAGTAGGCGATGATGAGCAGGATGGTCGGGTCGCGCACCGGGTTGAGGAAGGAGAAGAACTTGCCGTCCTGGCTCATGGCCAGGTAGCCGAAGGCGAGCACCAGGCCCGGCACGGCCAGCGGCATCATGGCGAGGAAGTCGAGGATCTGCCGGCCCATGATCTTCGAGCGGACGATGACGTAGGCCAGCGCGATGCCGAGCACGAGGTCGATGATCGTCGCGATGCTGGCGTATTTTAGGCTGTTGGCGATGGCCGGCACCGTGAGGTCGTGGCCGAGGGCGATCTCGAAGTTGTGCAGGTTGAAGTTCTTCGGCAGCACGCTCGCATACCAGTCGCTGGAGAAGGCCACGAGCACCACGCCCATGTGGGGCAGGACGGCGATGAAGGTGATGCCGGCGAACAGCGCCGTGCAGAACCACGCCCTACCGCGCGGGAGCGCCTGCGGGCCGCCCGAGGAGGTGGCCTTGGCCATCATGGCGTAGCTGTCGCGGCCGAACAGGCCCTTGCCGACGGCGTAGAAGGCGACGGAGCTGAACAGCATGACGGCGACGAGCGCGTAGGGGAACGGGTTCCCGCCGATGTCCTTCAGGCCGTAGAAAATCTGCACCGAGGTCACGCGGGCGTAGTCGAAGATCAGCGCGACCCCGAGGTCGGTGAAGGCCCAGATGAAGACGATGGTGCCGCCGGCGAAGAGGCCGGACTTGATGAGGGGCAGGGTGATCTTGACGAATTTCCGCACGCCGGTGCAGCCGAGGTTCTCCGCGGCTTCCTCCATGGCCGGATCGATGTTGGCCAGGGCGGCGACGGCGTTGAGGTAGATGATGGGGTAGAGGCTGAAGGCGTTGACCAGGGCGATGCCGAGAAACTGGTTCGCGCCGAGCCAGTCGAAGGTCCAGCCCTCGGGTCGCAGGCCAAGGTCGATGATGAGGGCGTTGAGCGCGCCGTATTGCCCGAGGATCTGCTTGATACCGATGGCGCCCACGAAGGGCGGCAGGATCATCGGCACGAGGATGAGCGAACCGAGGAAGCCCTTGCCCGGAAACAGGAACCGGTCCGACACGAAGGCCAGCGGGAGGGCGATCAGCAGGGCGAAGG
>JAYRXZ010000102.1:0-4789 GCA_041917235.1 Lacunisphaera sp. | reverse complement strand
CGGCCCTACAGAAACAATCCAAGGCATTCCGGCGTTTTCGGCATTTCCTTTTCAGGTCTCAGGTCTCAGGTTTCAGCTCCCTGAATTTATGAATTCCTCCGACCAAATCTCCGCGGCCGTCAAGGCCGGCAAACTGATGGCGAGCGCCGCCGAGAACCTGAACGCCTGGCTGGCGGGCGGGCTGCCGGCGTGGGCCCAGCAGAGCCTGCAGGAGCTCATCGAGCGCGGCGAGTGGAGCGAGCTCAACGACCGCTTCTACCGCTACCTCGAGTTCGGCACCGGCGGCATGCGCGGCCGCACCATCGGCAAGGTGGCGGCCAGGGCCGAGACCGGCACGCTTTCCCCGACGGGCAGCCCCGAGCACGCGGCGGTCGGCAGCAACCTGCTCAACGAGTTCACCCTGACCCGCGCCGTCATCGGCCTTTACCGTTACATGGCGAAATACCTCGCCGGCCAGGGCAGCGGCGCCAAGCCGAAGATCGTGATCGCGCACGACGTCCGGCATTTCTCGCGGCATTTCTGCGAGCTGGCCGCCTCCACGTGGACGCGCCTCGGCGGCGAGGCGGTGATCTTCGACGGCCCGCGCTCGACCCCGCAGCTGAGCTTCTCGGTGCGCTACCTGAAGGCCCACACGGGCGTCGTCATCACGGCGAGCCACAATCCCCCGCACGACAACGGCTTCAAGGCCTACTTCACGGACGGCGCGCAGGTGACGCCGCCGCACGACAAGGGCATCATCGCCGAGGTGGACGCCGTGCCGCTGTCCGCGGTGCACGAGTTCCTGGTGAAGGACATTGCCAAGGTCGTCACGCTCGGGCGCAAGGCCGACGACGACTACCTCGCCACGGCGGCGCAGGCGCTGCTCGACCCGACGGTCTTCAAGAAGACGACGCTCAACGTGGTGTTCACGAACATCCACGGCGTGGGCGCCATCTCGTCGCTCCCGCTGCTGCACCATGCCGGCGTGAAGGTGACGGAGGTGCCGGAGCAGCTGGCCTTCGACGCGCGTTTCCCGACGGTGAAGTCGCCCAACCCCGAGAACGCCGAGGCGCTGGCGCTGGCCGTGGCCCTCGCCGAGAAGGGCGGGCACGACCTCGTGATGGCGACCGACCCCGACAGCGACCGCATGGGCGCCGCGGTGCGGAACAAGGCCGGGAAGATGGAACTGCTGACCGGCAACCAGGTCGGCGCGCTGCTGGCCGACTACCGCATCGCCAAATACAAGGAGCTCGGCTGGATCCCGGCGGCCGGGACGCAGTCGGCGGCGATCGTGAAGACCTTCGTCACCACGCCGCTGCAGGACGCCATCGGCCGCGGCCACGGCGTGAAGGTCATCAACACGCTCACCGGCTTCAAGTGGATCGCCGGCAAGATGCGCGGCTACGAGGAGAAGCTCGTCCAGGCCATGGGCGCGGGCTTCAGCTACGACGGCACGCCCTTCCGCGAGCGCGCGCGGCTGCTGCAGCAACACAGCACGTTCTACCTCTTCGGCACCGAGGAGAGCTACGGCTACCTGCCCAACGACTCGCTGCGCGACAAGGACGGCAACTCGGCCTGCCTGATGTTCGCCGAGGTGGCGGCGTGGGTGAAGTCCCGCGGCCTGACCGTGCCGGAGTATCTCGACGAGATTTACCTCAAATACGGCTTCTTCCTCGAGGGCGTGATCAACATCTACTACGAGGGCGCCAGCGGCGCGGCCAAGATCAAGCGCATCCTCGACACCTACCGGTCGGCCCCGCCGACGGCGTTCGGCGACACGAAGGTGACGCGCTTCCAGGATTTCGGCCGCGAGAAGTTCTTCGACGCGGACCACGAGCAGATCCCGGCGCAGGACCTTTACCTCGTGACGCTGGCCAACGGGTATTCGTTCGCCGCCCGCGGCAGCGGCACGGAGCCGAAGATGAAGTTCTACCTCTTCGCCACGGAGCCCGTGAAGGACGCCGCCAGCCTGCCCGCCGCCAAGGCGAAGGCCAAGGCGACGCTGGATGCGCTGAAGGCGCTCATGGAAGCCGACGCGAAGAAACGGGCGGAGGAAACCTGAAACCTGACGGAGCACGGTAGTGCGGAGATGGTCATGCCACAGGCATGGCCCCGGAGCGCCAGCGCAGGGGTGACCGATGATGGGTGCCCTTGGGGCAGCAGCGGTCACAAACCTGAGGGTTAACGCAAAGACGCGAGGACGCCAAGAAGCGGGCGGAGGTTTGAGGTAGGGCGGGTTATCCCTAACCCGCCGAGGTTGATGCCGCGTTCGCCGGCGGCTTAGGGATCAGCCTTCGCGCAAGGCTACGGCTGACAAGTAAGCCGCACTACCAAGGTCACCTGGCGTGGCCGCATACCGTAGCAGAGCCGTTAGGCGATGCATCAGTGGTTAAACCGGATCGGCATTCTATGGCCTCGGCCTCGGGTGCGGTTTTTGCGGTTCGAAGACACTCCTAGTGTCCAATGTTCATCGTTCATTTTTCATTGTTCATTTGGGTCGGACCAATGGCCAATGGACGATTCTGGGCGGGAATTCCACATCCTGCCCAGACTCACCCGAACAGGTCGCTGTGGGTTCCCAGGCGGCGGAGTATCACCAAATCACCCTCGATTTGGTAGAGTAGCAGCAGGTCGGGCAGAACGTGGCAGTCGCGCACACCGGAGAAACCGCCTTTCAGCGGATGATCTCGATGACGAGGCTCAAAGGAGGCGCCGGTGAGAAGCCGCCCAAGCACATCAGCCAATGCCGCCTCGGCTTTCGGCGAGCGAATCCGTTTCCGGTAGTCGCGTTTGAACTGGGAAGTGCGAACCAGCTGCCGGGTCATCGCTTGAGGTCCTTCAAGAGGCCCTCAACCGAGTTAAACCGTGTCGACCGGGAAACATCCTCCTGCAAGGCCCGCCGGGTGACAGTGTTCGGCGTCCAAGTCTCGAAAATATACCGATACACCTTCTGCTTCTCCCGCGCTGGAAGCGCCTTGAGTTGCTTGATGAGCAGGGTCGCGGTCATGACTGTAAGTAAATGCGCCCAGTGCATGCTGTCAATGCAGGCACCGGGAGCTGATGTCAGGCCAGGGCTTCTAAGACAGCGACGACACGGAGTTCGCAGAGGGCTTTCTTTGCGGCTTCGCGCCTTTGCGTTAAACCGATGCCTTAAACCGGCAGGTCAGTCACCGCGTCAGCGCGTAGATCAGGCCCCAGATGCCGGCGAGGACGAGGGTGATGAAAACCACCGCAATGATGACCGTCGAGCGACGCTCACGCTGGTCGACCTCGAGCCATTTGTTGCTGTCCTTTTTCCTCCAGAAGCGGAAGTCCATGGCAGAAGAAGAGTAGATTTAGACATGGGTGTAAATACCTATATATAGATAGGGTATAACGCCGGTGTGTATTTTGCAATTTAGGTGAAGCCTCAGGCAGGGGGAAGGGCGCGAAGAGTTTGAGGTAGTGCAGGTTATCTTTGACCCGATGGGGTCGATGCCGCGGACGCGGCGGCTTAAGGATTGTATGGACTGGAGACAAGGGTGACAGGTGTTCGGAGACATGGGTAACAGTCTGGGATGCCGTGGCCCACTACTACCCCCATGTCTCAACGCCTTGAGTTCGCCATTCTCGCGGAGCAATCGCCGATCACGCACCAAGAGCTCTGCCGCCGGTTTAACGTCAGCCGCAAAACCGGCTATAAATGGCTCGAGCGGTATCGACACGGCGGCCCAGAAGCGCTGCAGGATCAATCGCGTAAACCCCGCCATTCTCCCCGGCAAGTGTCGGCCGAGGTGGCCGACACCGTGCTGGCGCTGCGCCGGGAGACCGGCTGGGGCGGACGCAAGCTGCGCCGGCGCTTGCAGGATTTGGGTCATCCTGCGGTGCCCGCGGCGAGCACCTGCACGGAGATCCTCCGGCGCGCCGGGTTGCTGGAGGCTGAGCGGGCCGGCGGCCCGATCCAGCGGTTTGAACGGCCGCTGCCCAACGCCCTCTGGCAGGCCGACTACAAGGGCGACCTGCCCACCCAGTCGGGCCAGCGCTGTCATCCGCTCACGATGCTCGATGATCACAGCCGGTTTAACCTCCTCTTGGAAGCGTGCGACAACCAGCGCACGCCGACGGTCCAGGCCGCCTTCACCGCGGCGTTTGAGCGCTACGGGCTGCCCGAGGCGATCCTCTGCGACAATGGCGCCCCTTGGGGTAATGTCGCCGAGGGCAGCGGGCACACCCAACTCAGCGTCTGGCTGCTGCGTCTGGGCGTGCGGGTGCTGCACGGGCGCCCTTACCACCCCCAAACCCAGGGCAAGGAGGAGCGCTTTCATCGGACCTTGAACGAGGAGCTGTTGCGGCGCCACACCTGGCGCGACCTCGCGCACTGCGCGGCCGAGTTTCCGGCCTATCGCCACCGCTACAACCACGAGCGGCCGCACGATGCGCTCGGCGGCGCCACCCCGGCCTCACGCTACCGGCCGAGCGTGCGCGCGCTGCCGGGGCATTTGCCCCTCCCGGAGTATGCCGGAATGGAAGTGCGCGTGGTGCGCAGCAAGGGCGTGATCACCTTCGGCAGCCAGACCTGGCACATCGGCAACGCCTTCGCCTCGCTGCCCGTCGGCCTGCGCCCAAGCCCGCAGGCCGACGGGCAGTGGGAGGTCTACTTCTGCCACTTCCGCCTTGGTTGCCTTGACCTCACCACTCCCCGCTCCGCCAAGCATATCCTGCGACCACTTTCCCGTCTCACTCCACTCCAAGACTAACCTCCGTCCCCTTCGCACAAGTGTTACCCATGTCTCCGAACATCTGTCACCCTTGTCATCGGTCCAAACAAAGG
>JAYRXZ010000101.1:0-5141 GCA_041917235.1 Lacunisphaera sp. | reverse complement strand
CGACTACTTCGACCAGATCAGCAAGAAAACCGGTCTCGTCCACGTCACCCGCAGCATCCTCAAGGAGCTCAAGGTCAAGAAATCCCCCCGCGACCTCACCCCCGGCAAGGAACCGCCCCTGCAGGGCATCTACGTCGTCAGCTCGGGCATGGTCGTCGAGAACACGCCTTCCTACCTCCTTGCCTCCTGTCTCGTCGGCAACGCCAAGCACAGCCTGTGCTTCGTCGGCTACTGCGACCCCGACACCCCCGGCGGCCACCTGCTCGCGGCCAAAAACGGCGACCAGTTCCTATTCGACGCCGTCAACGTGAAGACCCGCGTCCGCGCCCACATCGAGCGCTTCGAGTTCAGCGGCCACGCCACGCGCGACGAGCTGCTCGATTTCGCCGTGAAGTGTTCGCCCCGTTCCATCGTCCTCACCCACGGCGACCCGCCGGCCCGCGCCTGGTTCCTGGAACAGCTCCAGGCCAAGCTGCCGAATGCCAAGGTGCTCGATCCGGTGCCGTTGCAGACGTATCAGGTCTGACGGCCCAGCACTTCCAGCAACCGGGTCTTCATCGCCGGGTTGCCGGCGGCATATTGGATGCGTTTCGCCTTGAGCGTGAACTCGGTCATCGGAAACGGCGGGTTCTCGAGATAGTGGATCTCGACGCCGGCCTCCGCCAGCAGCGCGCAGGCAGCGGCGATGTCCCAGACCTTGTTGTTGTGGTCCACCACCCCGTCGAGCAGGCCGATGGCGGCATACGAAAGGTGCAGCGTGCTGCTGCCGAGGCCGCGGATCTTGAAGTTCTCGATGAGTTTCTTGCCTTCCATCGCGTAGACCTTCTCCACCGGGGAATGAAAGCCGATCAGACTGTGGCTGTTCGGCGCCTCCGGTTTAACGCGGACCTGCTTCTCGCCGTCCCAGACCCCGCGGCCGGGCCCGCCGTGGATGAGGACGCGCCGCGCCATGTCGTAGACGATGCCATAGACCGGCGTGCCGTTCTCCAGCAAGGCGAGCGAGATGGCGCAGTAAATGATGCCGTTGGCGTAATTATTGGTGCCATCGATCGGGTCGCACACCCAGCAGAAGCGCGAGGTGAGCGGCACGGGCTCGGCGGTCGGAGCCAGCTCCTCGCTGAAAAACTGGTCGGACGGGAATGCCGTATTGATGGCGTCCTGCAGATGCTGCGAGATGGCGATGTCCACCGGCGTCACCTTGGTGCCGTCGTGCTTGATGACCGGCTTGGCATGGCCGAATTCCCGGTGCATCAGCGCCGTCTCGGCGAGGACGGCCTGCTTGGCGGCGGCGATGCGTTGATCTAATTCATTAACCACAAAGTCACAAAGGCACGAAGGATTGGGAATTAAAACCTCTTTCTTTGTGTCTCCGCGTCTTTGTGGTTCACTTGCCTGAGTCAAGTTGGTGTCCGTGACGGACGATGCCCTTTTTCCCCTGGGTATTCAGCTTGTCCAGGACCGCCGCCAGCCGGCGCTTCTTCTCGTCGGTCTGCCCGAACATCTCGAGCTGGGCGCCTTTCTCCTCCACCCCGGAAAACCGCACGCTGACCAGCCGCAAGGGCCGCCTTTGCGTCCAGGCCGCCTTCAACAGCGGTTGCACGAGCGGGTAAAACGGCGCCTCCAGGTCGGTGGCCTCGGTCAGGCTGCGGCCGGCCGTGCTGTTCTCCATGCCGGGATAACGCACCTTCATCGTCATCGTCTTCACGTGTTTTCCGTCCGCCCGGATGGCGGGCATCAGCTCATCGATCATGCCCTTGGCGATGCGCTCGATCTCCGCGAAATCGCTGATGTCCTCCCCGAAGGTCTCCTGCACCGAATACGACTTCGCATCCTCGTGGTCCGTGTGCACCGGACGGTCGTCCTCGCCGCGGGCCATGGTCAGCATCTCCTGCCAGCCGCTGCCGAACAGGGCCTTCAATTCGGATTCCGTGCGCGTGAACAGGTCGCTGACGAGCCGGATGCCCTGCGCAGCCAGCCGCTCTTCGCTCTTTTTGCCCACCCCCGGGATCACGCTGATTTTCAGGGGTGCCAGGAAGGCCGCCTCGTCGCCGGGCGGCACCACCGTGAAACCGCGGGGCTTGCGGGCCTTGCTGGCGATGGCGGACACCAGCTTGTTGGCCGCGACGCCGAACGAGGTCGGGATCTGCAGGTCGTCCCAGATGCGCTGCTGCAGGGCGCGCATGCGCCGCTCGATCTCGGCCGCGGTCTTGAAACCGCAGGGCCCGAGGTCGAGGTAGCCCTCGTCGACGGAGTTGCGCTGCACGACCGGCGTGACGGTCTCGCACAGGTCGAACATCTCCCGGGACTTCTTGCTGTAGATGCCCGAGGTGTGCGGCAGCAGGATCAGGTCGGGGCAGACCTTCAAGGCCAGCTTGGTGGGCATGGGCGTATAAACGCCGCAGGCCCGGGCCTCGTAGCTCGCGGAGGAAATGATGCCGCGCTCCCGCCCGCCGACGGCGCACTTGGTGCCGCGCAATTCCGGCTTCATCGACAGCTCGCACGACACGAAGAACGCGTCGGCGTCGAGGTGGGCGATGGTGGGCAGGCGGGACATCGCCGCCACGAATTACACGGATAACCAAAGATATCAAGGTAGGGCGGGCAGTCCCTTGCCCGCCGCGGCGCGGAACGGAGTCCGCGCCCTACCCGTGCTCAGAACTTGAACTTGGCGGACCGGAGGTGGCGCTTCACGTCGTCGCCGGTGTGCTTGGCGATCAGGTCGCCCAGGGCCTCGGCGTCGACCGTGGTCGAGCACACCACCATCTCCTTTCCGTTGACCACGGCCACGCAGATCTCAAACGGCTCGTCCTCGTCCAGGTCTTCCTGCACGTAGACCAGCACGGTCTCCTTCTTCTCGGCGACCCCGACCATGCGGGTCCAGCCGCGTTTCTGCATGGCGCGGTCGGTCTCGACGAAAAGCTGCTCGCGGGACCAGTCCTTGCCACCGGAGCGGCGCTCATAGACGCCGACGCTGGCGTGCTTGACGGAACGCAGGGCCAGCCGGGCATCGTCCATGTCCTTGTGATCGACGAAGCGCAGGCCCTGCCCGACCGCCCCGAGCGTCATGCGGCCGACGCTCATCTGGACCTTCGTGTCCCAACGGGCGTCGGTGGCCTCCATGACGTGGTTGCGCAGCACGCGCACGTCGCGGTCGAGGGTCACGTAGCTGACCACGGCCACCGCCAGTAGGACAAAAGGGGCCAGGCAGAGGCCGGCGCCGAGCAGCACCCACCGCCAGACGTGGCGGCGGCGCGTGGGGGTGGCGGAAGGAGCGGGATTCATGGTAAGGGGGTGATTTGGGGTGGGCCAGCGACCTTGGTCGCGCCGGGCGCGTGCAAGCACGCTGGCCTACAGGTTACTTAGACTTCCTTGGCCTTCTTCTTGCCTTCGATCTTCATGTGCACCTTGCGCAGGGGTTCGATGTCGAACTTGTCGGCGATCTGCGCGATCTGGTCGGCGTTGATGTTGCCGACGATGTTCACGAAGACGGCCTCGCCTTTCTTGTCGAGGACGGTGACGACCAGGCCGTCGATGGACTCTTCGCCGCGCTGCATGACGTGGACGTCGACGTTGTCGCCGCCGTTCTTCTCGCGGACCGTGACCATCTTGGTCCAACCCTGGGCCTCGAGCTTGCGACGGACGCCCTCGATCTGCTCGATGGTGCTGTCGCGGTTGGTGTCATCCAGGCCGACGACGTTGACGCGGATGCTCTTCAGGTTGCGGATTAGCTCTGCGGCCTCGGGCTCCTGGCGGGCCGCGATGCGGGCGGCGAACTTGAGCATGGCGGAGGAAAGGTTGATCTCGACGAACTCGCCCTTGGCGGAAGGCATCAGTTGGCCGATGTCGATGGCGCCGGACTGGGCTTCGGCGGCGGAGGCGAACGTGGTCAAGGCCAGCGACAGGGTCGCGGCGGCAAGGGAGGAACGGAGCAGGTTTTTCATGTTGGGGAGGGTTGGATGAACGTTGCGACTTCCCTAGCACACCGCGGCCGGGGCGAAAGTTGCAGCGAGTTGCGCGCGACGCCTTGCCATCGGCCCGATCCGCCCCCAAGTGATTGCGCTCCACCGCATCCGCATGTCCCGGCTCTCCTTCACCGTCGAAAAAGAAGCCCCCGGCTCCCAGGCCCGGGCGGCCCGTTTCCAGACCCTCCACGGCGAGGTGCGCACCCCCGTTTTCATGCCCGTAGGCACCCAGGCGACGGTCAAGAACATGACCGTCCACGGTCTCAAGGCGATCGGCGCCCAGGTCCTGCTGGCCAACACCTACCACCTGCTGCTCCGCCCCGGTCCGGCGGTGTTCCGGAAGTTCGGCGGCATTCACCGTTTCATGCAATGGGACCGGCCGGTGCTGACGGATTCGGGCGGCTTCCAGATCTTTTCCCTGCCCGAGTCCCGCGTCATGACCGAGGCCGGCGCGCGTTTCCGCAGCTACGTGGACGGCGAGCTCCATTTCCTCTCGCCCGAGTCGAGCATCGACATGCAGCGGGCCATCGGCAGCGACATCATGATGGTGCTGGACCAGTGCATCGCCTCCACGGCGCCGCTGGCCGAGGCTGAGGCGGCCATGCACCTTACCCACCGCTGGGCGGAACGTTCGCTGCGGGCGCGCGGGGATTCGCCGGCGGCCCTCTTCGGCATCGTGCAGGGCGCCTGTCACCGCGACCTTCGCCTCCGCAGCGCCGAGTTCCTCCGCGCCCTGCCCTTTGACGGTCTGGCCATCGGCGGCCTGGCGGTCGGCGAGACCCACGAGCAGCGCTACGAGTTCACCGGGGTCACCACCGCCCACCTGCCCAAGGACCGGCCGCGCTACCTGATGGGCGTCGGCACGCCCATCGACATCCTCGAGTCCGTGCACCGCGGCGTGGACATGTTCGACTGCATCATCCCCACGCAGCTCGCGCAGCGCGGCACGGCCTTTTCGTCGCATGGCCGGCTGCACATCCGCCGGGCGGTCTACAAGTTCGCCGAGGAACCGCTGGACACCCAATGCGCCTGCTCCACCTGCCGCGACTACTCCCGCGCCTACCTGCACCACCTCATCAAGTCTGACGAGGTCCTCGGCTGGCAGCTGCTCTCCATCCACAACCTCGCGTTTTACCAGCAGCTCATGGCGGAGATCCGCGGTGCCATCCTGGACGGCAC
>JAYRXZ010000100.1:0-5350 GCA_041917235.1 Lacunisphaera sp. | reverse complement strand
TTCCTTCACCGGCACCTACACCGCCCTCGTCACGCCCTTCCGGCGCGGCGCCGTCGCCTATGACGACCTGCGGAAACTGGTCGCCGCCCAGATCAAGGCGGGCATCAGCGGCCTCGTGCCGGTCGGCACCACCGGCGAGTCGCCCACCGTCACGCACGAGGAGCACCTCGACATCATCCGCTGCACGATCGACGCCGCCAAGGGGCGCGTGCCGGTCATCGCGGGCACCGGTTCCAATTCCACCCACGAGGCGATCGACATGACCAAGGCGGCCGACGCCGCCGGCGCCGACGCGTTCCTGCTGGTGGCGCCCTACTACAACCGCCCGACCCAGGAGGGCCTGTTCCTGCACTTCGCGCAGGTCGCCGAGGTGACGGACAAGCCCATCATTCTTTATTCCATCCCGGGCCGTTGCGGCGTGGAGATCGGCGTGCCGGTCATCGAGCGCCTCCGCGCCAGGTATCCCCACGTCGCCCACATCAAGGAGGCCGGCGGCAGCGTGGATCGCGTCGACCAGATCATCTCGGCCCTGGGCAGCGACATCACGGTGCTCAGCGGCGACGACAGCCTCACCCTGCCCTTCATGGCGGTCGGCGCCCAGGGCGTGATCAGCGTGGCGAGCAACCTTTACCCCAAGGAGGTCGGCAAGCTCGTCTCGCTCGCCCTCGCGCAGGATTACCCGAAGGCCCGCGCCCTGCACCGCCGACTCTACCCGGTGTTCAAGACGCTCTTCATCGAGTCCAACCCCGCGCCGGTGAAGCTGGCGATGCTGGAGGCCGGCATCATCAGCTCCGAGGAGGTCCGCCTGCCGCTCTCCGCCCTCAGTCCCGCCAGCCGCAAGACGCTCCTCGCCTCGCTGGCCGCCTTCGGGAAGGCCTGACGCCATGCCGCTCCAGATCCTCCTCAACGGCGCCAAGGGGCGCATGGGCCAGACCATCGCCGGCGTGGCCGGCGAAATGGACGCGGCCATCCGCGCCGCCACCGACGCGGGCGACAATCCGGCCGCGCACCTCGCCGGTTGCGATGTCATCATCGATTTCAGCGCCCACTCCGGCACCGGCCGGCTGCTCGAGCTCGCGGTGGCGCAGAAGAAACCTGTCGTCATCGGCACGACCGGCCATGACGCCGGTGAGAAGAAAAAGCTGCTCGCCCTCGCCGGCCAGGTGCCGTGCGTGTGGGCCGGCAATTTCTCGGTCGGCGTGAACCTGCTTTTCGCCCTCACCCGCCGCGCGTCGGCCGTGCTTGGCGCCGACTACGACGCCGAGGTCGTCGAGATGCACCACCGCTTCAAGAAGGACGCCCCGAGCGGCACGGCCGCCCGCCTGCTCGAGATCATCCTGGAGGAACGCAAGCTCACCGCCGATGCCCTGCGGCACGGCCGTTCCGGCATCACCGGCGAACGCCAGCCCACCGAGGTCGGCGTGCACGCGCTGCGCGGCGGCGATGTCGTCGGCGAGCACACCGTGATGTTCGCCACCCTCGGCGAACGGCTGGAACTGACCCACAAGGCCAGCGATCGCGGCATCTTCGCCCGCGGCGCCGTCCGCGCGGCCCACTGGGTCGTCAAGCAGAAGCCCGGCGTCTACGACATGCAGGACGTGCTCGGCCTCAAATGATCACCAGCGTATCCGGCACCCTTGTCTCCGCGACCCCGCTGGCGGCGGTCATCGAGACCGGCGGCCTGGGCTACGAGATCCACATCCCGGTCACCACGGCCGAGCGGCTTCCCTCGCCCGGCCAGCCGGCCAAATTGCACACCCTCGCCGTCTATCGCGAGGATTCGGCAACCCTCTACGGCTTCGCCACCGAGGAGGAGCGCGATTTCTTCCGTCTGCTGGTCGAGAAGGTCACCGGCGTCGGCCCGAAGATGGCCCTGAGCGTCCTGAGCAAGCTTTCCCTCGCCAGCCTCAAGGGCGCCATCATTGCCGGTGATGTCGGCCTGCTCGCCAAGTGCCCGGGCATCGGCAAGAAGACCGCCGAGCGCCTGGTCATGGAATTGCGCGACAAGCTCAACCCCGCCGACCTCGGCCACGTGGCACCGGGCAAGGGCGATGCTTCCGCCGCAGCGCTTCCGGCCGGCGAGAACAAGATCCGCGATGCCGTGCTGGCGCTCACCGCGCTGGGCTACAAGGCCGCCGACGCGGACAAGGCCGTGCGGCAGGCATGGGTGGCCCTCGGAGCCGGCGCCTCGACCGAGGCGCTGATCAAGAAAGCGCTGGGTTAAATGGTAGGGCGGTGAGTCCCTTCACCGCCGCAAAGGCGCGGAACGGAGTCCGCGCCCTACCTCAGCGCTGGAACTGGAAGGCGGTGAACTCCGCCTGCTGCGCCGGCGCCTGCTTGCCGCGGAAGGTCCGCTGGTTGTTCGCCGGAGCGAACTGGCGGGCCTCAAACACGCCGTCATCAAAAAGGGATGGCAGGCGGCTGGCCTGAATCTCGCCGTTGGCGAAGGCCCGTTGTTCCTCGCGGCGCAGGGCCGTGAGCATCGCGGCATAATCCGGCTCGGCGGCCAGATGGTCCTTCAGGCTGACCAGCGTCGCCGTGGGAGCCGCGGCGACCCGCTCGGCCGCAACCGGGGCCGGCGGAGTGACGGTCGCCACCTGCACGGCGGGAGCCGCCGCAGTCTGGGCGATCTCACCGGTGGCCGGCGAAGAGCCGGCGTTGTAGCGGACAAAAGCCAGGGCCAGACACGCGGCCGCAGTCAGGCCGCCGGCGTAATGGATCCAGTTCGAACGCGGGCGGCGGGCGAAGTTGCCGGCAACCACGCGGCCGGCGGGCGCGCCGGCCTGCGGCTCGGCGTTGGCGCGGAAGCTCTCGTAGACCTGCTTGGTGGCGCTGTGCAGCTGGCAATACTGGCGGTAGATCGCGCGGCGCTGCGGGCTGGCCTGGATCTCCGCCTCCAGCTCGGCGGTTTCCTCGGCCGAGATCTGGCGGTCGATGTAGAGGTTCACCAGTTCAATGAAACGGTTGTCTTTCATGGCTGAAATTCGGTGCCGAGTTTCTCGCGCAGGCTCTCGCGGGCGCGGGCGATGCGGCTTTTGACGGTGCCGACGCTGATGCCGAGGATCTCGGCGATCTCCTCGTAGGCGAGGTTCTGGACGTTGCGCAGGATCAGGATCTCGCGGTGCTTTTCGTTGAGCTCCTCCATGCACTCGGCGACGCGGTTGACGAATTCCTGCGTGACCGTCGCGTCCTCCGGGGTCTCCTGCTCGGCCGGGATGAGCTCGGCGAGCGTGGTGTCGTTGTCCCCGCTGACGGGAGCCTCGAACGAGATGGATTTGTCGCGCTTGCGGCGCCACCAATACCAGTAGCGGTTGCGGGCGAGGTTGGTGGCGATCTGGTAGAGCCAGGTCGAGAAGGCGGAATCGCCGCGGAAATTGACCAGGCCGCGGTGGGCGCGGATGAAGGCGTCCTGCGTGACCTCCTCGGCGTCCTGCTGGTTGCGCAGGAGCTGGTTGGTCATCGCATAGATGCGGTCCCAATACCGGGTTACCAGTTGATCGAACGCCGTCGCGTCGCCGCCCTTGAAGCGGTCAACCAACATGCGGTCCAGGGCTACTTCCTGAGCTTTGGCGGTCATAGGATCAGGTTCGTTCTGATCCGGAAATTTGAGGATTGTTCCCACGAAAGTCGCTAGATGGCCGGCAGCTTGCACCATCCCGGAGCCGGCGGTCAATGCTGGCCTGTTTAGCCGTTCAGCCGAGCCCGGCCGGTGCAAATAATCCTTGCCTTGCCGCCCAAGCGAAAAACTATCTCCGCCTTGGGTTCTAGCTGGGGCGATAGCTCAATGGTAGAGCAGTTGCCTTTTAAGCAATTGGTTCTGGGTTCGAATCCCAGTCGCCCCACCAGCTAGCCTGTTTCAATTGGTTGAATACGGCCTTTTTACCTAATCGGGATTGAGTTTTCCCCGGGATGGGCAAAAGTCGCAGCCGTTACGTTTCCATCCACGCCGTCCCCATCTGCCTACCGTGCCTACCGTCACCACCTCAGCCAAACGCATCGTCATCATCGAGGACCAGACCGCCATCCGGGAAATGCTGGCTGAAATCCTCCGGATCGATCCGGCCTACAAGATTGTCGGGGAAAGCGGCGACGGCCAGCAGGCCTGCCAGCTCTGCCTTGACCTGAAGCCCGACCTGCTGGTGCTCGACGCCCGCCTGCCCGGCCTGAGCGGCGTGGACATCCTCCGCCGCATCAGCAAGCAGCTCAAGAACACCCGCGTGCTCGTCTTTTCCGCCTACGAAAGCCCCGCCCTCGTCCGCGAGATGCTGGAGGCCGGCGCCCACGGGTTCGTCGAGAAGACGGCCGGCCTGGGGGAGTTCAAAAAGGGCCTCGAGACCATCGCCAACGGCGGCACCTACTTCGGCCCCGGCGTGGCCGCCCTGCTCCGCACCGTCGTGGCCAACAACAGCCCGGCCTCGGGGGTCGACACCCTCACCGACCGCGAGCGCGAGATCCTCAAGCTGGTCGCCGAGAGCAACAGCACCAAGGAGATCGCCCAGAAGCTCGGCATCAGCGTCAAGACCGTGGACAACCACCGCACGAACCTGATGCGGAAGCTCAACCTCCACGACGTCGCCAGCCTGACCCGTTACGCCCTCGAAATCGGCCTGATCGACCACCGCGCCCAGACCTGGTAATGGCCTCCGGCGGCCTAAAGATTCGTTCTTGCGCGCCGTTGATGATTAACCAATAACGGCAGCTCTCCCTTTCCCGAACACCATGAAGAACGTTTTCAAACTCCTCGGCCTCACGCTGGCCCTCTCCGCCCTCGTCCTCTCCGGCTGCAAAAAGAAGCCGGTGCGTGACGGCTCCACGCTGCCCGCCACGGGCCAGAACACGATCGACCCGAACGCGGTCGCCTTCGCCGAGGACCCGAACACCGCCCTTTCGCTCCGCAACGAGGGCACCCCGGTCAACGAGAATCAGAGCGTCGTCGAGCCCGTCTATTTCGGCCTCGATCGCGCCGCGGTCGCCGCCCCCGAGCGCCCGAAGCTGCAGGCCGCCGTCAAGTGGCTGCAGGACAACCCGGAGAAGAACCTCGTCCTCGTCGGCCACTGCGACTGGCGCGGCACCGCCGAATACAACCTCGGCCTCGGTGACCGTCGCGCGAATTCCGTGAAGCGCTACCTCGAGTCCCTCGGCGCCGACCCGCGCCGCCTCGAGACCCTCTCGAAGGGCTCGACCGACGCCAAGCAGGGCGGCGGCGAATCCGAGTGGGCCAAGGACCGCCGCGTCGACTTCGTCGAGCTGCGGAAGCAGTAAGCTTCGGCAGAATAAAATTTCAAAGGCCGCGGAGAACTCCGCGGCCTTTTTGTTTGCTGTAACGGCGGCCTGTGACCGCCGGATTTCT
>JAYRXZ010000099.1:0-5378 GCA_041917235.1 Lacunisphaera sp. | reverse complement strand
CCGGCGGCCGGGCCCGCGCCTCGGCCAGGCCGGTTTCCGCGCCCGGCGAGAAAATCGTGCGGTAACCGTGCGCCTCGAGCCCGGCGGCCAGCGCCGCGCCGAGCGGCGCGTCGTCGTCGATGATGTGGATGAAATGCAGCCGGTCCGCCGCGGGCGGCGGCGGCCGTCCGGCGTCCGGCGCAAACGGCGGGAAGGTGATGCGGGCGGGTGCGTTCATGGTTTCACGCCAGGCGAGGCGGCGACCGCCGCGTCCGCCTGGAAGGATTGGTGACGGGCCGCTTCGTCGGGTGGCGGCGGTGGAAACTGCAGCCGGATGGTCGTGCCCTGCCCCGGCTTGCTCGTCAGCTTGATGGTGCCGCCCATGCCCTGCATCAGCCGGCGCACGGTCACCAGGCCGAGCCCGGTGCCCCGGCCGACGGGCTTGGTGGTGAAGAAGGCCTTGAAGATCCGCCGCTTCACCAGCGGGGTCATGCCCGTGCCGTTGTCGCTCACCTCCAGATAGGGCACGCCGGCGGCGGTCAGGTGGCCGAGCCGGATCACGATCCGCCCGTCGGTGTTGTCGGTCGCGTCGCGGGCGTTGAGCACGAGGTTGACGATGATCTGGTCGAGGTGGGCGGGGTCGGCGCAGATCAGGACGGGCCGCGTTCCCTCTGTCTCGAGCACCAGCTCGCGCTGCATGATCTGGTCCAGCAGCGTGAACGTCCGGCGCGCGATCTCCCCCAGGTCCACGACGCGCAGCTGGGCCGGTGTCGGGCGGGACAGGTTGCGCAGCTGCGTGCACAACGAGCCGATCACGTCGGACGCGTGCAGGATCGGCTCCACATACTTGAGCACGGCCGCGTCGTCCGCATGCCGCATGCGGAGCAGCCCGGCATTGAACATCACGATCGTCAGCAGGTTGCTGATCTCGTGCACCGCGGTCGCGGCGAGCTCGCCCTGCATGACCAGCCGCTGGACGTGCCGCAGCTGTTCCTCCAGCGCCGCGCCGGACATCACCTGGCGGCGCGGCCGCCGGCGCCGCGGCGCGATCGCCGGGCCGGGCGAGGAGGATGAGGGACGCGCGGCGCTCATGGTCACCGGGAGGGAAAGGCGCCGGCCGCCGGCCGGAGCAGGCCGAGGCGCTCGGCGTAGAGCGAGAGCTGGGCCGCGCGGTGCAGGCCTGTTTTCTTCATCAGCCGGCTGCGGTGGTTGGCGACCGTGTAGACGCTCACGCCGAGGAGCGCGGCGATTTCCTTGGAGCTGAGCCCCTGGGCCAGGTAACCCAGCACGATCTCCTCGCGGCGGCTGAGTCGCAGCCGGCCGGCGGCCGGGAACAGCGGCGGATCGGTGACCAGGCTCTTGATGATCGCCGAGATCTCGGGACTGAAATGCGTCCGTCCCGCGGCCACGGCGAGCAGCGCGGCGCGGAATTCGTCCAGCGTCACGCTCTTGCTGATCAGCCCGAAGGCGCCGGCGGCCAGGACCTGCGCCACGAGGCCGGGCGTGAGATTGCCCGAGAAGATCACCACGCGGGATCGCGGGCACAGCGCGCCCAACTTTTCGAGCAGCGTGAGCCCGGAACTGTCCGACAACACCAGGTCGAGGATCACCAGGTCGGGTTGCTCGCGGCCGCACAGCGCCAGCGCCTCGTCCTCGGTCTGCACGCGGCCGACCACGCGGAAATTCCGCAGCGAGTCGACCACGCTGGTGATCAGCTCGCTGAGCACCTTGTGGTCATCGATGATCACCACCCGGGTGACGGACCGGTTTTGCTGTAGCTCCTGCATGCATCTTCTCTGTTGGTCAGATCTCCCTAAATATCTATAAAATAATATGTTATACTCTAAAAATGAGTAGAAAGCCTATGCGCGGATTAGTTTGTTTGAGTCAGGGCGAAGTAGGTAAACACCGCGCCGGACTAGAGTGAGCCCGGACGCGCGCACCGATTGGCCCCAAGGCGGCTGAATTTGTTTTCCTCGCGGACCGGGCGATACTGCCCAGGCGGAACCCGGCCGTGTGGTCAGCGCTCCGCCGGATCGTCCACGAGGCCGAGCTGCGCGGCATAACGCGAGAGCTGGACGGCGCGGTTCAGGCCGGTCTTCTTGCTGAGCCGGCTGCGGAAGTTGCTCACGGTATAGCGGCTGAGGCCGAGCTTCGCCGCGATCTCCTTCGAGCTGAGCCCGGCCGCGATGTGGCGCAGCACGGTCCGCTCGCGCGGACTGAGCTCGGGCGCCTTGGGCCCGGGGCTGGGATCCGCCTGCACGAGCAGCCGCACCGACTCGCTGGTCTGCGGGCAGAGGTAGGTGCGGCCGGCGCTCACGGTGTGGATCGCCTGCTTGAGCACATCGAGCGACACGGCCTTGCCGATGATCCCCGTGGCCCCCGCGAGCAAGGCGCTGCGGATGAGCGGGCCGTTGAGGTTGCCCGAACAGACCAGCACGCGCGCGGCGGGACAGCCGGTCCGGATCTGCCGGAGCAGCGCCAGCCCCGACGAATCCGGCAGCACGAGATCGAGCATCACGAGGTCGGGGCTGACCTGCCCGCACAGCCGCAGCGCCTGCGCGCAATCCGCGGCCTGTCCGACCACCTCATACCCCGCGAGCGATTCAACCAGTTCCCGGAAGAGCATCGCGACCATCTCATGGTCGTCCACGATCAGCACCCGCAGGGCGCGTTCAGGTTTCAATTGCGTGGCGGTCGAAAAATTCACGGTGCTTTCCTCGCCGCTCACCCTACCGACACTTTTCTTCGTGTCGTGCAAATACCTAGTAATACTTCAGTTTTTACCCATTTGTTATAGGTGTTAATACCTACCTTTAATTAGGTGGCCAAACAAACTGAAATGCAGCCCGCGTCGCTCGTTTCCAATTGCACAGGAACAACTTCAAGCGCGGGGGTGCGCTTTGGCGTAAATCTCCTTCAGGCGGGCGACACTGGTGTGGGTGTAAACCTGGGTGGTCGTCAGGTTCGCATGGCCAAGCAGCTCCTGCACCGTGCGCAGGTCGGCGCCGGAATTGAGCAGGTGGGTGGCGAACGAGTGCCGCAGCTTGTGCGGCGAGAGGTCCATTGGCAGGTCCGCCAGCGCCAGGTATTTCTTCACCAGCAGTTGCACCATCCGCACCGTCATCCGCTTGCCGGGCGCTGAGACCAGCACCGGGTCGCCGGGCCCCGCGCCGCGGGCGAACTCGTCGCGGAACTTCCGCAGCACCTTCATCGCGGTGGCCCCCAGCGGGCAGATGCGCTCCTTGCGGCCCTTGCCGAGCACGCGGGCGCTGCCGTCGCCGAAGTCGATCGCGCCGTAGTTCAGCGCCACCAGTTCGCTCACGCGCAGCCCGCCGCCGTAAAGCAGCTCGAGCATGAGCCGGTCGCGCCAGGCGTCGTGGACGGGGACGGACTTGTTCTGCAGCAGCTTCAGCGGCCCGTCGAGCAGCGCGGCCACCTGCGCCTCGGTGAGGAACTTCGGCAGGCTCTTCTGTAGCTTGGGCAGCGGCACGCCGGCAAAGGGGTTCCGCTCCAGCCGCCCGCGCTGCATCCAGTAGCGGTAGAACGCGCGCAGGCCGGACACGTGGTTGTGCAGTGTCCGGCGGTCGAAGCGGCGCTGCGCGTCGATGACGAAGCTGCGCACATCCCGGGCCGACAGCACGTCGAAGCCGCCCTCGCCGAGCCGGTTCTGCCGCAGCCAGACGAAGAAATCCCCGAAGGCCTGGCCGTAGTTGCGCGCCGTGTAGGCGGAGTAGCGCCGCTCCTTCCGCAGGTGGTCGAGGAACGGCTGCAGCCACGCGCCGGCGATGTCGGCCGGCAGGGGCTCAGGTTTTTTATCCGCCTGGGGTTTCATGGTAGGGGCCGTTGCCTTCAACGGCCCGCGCGACTCAAGGGCGGTTGGGGGCAACCGCCCCTACCCTCGTTTCGATTTCCTTCATCACCCGGTCGCATTCCTTGCGCAGGGCGGACTCCGGATCGAGGCCGCGCTGCCGGCACGCCGCGACCAGTTCGTAGAGCTGCCGGCCCGCCGCGGCCTCGGTCAGGCCGGCGACGAGCTGGGTCACGCGGAGTTCGTCCACCACGTCGCCCGCCGGCAGCTTCTGCTTTTCGATCCGCTTGGCGACCTCCTCGGCGAACATCAGGGCCGGCAGCCGCGGCGGCAGTTTCTTGAAGAGCGTGGACTCGGTCTTGCCGGCGGCGGCCTTCTCGCCGGCCTTCACCTTTTCCCACACCTCGATGACCTCGGCGGAATTGCCGGCCTTGCCCGTGCCGAAGACGTGCGGGTGGCGCCGCACGAGCTTCTCGTTGATCTCGCGGGCCACGTCGTCGAAGTTGAAGTCGCCGCGCTCCGCCGCGAGCTGGGCGTGGAAGACCACCTGGATGAGCACGTCGCCGAGCTCCTCGCGCATGTGCGGGATGTCGTTCCGGTCGATCGTGTCGAGGAGCTCGCTGCACTCGTCGATCAGGCAGCGGGTCAGCGTCTGGTGGGTCTGCTCGCGGTCCCACGGGCAGCCGTCGGGCGCGCGGAGCCGGGCCATGGTCCGGCGGAGTTCTTCGATCGGCGTCATGGCTGGAGGAATTACCACGGAACACACGGAACACACGGAAAATCCGGGCAATTTGGTTTGGCTTCCGGGTTGTCCGTGTGTTCCGTGGTGACCCGTATTCATGGACAAACTGACCGAAATCATGGCCCACAAGCGCCGGGAGATCGCCCCGCTGCTGCGGCCCGTGTTCCCGGACGAACTGGCCGCGCTGAACCGCGACCTGCCCCGGCCGCCTTCCTTCCGGTCCGGCCTCCGCCGCCCCGATGGGAAACTCGCGGTCATCTCCGAGATCAAGCGCCGCTCCCCGTCCGCGGGCGCCATCAGGGAGAACATCTCCGCCCTCGCCCAGGCGCACCGCTACCGGGCCGCGGGCGCCGCCGCCCTGTCCATCCTGACCGACGAAAAATTCTTTGGCGGCCGCCTCGAGGACCTGCAGGAGGTCACCGGCGACTTCGCCGTCCAGGGCCCCGCCCTGCCCTGCCTGCGCAAGGACTTCATGGTCCACCCGGTCCAGGTGCTGCAGGCCCGGCTGGCCGGCGCCAGCGACATCCTCATCATCGTCCGCGCCCTCGCCGACGAGGAGATCGAGGCGCTCCACCACGCCGCCACGGCCGCGGGACTCGACGCCCTCTTTGAGATCCACAACGAGGACGAACTCGCCCGCGCCGTCCGCCACGGCGCGAGAATCATCGGCGTGAACAACCGGGACCTCGCCATCTTCAAGACCGACCTCGGCCTGTCCGAGCGCCTGATCCCGCTGTTTCCGAAAAACGTCATCGCCGTCAGCGAAAGCGGCATCGCCACCGGGGCCGACGCCGCGCGCGTCAAGGCCGCCGGCGCCCACGCCGTGCTGGTCGGCGAGTCCCTGAT
>JAYRXZ010000098.1:0-5425 GCA_041917235.1 Lacunisphaera sp. | reverse complement strand
TTCAAAGGCCGCGGAGAAATCCGCGGCCTTTTTGTTTGCTGTAACGGCGGCCTGTGACCGCCGGATTTCTTGGAGGGCCGGCCTCCCGGCCGGCCGCGGTCGGTCAGGAGACCGACCCTCCACAATTGACCCGGCCTACCCCTTCGCCAGCTCCGCCAGCACGCGCTCGGACGTTTCGATGCCGCGCTTCATCACACCGAGGTGGAAGCTCTCGTTCGGCGCGTGCAGGTTGTCCTCCGGCAGGAAGAGCCCCATCATCACGGCGTCGAGTCCGAGCACTTCCTTCAGGTCGGCAAGCAGGCCGACGCTGCCGCCCTCGCGGAGATAGATCGGCGGCTTGCCCCAGACCTCGGCCGCGGCCTTGTCCACGGCGCGAAAGCACTTCGCCAGGGCCGGCGACTGGTTCTTCGGCGTGTTGGAGCGGTCGGGCGGGATGACCACGTAGGGTGTCGCGTTGTGCTGCGGCGTGATCTTCATCGTCACGCCCTTGGGGCAGCGCGCCTTGATGGCGTTGAAGACGAGTTCCTTCGTGTTGTCCGGCGTCTGGTTCGGCACCAGCCGGCAGGTGATCTTCACCCGGGCCTTGCTCGGGATGACGGTCTTGGTCCCCTCGCCCTGGTAACCGCCGGTGAAGCCGTTGAACTCGAGCGTCGGCAGGAAGCGGATGGCCTCGAACGGCGTGTAGCCGGGCGGCGTGTGGAATTCCTTGATGCCGAGGAAGGCCGCGTAGTCCTGCTCCTTGAGGCCGACCTTGGCGAGCTGCTCGCGCTCCCACGGCTCGGGCTGGACGACGGAATCGTAGAAGCCGGGGATGTTGACCTTGCCGTCCGGGGTGTGCAGCGAGGCGCAGAGCTCGGCCAGCGCCTGCAGCGGGTTCATGAGCACGCCGCCGTGCATGCCGGAGTGCAAATCGGAGCTCGGGCCGGTCAGCTCGACCTCGAAGGCCAGCATGCCGCGCAGGCCGACGGTGATGATCATCTGGTCGGGCGACAGGATGCCGTTGTCCGACATGTAGATGAAATCGCCGCGGAGCTTCTCCTTGTTCTCCTTGAGGAAGCTCTTGAAGTTCTTGCTGCCGATCTCCTCCTCGCCTTCGACGACGAAGGTCAGGCGCAGCGGCAGGTTCGGGTTCTTTTCCAGCAGCCGGGCGACGGCGGTGATGTGCACGAGCAGCGGGCCCTTGTTGTCGGCGGTGCCGCGTCCATAGATGCGCTCACCCTTGATCGTCGGCTCGAACGGCGGCGTGTCCCACTTGTCGAGCGGGTCGGGCGGCTGCACGTCGTAGTGGCCGTAGATGATGACATGCGGCCAGGCCGGGTTGTCGCCGCGCTTGGCGAGCAGCACCGGGTGCAGCGCGGTGGGCACGAGTTCCACCTTGAAACCGATCTCGGTCAGCAGGCCGGTCAGGAACTTCTGGGCGCCTTCCATGCCCGCCTTGAACTGCGGGTCGGCGGAGACGCTGCCTTGGCGGACGTATTCCTTGAGCTTTTCAACTGGGTCAAACATGCCGCACGTTGACGCAGTTTATGACGCGGCGCTAGTCCGAATATACCCAATACGTCTTTCGGCTGAGGCTGTAGGGCCGGCGCTTGTCGCCGCGCCGCGCCGCGGAAAGGCACGCCGGCAAGCCGCGGCCCTACATTAACGATACCTCAGCTTCGCCGTCTCGTAGAGCGGCATCACCTGCGGCACCCACGAACGCAGGTCGGCGATGCGCCGGTCGTGCGAGGGATGGGTGGAGAGGAACACCGGCACCTTGCTCGGCGAGCCGGCCTGCGCCATTTTCTGCCAGAAGGTGACGGCTGCGCGCGGATCATAGCCCGCCTTGGCGGCATACCGCAGGCCGATGAAATCAGCCTCGCTCTCGTGGGCGCGGGAGAAAGCCAGGATACCGCCGGTGGCCGCCAGCCCGTAGCCGGCCAGCAGCAGATCGTGGTTCTTCCGGTCCTTGGTCGAGGCATCCAGCACCAGTCCTCCGACGGCCGCCAGCACGCCCTGGGAGACGCGCTCGGCGCCGTGCCGGGCGGTCACGTGGGCGATCTCGTGGCCCATGACCATCGCAATCTCGTCGTCGGACTCCACCAGGTTGAGCAGGCCGGTGTAGATGCCGACCTTGCCGCCGGGCAGCGCGAAGGCGTTGAGCGTCTTCGGCGCGTCGAAGACCACGAACTCCCAACTGGCACCCGGGAGGGCGTCCCCCACCGCCGCGGCGATGCGCCGGCCGATGCGCTGCACGCGGGCGTTCTGCACGGGGTCCGACGAGATCTTTTCCTTCGCCTTGATCTCGGCGAAGGCCGCGGTGCCCTGCGCCACGTCGTTCACCACCGGGAGGATGATCGAGGTGCGGCCCGTCTCCGGCACCGTGTAGCAGCCGCCGAGCAGGAGCGTGACGGCCAGCAGCGGACAGGCGGCGCGGAGTTTCATGCGGACAGCCTAGTGCTTAAAGTGCCTGACGCCAGTAAAGACCATCGCCATGCCGCGCTCGTCGGCGGCCTTGATGACCTCCTCGTCGCGCACCGAGCCACCGGGCTGGATGGCGCTCGTGGCGCCGGCGTCGGCCGCCGCGATCAGACCGTCGGCGAAAGGAAACAGCGCCTCGCTGGCCACGACGGAGCCCTTCAGGTTGAGCTTGGCCTCGCCGGCCTTCCAGACCGCGATGCGCGAGCTGTCGACGCGGGCCATCTGGCCGGCGCCGATGCCGAGCGTCTGCTCGCCGCGGCAATAGACGATGGCGTTCGACTTCACGTGCTTGCCGACCTTCCAGCCGAACAGCATCGCCGCCATCTCCTCCGCGGTCGGCTGGCGCTTGGTGACGACCTTCCAGCCGGCGGGCTTCTCCATGGAGCGGTCGCGGTCCTGCACGAGCACGCCGCCGACGACGGAACGCACCTCCTGCAGGGCGTCGGCGCCGATGCCTTCCTTGGCGATCATCAGGCGCAGGTTCTTTTTCTTGGCAAAGATGGCCAGGGCCTCGTCCGAGAAGCGCGGGGCGATGATCACCTCCGTGAAGATGTCCTTGATCTGCTCGGCGAGATCGAGCCCGAGCGTCTGGTTGACGACGATGATGCCGCCAAACGGCGCCTGCCGGTCCGTGGCGTAGGCCTTGTGCCAGGCCTCGATCAGGGTGTCCGCGCTGCCGACACCGCAGGGATTGGTGTGCTTCAGGATCGCGACCGTCGGACGCTCGAACTCGCCGATCAGGTAGGTCGCCGAGGTGATGTCCAGAATGTTGTTATAGCTGAGCTCCTTGCCCTGCAGCTGCTGGAAATGCTCGTGGAAGGTGCCGTAGAGCGCAGCCTTTTGGTGCGGATTCTCGCCGTAACGCAGGCTCTGGGCTTTCTTGAGCGACAGGCTGTAGGTTGCCGGGAAACCACTCAGCGCTTCCAAGTCCAGCTCGGCCTGCTGGCCCTCGAGGTATTTCGCGATGGCCGTGTCGTAGGCGCCGGTGCGCTGGAAAACCTTCAGCGCGAGCCGGCGGCGGAGGTCGCCGAGCTTGGCGGGCTCGGCGAAGGCCGCGAGCACGGCGCCGTAATCGCCCGGGTCGCATACCACCGTGACGCTCTCGTGGTTCTTGGCCGCGCTGCGCAGCATGGACGGCCCGCCGATGTCGATGTTCTCGATGGCCTCCTCGAACTCCACGTGCGGCTTGGCGACGGTCTGCTCGAACGGATAAAGGTTCACCACCACCAAGTCGATCAGGTCGATGCCGTGCTGCTTCGCCGCGGCGAGATGGTCGGCCTTGTCGCGCCGGCAGAGCAGGCCGCCGTGGATCTTCGGGTGCAGGGTCTTCACGCGGCCCTCCATCATCTCCGGGAAGCCGGTGTGCTGGCTGACCTCGGTCACGGGCAGCTTCGCCTCGGCGAGCAGCTTGGCCGTGCCGCCGGTCGACAGCAGCCGGTATCCGTGCTGCTGGACGAGGGCCGTGGCGAACTCCACGAGGCCGCGTTTGTCACTGACCGAGAGCAAGGCGAGCTTTTGCATAGGAGCAGCTTTTGTGCGCCCCGGCCTTTTCGGCGGCAAGACGAAAGGCCGTGATAAACCACGGAATACACGGAACCCACGGAAAGGTGGCACCGGTTCAGTCTCGCGGGCTTTTTTCCGTGTCTTCCGTATATTCCGTGGTTTCCTCCCCGTTGTGACCGCACCGCTCGAACTGCCCGGCCTCCGGGTCGAATTGGACAAGCTCGTCTACCACCACGGCGGCAACCTGCCCCCGGACCAGCCGCATGCCTTTGTCTATTACCTGACGATCCGCAACGATTCCAAGCGCACCGTCACCCTGCTGGGCCGCAAATGGGTCATCGAACACGCCGACGGCACCAGCCTGGTGGTCGAGGGCGACAAGATCGTCGGCGAAACCCCCACCCTGGCCCCCGGCGGGCACTTTTCCTACAACAGCTACCATGTCACCGGCTGCAACGGCCGGGTCAGCGGCAGCTTCCACGGCCTGGACGACCAGGGGCGCCGCATCTTTGTCCGCATCCCCGCGTTTGACATGGAGATTCCGGCCGGCTGACTGGCCCCAACCGAATGAAGCTCATTGATCTCAACGCGGACGGCGGCATCGGCGCCAACTCGCTCTACGTCCAGCTCGACGATTTCCACCTCGTCATCGACAGCGGCCTGCACCCCAAGAAGGTCGGGCGCGTCGCCGCCCCGAACCTCCGCCCGCTGGAGGGCGTGAAGCTCGACCTCATCATCATCACCCACTGCCACCTGGACCACATCGGGTCGCTGCCGCTGCTGATGCGGGCCTACCCGAACACGCCGGTGATCATGACGCCGCCCAGCCACATGCTGATCGAGCGGATGCTGCACAACTCCGCCAACGTCATGATGCGCGAGCGCGAGGAGAAGGGCATCGCCGACTACCCGCTCTTCACCCACGAGGAGATCGACCGCTGCGTCCCGCGGATGTATCCCCTCGCCTTCAACAGTCCGAAGAAGTTCTCCGGCGCGCACGACGAGATCGAGTTCACCTTCCATCCCGCCGGCCACATCCCCGGCGCCGCCGGCGTCGAGATCCACCACAAGCACCGCCGCATCTTCTTCACCGGCGACGTCCTGTTCAACGTCCAGCGCATCCTCGCGGGGGCCAGGTTCCCCACCGGCAAGTTCGACACGCTGGTCACCGAGACCACCCACGGCGCCACCGAGAAGCCGCCCGGCATCACCCGCTCCAACGAGATGATCCGCCTCGTCGAGACCATCAACGCCACGCTCCAGCGCGGCGGCTCGGTGCTCATCCCGGTCTTCGCCCTCGGCCGCATGCAGGAGATCATGGCCATCCTGCATGACGCCCGGAAATTCAACCGCCTCGCCGAGTGCCCGATCTTCGTTTCCGGCCTCGGCATGGACCTCGCCGACTACTTCGACCCGATCAGCAAGAAAACCGGTCTCGTCCACTTCACCCGCAGCATCCTCA
>JAYRXZ010000097.1:0-6219 GCA_041917235.1 Lacunisphaera sp. | reverse complement strand
GCAACGGCGGCGGCCTCCTCTCCGAGGCCGTCGACCTCACCGGCCTCTTCATCGACCAGGGCCCGGTGGTGCAGGTCCGCGACTCGATGGGCCGCCTGCAGGTGGACAGCGACACCGACACCTCCGTCAGCTACGACGGCCCGCTGGCCGTGCTGACCTCCCGCTTCAGCGCCTCCGCCTCCGAGATCTTCGCCGGCGCCCTGCAGAACTACGGCCGCGCCGTCATCATCGGTGACAGCACCACCCACGGCAAGGGCACCGTCCAGGCCGTGCTCGAGATGAAGAACTTCCTGCCCCGCCTCAGCCAGAACATCGCCAACACCGGCGCGGCCAAGCTCACCTACCAGAAGTTCTACCTGCCCAACGGCTCCTCCACCCAGAAGCACGGCGTCACTCCCGACATCGCCCTGCCCTCCATCAACAACTTCCTGCCGATCGGCGAGTCCGACCTGCCCCACGCCCTGATGTGGGACGAGATCAAGTCGGCGCCCTTCGAGGGCAAGGCCCTCGCCAAGGCCTTTGTCGACCCCCTGCTCCAGTCCAGCCACGTGCGCCAGCAGTCCCTCGAGGAATTCGCCTACCTGCAGAAGAGCATCGACTGGTTCAAGGAGCGCCAGGAGCACAAGACCATCTCGCTGAACCTCGCCCAGCGCCAGGCGCTCAAGCAGGCCGACGACGACTTCAAGAAGGCCATGGACGCCGAGCGCGACCGCCTCGCCAAAAACAACTACGCCAGCCGCGAGATCAAGCTCGACTCGGTGCTCAAGACTGCCGCCGCCACGCCCGCCAAGGAACCGGCACCCGCCGCGACCGACGAGGACGGCGACACCGACGCACTCGATGAGGACACCAAGGCCAAGCTCGACGTCCACCTGCGCGAGTCGCTCCGGGTCGTCACCGATGCCCTGCGGATCAACAAGGATCCGCAATTCTGGGCCGGCCGCGCCCCGCTCTCCCCGTTACCCAAGGGCTAGCAGGTAGCGTTCGCGACCCGTAAGGTCGCGCAACGATTCGACCCGGGTATAACCCTCCGCCGTCGCCAACGCGGCCAGCGTCTGGTGCTGGGCGATGCCCGTCTCGCACGCCAGCAACCCGCCCGGGGCCAGATAGGGCCGCGCCGCGCGGATGATGCGCTCCAGGTCCGCGGCGCTGTTCGGCCCGGCCGAGAGCGCCATGCGCGGCTCGAAATCCTTCACCTCCGGCTGGGCCGCCGCCGTCTCCTCATCGGAGAGATACGGCGGGTTCGCCACGATCAGGCCGAACTTCCGCCCCGCCGGTATGCCGGCAAACCAGTCGGAAAGCACAAACGTCACCCGCCCCTCCAGGGCGCACGCCCCGGCGTTTTCGCGGGCCAGGGCGAGTGCCTCCTCGCTCTTGTCCACGGCGGTCACCACGGCCTCGGGCCAGGCCTTGGCCAGCGCCAGGGCGATCGCCCCGCTGCCCGTGCCCAGGTCGAGCACCGTGGCCGGCGGCGAGGCGAATTGCTGCATCACCAGCTCGATCAGCCGTTCCGTTTCCGGCCGCGGGATGAGCGCCCGGCGGTCCACCTTCAGTTTCAGCCCTGAAAACTCCGTCTCGCCCATGACGTATTGCAGCGGCTCGCGGCCGCCGCGGCGCTTCACCAGCGGGCGGATCTTCTCGAGCTCCGCCTCGGTCAGCGGCCGCTCGAACTGCAGGTAAAGCTGCATCCGCTTCAGGCCGAGCGCGTGGCCGATGAGCAGCTCCGCGTTCAGGCGCGGCGACTCCACCCCGCGCTGTTCGAAGAAGCCGGTCGTCCGCTTGATGATTTCGAGCACGCTGAGCATGTCAGTCGTCGTCCGAGGCCCGGGCCCGCACGGGCAGCGGCCCGCCGGTCAGCGCCGCCAGCTTCTCCTCGAAGTCGGCCCGCTGGAGCGCCTCGATGATGGGTTCAAACTGGCCCTCCATGATGGCGGGCAGGCTGTAGAGCGTCAGGCCGATGCGGTGGTCGGTCATGCGGTTCTGGGGAAAATTGTAGGTGCGGATGCGCTCGCTGCGCCCGCCGGTGCCGATCTGGCCGCGGCGCTGGGCGGCATACTTGGCCTGTTCCTCCTCCTCCTTCAACTTGAGCAGGCGCGAGCGCAGCACCGCCATCGCCCGGGCCTTGTTCTTGATCTGCGAGCGGTCGTCGGCGCAGTAGACCGTCAGCCCGCTCGGCTTGTGGACGATGCGCACGGCCGAGTCGGTGGTGTTGACGCCCTGCCCGCCCGGGCCGCTGGCGCGCATGACGCTGATGTCGAGGTCCTGCGGGTCGATCTGCACGTCCACCTCCTCGGCCTCGGGCAGCACGGCGACCGTGACGGTCGAGGTGTGGATGCGGCCGTTGGCCTCGGTCACGGGGATGCGCTGCACGCGGTGCACGCCGCTCTCGTATTTCAGCTGCTTGTAGACGTCCGAGCCGGTGATGAGGAAGATGACCTCCTTCAGGCCGCCGCGGTCGGAGGCGCTGGAACTCATCGGCTGGATCTTCCAGCCGCGGCCCTCGGCGTAACGCATGTAGGCGCGGTAGAGCTCGGCGGCGAACAGGCTGGCCTCCTCGCCGCCGGTGCCCGCGCGGATCTCGAACACGGTGTTGCGGGAATCGGCCGCCTCGGGCGGGATCATGGCGAGCAGGACCGCCTGCTTCAATTGTTCGTGCCGCGCCTGCAGTTCGGGCAGCTCCTGCTGGGCCAGCGCGCGCAGCTCGGCGTCGGCCGTCGGATCCTTCAACAGGGCCTCATGCTCGGCGCGCTCCCGCCCCGCCCGCTCGTAGTCGGCGTGCGTCTCGACCAGCTTGCGCAGCGCCTGCTGCTCGCGTGAAACCTCGGTCGCCTTGCGGGGGTTGGCATAGAACGACGGCGCCGCCATCTGCGCGTCGAGCTCGTCGAGGCGGCGTTGAAAGAGGGTGATGTCGGGCAAAAGGTCCATGCGGGGGAGCGGGCGGGAAATTGTGAATTGCTTCAGCCGCGGTGCGCGGCTTTATCAAAGGCCAAACCAACGGCAGCGCCTGCCGTCTAATAGAATTTCTCCGCGATGGCTTCCACACTCTTCACTCAGAACATCATCGCCTGCGTCTGGGATTTTGACAAGACATTGATTCCGGCCTACATGCAGGCGCCGCTCTTCCGGCGCTACGGCATCGACGAGGCCACGTTCTGGGCCGAAACCAACGCCCTGGCGGAGAACTACCGGAAGCGCGGCTACAACATCGCCCCGGAGATCAGCTACCTGAACCACCTGCTGACCTACGTGCTCGCCGGCAAGATGCCCGGCCTGAGCAACAAGGTGCTGCGGGAGTGCGGCAAGGAGATCGAGTTCTACCCCGGCCTGCCGAAGTTCTTCGAGTCCTCCCGCGCCTGGGCCCGGGCCAAGCCGGAATACGTGAAGCACGAGATCCAGCTCGAGCACTACGTCGTCAGCACCGGGCTCGCGGAGATGATCCGCGGCAGCGCCCTCGCCCCCTACATCGACGCGACCTGGGCCTGCGAGTTCATCGAGAACCCGCTGCAGCCCGGTTTCCTCAAGCAGAAGGAATTCCCCCTCGAGGCCGCCAACGAGATCGCCCAGATCGGCGTCATGATCGACAACACGACCAAGACGCGCGCGATCTTCGAGATCAACAAGGGCACGAACAAGAACGCCGCGATCGACGTGAACGCCAAGGTCACGCCCGAGGACCGCCGCATCCCGCTCCAGAACATGATCTACATCGCCGACGGTCCGAGCGATGTCCCGAGCTTCTCCGTCGTCAAGAAGGGCGGCGGCAAGACCTACGCCGTCTACAACCCCGCCGTGCGGGCCGAGTTCGAGCAGAACGACCGCCTGCGCCACACCGGGCGCATCGACCACTACGGCCCGGCCGACTACACGGAGACCAGCGCCACGACCCACTGGCTGCACCTGCAGATCGAGAAGATGTGCGACCGCATCGTCACGGACCGCGAGGCGGCCGTCGCGTCACGCGTCACCCGTCCGCCGCGGCACCTGAACGCCTCGCCGGAGGAAGAGGCCGCCCGCAAGGCCGCCAAGCAGCCCAAGCAGTCGTCTTTCCTGGAGTAACCGGCGTTCCCGCCGGCCGGCGGCCTAGTCGGCCGCCAGGACGAAGCGCGGGGTGTCCTGCAGGATGCGGAAGCGGACCTGCTCCTCGCCGGTGTATTCGTCGCGGCGGACGGCCGGACGCGTCTCCTCGGCCACTTCGGGCCGGTTGCGGTCCTTCAGAGTCTCGACCAGGTTGCTCACGCGCTCGGCGTAATGGTAGCTGACGCTGGGCGCCCGGCCGGAAAGCACGGCTTCCACGCCGCAATTCCACGCCATGGCGATATTGAAGACATTGGGCTCCACGCCGGCCTTCTGGAAGGTGCGCTTGATCCACTCGTAGTGCTTCACCGCGACCTCGTCGGCCACCTCACGCTGGATGGCCTGGCGGAAAGGCTTGTCGGTATGCATGCGCCAGGTGCCCGGACGGAATTGATACGGCCCCAGTTCGCCAAACCGGCCCACTTGGGTCTGGTTGGTCGGGTTCTCCACCCAATTGATGGCGCGCAAGGTTTCCCAACGGTCGGACGCCCCGGCTACAGATGTAAAACCGAGGAGACTGACCAACAGGAGGAACTTGAGGAGGTGTTTGTTCATAGCTCTAAGTGGCCGGGAAAAAGGCCAACTTCAGGACACCGACAAGCTCGTTTTTCTCCCAACTATTTTACTTGGGACGGGCTGTCCCTAGTTTTACTATCGCATTCCGTAACCCATTGGAACGGCAGTTTTTTACGCGCCGTTCTTGCTCAAAAAAAGTTGAGCAAAATTACCGGCTTTTCTCGGAATTGCCCTCGATCAGCCGGGCGACCAAAGCGGTCCATCCGGTTTGATGGCTGGCCCCCAAACCCTGTCCGGTATCGCCATGGAAATACTCATGGAAAAGCACCATGCCCTTGAGCCGATCAGCATCTGTTTTTGAGCAGGCCGGACCATGGCAAACCAGCCCTTCACCTAGGCCCGGCAGGAAGATTTTTACCATTCGCTTGGACAATTCCTGGGCCGCCACCTGAAGGGTCACCCGGTTCCCGCTACCGGTCGGAAATTCCACGGTAAAGCTGTCGCCATAGAAATGGTGGTAGCGCTCCAAGGCCTCGATCAGCAGGAAATTGGTCGGAAACCAGACCGGACCCCGCCAGTTCGAGTTGCCGCCGAACAGGCCCGAGTCCGACTCGCCGGGCACATAGTCGACCCGGTATTCCTGGCCGCCGGCGTGCAGCACGAAAGGCTGTTCCTGGTAGATCCGCGACAACGACCTCACGCCGTGGGGCGACAGGAATTCCCGCTCATCGAACACATAGCGCAACATGCGCTGGAGCCGCTCCCGGGAGGGGATCGCGAGCAGGCGCAGGCCGTTGCCGGACTTGCCCTGCGTCAGGTAGGAAATGTGCGCCGAGAGGTCCTTGCGGTTCTTGAGGAACCACCGGGTGCGCTTGGCAAAGCCCGGCAGGCGGTCCAGCCGCGCCTCGTCGATGAACTCCACCGCAAAGAGCGGGATGATGCCCACCATCGAGCGCAACCGCAGGGGGAACGCCTTCCCTTCCAGCAGCAGCTGGTCGTAATAAAAGCCGTCCTCCTCATGCCACAGGCCGGTGCCGCCGAGGCTGTTCATCGCGTCGGCGATCGCCACGAAGTGCTCGAAGAACTTCGAGGCGATGTCCTCGTATTCCGGGTCGCCCTCGGCGAGCTCGAGCGCCATCGCCAGCATCGTGCTGCAATAAAACGCCATCCACGCGGTGCCGTCCGCCTGCTCCAGGTGTCCGCGGGTCGGCAGGGGCTTCGAACGGTCGAACACGCCGATGTTGTCGAGCCCGAGGAAGCCGCCGGAGAACAGATGCCGCCCGCCCGGATCCTTGCGGTTCACCCACCACGTGAAGTTGACGAGCAGCTTCTGGAACACCCGAGCGAGGAACAGCCGGTCGCGGCCGCCACGCGGCCCGGTCATCTTGTAGACGCGCCAGCAGGCCCACGCGTGCACGGGCGGGTTCACGTCGGAAAAATTCCACTCGTAGGCCGGGATCTGGCCGTTCGGGTGCATATACCATTCGCGCAGGAAGAGGTTCAGCTGCTCCTTCGCAAAATTCGGGTCGATCCGCGCGAACGGGATCATGTGGAACGCGAGGTCCCACGCCGCGAACCACGGAAACTCCCACTTGTCCGGAATGGAGATGATGTCGCGGTTGAAGAGTT
>JAYRXZ010000096.1:0-6277 GCA_041917235.1 Lacunisphaera sp. | reverse complement strand
TCACGGCATCCCGCCTTGGTCCCACTTGGATTTACGTGTCTTGGCGGTTTAGGGTGATCCGGCCCTACAGCGCCAGCCGTTTCCGGATTTCCGCGATGATTTTCTCGGGGGGCAGGCGCGTGTCGATGGTGAGCGCGTCGGCGGGGACCTCGAGCGCCTCGAACTGGCTCCTCACCATGTCGGCCTTCATGTAGTGGCCTTGGCGCCGGCCGACGCGGGCGAGGCTCGTCTCGAGGTCGGTGGCGAGGTAGACAAGCGCGACGCCGGGGGCGCCGTCCATGAGGATGCGGCGGTATTTTTCCTTCAGGCCGGAGCAGGTGAACACGGCGCTGCCGCCGGCGGCGAGGACATCGTCCATGGCGGCGCGGATGGCGGCCAGCCAGGGTGCGCGGTCATAGTCGTCGAGCGGGATGCCGCGGCCCATCTTGTCCTTGTTGGCGGCGCTGTGGAAGTCGTCGGCCTCGTGGTAGGGCCAGCCGAGCTCCGCGGCCAGGCGCCGGCCGATCGTCGTCTTGCCCGAGCCGGCGACGCCCATGAGGAGGAGGATCTTGGCGGACATGACGGAGGACAGAAAGATCAGTCCGTGCTCCCTGCTCTCCGCGTCACGGATTGTGCCGCTTGTAGGTGTTGCCGAAGAACACGATGGTGTCGGCGTCCTTGAGGACGACGGCGGCGGGGTCGTTGGTGACGAGCGCGGGCTGGCCGTCGACGACGGCGCCGCGGACGGTCTTGGTGACCGGCTGGGTGGTCGACTGGTTGGGACCGAACTTGGCGAGGCGCGCCGTGCCGGTGGTGTCGATGATGATGCGCCGGTCGCCCTCGGCGGAGCCGGTGCGATACTCGCCGGCCACGCGGCCCAGCAGAGCAGCGGACTCGGCGGGGGTCAGCAGCGCGTATTTCGGGGCGATGGTCTTGGGCGGGCTGAGCAGCATCCAGGCGGCCGTGGCGTTGCAGCCGATGATGATGACGGCCATCACTGCGATCTTCAGCCAGCGCGGAAACCGCCCGGCCTCGTCCGGGGTGGCGGTGACGAGGGGGCTGGCGGAGGACGGGCGCTCGACACGGGGCTCGGGGGCCTTGGCGGTCTCCGTGTTGCCGGTGATGGTGGTGAGGATGTAGGCGACCGAGTGCTCCTCGCCGCGCAGGGAGTACTCGTAGCCGACGAACCACAGCCGGCGGTAGCGGGTGCGGACGACGAAGGCCTCGCGGTCGGTCTTGATGCGGATCTCGGGGCTGGAGGGCTCGTAGATGGTGAGGCGCGACGCCACCTCGCTGAGCGCGTAGAGCATCTCGCGCAGCTGGGGGAGCGGGACCGCGGGCAGCGCCTCGTCGGGATGGGCCAGGCCGGCCGCCACCGCGCCGGGGGCGAGGTGGTGGAGCGTCACGTGGTAGGTGGGGACGGCGGTGGCCATCAGGGTTCGAGAATGAAGAGCGGGCCGCCGTCGCCGCCGAGGCGGAAGCTGCCGGTGGTGAGGTTGCCGTCGTCGAGGGCGCGGTCGATCTCCTCCAGCAGCGCCTGGTCGAGGATCACGGGCGAGGTCGGGCTGTTGTTGATGCCGATGGCGGCGCGCCAGCGGCCGCCGGGGCTGGTGCCGCCGGGATGCACCTGGTTGAAGTCCCAGTCGAACTGGCCGCCCATGGGCGTGAGCTTGAGCCAGGACTCGGCCTTCAGCTCGTTGTTGTTGATGCCCGGCGGGACCACGCCGACGGCGGTCTCGACGGGCCAGGTGCCGGTCTCGTGCGCGTGGGCCTGGAAGACCGCGGCGAACACCCGGAAATCATTCACCACCGTGCTGGCGCGGGCCTTGCGCTGGATGCGGTTGTAGGTGGGGACGGCCGCCAGCATGATCATGCTGATGATGGTGACGACGACCATCAGCTCCACCAGGCCCACGCCCGCGGCCGACCGCGGGATGTCCCGTCGGCCGAGCAGGCGGTTGGAAGTGGAGCGCACTCGCATCGGGTGCATTTCTGTGCAGCCGGCGCCAGTAGGCAAGGTGGAATCGGCATTTCACCCGACGCCCGCCGGTGGCGGGCCCGAGGACAGAGGTCGGATAACGGAGGACAGAAGACGGATAACAGAGGACAGATTACGCATAATTGATGATTGAGGAGGCGGGCCGCTGCTGGCTGGCTGTTTTCTGCAATCTGTCCTCCGTCCTCCGATCATGTCCTCCACCGCGCGCAGAGCGTTATTCCATAAAACCGTCGGCTGGCGCGAGGGCGCGGTGCTGGTCGTGGTGGCCTGGCTGGTGCCGTTCCTGGTGCACCTCATCCCGTGGGGCGGCGCGCGGCCGCTGGGGGTTTATGTGCTGCCGGTTTTCTGGACGACCTTCCTGGCCGTTTATTTTTACGGGGCATTGCCCGGGCTGGCGATCGGGCTGGTGGCGCCGCTGGTGAACATCGTCTTCACCGGTCTGCCGGCGCTGCGCATGGCCGGCACCATGGGCATGGAGGTGGCGTTCTTCGTCGGCGCGGCGGCGCTGCTGGCCGGACGCTGGCCGGCCTTCTGGCTGGCCGCGCCGCTGGCCTGGGTGGCGGCCAAGGCGCTCGCCATCGGCGTGCAGTTTCTCGTGCCGGCCTTCGGCTATTCCGGCCAGCCGGTGCAGCACCTGTTGCGCTCGACGCAGAACGGTCTCGCCGGCCTGGCCGTGCTCGCGGCCATCAACGTGCTGCTTGTGGTGTTTTACCCGAAGACGGACGAGTGGGAGCGGGAATGAGGGGGCTCCGAGTCAATGTAGGGTCGCCGCTCGTCGGCGGACCTTTCATGCCATCCAGGTCCGGCGACAAGCGCCGACCCTACAGGTCATGAGAAAGATGTGCTATCGCTGCTTCTGGCCCGAGGCGCTCTGCTGGTGCGCGTCGCTGCGGCCGATGGCGACGCGCACGCGGTTCGTGTTCCTGATGCACCCGAAGGAGTTCAAGGAGGAGAAGGCCGGCACCGGCCGGCTCACGCACCTCTGCCTGCCGAACAGCGAGATCCACATGGGCACGGCCTTCGACGGCGACGAGGCCGTGCAGGCCCTGATCCACGACCCGAAGAATTTTCCCGTGCTGCTCTATCCGGGGAAGGAGGCATTGAACCTGTCGGAAAGCGATCAGGCGTCAGCTTTCAGCGGTCAGCTTGGGACGCGGCAGCCCGTGATCTTCCTGCTCGACGCGACCTGGAGCGGGGCGCGGAAGATGCTGCGGCTGAGCCCCAGCCTGCAGCGGCTGCCGCGCATCATGTTCACGCCGTCGGCGCCGAGTCGCTACATCATCAAGCAGCAGCCGGTGGAGGGCTGCCTGTCCACGCTCGAGGCCGTGCACGAGCTGCTGGCGGTGCTGGAGCGGACGGGGCTCGACCGCTACGAGGACCCGGCGCAGCTGCTCGGGGTCTTCCAGCGCATGCAGGACATCCAGCTCAAGTGTGCCGCCGATCCGAACCGGGGCGGCTATCGCCGGCAGCCCTACAGTGCGCCGGCCGAGCGGGTGGCGGCGCGCGGCCGCAGCGGCGCGCGGCGGTTGAATTTCATGCCGGGGCCGTTCGGTGAAGGGTAGGGCGGTGAGTCCCTTCACCGCCGCGGCGCGGAGCGGAGTCCGCGCCCTACCTTGTATTCCGCCCATTCCTCCGCATGGTCCGGGCATGAGCAAGGCTTTCACCAAGGAGGACGATGCCGGCGACGTGCTGGTGCCGCGGCCGGTTTCGCCGCTGCCGCCGGGCGCGCGCAACCACCTCACGGCCCGGGGCGCGCAACGCCTGCAGGCCGAGCTGACGCAGCTGGCCGACACGGACCGGCCGGCGCTGCTGGCCCTGGTCGGTGAAGCCGGCATGCGCGGGGCCGACGCCAAGGAACGGCTCCAGCACCTCGAACAGCGGGTGGCCTACCTGCGGCAAAGCCTGCAGGCGGCCGAAATCGCGGCGGTGCCGCCGCGGCCGCATGAGGTGGTGCGGTTCGGGGCGACCGTGACGGTGCGGGACCAGCGCGGCGCCGAGACGACCTACCGGATCGTCGGCGTGGACGAGACGGATGCGGAGCGCAATGAGGTGAGCTGGTTGTCGCCGATCGCCCGGGCCTTGCTCAATGCGCGCCTGGGACAGAAGGTGCATTTCAAGTTTCCGGCGGGGGCGGCGCAACTCGAGATCACCCGGATCGGCTATGAATGACCGTCTGCTGGTGCAGATCCTGGCGGGATGGCTCGTGGCGCTGTCCGCGTGGACCTTCCTGCTCTTCGGCTTCGACAAGTGGCGGGCGGGCCGCGGTCAACGGGTGTCCGAGGCGGCGCTCTTCTGGGCGAGCGCGCTCGGCGGCTGGCCGGGCGGTTTGCTCGGCATGATCGTCTTCCGCCACAAGTCGGCGAAGGGCACCTTCCAGCTGAAGTTCGCCGCGGCGTTTTTCGTGTGGGCCGGGCTGGTCTATGGCGCGCTTCGCCTAATGTAGGGCGGGATCTCCGTATCCCGCCTCCGCCCGGACCTGATGCCACCCGCGTGGCGGGATTCGGAGATCCCGCCCTACATTCATCCGATCCCGAGCAGCTCGACGTCGAAGACGAGCGTCGAGTCCGGCGGGATGGCGCCGGGGTAGCCCTGCTTGCCATAGGCGAGCTCGGGCGGGAGCGTGAGCTTCACCTTGTCGCCGATCTTCATCTGCGCGACGCCGAGGTCCCAGCCGGCGATGACCATGCCGGCGCCGAGGACAAACTGGAACGGCTCGTCGCGGTCGACGGAGCTGTCGAATTTCTCACCGGTGGTGAACCAGCCGGTGTAATGCACGGTGACCAGCTCGCCCTTCTTGGGTGAGGCGCCGGTGCCGGTTTTCAAATGCTCGATCTTCAGGGCGGGGGTGCTCATGGGGGGAAGGGAAAAGTGAGAGTGAAAGGGAAAACCAGGAGGCTCGGTCTCCTGACCGACCGCGGCCGGCCGGGAGGCCGGCCCTCCAGAAATCACGCAAGCGCGACCACGATGGTCTTGCCGTCGAAAGACACCTTGTCGCCGAGAAGCAGCTTCTTGCGCTTCTGGGTTTCGACGACGCCGTTGAGTGTGACGAGGCCCTGGCTGATGACCTGCTTGGCCTCGCCGCCGGTGCCGGTCAGCCCGCCGAACTTGAGGAACTGGCAAAGTTCGATCGGAACCTCGCGGACGACGACGGGCAGCGGAATGGGGGAGCGCGGTGGCATGGCGGGTGAGAAGCTGTAAGTTGTAAGGTTTAAGGTGTAAGGGAAAGCAGCGATCGGGCTTAGAGCTTAAAACTTAGAACTTAAACCTGACCGGGCGGCGCCACCAAATGGATTCCGTCTGGCTCGATGCGGATGAGGCGGTCCTTGTAGAGCGCGCCGATGGCCTGCTTGAAGGCCTTCTTGCTCACGCCGAAGGCATCGCGGATCTCCTCGGGCAGGCTGCCGTCGTGGTAGGGCAGGCGGCCGCCGTCGGCCGCCCGGAGTTTGGCGAGGATGACTTCACTGGCGTCGGCGATGCGGCGGTAGCCGGCGCGGCCGAGGGCGAGGTCGATCTTGCCGTCGGGGCGGACGTTGCGCACGTAACCCTCGACGACCGAGCCGATCTTCAGCGGGCCGGAAAGGTCGGTGTTATAGACCAGGCCGCGGTGGGCGTGGTTGATGATGAGGTTGTAGCCGAGCGGGCTCTTGCTGGCGACGAGCAGGTGGACGGACTCGCCCTCGTGGTAGGGCGGCGGCACGAGGTCGAGGCGGCGGTTGAGGCGCGCGCTGGCGATGAGGCGGTCGGTCTTGTCGTCGAGCACGACCTGCACGACGACCCAGTCGCCGGGGTTGAGCGGGCCGTCCTGCTCGCGGGCGGGTAGGAGCAGGTCCTTGCCGAGGCCCCAGTCGAGGAAGACGCCGATGCGGGGATTGACGCCGACGACCTTGAGATACGCGAACTCGCCGACGACGGCGTAGGGTTTCTCCGTGGTGGCGACGAGGCGGTCCTCGGAATCGCGGTAGACGAATACCTCGAGCTTCCCGCCCGGCACGGCGCCGGCCGGGATGTATTTGGCCGGTAGGAGAATCTCGCCGTGCGACCCGCCGTCCAGGTAGAGGCCCGGTTGGGCCGCGCGGACGATGGGGAGGAGGTTGCGTTTGCCGAGTTGGGCCATGGTGGGACGGAGGACAGAAGACAGATGACAGAGGACGGAACAAGGCAACGGGAATGCGCGCACGAAGGGCCGCCCGTTGCATCCGGGATCGTATGTGGGTGGAACCGGGCCTCTGGATCGGTTGATTTGCGCGTGTCCAACAAACCCGTCCGGAGGCCGGGTTCCACCAGCCTACTTCACCTGAT
>JAYRXZ010000095.1:0-6481 GCA_041917235.1 Lacunisphaera sp. | reverse complement strand
CTTCGCCGACGGGGCCGGGCAGATGAACAAGTCCGTGACCGATGTCGCCGGCGGCATCCTGCTCATCAGCCAGTTCACCCTGCACGCCAGCACGGCCAAGGGCACGCGACCCTCGTTCAATGCCGCCGCCCGGCCGGAGCACGCCAGGCCGCTTTACGAGCAGTTCATCACCCAGCTCTCCGCCGCGCTCGGCCGGCCGGTGCAGACCGGCGAGTTCGGCGCCATGATGGACGTCGCGCTCGTGAACGACGGTCCCGTGACGCTGATCCTCGACTCCAAATCACGGGAGTGACGTTCGCAGAAGGTGGAACCCGGCCTCCGGACGGGTTTTCAGGACGTGCGGATGGAACCGTGGTTGCCTGCGCAGCTCCAAGCCAACCCGTCCAGAGGCCGGGTTCCACCGTCAAACATCTCAATCCTCGAACGCCGCCACACTCGCCGACTTGCCGTTGTCCTTCGGTCCCAGTTGCAGGATGTAAGGCGCGGCGACCTTGGCCCACGCCTCCGCCTTGGGATAGCTGGCGGCCCCGTCGCTCCAGGCCTGGCGGAGCATGTCGGTGTCGATCACCCCGGGATTCAGCGGCACCGCCGCCATGCCGGCGGGCAACTCCTGCGCCAGCGCCTTGGTCAGGCCCTCCATGGCATATTTGGACGCGCAATACGGCGCGACCCCGGGCGAGGTGCTGCGCCCCCAGCCGGAGCTGAGGTTGACGATCACACCCGTCTTGCGCGCCACCATCGCCGGCACGAAATGCCGGATGACGTTCGCCACGCCCTTGATGTTGACGTCGATCAGCTGGTTGAACTCCCGGGCCGGCACCTGCCACAGCGGCGCCGGTGTGTTCATGAGCGCGGCGTTGTTGATCAGCAGGTCCGGCGCGCCGTGCACAGCCAGCACCTTCTCCGCCCACAGCGCGACCTTGCCTTCGTCCACCACGTCGAGCGCGGAAAAATCGTGCGGCACCGGATGCGTGAAACGCAGGTTCAGCACCTCCGCGCTGCGGCCGCAGCCGATGACCGTGTGGCCGTTCACGATATACCACTCGGCCAGGGCCCGGCCGAGGCCGCGGGTGACACCGGTGATGAGGATCTTCATAAGGCAGAGTTTAAAGCTGAATGTTGAAAGTGGAAAGACCGGAAATCGGGTTCCGCCCGTTCAACCTTCATCTTGCACCTTGCCACCAGCCGCGATCAGCGGCTCTGCAGCCTGATCTTGTTCAGTCCCTGCTTGCGGCAGATGTCCATCGCCTGGGTCACATAGCGCAGCGGCGTGTTCTCGTCCGAGCGGATGACGACGGGGATGTCCTTGGTCACGCTGCCGACCTGATGCACGAGCTCCTCGAGGGCCTCCATGCTGGCCGGCTTGCCGTTGAAATCCACCGTGCCCTCCTTGGTGATGCTGATGGTAATCGACTCCTTCAGCTCGCTCTTGCCCGCGGTCTCCACCTTGGGGAGTGTGAGGTTCATGGTCGCGATCGTCCGGAACTGCATCGTGACGAACGCGAAGAAGATCAGCATCACGAGGACGTCGATCAGCGGCACGAGGTTCATCTCGGGCCGCTTGCGCTTCCGCTGGTAGAGGCCGCTCATGGTTACTTGCCGTGGCGGGACAGCACGCGCTCCAGCAGCAGGTCGAGCTTGGCGGCGTAGTTCTCCACCTTGCGCTGGAGAAAGCCCGCGCCGACGAGGGACGGAATGGCAATCGAGAGGCCGATGACCGTCGCGGAAAGCGCCAGCGCCACGCCCTTGGTGAAGGCCACCGGGTCGGGCAGGCCCGTCTCCGGCGAGATCTGCGAGAACACCTGCAGCAGGCCGGTCACCGTGCCGGTGAGGCCGATGAGCGGGGCGGCGGCATAAATGACGTCCAGGTAAGGTATGCCCCGCTCCATCCGGTTGATCTCGAGCCGGGCGAAGGCCTTGACCGCCTCAGGGTCATCCTGGTGGCGATCGGCGAACTCGACGATCCGGGCGAGCACCGAATGCCGGCCGGCCTGGGCGGGCTTGCCCTCCACGATGGCATCGACGAGGTCGTCGGGCAGCACCGCATCCTTGCGGAGGGCGAAGAGTCGTTCGCAGAGGATGTAGACTGCGATGATGGAACAGAGAGCGAGAGGATAGATGAGGACGCCGGCGCCCTTGAAGATGTCGAGCATGGGAGAGAGAGTGTGAGTGAAGTCCGGTCTTGGACGCCCTCAAGCCGGAAAGGTTCAACCGCGGGGCGATTTTCCTACTTTTTGCCTGATTTTAAGCTCGTGAGGAGGCTCTGCATCTCCTGCTCCAGCTGGCTGCCCTTCTCCACCCGGAGGAACTGGCTGGCCCGCTCGACGCAGGAAATGGCCGCGGGCACCTGCTTTTGGTCCTCCAGGTGGCGGGCAAAGACGAGCACCACCTTGTCGTAAAAATCGATGCCGGCGTCCTTGCCGTAGGCTTGCAGGACCTGCTGGTAATAACGCACCTGGGTCGCGAGATCGTCCTCCTTCATGCTGCGCTCCATGATGGCGGCGGCCTGCTGGATGCTGAGGTCGACCCGGCCGGATTGATACTTCCTCGCCAGCTGGGTCTCCTCGAAATTCGCCGCGCTCGTCTCCCCGCGCGCCCGCAGCGTGGCCACCAGCTGGCGCGCGAAGGCCACCTCCAGGTCGGGATACTTCTGGAACGCCAGCACGGCCTCGCGCAGCACACCCTCGATGCCGCGGAGATCGGGACTCGACTTGGCCTGCGCCTCCAGGAGGGCGTTCCACGCGTCGATGTTCCGGCGCTCGCGGTTGACCGCCTCGCGCGCGGCCTTGAGGGCCAGGACCGGCTTGCCGTCGCGCAGGTATTCGGCGGCGAACTGCGCGTGCATCACCGACAGCTTGTAGGTTGGCAGCGCCCGGAAACGCTCCGACATGAAGAGCAGCTCATAATCGTTGATGTCGCGCCAAGTCTGCGGGTCGAGCGCCAGGCCGACCACGTATTTCTGCTCGGCATAGCGGCCGGCATCGAGCTGCCAGCGCTGCTGGCCGTCGAGGTAGCCGAACCAGGCATGGCGCCCGTCGAGCCCCGCGCCGCGGAAGAGCAGCGTCGGCACGCCGCGCGCCTTGCCCACCATGCAGGCGAAATAGGCCTGGTCGACGCAGATGCCGCCTTCCTGCAGGATCAGCGGGAGCTGGTAGGTCGGCTTGAGCCACAGGAACTGGTTGGCCTGCAGCCGGTCCTTCCGGTATTTGATCAGGTCGTAGACCTTGGCGAACTGGGCCAGCGGCTGGGTGACGTTCTGCCGGGCCCAGGTCATCTCGTTGACGGGCGCGCCGGTATCGACGACGAACTTGAGCTCGAGCGCGGCGAGACGCCGGAGCTTGTGCAGCGTGCGGTTCTCGCGGTCGGCCCGGACCCAGTAGTTGAAGGCCTCCGCGGGCTTCAGGAGCAGGCGCGGCAGCGCCTGGGCGCTCACCTGGCCGTGGGGCCAGTGCGGCGGCGGCGGCAGGTCGTAAACCACCGCGATGGCGATCGCGAGGTTCTGGTAGGCGGCGAATGCACCGGGATCCGCGGCATATAGCTGCTGGAGGATGGACAGCAGGTTCATCGGATTGTCCACCGGGGCCAGCGTGACGAAGAATTCCTCCGAGAACTGCGGCGATCCCAGGGCGAAGATCTGCAGCTCCCGCGACCAGTAGGCCGCCAGCGACCCCGGCTTGGGCATGTAGCTGCGGGCCATGTTCGCATGGCCGACCCTGGCCTGCTCCACGGCCTTGATCCACTGGGGGATCGCCTTGCTTTCCGGCTGCCCGAGCAAGGCCGCCCAACGATACAGGTAATACCAGGATGGCGCGTAGCCCGTGTTGGCCTCGTAAGCCTGCAGGGCCGCCGCGCGCAGCGCGGGAGTGACACTGCCCCACCCCTGCGCCGCCGCCCGGTCCACGAGCAGCGTGATCCGGGCCGTGGTCGGCGCCCGGCCGAGTTCCTCCGCCGGAATGACCACCACATCCTGCGCCCGCGCGGCTCCCGCCCACAGCAGCAGCGCGAGGATGACGGGACGGATCAGCACGCCCCGAGCAAAACAAAACGCCGCCGGCACGCAAGGCGCCGGCGGCGTGAAACTGGACCGGTTTACGGCGAGACGCCGCTCTCCGCCGTCGGGGACTTGGTCTTGAACTCCAGCTTGTCGCCGTTGCGGACGACCAGGATGGGCTCGTGCTCCTTGACCTCGCCGCGGAGCATGGCCTCGGCGAGCGGGTCCTCGAGGTAGTGCTCGACGGCCCGGCGCAGCGGACGCGCGCCATACTTCTCGTCGTAGCCCTTCTCGATCAGCAGGGTCTTGGACTCTGGCGAGAACTCCAGGAGGATGTTGCGCGCGGCGAGCCGCTTGATGACCTTCGAGGCCTCGATCTCGACGATCTTGAGCAGGTCCTCCTTGTCGAGGGGACGGAACACCACGAGGTCGTTGATGCGGTTCAGGAACTCGGGCTTGAAGATGCGCTTGGCCTCCTCGAGCACCTTCTCCTTCAGCTTGTCCATGTCGTGGAAGTCCGACGTGTTGGCCGCCGCGAAACCCATCGTCGTCTGGCGCTGGATGAGCTGGGCGCCGACGTTGGTCGTCATGATGATGATGGTGTTCCGGAAATCCACGGTGCGGCCGAGGGAGTCGGTCAGGCGGCCGTCCTCGAGGATCTGCAGCATGAGCTGCACGACGTCGGGGTGGGCCTTCTCGATCTCGTCGAAGAGCACGACGGAATACGGGCGGCGGCGGACGGCCTCGGTGAGCTGGCCGCCCTCCTCGTAGCCGACATAGCCCGGAGGCGAGCCGACGAGGCGGGAGACGGCGAACTTCTCCATGTATTCGGACATGTCGATCTGGATGATCGCGTCTTGGGAGCCGAACATCTGGGCGGCCAGCTGCTTGGCGAGCTCGGTCTTGCCGACGCCGGTCGGGCCCATGAACATGAACGAGCCGATCGGCCGGCGCGGGTCCTTGAGGTCGGCGCGGGAGCGGCGCAGGGCGCGGGCGATGGCGATGGTGGCCGGGTTCTGGCCGACGATGGCCTTCTGCAGCTCGAGCTCGAGGCTGAGCAGGCGCTCGCTTTCCTTCTTCTCCAGCCGGTTGAGCGGGATGCCCGTCCACTCGGCGACGACGATGGTCATCTGCTCCTCGTCGACGACGATGCGGTGCTCGTCGCGGGTCTTCTTCCAGGTCTCGATCAGCTCCTCCTGCTTGGCACGGAGCTGCTTCTCCTGGTCGCGGAACTTGGCGGCCTCCTCGAAGTGCTGGGCGGCGATGGCCTGCTCCTTCTTGGTGCACACCGCCTCGATCTCCTTGCCCATGGCCTCGATCTCGGGCGGGCGGTTGAGGGTCGTGATGCGGGCGCGCGAACCGGCCTCGTCCATCACGTCGATGGCCTTGTCGGGCAGGAAGCGGCCGGTGATGTAACGGTCGGACAGCTTGGCGGCGGTCTCGAGCGCCTTGTCGGTGAAGGTGGCCTTGTGGTGCTCCTCGTATTTGCCGCGGATGCCCTTGAGGATGAGGATCGTGTCGTCGACCGACGGGGCCTCGACCTTCACGCTCTGGAAGCGCCGGTCGAGCGCGCTGTCCTTCTCGATATACTTGCGGTATTCGTTGAGCGTCGTCGCGCCGATGCACTGCAACTCGCCGCGGCTGAGGGCGGGCTTGAAGATGTTGGAGGCGTCCATCGCGCCCTCGGCGGCGCCGGCGCCGACGATGGTGTGGAGCTCGTCGATGAAGATGATGACGTTCTTGGCGCGCTTGATCTCGTCCATGACGGCCTTGATGCGCTCCTCGAACTGGCCGCGGTATTTCGTGCCGGCGACCATCAGCGCGAGGTCGAGGGTGATGACCTTCTTTTCGGCGAGGATCTCGGGGACGTTGCCCTTGGCGATCTCCTGCGCGAGGCCCTCGACGATGGCGGTCTTGCCCACGCCGGCCTCGCCCACGAGCACCGGGTTGTTCTTGGTGCGACGGCAGAGGATCTGGATGACGCGGGAGATTTCCTTCTGGCGGCCCACGACGGGGTCCATCTCGCCCTTGCGGGCCAGCTCGGTGAGGTCGCGGCCGAACGCCTTGAGGGCGGGCGTCTTGACCTCTTTCTTGCCGTCGCCCTCGGCGCGCGGGGCGACTTCCTCGCCGCCACCGGAAGCGCCGCCGGCGCTGGCCGACGGGGCGTCGCCGCCCTGGCCGGAGGAAAACTGGGGATCGAGCTCGCGGAGGATCTCGTTGCGGGTGCGCTCGATGTCGACCTCGAGGGTCTTGAGCACGCGGGCGGCCACGCCCTCGCCCTCGCGGAGCAGGCCGAGCAGGATGTGCTCGGTGCCGACATAGGAATGGTTGAGGGCCTTGGCCTCCTTGCCGGCCAGCGCGAGGACCTTCTTCACGCGGGGGGTGTAGGGAATGCTGCCTACCGGGGTCTTCGATTCCTGGCCGATGCCCACCTGCTTCTCGACCTCGCCGCGGACGGTCTCGAGGTCGAGGCCCATCTTCTGGAGGACG
>JAYRXZ010000094.1:0-6531 GCA_041917235.1 Lacunisphaera sp. | reverse complement strand
GGACGACTATTTCGCCGCGTGCCGGCAGCGCCGCATTCACCGCGTCCGCGTGATCCACGGCAAGGGCACCGGCACGCTGCGCGCGACGGTGCACGCGCACCTGCGGCGCTCGCCGGCCGTGCGCGGCTTCGTGCAAGGGGATGAAACCTCCGGCGGCTGGGGCGCGACCATCGTTACACTCCAGCCGGCAGATTCCTGCTGAATTCCGCGCGGATTCCTGCGATGATGCGCCCGCAATTTTCCCACCCATGAACCCAATGCACGAAGTAGATTACAAGATCCACGGCGACGACATGCAGTTCGTCGAAGTGGAACTCGACCCGCAGGAAGCCGTCGTCGCCGAGGCCGGCGGCATGATGTATATGGACGACGGCATCGCCATGGAGACGATCTTCGGCGACGGCTCCCAGCAGAACTCGGGCTTCATGGGTTCCCTGCTCGGTGCGGGCAAACGCCTGCTCACCGGCGAGTCGCTTTTCATGACGGTGTTCATGAACCAGGGCGCCGGCAAAAGGAAGGTGGCCTTCGGCGCGCCCTACCCCGGCAAGATCATCCCGGTCCGCCTCGCCGATCTCGGCGGCGAACTCATCACCCAGAAGGACTCCTTCCTCTGCGCCGCCAAGGGCGTGAGCATCAGCATCGCCTTCCAAAAGCGCCTCGGCGCGGGCCTGTTCGGCGGCGAGGGATTCATCATGCAGCGCCTCACCGGCGACGGCTGGGCCTTCATCCACGCCGGCGGCACGCTCCTCGAGCGCACGCTTGCGCCGGGCGAGACGCTGCGCGTGGACACGGGCTGCATTGTCGGCTTCCAGCCGAGCGTGGACTACGACATCCAGCTCGTCGGCGGCATCAAGACCGCGCTGTTCGGCGGCGAGGGCCTGTTCTTCGCCACGCTGCGGGGCCCGGGCAAGATCTGGCTGCAGTCCCTGCCCTTTTCCCGCCTCGCCGGCCGCATCGTGGCCGCGGCGCCCCAGACCGGCCGCGGCGGCCGCGAGGAAGGCTCGCTGCTCGGCGGGCTGGGCCGCGTGCTGGACGGCGACAACCGCTAAAACCGCTCATCCGGCCCGCCGGCCGTCCGTCACAACGCCGTTGAGCTTTCACCCGCCAACCCCCAAGGTCCGCCCATGAGCACTAAATTCACCTACGCACTCACCCTGACCATCTGCGGCGCGCTCCTGAACCTGCTGCTGTATTTCACGGGCTTCCAGACGGAGAAGCTGGCGACGGGCCAGTATTTCCAATGGCTCGGCTTTGTCATGATGTTTGCCATCCTCTGGCTCGGCATCAAGGCCGTGCGCGACGAGGCCCCCGAGAAGGGCATGAGCTATGGCCGCGGCGTGGGCACCGGCACCCTGATCTCGCTTTACTCGGGCCTGATGAGCGCGGTCTACTCCTTCATCCACTTCAAGTTCGTGAACCCCGAGTTCGCCGACTACCAGCTCGCCCTGATCCGCCCGAAATGGGAAGCCGCCGGCATGGGCGAAGCCCAGATGGACCAGGCGGAGAAAATGACCCGCGCCATGATGGGCCCGGTGGCCCAGGCCATCCTGACCCCCATCATGGTGGTCATTTTCGGTCTGATCCTGTCGCTTATCATCGCCGCCATCCTGAAGCGGCCGGCGCCTGACCAGGTCAAGGCTGCCTGAAGCAAACCGGGGCGACGTTTTCACGTCGCCCCGGAGCATTGCTTACACACACCGGCGCGGCCCAAAGCCGCGCCTTGATTGTTTACAGGGAGCGCAGCGCCGGCCGGTCCGGACGACCCAATTCCCGGCGGATCTTGGTCTTGGCCGGCTCCGAGGGCAGAGGCAGCACCTCGTGCTCGAACTTTTCGCCCGCCTCGAAGCTGATCGTGTCGTTGTCCAGCTTCTCCAGCTGCTTGACCACCTCGGGCGGCAGCTTTTTGCGCTCCTCCTCCGTGTTGATGGGACCCTGGAAGGTCACCTTGCCCTGGGCGTCCTTCACGGTGAGCTCGCGTTTGCCGTCATTGGCCTTGATCTCGATGGAGCCGTCGTCGTCGGAGTAGGAAATGTTGCTGTTGGGCAGGTCGAGGATGGTGGAACCCTTGCCGCCGCGGCGGAAAATGCGCACCCCGGGCGTGGTCATGAAATTGCGGTGCTCGCGCCCGATCATGCGGAGGACATCCTTCGCGTCATCATCGCCCATGCCCGGCATCTGGCGCAGGCGGGCGAGGCCTTCGGGCAGCGTCCCCATGCTCCAGGTCATGCCGCCCGGGCCGCCGGGAAACGAGAATGCCGCCGCCATCTTGGGCACCTCGTGGGTGGCGAGCTTCGCCTTGACGGTCATCTCCTTGCCCTCGCGCACCAGGGTCAGCTTGACCTCGTCGCCTTCCTTCTTGCCGCGCACGAGCACGCCCAGCTGCTGCTGGTTGACGAGGATCTGGTCGTCGAACTTGGTGAGCACATCGTCCTCCTTGAGGATATCGGCGGCCGGGCTTTTTTCCGAGATGCGGACGACCACGAGGCCGGTGTCGCGTCCGAGCCCGAGCTGGGCCGCCAGGGTGCGGCTGACCGGCGCCGTCTCCACGCCGAGGAAAGTAACCTTCTCCTTTTCCATGTGGTCGCCGTCCTTGTGGATCACGATGCCGTGCGACGGGCCGTCCTTGTCGAGACGGCGGATGGTGATTTCCTTCTGGGCCCAGGCGGCGGGCGTGAGGCTGAGCACGGCCAAGGCCGGCAGCAGGTAATGGCGGGATGATTTCATAGGGGATGAGGTTGGATTTCTATCGGGAGAATCAGTTCGGGTTGTAGCTGGCCGGCACGACGCGGATCTCCTCGCGCGGCACAGTCCACTTGATCGAGGCGTTGTTGCGCGGGTTTTTCCAGGTATAGGTGTCCACGTAACGCGCGCGGACCTGGCGGGCGGAGGCAACGCCCTCGAGCTTCACCTCGCCCTCGTCCTTGAGGTCATAGAGCACATTGCTGGCCGTCACCGGTTCATAGGCCGGCACTGCGGCGGGGGTCACCGGGGCCGCCGCGAGGACGGCGGGCGCGGCCACCGGCGCGGAGCGACGCAGACTGACGAGCCCGACGGTGGCCACGAGTGCCAGCGCCGCGGCCAGACCGGCCGTGCGCCAGCCCAGCCATTTCCACGAGCCGAGGTTGGTCGCGGTGGCGTAGCGCGGCCGGGCCGACGCCGGCAGCTCGGCGGCCAGCTCGCGGTTGATCTGGTTCAGCCAGCGCTCCGGGGCGCGGCGCGGCTGCAGCGTCTTCAGTTCGTTTTCGAGTTCCTGGAGTGATTCATCCATGGCAGGCGGGCTTCAATTCCTTGCGGAGCGCGGCGAGCGCGTAGCGGTAGCGTGAGGCGGCGGTATTGGCCGGGATCTCGAGGGCTTCGCCGATCTGCTCGAACGTGAGTTCGTTCCAGATCTTGAGGACGAGCACCTCGCGCTGGACGGCGGGCAGGCGTTGCAACGCGGCCTCGATCTCGTGGCGGCGGTCGGCGTCCTCGCCGGGTTGGGGTTCAAAGGTGCAATCGCGCTCCTCGAGGCCGCCGTCGGCCTTTTCCTCGCGGGCCGTCCGGCGGGCGTGGCGGCGGGCGTGATCCAGCGCGGCCCGCCGGATGGACGTGATAAGCAGGGCCTGCGGATCGCCCGGGAGGTGCCGCTGGTGGCGCCAGTAACGGACGAAGGCCTCCTGAACCACATCCTCGGCATCGGCGAGCGAGCGGGTCCACTGGCGGGCGCACAGCAGGAGCTTGGGGCCGTGGGCTTCAAGCCAGTGCTTCCAGGTTCCGTGATCATGCGTCGCCTCCATGCAATCCGTTAGGGGTTGTTTCCTGAAGAGCGTCACGGGACCGGGGTTTTGTCTAATCTGCGCCGGGGCGGCGCCGGATGCAGACATTAAAAGAGGCCGGGGGTTCTCCCCCGGCCTCTGTTACACACTGACACCTGACTTAAATTGCGCGCTTACCGCGAAGCGTAGTTCTTCGGCCCCTGGCGGTAATCCACGGCCGCGACAGCGAGCAGGATGCCCACGGCGACGTAGCTGACGGCGACCGCGATGTTCGTGACGGCAAAGAGGGCGATACCGCTGGCGGCGATGGCCGTGAGGGTGATCTGGAGGGTGTTGTTCTTCATAAACTTGGTTGGTTGGTTGTTTTGTCTTGGGCACCTTTCTTGGTGCTGGACGGAGTATACGACACTGCTTGCAATAGTCTAAATTCTTAGTTTCTATCTTATTTATCGTATTTGCCTATGGAGCTCTACCAATTGCGTTACTTCTTGGCAGTCGCTGAGACAGGGAATTTTACAAAAGCCGCCCAGCGCTCTTTCATCTCTCAACCTTCGCTTAGCCAGCAGATCCTGAACCTTGAGGAAGAGTTCGGGCAGCAGCTGTTTCACCGCCTTGGCCGCAAGGCCGTGCTCACCGAAGCGGGCAAAACCCTGATGGAAGGCGCCCGTCGGATTCTCGGGGATGTCGATCAGACGCTGCAGGATCTCAAGGAAAGCACCGGCCAAGGCCCCAAGGTGGTGGTCGGAGCCATCCCGACGGTCGCCCCCTTCTTTTTTCCCGCCATCCTGGCCTACTGCCGGGCCAGCGAGATCCTGCTCAACATTCAAACCCAGGAGGACTTTCGCCGGCCGCTGGCCGAGGCCGTCCTGGACGGACAACTCGACTGGGCCCTGATCTCGCTGCCGTTCAACGAGCCCCGGCTGCACATCGAGAAACTCTACAGCGAGCCGCTCTGGGTGGCCATGAGCGCCAGCCACCGCCTCGCCCAGGCGGAGAAACTCACCTTCGAATCGTTGCGCGATGAGCAATTCATCCTGCTCGGCGAGGCCTCGACGCTTACGCTGCAGATCCAGCATTACTGCGGCGATCACGACTTCGAGCCGCGCATCAGTCACCGCTGCGGCCAGCTGGCCACGGCCAAGTCGCTCACGGCGATGGGCCTGGGCGTCACCGTCCTGCCCAAAAGCGCGCGCAGCGCCACCGATCCCGAGGGGCTGATCTTCCGCAAGTTCACCGGTCCCGTGCAGCCCTCGCGCGACATCGCCCTCGTGCGGCACCGGCGGCGGCACCTGGGCAAGGGCGCCCTGCTTTTTGCCGACGTTGCCCGGGCCGTGGTCGGCCCGATCCCGGCGGCAACCGAGTCCACCCCGCCCTTCCGGCCCACCCCCGCGGGCGGAAGCTGAGTTGCACCGGATCCCGTTCCGTGAAATCCTGACCGTTTCATGCCTGCCTCCGTCCAGCACCACGCGCTGACCAAGGGTCGCGAGCTCACCACGCTGCTCGTGCTCTGCGCCGTCCAGTTCACGCACATCCTGGACTTCATGATCATGATGCCGCTCGGCGGGCAGCTCATGCGGGTGTTCGACATTTCCCCGGCCCAGTTCACGCATCTGGTCGCCTCCTACGGACTCGCCGCCGCGGTCAGCGGTTTTGCAGGGGGATTCTTCCTCGACCGCTTCGACCGCAAGCGCTCCCTCATCGTGCTGTATGCCGGCTTCGGCCTGGCGACCCTCGCCTGCGGCCTGGCCCCCACCCACCACACCCTGCTCGCAGCCCGGCTCGCCGCCGGCGCCTTCGGCGGGCTGGCGGGCTCGATGGTCACCGCGATGGTGGGCGACGTCATTCCGCCCGCGCGGCGCGGCCGGGCCATGAGTTTCGTGATGGCCGCCTTCCCGCTGGCCTCCGTGCTGGGTGTGCCCGCGGGGCTCGTCCTCGCCGGCAAGTTCGGCTGGCACGCGCCCTTCTTCCTGCTCGCCGGCTGCGCCGCCGCCAACGTCGTCCTCGCCTCGTTCGCCCTGCCGCACATCCTGACGGCCGTCAAAGGCCACCAGCCCCTGCGCCAGATGAAGGCGATCCTATCCCACGGCGTGCACCTGCGGGCCTTCGCCGTGGGCACGGTGCTGGTGATGTCGGGCGGCGTCATCATTCCCTTCCTGGCGCCATCCTTCGTCGCCAACGTCGGGCTGGATGAGACCTTCCAGCTGCCCCTCGCCTACGCGGTCGGCGGCATCGCCACCGCCTTCAGCACGCCGTTCATCGGCTGGCTGAGCGACCACATGGACCGGCTGCGCCTGCTGGCCATCATGTCGGCCGGGGCCGTGGTCGTGGTGTTCTTCATCACCCGGCTCGGCCCGTCCTCGGTGGTCACCGCCAGCCTGATGATGGCCCTGTTCATGGTCACGATGTCCGGTCGCTTCGCCCCGGCGATGACGATGGTCACCAACGCCGTCGAGGCGCGCTACCGGGGCGGCTTTATGAGCGTCAACGCCGCGCTCCAGCAGGCCGCCAGCGGGTGCTCCAGCATGCTGGCCGGCCTGTTCGTGACCCGGGACGCCACCGGGCACCTCTCCGGTCTGCCCTTGCTCGGTTACGTCTCCGCGGGTTTCTTCGGGTTGACGGTGCTGCTAGCATTTGAGCTCCGGGCCGCCGCGCCGCACGTGGCCACGCCCGCCCCCAAGGACGCCCATCCGCTGCCGCCACCCGCCGAAACCGCCGTCTGACGCCCATGCTCACCGCACCCACCCTCGAAGCCTCTTCCGCTCCGCGCCCCGCGCCG
>JAYRXZ010000093.1:0-6729 GCA_041917235.1 Lacunisphaera sp. | reverse complement strand
GCTCCTCGGCGACCTCCGCGCTGGGCTGGTGCGAAATGCACTCGTGAAAATTCGGATCAAAGCGCTGGCCGCCGGGATTGACCTCCTTGAGGCCGTGGCGGCCGAGCGTCGTCTTGAACTGCTCCAGCACAAGGGTGACGCCATCGACGATGCCCTTGACCTCCGTCTGCTGCCTGGCCGCGGCCAGGCCGAGGCTCAGGTTGTCGATGATCGGAATCACATCCTCCATCAGGCCGGAAGTCGCGAACTGCCGCAGCTCCTCCTTCTCCCGGAGCGTGCGCTTGCGGAAATTCTCCAGGTCGGCCACGGCCCGCATGTAACGGTCGTAGTTGGCCGCCGCCTCCTTCTTGGCCGCAAGGATCTGCTCCTCCGGCCCGGCCACGGCCGCGCTCGCGGCGGGCGCGGCCTCGGGGGCCGCCGGGGCGGGATTGGTGTTGGTGGCTTCGGTTTGGCTGGTTTCGCTCATGAATGGAGGTGCGACGTTACCTGATTGTTTCTACTTTTCAAGCGAGCCAAATTTATCCGTCACCAGCACGACCGCCTCCTGCCCGGCGGTGAAATCAAAGGTCCCGGCATAGGGCAGCAGCACATTGTCGCCCGTCCGCAGGGTCGCGCCGTCCGCCGCCAGACCGCCCTCGACCACCGAGAGGATGCGGGCCTGCTCGCCGGGCGCGAAGGCCAGCCGCTCGCCCCGCGCCAGCCGGTGGCGGGTGATCCGGAACTCGCGGCATTCGGCCAGCACGGTCACCTTGTCCGCCGTGCGCACCAGGCGCGGCGCGGCGGCCGTGTTGGCCTCCAGCGAGGCCATCGATTGCTCGACGTGCATCGCGCGCGGCTTGCCGTCCAATCCGACCCGGCCCCAGTCATAAACGCGGTAGGTCGTGTCGGAGTTTTGCTGGATCTCGAGGATGAAGTTGCCCCCGTCGATCGCGTGCATGACGCCGCTGTGAATGAGGAGCGAATCCCCGGCCACCGTCGGCAACCGGTGCACGAGCGACTCCGCGGTGTTGTCCTTGAGCGCCGCGCGGAATCGCGCCGCATCGACCCCCGGCTTCAACCCCGCCAGGACGGCCGCCCCCGGCTCGGCCCGGGCGATATACCAGTTTTCCGTCTTGGGCTCACCGCCCAGCCGCGCCGCGATGCTAGCCGGCGGATGCACCTGGAGGCTGAGCCGCTCGCGGCAATCCAGCCACTTTACCAGGATCGGAAACGGCCGATCCTTCGGCCAGGCCGGCCCCATGATGGCGGCCGCATCGGCAGCGATGACTTCACGCAGCGATCTGCCCGCCCAGGGTCCGCTTGCGACCACCGATTGTGCTTCGGGCCGGTCCACCAGCTCCCAGCTTTCGCCGATCGGCGCGCTGCCGGGCAATTTTCTCCCCAAAAACGACTCCAGCGCCCGCCCGCCCCAGACACGTTCCTGATAGACCGGCTTAAAATTGAGAAATGACGTCATTCGTTGGGCTTTAGTGGCTTGCGCAGATCTTGGCAGGGGATTTTACATTGACCCTCTGTCCTGATGGACCTGCAATAAATTCCACTACAAATGGCCAAAGCGGAGAACTCAAATGCAAAGGCAAAGGACAAGGACGCCCCGTCCTTCGAAGGCCCGCGCCATCGCCCGCACTGGCTTGCCGCCTTCACCTGTTTGGTTTTCGGCGTCCTGCTGATTGTGGCCCTGCTGGATTTTGAACCAGCGCAAAGCATCCAGCACACCACCAATCCCACGAGCGTTAATCTCGTCGGCGTGATCGGTGCGGAATACACGTGGTGGGCTTATCATCTGCTCGGCGCCGCCTCCTGGCTGATTCCCGCGTTCCTGCTGCGGATGACCTACATCTACCTGCGCAGTGCCCGCAGCCTCACCACCACCCGCATCCTCGCCATCGCGTGCTGCCTGATCTCCTTCTCCGCCCTGATGGCGATGCAGGAGACCGTCTTCACCAACAAGGCCATCTTCACCGGCGGACCCGGCGGCCTGCTCGGAGCATTCCTCTACCAGACCCTGCTCAAGGACAGCCTGGGCGTCTTCGGCTCGGCCCTGATCTTCGGCACGATCTACCTGCTTGGCTTCATCTTCATTTTCACCCGTGACTTCATCGCCGACGTCTCCCGCCTGATCCAGGCGTTCACCGAGTGGCGCCAGAAGCGCGCCGCCCTCGCCGCCGCCCGCGCCGAGGAACTTCGCCAGCGCCGCGAAGCCGCCGCCAAGGAGGCAGCCGCCGCCGCGACCAAAGCCGCCTCGGTCACCACTCCGCCGATGGCTACCGGCACATCCAAAAAGATGATCGTGCCCAAGGGCGATGATCCGCTCGTCGAGACGCCGCGCACAGCCACAATCCCGCCGATCCCCAAGCAGCCGGCGGCCGAGACTGCCGCTCCCAAGCCGGTCACGCGCCCGCCGGTCCGTCCGGCCGAACCCGCCGAGGCCAAGCCCGCCGCCGCCGGCAAGATCGAGCTCAATATCGTCAAGGCGGAGGAAACCAAGAAGGCCAAGATCGCCCTCCCGCAGAGCGACGACAAGAATTACGAGTTTCCCCCGCTCAAGCTGCTCCGCGAGCAGGTGAAGGGCGACATCTCCAACTCCGAGGAGGAGCACCGCCAGAACGCCGAGAACCTGCTCCGCATTCTCAGCGAGTTCGGCGTCGAGGTCACCCTGGGCGAAATCCACGTCGGCCCCGTCATCACGTGCTACGAGGTCATTCCCGCCGCCGGCGTGCGCGTCGAGAAGATCTCCGGCCTGGATAAGAACATCGCCCTCGGCATGCGCGCCCAGTCGGTGCGCATCCTCGCCCCGATCCCCGGCAAGGCCGCCGTAGGCGTCGAGGTGCCCAACCAAAAATCCACGCCGGTCGGCATGCGCGAGATCCTCGAGAGCTCGGCCTGGAACGACGAGAAGCGCGAGCTGCCCATCGCGCTCGGCAAGGACGTCAGCGGCAAGCCGCTCATCTCCGACCTCACCAAGATGCCCCACTTGCTCATCGCCGGTGCCACCGGCTCGGGCAAATCGGTCTGCATCAATTCCATCGTCGCCTCCATCCTCTACTCGAAGAGCCCGAAGGATGTCCGCCTCATCATGGTGGACCCGAAGGTCGTCGAGCTGAAGATCTTCAATCCGCTGCCGCACATGCTCATCCCGGTCGTGACCGAGCCGAAGAAGGTGCCGGCCGCGCTGAAGATCCTCCTCAAGGAGATGGAGCGCCGCTACCAGGTCTTCGCCAAGGTCAACGTCCGCAACATCACCGGCTTCAACAATCGCAAGAAGGACAAGCCCGACCCGCTCCCGCCCGAGCAGCAGGCCGAGCTCGACGGCGTCGTCGAGGAGATCGAGGTTCCGGAGCGCCTGCCCTACATCGTCGCGATCGTGGACGAGCTGGCCGACCTCATGATGGTCGCGCCCGCCGAGATCGAGACCTCCATCGCCCGCCTCGCGCAGCTGGCACGCGCCGCCGGCATCCACCTCATCATCGCCACGCAGCGCCCGTCGGTGAACGTCATCACCGGCGTCATCAAGGCCAACCTGCCCTCGCGCATCGCCTTCCAGGTCGCCTCGCAGGTCGACTCCCGCACCATCCTCGACGGCAAGGGCGCCGACACGCTCATCGGCCGCGGCGACATGCTCTTCTCCCCTCCCGGCACTTCCAAGCTGGTCCGCGCCCAGGGCGCCTTCGTGGCCGATGACGAGGTCGCCAACATCGTCGAGTTTCTCAAGCGCAACGGCCCGCCGCAATACGACCAGTCCGTCCAGCAGCAGATCGACCGCGCCGCCAAGGAGGACGAGGAAGGCGAGGACGGCGGCGAGGACGAGGATGGCGACATGGGCGACGACAGCGCGCTGTTCCAGCAGGCGCTCGACGTCCTCAAGTCCACCAAGCGCGCCTCCACCTCGATGATGCAGCGCCGCCTCCGCATCGGCTACAACCGCGCCGCCCGCATCATGGACCTCATGGAGGACAAGGGCATCGTCGGCCCCGAGAACGGCTCCTCCCCCCGTGAAATTCTGGTCGATCTCGACACTTACCAGCCCTGAGTCGCGATTAGACTTTCAAAACCCCGCCAAACCCACTTAACCAATTACCATGCAGACCATCGGCGAAAGGCTCGAGGAGGCGCGCAAGCGCAAGGGCGTCTCCATCCGTGAGGCCGCGGAAACCACCAAGATCCGTGGCGACTACCTGCAGAAGTTCGAGGCCAACTCCTTCGACGTCGACCTGCCCCCGCTCTACGTCCGTGGCTTTCTGCGCTCCTACGCGCGCTTTCTGGACATTGATCCCGAGCGGATCGTGAATGACTTTGACGCGCTCGGCGGCCGTGAGCGCAAGCCGGCCCGGCGCGAGAACCGCGAGGTCTTCGGCCGGGTGGACTTCAACGAACCCGCCGCCAGTCCCGAGTCCGGCGAGGCCGCGCCCGCCGGCGGCCGCTCGGCCCAGGACCAGGCCGTGATGCTCAAGTTCGCCCTGCTCGGCGGCGGCGCGCTCCTCGCCATCATCGTCATCATTCTTCTCATCAACGTCCTCTTCACCCGTTCCCCGGCCAAATCCTCGGCCGCCACGCAGGGCCCGGCGGCCACCGTGCAGGCCGAGGCGGCGCAGACCCTCACGCTCACCGCCGTCGAGGCCACCCGCGTCAAGGTCGTGCAGGATCTCGACGGGGCGGTGCTCTTTAACGGCGCCCTGGCCCGGGGAGAGACCAAGCCCATCAAGAAGCAGGGCAAGCTGCTCATCACGGTCGAGGCCGGCAAGAACCTCCGCATGGAGGTCAACGGCCGAAATTACCCGGTGCCGCTCGACGGCTACGGCCGCTTCGCCCTCGACTGATAAAAAAGGCCGGCATTCGCCGGCCTTTTGATTTTAGCGGCGCAGGGCCACCGGCGGACCGAGCACCTCGCGCAGGATGAATGCCCGCCGCAACGCCGCGGGATCACGCAGGTCATCCAACACCGTGGAACGCGAGAGTGACCGTGCCGCCGTGGTGTGATCGGCGGTGGCCGCCTCGTAGCGCGCCCGTTTCTGGGCCGCGAGCTTCATCTGCTCGGCCTCCTGCAGTCTTTCCGCCAGCGTGGCCTGCTCCTCGAGGATCTCGGCCTGGCGTTGCGCCTCCAAGGCCGTCAGGCCACGCCGCGGCACCGGGGGAGCCTGCGTGACAATGACCTCGCGCACCAACGGCGGCTCGTCCGGCACGTCGAGCGGCAGCGTCGGCTGCTCGGTCGGATAACCGCGAGCCCGCTCCGCGATCTTGCGCTGGATCTCCTCGCGGATCTTGCGGGTGCGCTCGGCCAGCTCGGGATCGTCAAACGTCGTTTCCTGCGGCGGTGGCTCCTCCTCGCCCTCCATCCCGCCCTTGCGCCGCTGGTTCAGCCACCAAGCGATCGCGCCGGCGGCGGCGATGATGAATTGCAGATGATCGAATACCCAGTCCATGGGAAGGCGTGGGCCGCGGGGTTACTTCTTCCCCTCGGGATGCGCGATCGAACCGCGCATCGCCGTGTCGGACTGGATGTTTTCCATCTTGTAATAGTCCATGACGCCCAGCTTGCCCTGGCGGAAAGCCTCGGCCATGGCGCGGGGCACCTCGGCCTGGGCGCGCACGACCTCGGCCTGCATTTCCTGGACCTTGGCCTTCATTTCCTGCTCGAGCGCCACGGCGGCCGCGCGGCGGATTTCCGCCTGCGCCTGGGCCATGTTTTTGTTGGCCTCGGCCTGCGACTCCTGGAGCTTGGCACCGACGTTCTCCCCGACGTCCACGTCGGCGATGTCGATGGAAAGGATCTCATACGCCGTGCCGACGTCGAGGCCGCGCGCGAGCACGGTCTTGGAAATGCTGTCCGGGTTCTCGAGCACGACCTTGTAGGTCTCGGCCGCGCCGATGGTGGTCACGATGCCCTCGCCCACGCGGGCGACAATTGTCTCCTCCTTGGCGCCGCCGACGAAGCGGGAGAGGTTGGTGCGCACGGTCACGCGTGCCTTCACCTTCACCTGGATGCCGTCCTTGGCCACGCCGTCGATGGTGGTGCGGCCGCCCTCGGGATTAGGGCAGTCGATGACCTTCGGGTCGACCGAGGTGCGGACGGCCTCGACCACGCTCTTGCCCGAGCCCTTGGTGGCAAGGTCGATGGCGCACGCGCGGTCCCAGTTCAGCTCGATGCCGGCCTTCTGCGCGGCGATGAGCGCTTGCACGGTCGGGACCACGTTGCCGCCCGCCTGGAAGTGCGAGGCGATCTGGTCGGCGCTGAGCTCGATGCCGGCCCGCACCGCGGTGATGCGGGCGTCCACCACGAGACCGTAGGGGATGCTGGCGAGCTTCATGGCGATGAGCTTCGAGAGGCCGACCGGCGCGCCGTTGAACAGCGCCCGGACCCAGGCACCGACCAGGCTGAAGACGAGCCCGGCGAAAAACAGGACAAAGATGCCAACGATGACGATGACGGCGATGGATAATCCACTCATGAGGGGGTTTGGTTATGGGTTACGATTAGACGGAAATTGTCGAGGCCGGTGACCCGCACGGTCACGCCCTTGGCGAGGTAGCCGGACTGCGAGAAAGCCTCGTAGCGCCGGCCCTGCACGCTGATGTAGCCGCTCGGGGAGAGCGGCGTGATGGTCTCGCCCTGCTGGTTGAGCACCGTCGAAAGGTCGGCGACAGCCGGCTGGCTGGTGCCCTCCACCGTGGCCTGCATCGAGAGCGCCTTGGCCAGCTTGGTCTTGGGCAGAACCACAAACTCCAGGTAAA
>JAYRXZ010000092.1:0-6900 GCA_041917235.1 Lacunisphaera sp. | reverse complement strand
GCGTCGAGCAGGAGCAGGTTGGCCTCGCTCTTGAGCACGCGGGCCAGCAGCAGGCGGTTGCGCTCGCCGCCCGAGAGCACGCCCACCTTCTTCTGCTGGTCCGCCCCGGTGAAGCCGAACTGCGCGCAATAGGCGCGGCTGTTCACGGAGCGCTTGCCGAGCTGCATGATTTCCTGCCCGCCGCTGATGACCTCCCAGATCGTCTTGTCGCCCTCCAGCGAGTCGCGCGACTGCTCGACGTAGGCCGTCTTCACGGTATCGCCGATCCGGAAGGTGCCGGCGTCGGGCTGCTCCATGCCCGTGATGAGCTTGAACAGCGTGGTCTTGCCGGCGCCGTTGGGCCCGATGATGCCGACGATGCCGCCGGGCGGCAGCGAGAACTCGAGGTTGTCGAACAGCAGCTTGTCGCCGTAGGCCTTGGCGACCTTCTGCGCCTGCACGACAAGGTTGCCCAGGCGCGGTCCCGGGGGGATGATGATCTCGAATTTTTTCTCCTGCTCGGCGACATCCTGCTTGAGCATGGCCTCGTAGGCGCTGATGCGCGCCTGGGACTTGGCCACGCGCGCCTTGGCGCTCTGCCGGATCCACTCGAGTTCGCGCGCCATCGCCTTCTGGCGCTTGCTCTCCGTGCGCTCGGCGACGGTGGCCATGGCCTGCTTCTGTTCCAGCCACGACGAGTAGTTGCCCTTGAACGGCAGGCCGTGGCCGTGGTCGAGCTCGAGGATCCAGCCGGCGACGTTGTCGAGGAAGTAGCGGTCGTGCGTCACCGCGATGACCGTGCCCTCGTAGCGTGAGAGGTGCTGCTCGAGCCAGTTGACCGAGTCGGCGTCGAGGTGGTTAGTCGGCTCGTCGAGCAGCAGGATGGACGGCTTCTGCAGCAGCAGCCGCGCCAGCGCGACGCGCCGGCGTTCGCCGCCCGAAAGGTGGTCCACGATCGCCTCGCCCGGCGGGCAGCGCAGTGCGTCCATGGCCTGCTCGACCATCGGGGCGACGTCCCAGGCGCCGAGCCGGTCGATCTCCTCCTGGAGTTTCGCCTGCTTGTCGGAGATGGCATCCTTGGCCTTGTCGTCGGCGGCCTCGGCCAGCTCGTCCCACGAGGCGTCGTAGGCCGAGGTCAGGTCCGTGAGGTGCTTCACCCCCTCCTCGACGCAGGCGCGGACCGTGGCGCCGGCGGTGAGCGCGGGCTCCTGCGGCAGGAAGCCGACGGTGTAGCCGGGCTCGAAGTGCACGCGGCCGTCGATCTCGGTGTCGATGCCGGCGAGGATGCGCATGAGCGACGACTTGCCGGAGCCATTGAGGCCGAGGACGCCGATCTTCGCGCCGTAATAGAACGACAGGGAGATGTCGCGGAGGATTTCCTTGCGCTCGATCTTCTTCGAGACGCCGATCATCGAGAAGATGATCTTGGGGGCTTCGGGCTGGGCCATGGTGACAGGCAACGTGGCGGGCGGACCCGCCACCTACAAGAACAAGCTGGGCGACCTCAGGACCGGGTCGAGAAATAGTAGGTCAGGATCACCACCACGAGCAGCACGGCCGCCCCGATGGCCACCTTGGTCGCAAACGGCTTGTGCCGGCGGATGGCCCGGCCGGCGGCGTCGCCGCCCACGGGATCGACGAGGAAGATGCGCATCTTCTCGGGAATGTTCTTCAGCTTCTGCGGCGGCAGGTAGGTGCCCTTCAGGTCCAGCTGGTTCTCGACCTGGGAATAGATGAAACTCGACATGGCGATGCCGCCCGGGTCGGCCAGGGGCTGGATGCGCGCCGCCACGTTCACCGCGTTGCTGAAAATGTCGTCGGCCCGATCCACGAGCTCGCCGAGGTGCAGGCCGATGCGGACGGAGTAGCGTTTCTCCGCGGGAACCCAGGCATTGTTGGACTCGACGTCCTGGATCACGCTCTGGCTGCAGCGCACGGCGGCCAGGGCGGTGGGAAACTCGGCCATCGAGCCGTCGCCCAGGAACTTGACCACGCGGCCGCCGAACTTCGGGACCTCGGCGCGCAGCAATTTTTCCAGCTCGGCCACGCAGGCAAGCGCCCGCTCCTCGTCCCCGGCCATCATCGCGCTGTAACCGACCATATCGAGGAACATCACGGCCGCGAGGCGGCGGTTGGGCTGTCCGGTGGCCGGATTGGTGCTGCCGAAACCCGGGTTGGTCTGTCCGAAACCCGGATTTGTATGTCCGAAACCTGGTGTGGAATCCATGGGAGGCAGCCCATTTCGATAACCAATCCGGCCGGTGGCACAAGCGAGGAATCAGCCCGGCCGGGCCCGGCGTCAGCGCAGCGTGGCCTGGGCCAGCGACCCCGGGGTGACCGCGGGCGACCCGACGGCCGACACCTGGGTGGGCGCCGCGGTGTCCTCCACCAGCGAGCGGAGGAACTCCGGCTCGGCGTTGAGGCGGGCGCGCAGGATGCTGCCGTAGATCTGGGCCTTGGAGCTGGCCAGTTCCTGCCGCGTGAGGCCGAGCAGCTCGATGCCCTTCAGCGTCTCGTGGAGGGTCTTCACATACTCAAGCACGCGCACGGAGTCGGGCTCGGAGCTGGCCTCCAGCCACGCGCGGAAATCACTGGCCTCCTGCTTGAGCGACAGCACCGAGAAGGCCTCGTAGCTGGCGGCCAGCGCGCGGGCCACCTCGTCGAGCTTGGCCTGGCCCTCGCCGATCAGGCCGGCCTCGGTGGCGAGACGGAGGACCTCGCGCACGGCGCGGTTCTCGACGCGGGCGTCCGCGACCTCGTAGTCGGACTCGCGCGGCCGCTCCCGCTCCGGGATGGTCGTGAACAGGCCCATGCGGAGCTCGCGGGAACGGGCTTCGGATGGGCGCAGGGCCCGGGCGTAGATGCCGAGGGCCTGCAGCTGCTCGCGCACGGCGGGCGACAGGTCAACCTCGGGCGGGGCGGTCTCGCGGTCCTCGCGGGGCACATTCGGCGTGAAGGCCGACTGCAGCACCGTGCGCGGGGCCGTATTCAGGGAAACCAGCGGCCGCAGGGGCTGCACATCGCTGAGGCCGAGCAGGTCGGACGCCGGATCGACGAACGGGCCGAGCCCGTTGATGAAGCGGCCGGGGCTGAAGCCCGGACCGGTGTTGAGATCCAGGTAGATCAGGTTGCCGACAACCGGACGGAAGCGGTTGGAGAGCACCATGTCGGCCACATAGACGTTGTGCGTCACGCCGGCGGAATCGGGCAGGATGCGGATCGCGAGGGGTCCGAAGGCGCTCAGGATATTGCCCGTGAGGAGCTGGTAGTTGAAGGTCCCCGCCGTGGCCGGCACGGGCGCAAACACCTCGCGGGTCGGGACGGAGCCGGCCAGGGAGAAGTTGGTATTGAAGAAAAAGACGGCGCCGGCGATGAGGTCGGTGCCCTGGTCCTGAGCCCCGAGCGAGGAATCGATGCCGGCCGGGCCGCGGGAACGGAGCAGGATGCCCGGGACGTCGCGCGCCGTGGCGCTGACCAGAACGAGGTAGTTGGTGGCGGCCGTGCTGCCCATCGTGATGCCGTCGGTCGCAGCCGTGCCGTCGGCGATGGCGATCAGCGAGCCATTGCGGACGACCATGCGCTCAAAGGGCTGGACCGTCACCTTGCGCGCAAACAGATACAGGTCGCCCTCATTGGACTTGAAGATCGAGGAACGGACCGGAGCCGCCGTCTTCTCGGTCCCGCCGGTGGCACCGCTGCCGAGAATGATCTCGCCCTCGGTCGAATCCAGCCGGGTATTGCGCGCGGCCCCGCCGGGAGCGGTGAACTGCAGGAAGTCGTTGTCCCCGGTCGTCCCGGTGCCGACGGCCAGGGCGATGTCACCCTGGGCCCAGATATCGCCGCGCACCACCATGTAGCGGCCGGCGGCCGACAGGCGGGTGAGCCGGCTGTCTTGCGTGCCCAGGTCCCCGCCGGCGGTGATGGTCGAGCCGGGGGCGGTGATGGTGACTGTGCGGCCCGCCGCGGACAGCCCCTGGGCGAAATAGATGCCCTCAGCCGGACTCGCCGTCGCATTGAACGCGGCGGCCAGGGTCGAGTTGAAGGTCAGGTTCGTGCCCAGCGTGACCGAGTTGTTGTAGAACTGCGAGCCGGTGGTGTCGACGGTGATGACCGCGGCGGTGTCGAAGGTCGCCGGGTCGTTCACGGTGAGCCGGGTGGAATTGAAATTGGCGCGGATGATCGTCGTGCCGCCGGCATCGGTGGTCACGTCGCCGAGCCGGCTGGTCTGGCCGACGGAGGCGTTGAAGGTCGTGGCCCCGGAGACGTTGGCGATCAGGTCGCTCTCGCCGGTGGTGGCGGCGTTGACGCCGGAGAGGGTCGTGAGGGCCGGGCCGGTGTTGAGCGGGCCGTTGAAGGTGAGCGCGGACGCACCCATCGTGGTGTTCGTGCCGAGGAGCACGGAGTCGTTGTAGACTTGGGCGCCGGTGGTCAGGACCGAACCGCCGTAGAAGAGCGTGCGCCCGCCGGCGTCGGTGGAGATCGAGGCCAGGCGCTGGCCGGGGGCGCCCACTGCGCCGACAAAGACCGTGTCGCCGGTCACATTGAGCGTCAGGCTCTGCCCGCCGTCGCTGCCGCCGAGGAGGCTCAGGTTGAAGCGCCCCGTGCCGGCCGTGACGACCAGATTGTTTTCCAGCACCACCGCGTCACCGAAGAGGAAGGTATTGGCGCTCAGGACCCCGCCGGCAATGACCGTCGTGCCGCCGGCGTTGGTGATCAGGCTGCCAAGGCCGTTGATGGGGCCGCCGAAGCGCGTGACGCCGCTGGTGTTGACGGTGAGCGTGCCGCCACCCCCGACGGACTGGTCGAAGGTCACGCCGCCGGGAGCCGTGACCAGGAACCCGCCGTTGACCGTGAGCGGGATGATGAAGGTGGCGCCGCCGCCGGCGGTGATCGTCACGCTGGGGCTGGTGACGCCCGCCAGCTGGATGCCACCGCCGGCTGTCACCGAGAGGCTGCCGCCGGCAGAGATATTGCCGCTCGAGTTGGCCGTGATGCTGCCCGCGTTGGCCGCCAGGGTCAGGTCGCCGCTCGCCGTGACCGTGGAGTTGAGGAGCACGTTGCCGCCGCTCGAGGAGAGGTTGATCGTCGAACCGGTGATCGGGGAACTCACCGTCATGGTGCCCGGAACCGTGAGGGTGAAGCCTCCGGTGGCCTGCACGCCCGCCAGGTTCACCAGGCTGACGTTGGTCAGGGTGATGTTGGCGCCGGCCAGGTTCACGGTGCCGAAGTTGTTGCCCGGAAAGTCCAGCGTGATGTTGTTGCCGTTCGCGTTGAGGGAGGTCGTGCCCGGCACGACCGAGGCCCCGCTATCGGTGATGGCCCCGCCGGCGTTGATCGTCATGTTGCCGGAGGCGGTGAGGCCGGGCAGGTCGATGGGGGCGTTGGGGAAGTCCAGGGTCAGGTTGCGGAGATTGGTCAGGCCGGTCAGATTCGTGGTGGCCGGGGCGATGACCGGCACCTTGGCTCCCACGTTCAGGTTCCTGAAGCCCAGGTCGCGGATGTTGGACACCGTGCCGGCGAGCACCGGGGCGATGCTGCCAAGATTGTTGGCCTGCGTATGCAGGAGGATGTCGGACAGCGGAGCGGTGACGGCAAGCGTCGTCAACCCGCTCACATTGAGCACGCCGCTCTGCGTGATGCTGCCGCCGGAGGTAAGGGTCAGCGTGGTCGCGCTCACTCCCGCCAGGTCGGTCGCCGAGTCTTCCGTCACCGTCACGGCCGTGCCCGTGAGGTTCATCGAGCCGAAATTCGTCGTGTCGCCGCCATTGTCACCCAGCGTGATGGCATTGGCCCCGGCATTGAAGGTCGCCAGGCCGCTCACCGCGAAGGTGGTCGCGGCGGCATCCGTGATCGCACCGGCGGAGGTCAGGGTCAGGCTGGCCGCCGTATTCGTGCCCGTCAGCACGCTGGCGCTGTCCTCGGTGATGGTGATGGCGCCGCCGGTGAGGTTGAGGGAGCCGAAATTTGTCGTGTCACTGCCGCTGTCACCAAGGGTGATGTTATTGGCCCCGGCGTTGAAGGTCGCCAGGCCACTGACCGCGATGGTCGTGGCGGCGGCATCCGTGATGTCCCCCGCTGAAGTCAGCGTCAGGCTTGTGGCACTGACCCCGGTCAGGTCGGTGCCCGAATCCTCCGTGACTGTCACCACTCCGCCCGTCAGGTTGAGCGTGCCGAAGTCGATCGTGTCGCCGCCGTTGTCGCCGAGGGTGATGTTATTGGCCCCCGCGTTGAAGGTCGCCAGGCCGCTGATGGCCATCGAGGTGGCCGCCACATCCGTGATGTCTCCGGTCGAGGTCAGTGTCAGGCTGGCCGCTGTATTGGTGCCGGTCAGTGCCGTGGCGCTGTCCTCGGCGATGGCCACCGCCCCACCCGAGTTGAAATTGATCGTCGAAGCGTTGAACGTGCCGCCACCCAGGCTGATCGACGTGCCGCTGACGGTCAGCGCGCCCACGTTCACGCTCGCGGCACCGGCATCCGAGAGGCCGGCCGTGGAAGTCAGGGAGGTCGCGCCACCGGTGTTCACGCCCACGAGATCCATCGCCGAGTCCTCGGCGATCGTCACCGCGCCCGCCGAGTTGAAGTTGATTGTCGTGGCATTGAAGGTGCCGCCACCGAGCGCGATCGAAGTCCCGCTCAGGGTAAGCGCACCGACATCGACGCTCGTCGCGCCGGCATCCGAGAGGCCGGCCGTGGAAGCCAGGGAGGTCGTGCCGCCGGTGTTCACGCCCACGAGATCCATCGCCGAGTCCTCGGCGATCGTCACCGCACCCGCCGAGTTGAAGGTCAGCGTGCCCGCGTTGAAGGTGCCGCCACCCAGGTTGATCGACGTGCCGGACACGTCGGCCAAGCCGGTCACGGTCACGCTCGTTGCACCGGCGTCGGAAAGCGCGGCGGTCGAGCTCAGCGTCGCACTGCCGGCCG
>JAYRXZ010000091.1:0-7111 GCA_041917235.1 Lacunisphaera sp. | reverse complement strand
GTCACCTCGGCCGGGCGAAAGGTATGCAAATCGAGCTCCCCGGTGATCGGGAGGGCGATGGGCTCGTTCGGGTCGTCCGCGGACACCATGGCATGGTTGGGGCGGTTCAAGAACAGGCGACAAAAAACCCGCCCCTCGCGGGGCGGGTTTTTGACACACACACACACTAGCAAAGAACACACTAACCACTAAAGTTTCAGGATTTCGCCACGAGGACGACGGCCAGCGGCTTGGCCACCTGCGCGACCTGCGTCTTGAGCGCGGGCAGTTCCACGGTGACGGCCACCGGCGTGTCGGCTTTGGCGCGGAGGGCTTCCAGGCTGGCGTTGATGTATTGCTCAGCTTCCGCGTAGCGCTCGGTTTCCACCACGTAGGTGGGAAGATCGACGGGGTCGGAGGAGCTTTGGCTTTCAGCGGCACTGGCGCCAGTGGCGAGCACCGCGAGGAGGACGAAGGAGAGGAGAGAATTCTTTTTCATGATAAATGCTTTGTTGCCCTACATACACGCAAGCGATGTGCCAAGTTACAGGCGGAGTTGTAACCCGCTGTGAAGCAGTGAATAGAAATATTCTTCGTGCGTTTTGACCGCGGCGAGCACGGCGGCGAATGCACGAAGTTGAAATCCACGGTTCCCGCGAATGGGACAAAACGGAGTCATGCATGACCATGACTTCCGTCGGCGCGCCGCCGCTCGCGGGGCGGGTGCAGGTCGGGCTCAATGTTCATCAGAACCCGCGCTACCCATGCTCAAACTCGATCACATCACGAAGCGTTACGGCACGCTCACCGCCCTCGATGACGTCTCGCTCGAGATCGCCCCGGGCGAATTCTTCGGCTTGCTCGGGCCCAACGGCGCCGGCAAGTCCACGCTCATGTCGCTCGTCGCCGGGCTGCGCGCGCCCGAGGCGGGCCGCATCACGCTCGATGGCAAACCGGTCACGGCGGCGGATCCCTCGACGCGGGCCGCGCTCGGGCTCGTGCCGCAATCCATCGCGCTCTACGAGGACCTCAGCGCCGAGCAGAACCTGCGCATCTTCGGCGAACTCTACGGCCTTCGCGGCGCGGACCTGCGCGCGCGGATCGACGAGGCGCTCGAGGCGGTGCAGCTCGCGGACCGCCGGCGCGACCAGGTGAAGACCTTCTCGGGCGGCATGCAGCGCCGGCTCAACCTCGTGGCGGCGCTGTTGCACCGGCCGAAGCTCCTGCTGTGCGACGAGCCGACGGTCGGGGTGGATCCGCAGTCGCGCAACGCCATCTTCGACTTCCTCGAGGCCCGGGCGCGCGACGGACTGACGGTAATGTATTCCACCCACTACATGGAGGAAGCCACGCGCCTCTGCTCGCGCATCGGGATCATCGACCACGGCAGGATCCACGCCCTCGGCACGCTGGACGAACTGCTCGCGCGCCTGCCGTTCAGCGATGAGATCAGCTTTCCCGCCACGCCCTTGACGGCGAAGCTGGCCGCCGGCCTCGCACCGCATGGGGAGATCGCCACGGATGGGAGCACGCACCGGTTTCACCCCGCGCCCGGGTTCAAGACCTCGGCCTTTTATGCGCTGGCCGAGGCGGAACAGCTCTCCCCCCGGCTGTTTGTCACCGAGCGGCCCACGCTGGAGGCCGTCTTCCTCCACCTCACCGGCCGCACCCTCCGCGAATAAGGACCGCCATGAACATCATCCTCACCCTCCTCCGCAAGGACTTCGCCAATTTCCTCCGCGACAAGGCCGCCGTCAGCCTCACCTTCCTGGTGCCGGTCGCGCTCATCTACATTTTCGGGCAGGTCTTCGGGCTGACCCGCAAGGACAGCGGCCCGACAGGCATCCGGCTCGCGGTCGTGAACCAGAGCGACAATCCCGCCGCGCAGAAGCTGGTGGACGCGCTCAAGGCGGAGAAATCCTTCCGCGTGATCACAAGCCGAACCAATCCGGACAAGTCCGAGCGGCCGCTCACCGAGGAGGACCTGCGCCCGATGATCCGGGACCGGGAGCTCCGCTTTGCGCTCATCATTCCCCAGGACGTGATCGCGACCAAGGGCTTCGGGCTGCGCCTGAAGATCCTGTCCGACCCGCGCAACGAGATCGAGACGCAGACGGTGAACGGCCTCCTGCAGAAGGCGATTTTCTCCAATGTGCCGCAACTCCTCGGCCAGTCGCTGCAGACAAGCGCGCGAAAATATCTGGGCAGCCCGCGGCTCGACCAGTTCAACGGCGACCTGGCGGCCGCGGTCACGAAGGCGTTTGGCGGCGACGCGGCGGAGACCAAGCAGGCGCTGGCGGACGGGGATTTTGGCCTGGGCACGATCGGGGGCACCGACGAGCCGGGGCAGAAAACGTCTTCCGCCGACTTTTTCGCCAAGGTGGTGAAGATCGAGAGCGAGCAGGTCGTCGGCAAGGACGTGAAGAGTCCCGAGGCCACGCGGGTGGTCGGCGGCTGGGCGATGATGTTCCTGATGTTCGCGCTCAGCCACTCGGCGGCGGCGTTTTTCGACGAGAAGAAGGCCGGCCTGTTCCAGCGGCTGCTCTCGGCGCCGGTCAGCCGGGCGCACATCCTGTGGAGCCGGTTCCTCTACGGCGTGATCCTCGGCCTGGTGCAGCTCACGGCTTTGTTTTTCGCCGGGCGGCTGATGTATGGCATCGATGTGCTGGGCAATTTCGGCAACCTCGTGGTGATCTGCACGGCGGCGGCGGCGGCCTGCACGGCCTTCGGCATGCTGCTGGCGGCCATCTCCCCGACGGCGGCGGCGGCCAACGGGCTCGCGACCTTCCTCGTGCTGACGATGAGCGCGACCGGCGGGGCCTGGTTTCCGGTCAGCTTCATGCCGGAATTCATGCAAACCATCGCGAAGTTCACGCTGGTTTACTGGTCGATGGAGGGTTTTTCGCAGGTGCTCTGGGCGGGCCAGTCGTTCCTGCAGATCCTGCCGACCGTCGGCGTGCTGCTGGGCATCACGACCGGCGTGATGGCGGTCGCGGTGTGGCGGTTCAACCGCGGGCCGATCTTCGATTAATCCGTGGCCGTCGGCGGCGCCGGCTTTTCGGGCGCGGCCTGCTGGATGGCCCCGAGGGGCTTCGGGGCCGGTTTGACCGGTTCCTCCTCCATGGCCCGCCGGACCTCCTCCTCGACGCCGCTCGCGGCCTTCTTGAACTCGCGGACGGACTTGCCGATGCCGCGGGCCAGCTCGGGCAGCCGGTTGGCGCCGAACAGGAGCAGGACGATGAACATGATCATCATCAGCTCGGGACCGCCGATGCCCTCGATGAATGCCAGCGAAAGAGTCATGGGGTGATTTGACGGATTTGGGCCGGAAAAGTAACGGAAAAAAGCCGGTTATTTCTCAATCTCGTAGCGGCCCACCATGCCGGCCTTCACATGGTCGTTTACATGGCAGTGGTAAAGCCAGATGCCGGGGTTGTCGGCACGCATGTCGGCCACCTTCATGCTCGCGGGCAGCAGCTCGATGACGTCGGTGCGCCGGCCCTCGTGCAGCACGGTGTTGCCGTGCCAGTGGGGGGTGTGCAGGTCGGTGCCGTCGCCCAGGGCGACCAGATACCAGCGGACATGCTCGCCGGCCTTCATGCGCAGCATCGGCAGGTTGCCGAAGATGTAGCCGTTGATGCTGTGGAAGCGATTGGCGGGGGTGCTGCCGCCGGGTGCGATCAGGGCGGCATTCCGGGGCGCGAAGCGGCTCTGGCTCTCGTCAAAATTCATGAAGAGTGTGATAAACTCGCGATCCACATCCTTGGGCGAACCATCGGGGCGGGCCTCGCCGTGGCGGGTCACGATCAGCGCGCCGACCAACCCCGTGTTGATGTCCTTCGGGCTGTGCACGTGCGCATGATACAGCCACACGACCGAGCTGGCGTCCCCGGGTCCGGGGCCCGAGCGGGTCGGGACCTGCCAGCGGTAGGTGTAGTGGTCGCCCGGCGCGATGGCCTCATCGTCCTTGTCGGAGCCAGTGGTGCCGTCGGGGTAACCGGCGCCTTCGTAGGGTTTCAGGTAGTGCACGCCATGGGCGTGCAGGCTGACCGGAAACGAGGTGTTGTTCCGGAGCGTGACCTCGATGCGGTCGCCCACCTCGGCGCGGATGACCGGACCGAGGATGCCCGCATGCTCCCAGGCGGGGTCGCGCGGCTTGAGCTGCGTGAAAGTTTCGTCCGTGTATTCGCGAAAGACCGCCTTCTTGAAAACCGGCGGGCGGCCGTCGGCCCCGCGCTTGAGCCAGGGGGAATCGTCGCCGCAGCATTCCAGGCTGAGCACCACGTTGCCCGCCGGGGCGTAGTTCCAGGCGACCTCGTCGGCGGCGACATAGTGGATCCGCGTCTCGCCGGTGAGCGGCCCGGCGGGCTCGGCGGCGAAGGCGGCCAGTCCCAAGGTCAGGCCGACCGCGCTGGCGCGGCGCAGGTTCATCCGATCGTGATCTCGACGTAGAACTTCTGGGTCTGGCCCGGGGCGACGGAATGGAGGCCGACCTTCGTCTCCGGGGCGTTGGGCGGCCCCATCCACGGCTCGATGCAATAATAGGGCGCCTTGTCGTCCGCGGTCCAGGTGACGACGGCGAGGTCGTGCGCCGGGCTGTTGGCCATGCCGCTGCGGAAATGCAGGCGGTTGCCGGTGGGCACCTCGGTGACGGCGAAAACCTCGCGCCGCAGGCCGGTGTGGATCGTGTCGACGAGGTTGGGATTGGCGAGGCTCTCGCGCGGACCGATCTTGGTGAACGGCACCAGGCCGCCGCGCTCGTCGCGTTGGAAGAACTTGGCCGCGGTGGTCTCGAGCAGGTAATCCTGCCGGTAGCGGCCGGGGCTCCACGGCAGGGTGAAGTAGAAATGATGCCCGGCGGACCAGGGCATCGGCTTGCTGCCGAGGTTGGTCAGCTGCAGTTCGACGAAGAGCCCGCGGGGATCGAAGCGGTAGCTGACGACAAACTCGTAGTCGTAAGGGTAGGCGGCCTTGGCGGCCTCGTCGGGCACGAACTGGGCGGAGAAACCGCCCTCGTCCAGGCGGATGGTGCGGAACCTGCCCTGGCGGGCGAGGCCGTGCATTGGCATCGGGCGGCGCACGCCGTCCTCGGCGCGCCACTGGTGGATCTCGCCCTGGTCGTAGGTGCGCCCGTTGAAGGGGAAAAGGATCGGGTTGCCGCCGCGCACGCTGCCGATGTTGTCGAGATTCTCGACCTCGGGCCAGTAGACGATGTCGCGGACGCTGCCGTCGCCCAGCGTGACGTTCCAGTTCATCAGCCGGGCGCCCTTTTCCGGCAGGGCCAGGAAGGACGAGGCGCCGACCTGCCACTTGAAGATCGTGTGCCCGAGATACGGGATGCGTTCCATGGGTAACTTGGTAAACCGAAATGACCGCAGCGTTCCAATACAAAGTCAGTTAAATTATAGGGGCACGGGATGGTGCACCCGGAACGGCGATGATTTTTGAAAGAAGGGGCCGGATTATAAGTTCGCGGCGCTTGCCTGTCGGCGGAGCGGGCGTAAGCTGGCTGCCGATGTTCAAGCGCACAGGTCTTCTGATGGTGCTCCTCCTTGGCAGCTTGGCCGGCCAAACGGCCGGCCCGGCGGCCGGGGCGGCTCCCGCCGTGGCCGCACCGGCCCGGAAGACGGTGATTTACGTGATTCCGGTCAAAGACCAGATCAACAGTCCCACCCTTTACATCCTCCGCCGCGGGCTGAAGGCGGCGATCGAGCAAAAGGCGGATGTGGTGTTGCTGGACATGAACACCCCCGGCGGGGCGCTGGACGTGACCTTTGAGATCATGGAGGCGCTGGAGAAATTCCCCGGCCAGAAGCTGACTTTCATCGACCGCGAGGCGATGTCGGCCGGAGCCTTCATCTCCGCCGTGACCGATGAGATCTATTTTGTGCCCAACGGGGTCATCGGGGCGGCGGCGCCTGTGCTGTCCACCGGTGGCGAAATCGACAAGTCGATGAAGCAGAAGATTGTCAGCTACCTGCGCGCACGGATGCGGGCCACCTCCGAGGGCAAGGGCTACCGCGGCCAGGTGATCTCGGCGATGATCGACGAGGACTACGAGCTTAAGATCGGGGAAAAGGTGCTGAAGCCCAAGGGCGAGCTCCTCTCGCTCACCGCCACCGAGGCGCTGGAAAAATACGGCGAACCGCCCCAGATGCTCCTCGGGGCCGGGAAAGCGGCGGATATTACGTCATTGCTCACGGATAAATTCGGGGCGGGCAATTTTGAGGTGAAGACTTTCCAGGTCACCTGGTCGGAGTCGCTGGCCAAGTATCTCACGGCGTTGTCGCCGATCCTGATGGGGCTGGGGATGCTGGCGCTTTTCGTGGAATTCAAGACCCCGGGCTTCGGCTGGCCCGGCACGATCGGGATCATCCTCCTGGCGTTGGTTTTTCTCGGGCACTACACGGCGGGCCTGTCGGGCCATGAACCGGCCCTGATTTTTGTGATCGGCGCCGCGCTGGTGGCGGCCGAACTGATCTTTTTTCCCGGCGTGGTGATCGTGGCCCTGACGGGCGTGGTGTTCATGCTGGGCTCGCTCGTCTGGGCGGCGGCCGACTACTGGCCCAACGAGCCTATGTCGGTGAACTTCTCGGGGGCGATCCTCATGCAACCGGTGATCAACCTCGCCCTGGCCCTCGTCATCGCCGGCGGGCTTTTTGCCGTCCTGCTCAAATACCTGCCCAAGACCGGACTCTACCAGCACCTGGCGGTGCAGGGAGCCTCCACGACCCCGGCGCAAACGGCCGGAGTCGCCCCGCAGTCCGCCGCCTCGATCGCCGGGCTGACCGGCCGCCGCGGCATCGCCGTCACCGGCCTCTTTCCCAGCGGCGAGGTGGAGGTGGATGGACGCCGCTACCAGGCGAAGGTCGACCTCGGTTTCGTCGAGGCCAATTCGGCCATTGTGGTCACGGGGCACACCGATTTCGGGCTGACCGTGGAGAAGGAGCGACTGACATGACCGCGATCATCATCCTTTTTCTGGCGGGCATCCTCCTGCTGGCCATCGAGGTCTTCGTCCCGGGCATGATCGTGGGCATCATCGGCGGGCTCTCGATCCTGGCCGTCGTGGTGACCGCATTTAATCTCTACGGTTCGGGCGGCGGCCTGATCGCCCTGCTATGCGGCGGGG
>JAYRXZ010000090.1:0-7189 GCA_041917235.1 Lacunisphaera sp. | reverse complement strand
GCATCCCCGTTGCATCCGATGGAACCGACCCGGTGTAACCCTCCAGCGCATGAAGCCGAAGAATAATCCGCCCCTGTCCCGTCGCTCCTTCCTCCAGCTCTCCGGCCTCGCCTGCACCGCCGCGGGGTTGCAGCTGGCTGGGCCGGCGCGTGCGGCGACCACGGGCACTGCGGTGGCCTCCGCCGGCAAGCCGGTCGGGGACATCGGCTCGCGCCGGGAGCTGTTTGTCGACGATTACCTGATCGACCGGCTGGGCGGCGCCGCGGCGCTGCGCCTGCATCACCCGCAGCCGCGGGAAATCGTCATCGAGCATGATGCACCGTGGGAGGGGAGCGGGAGCGGCTACCACAGCCTCTTCAAGGACGGCGACCTCTACCGGCTCTACTACAAGGCATGGCACTTGGAAGGCAGCCAGAAGAACCCCTACACCGGCGATGCGGACGCGCACCGGCTCTGCTATGCGGAGAGCAAGGACGGCATCACCTGGCGCAAGCCGGAGCTCGGCCTCGTCGACTACGAGGGCTCGAAGGCGAACAACATCGTCATTCCCAGCGGCTGGATGGGCGGGATGCACCTCAGCGCGGCGGAGGCGGCGGTGTTCAAGGACGACAATCCCGCGGCGCCGCCCGATGCGCGCTACAAGGCCGTCGTGCGCTGCCGCAAGCCGTGGGGGCTGATCGCCTTCAAGTCCGCCGATGGCGTCCGCTGGGTCCCGCTCAGCGAAACCCCGGTGATCACCGAGGGGGCCTTCGACTCGCAGAACCTTGCGTTCTGGGACGCGGCGCGCGGCGAATACCGCGCTTACTGGCGCTATTTCACCGAAGGGATCACGAATGAGACGACGTGGAAGATGGGCGGCTACCGGGGTATCCGCACCGCCACCTCGAAGGATTTCATCACGTGGAGCGCGCCCGTGGATGTCGGCTTTCCCGGGGCCACGCGGGAGGTTCATCTCTATACCAACCAGATCAAGCCCTACCACCGCGCGCCGCACCTTTTCATCGGGCTGCCGATGCGCTACGTGGACCGCGGCTGGACCGACTCGGCCCGGGCCCTGCCGGAGCTGCCCAACCGGCAGCTGCGCGCGACGGTCAACCCCCGCTACGGCACGGCGGTTTCCGACAGCCTGCTCATGACGAGCCGTGACGGCGTGAGCTTCAACCGCTGGGACGACGCCTTCCTCCGGCCGGGGATCGAGCGCGAGGGCACCTGGAACTATGGTCACCAGTGCCTGGCCTGGCACATGGTGGAGACCGCGTCCGCGCTCGACGGCGGGGCGCCGGACGAACTTTCGTTCTATGCGGTCGAGAGCTACTGGACCGGCCGCAGCAGCACGCTGCGGCGGCACACGCTGCGCCTGGACGGTTTTGTCTCCGTCAACGCACCGAGCCGGGGTGGCGAGCTGGTGACCCGGCCGCTGCGGTTCGCCGGCGGGGTGCTGCGGCTGAATTTTTCCACCTCCGCGGCGGGGAGCATCCGGGTGGAAATCCAGGACGAGGGTGGCCGGCCGCTGCCCGGGCATACCTTGGAGGAGTGCGAGGTTATTTACGGCGATGCACTCGAGCGGCGCGTCACTTGGAAACAAGGCGCGGATGTGTCCGCCCTGCAGGGCGGGCCGGTGCGCCTGCGGTTTGTGCTGGAGGATGCCGACCTCTTTGCGCTGCGTTTCGCCCCGGCCTGAGCGCGAGGCTCAGGGCTGGGTGCTCACCGCGGCCGGGTCATAGTGGCCGATGGTCCGGAAGAACTCGGCCGCAAGCTGGCGGTGCCCGGCGCCGTTGGGGTGGATCGGGTCGGCCAGCCATTCGCGCAGCGCGGCGGGCGACGGTTTCGCCCGGTTCCACCAGGCCCAGTGGTCGACGAGGATCGTGTTGGTGTCATGCGCGACCTGCGCGATGATCTCGTTGTAAGCCGGGAGGTCGCCCCGCTGGCGGCTGGAGGTGTCGTCCGCATTGGGCGGCTGCGGATCGACGGGATTGGTGCGGTGCAGGATGGGCAGGGCGCCGGCGGCGCGGACGAGGCGGATCAGCTCGCGCAGCTCCCCGCCGAACGCTTCCCGGCCGGCGGGGCCGGCGACGGCGTCGTTCATCCCGATCATGATCGAGACGACGTCCGGGCGGAAGCGCAGCACGCGCCAGGCAAAATCGGCCCGCAGGCCGGCGGCCCGTTCGCCGGAGATGCCGGAGTTGATGAATAAGTCGCGCCGGCGCTGCATTTCCCAGCGGACCCGCTCCTGGATCAGCTCGGGGTAGGAGCGTTCGCGACCGACCCACTTGGCGCCCTGCGTGATCGAGTCGCCCGTCACCACCCAGGTGAGGGGCTCGGCGGGGCGCGCGAGCTTGTCCTGCAGCGTGGCAAGGTCCGCCGGCGCCGCCGCGGCGGCGCCCGGTTGGGCGTGACCCGGGATCGCGGCCAGGCCGAGCAGCGTCGTAAACCAAAGCAGGGGGGAGCGACGCACGGGCGATGGGTCAGGCCTGCGCGAGGCCGGCGGCGAGGTTCTGGGCGTAGGTGGGCAGCATGGACATGACCGCGGCGAAATCACTGCCGTGGGCGATGAGCCGGCCCCCTTTCCGGGCGATCCGGGCGATTTGCTCGACCGAGCCGGCCGGGCGGCCCCAGGCGATGCGGTGCCGCGCGGCGGCTGCGGCGACGGCGTCCTCGGCGGCGGTCATCGTCGGGTGCGCCCAGTCCACGGGGCAGCCCGCCCGCAGCGCCAGGTCGCCGGGGCCGATGAAGAGCCCGTCGATCCCGGGCGTGGCGGCGATCTGGTCGGCGTTCGCCACCGCCTCGGGCGTCTCGATCTGCACGATGAGAAAGGTCTCGGCGTTGGCGTCGCCCGGATATTTGTCCCCGGCGCCGAGGTAGAAGTGGTTGTCGAGGCTCGCGCCGTCGAGGCCGCGCTGGCCGAGCGGCGGAAACCTGACCGCCGCGGCGAGCTGCGCGGCCTCCGCGGCCGTGTTGACGAGCGGGATCATCAGCGCGGTCACGCCGTCCTCGAGGAGGTGGTAGAGCTCGTTGGCGTTGCGGCTGCCGGTGCGGACGATGCAGTCGATGTTGGCGAGGTGATGGAGCGCGACCATGCGCTGGATCTCGCGCCGGTCCCAGGTGTTGTGCTCGGCATCGAGCCAGAGGGCGTCGAAGCCGGCCCGGGCGGCGTGGGCGGGCATCATCGCGGTGGGGTAGTAAAGGGCGGCGATGCGGACGACGAGGTCCTGTCGCAGCCGGGAACGAATGAGGGAGGCGCGCATGGGATGGTTGGTTGGGGTCGGCGGCCTGGCCGCCGGAAGACCTTTGGACTGATGCGTCATATTCACCGGGATCCGGCGTCCGGCAATCAGGGAACGGTCGCGAGGACTGGTAAAAATGTATGGCCAGCCGGCGGTGCGGCCGGTCCGGACGCAGCCGGTTAGCAAATGTTACCAAAAGATACCCTTTGTCGGCCGGGTCGTCGTGCGCTCAAGCTTGAGCCGGCCACCTCGGTTCACCACCTCTTTCCATCCCGCCCATGTCCAGCCGCCCGCAAATCGTCAATGTAGACTGCAATTTCACGTATGACCTGGAGCGTCCCCGGATCGAGGCTGCCGGCGCCGATCTCATCCTGCGGAAAGCCCGCAGCGAGACCGAAATCATCGCGACCTGCAAGGATGCGACGATGGTTCTCTTTGAGAATGCGGACACTCCGCTGACCGCCGCGGTCATCGCCGCGCTGCCCGCGTGCCGCGCCATTGTGCGCTACGGGGTGGGGGTCGACAGCATTGATGTGCCCGCGGCTACCCGGCACGGGGTGGTGGTGGCCAATTCGGCGGATTTCTGCACCGAGGAAGTCTCGGATCACGCCGTGGCGCTGATCCTGGCGGGGGCGCGCCGGATCGCCTATTTTGACCGCAAGATTCGCGGAGGCGGCTGGCAGGGCGTCGATCCGGACCTCGCCTTGCGGCGGGTGGGTTGCCTGACGCTGGGCCTGCTCGGCTGGGGCCGCATCGCGCAGGCGGTGGCGCGGAAGATGGCGGGATTCCAGATGCGGATCCTGGTCTCGGATCCCTACGTCCATTCCCTGCCGCCGGGCTTGTCAGTGGAACTCGTCCCGCGGGAGCGGTTGCTGCGTGAATCCGATTTGCTTTCGCTGCATCTGCCGCTGAATGCGGAAACCCGGCACGTCATCGACGAGTCCGCGCTCCGGTTGATGAAACCGTCGGCCCTGCTCGTCAACACGAGCCGGGGCGGTGTCGTGGACGAAGCGGCGCTGGTGCGGGCGTTGCAGGAAAAACGGCTGGCTGGGGCGGCCCTCGATGTCTTCGAGATCGAACCGCTGCCGGCCGGCAGTCCCCTGCGAAGCCTGGAACAGGTCACCCTGACGCCCCACTACGCGGCTTCCTCGCAGGATTCGATGAAGCATTTGCATCGCACCGTGACGGACACGGTGGAGGCCATGCTGCGCGGCTACTGGCCGCCCTTTCCGGTCAACCCGGCCGTGGTGCCGCGCACGCCCTTGCGCCCGTGGCGGGATTTCCGGCCGGGCGCGCAGTGACCGGGCGCCACCTGCCCGGAAGGTGGTGCGGGTGTCGGCCGGGATCCGCCGGCCGCCCGATTCTGCGCCTGATCCAGCGGCGGATTGGACACCGGTCCGGTAATGTTACCAGAAGTTCACCTTTGTCGTCGGCGAAAATCATCTCCCATCCTCCACGCGGATTCAGGCCTAACGCAGCAAACCAAAAAACATCAAGTCACCTCATATGAAAAAGAAACTGAACTTAGGAATTTGTTCACTCGCATTCCTGCTGGCAGGGCAGGAGCTGGTGGGCCAGACGGCGACCCAATCGGGTGACACGCCCGGACAGGAGAGCAAGAAGGAAGCCGTGTTGCAACTGTCTCCCTTTGTCGTGCAAGGTGACGACTCACAGGGCTACCGCGCCCAGCGCACGATGGTCGGCAGCCGGTCGGCGAAAGAACTGGCCGACCTGCCCGCCAGCGTCGCGCTCATCAATCTGCAGCAGATTAATGACTTTGGCGCCCTTTCCGTGATCGACGTGCTGAAGTTCGGGGTCAGCGGCGTCACGCAGAATCAATCTTTCAACGATGACGTTAACATTCGCGGCTTCCGGGCCGGTGCGCCGCTGCGCAACGGCTTTGAACGCCAGACGGGAACGGGAGCGGGTGGTCCGAACAAAAGCCAGCCGCTCTATGACATCGAGCGCATCGAGATCCTGAAGGGTCCGGCCGCCATGCTCAATGGTTCCAACGGCGGCATCGGTGGCAGCATCAACCACGTCACCCGCGCGGCAACGCCCACGCGGCAGGGCGAGGCCCAGGTCTCGATCACCGGCCGTGGCGGGGTGCGCTTGCAGGCCAACATGTCGGGCCCGATGGTGAGCTCGGACAACCTCAAGGCCAATTACCGCTTCACCCTGGGCTACCTCAATGCGGACGAGCCGCATGGAAAGTCGCTCGAATGGCAGGACCAGAAGTTCTTCGGGGCGGGTCTCGCATTCTACTTCGGTCAGGCCAGCAGCCTGCTGGTCGACGGCTATTACTTCCAAAATGATGATTACCTGTATCTGGAAGACTTCCTGGACATCACGGCCCCGACCAGCGCGAGAACCGGTCTCCGGGACGCCAAATTCAACAAGTATTCGACCCAGTCCTATTCCCCGGGCCGCAAGCAGGACGCTTACTGGCCTTATGTGACCACCGTGATCAACGCGGTCTTTCTCTCGAAGCTGACCGATAACAGCGACCTGCGCATCGCTTATTCCTACAGCGAGAACGATGACGACCGCCTGAACAATCGCTCCATTGGCGTCGACCCGGACAACTACACGGTGACCCGCCAGGCCATTCGCAACCACAGCGGTGAAACGAACAATGCCTTTCAGGTCGATTTCCTCAACAGCCGGCAAACGGCATGGGCCAAGTTCGACACCACCCTGGGCGCCGATGGCTTTATCAGCCGATATTGGGCTTATCAGGCGATTACCTTCATGCCTTCGTTGGATACCCGCACGGGAAAATACCCGGATGACGAGGCTTGGTTTAAGCAGTTCCCCAACGATACGGCTTGGTTCTTCGACCCGCGGCCCATCAGCCTGGGCAATCCGCCAACGCGCGACAAGGTCAACGTCACTTCGGCTTCCGTTTATGTCCAGGAGAACGTCACGTTGCTGAAGGATAAACTGATCCTGGTGGGTGGCATTCGCAAATTCATGCCGGGCGGCACCAACGAAAACCTCGTCACCAACGTGATCACGAACCGGCCCGACCAGGGTTTCAATGTGCACAAATACGGCATCGTCTACAAGGTGCTCCCCAAAGTCTCGGTCTATGTCACCAAGGCGCAGAATTACTTCGTCGCGCCCCGCGGCAACATCGACAAATTCATCCAGGGCGACCGTTTGGGTGCTCCTTTCAAGGACTCCCTGGGCAAGCTCGCGGAAGTCGGCGTCAAGTATGAGCACAATTTCTCGAACAACATCAGCATCTACGGCTCGGCGGCGGCCTTCAAGATGGAGCAGACCAATGTGGTGACGTTCGGCGTCCTGCCGGATGGTCCTCCCGGTTCGCAGGGTGTCATTCAATCCGCCAAGGACTCGTCCTCGGGCTGGGAGACGGACGTTGGCATCCAGCTCAAGACGGGCAACGGGCGGGCTGACCTCCTGCTGACCTATTTTCACGGCAATTCCGCGATCGCCGCTGATGAAGGCTTGGCCTATGTCCGCCAGGCCCAGAATTTTGTGCCGCAAAAGTTCAGCTTCCTGGGCAAATACTCCTGGAGCAGCGGTTCGTTGCGCGGCCTCCGCGCTGGTCTCGGTGTCATTATCCAGGACGACAAGCGGCAGGGTGCGTGGGTGGTGGAGACTCCGCCTCTCGCCAGCGCTTTCTTCGGCTACGCCGTCAACAAACGCTGGGACGTGCAGCTCAACCTGGATAACTTGACGAACGAGCGCTATGTCGTCCAGGTGGCCACGCCCGGCTTGGTCCAGGGTTCCGACACGTTCGCCTCAAAGCTGACGGTCAAATATCACTGGTAATCCGACCTGTTCTCCGCGACCCGGCTGGGGCAACCCAGCCGGGTCGGACGGAGCCTGGGCTGGCTTCCCTGACGCAGCCGGCGTTTCGTGGCGGTCAGCTTCATTTTCAGGAGATTACTCCGTCGATTTGTTTAAACCTGCTCGGCGACGCTTATGAACGGATCGCT
>JAYRXZ010000089.1:0-7441 GCA_041917235.1 Lacunisphaera sp. | reverse complement strand
CCGGGAGGCCGGCCCTCCAAAGAACCTCCTCACCCCTTCCTCCGTTGTGACGACCCCTTCCTCCAGCGCCCGGCTCTCCTTCAGGGAAAAGCTGGCCTACGGCCTCGGTGACACCGCCTCGAACTTCTGCTTCCAGGCGATCAATATCTTCCTGGCCATCTATTACACCGACACCTTCGGGCTCGACGCGGCCGCGGTCGGCACGCTGATGTTCGTCGTCCCGCTCTCGGTGGCTTTCCTCAATCCGGTGATCGGCGCCCTGGCCGACCGGACGCAGACGCGCTGGGGCAAGTTCCGTCCCTACATCCTCTGGGGTTCCGTGCCCTTCGGCGTGCTTGCCTGGGTCCTGTTCGCCAACCCCGCGCTCAGCCCTGCCGGCAAGCTCACGTATGCCTACGTGACGTATACGCTGATGCTGATCGTCTACGCCGTCGTGAACACGCCTTATGGCGCCCTGATGGGGGTGATGTCCGGCTCATCCGAGGACCGCACCTCGCTCAACTCCTACCGCTTTTCGTGCGCCTTCCTCGGCGCCTTCCTGATCGGCGGCTTCGTGCCCGACTTGAAGGCCCTGCTCACGCCCGCCGGCGGTTCCTCCGCCGACGGCTTCCGCAACACCATGGCGATCTTCGCGGTGCTCTCGATCGGGATGTTCCTCTTCACCTTTTTCAACACGCGGGAGCGGGTGGTGAATCCGCCGGGCCCCCGGGCCTCGCTGCGCGAGGATCTCGGCGACCTGAAGTCGAACTGGCCGTGGATGGTCCTGTTTTTCGTCGGGCTGCTCAATCTCGCCAACGTCGGCCTGCGCAGCGGCGCCGCCACCTATTATTTCAAATACGCCGTGGGTGACGAGCACGCCCTCGGCAACTTCAACAAGGTCGGCTTCCTCTGTTTCATCGCGGGCGCGCTGGCGACGAAGCTGTTCACGGCCCGCTGGTCGCGCTGCTCGCTCCTGAAGTGGCTCACGCTGATCAACGGCGCCGCCATGTTCGCGGGCTATTTCGTGGATCCGCACAATCTCCCGGCCCTGTATGCCTGCAACATCATCGCCAGCTTCGCGGCGGGCCCGACGCCCGCCATCGTCTGGTCGATGTATGCGGACACGGCTGACTACGGGGAATGGAAGTTCCGCCGCCGGGCCACCGGGCTGCTCATCTCGGCCATGGTGCTGGCGCACAAGATCAGCATGGCCTTCGGCGGCGCCATGATCGGCTGGCTCCTGGCGTATTACGGCTTTGTGGCCAACGCCGCCCAGACCCCGCGCGTGCTGCACGGCGTTTCCCTTATTTTCAACGTGCTGCCCGGCGTCCTCGCGCTCGGCGCCGGCTTCGTCACCTTCTTCTACCCGCTCGACGAGGCGCAGGTGAAACGGATCGAGGAGGATCTGGCCGCGCGGAAAGGAGCAGCATGAAAATGTTCAATGTTCGTTTTTCATTGTTCAATTTTCATTGGGCGACTCCGGCAATGACCACTGAACATTGCACATTGAACAATGAACAATCTCGGGGTGTTCGATGGCTCGCGGCGTGTGCACTTGGTTTCTGCTTTATGCCTCCGCTTCATGCCTACAGCTGGTCCGTCATCGAAACCGCCCGCGACAATGGCCACCGCCTGGCTGCGGTCGCGACGCCTGCTGCTACCGTGTCCTCCAACAATGCCCTCAAGGTCGACCCCGCGCAGAAATTCCAGGAGATGGTCGGCTTCGGCGGCGCGCTCACCGAATCCTCCGCCTGGGTGCTCGCCCAGCTGCCGGCGGAAAAGCGCGCCGAGGTGCTCCGCCGCTACTACGACCCCAGGGACGGCATCGGCTACACCCTGGCCCGCACCCACATCAACAGCTGCGATTTCTCGCTCAACATGTGGGCGCTCGACGAGACGCCGGGCGACTACGACCTGCTCGACTTCACCCTCGCGCCGATGCGCAAGTGGACGCTCCCGCTCATCCACGACGCCATCAAGGCCTCGGGCAACAACCTCCGCCTCTTGGCCTCACCCTGGAGCCCGCCGGCGTGGATGAAGACCAACAACCGCATGGACGACGGTGGCTCGCTGCGCGGCGAATACGCCCCGGCCTGGGCCAATTATTTCGTGAAGTTCGTCCAGCAGATGAAGACGGAGGAGAAGATCGAGGTCTGGGCCCTCACCGTGCAGAACGAACCGCAGGCCAAGCAGGTCTGGGAATCCTGCCTCTACACGCCCGAACAGGAGCGCGACTTCGTCAAAAAGCACCTCGGCCCCGCGCTGCATGGCGCCGGCCTGTCGGGGGTCAAGCTCCTCGCCCTCGACCACAACCGCGACATCCTCGAGGCGCACGCCGACGCGAACCTCGGCGATCCCGAGTCGGCAAAATATCTCTGGGGCATGGGCCTGCACTGGTATGTGAGCAAGGACTTCGCGGCTTCCTCCCGCGTGCATGCCAAGTATCCCGACAAGGTCATCCTTTTTACCGAGGGCTGCTTCGAAGGTGGCAAGGCGATGGGCTCGTGGGAGCATGGCGAGGGTTATGCGCACGAGATGATCGGCGACATCCGCAACTGGGTGAACGGCTACATCGACTGGAACATCGTCCTCGACCAGCGCGGCGGACCGAACCACGTCGGCAACTTCTGCGACGCCCCCGTGATCGTGGACACCAACACCAAGGAGGTCCGCTACGGCCCGTCGTTCTTCTACATCGGGCATTTCAGCAAATACGTGAAACCCGGCGCGTTTCGCATCGCCAGTGACGGCGGCCCTGCGGCCCTCGAGTCGGCCGCCTTCGCCAATCCCGACGGTTCGCTCGCGGTGGTCGTGCTCAACCGCTCGGACGCCGCCGTGACCTTCCCGCTCACCGTGGGCGGTGAGACGCTCGCCTGCACCGTGCCCGCCCACGCCATCCAAACCTATGTCGGCCATTAAGGCCGACATCGTTCAATGTTCATTTTTCAATGTTCAATTTTCATCTGGGGAATTCCGACAATGAACAATGAACATTGGACATTGAAAGATGAACATACCCGCGGGGTAGGGCGGATTACTTGTCAGCCGAAGGCCGGGCGAAGGTTGATCCTTAATCCGCCGCGGCGTGTTAAGGACACCGCGCCCTACCGTGAGCCCTCCCATCAATGAACCTTTCCCCCTTCATCCTTCTCACCTCATCCCTCCTCGCCATGTCTTCCCACGCTTCCACTCCCGTCTGGCAGGATGAATTCAACCAGCCGGTCGGCTCGGGGCCGGACCTGACGAAATGGGTTCACGACCTCGGCGACAACGGCTGGGGCAACAAGGAACTCCAGAAATACACGGACTCCCGGGAAAACTCCTTCATCGCCGCGGATCCCGAGGCGGAGGACGGCCGCGCGCTGGTCCTGAAGGCCGTGCGCACGGCCGCGGGCGGTTACACGTCGGCGCGGCTCAAGACCCAGGGCAAATTCACCACCGGCTACGGCCGCATCGAGGCCCGCCTCAAGCTGCCGAAGGGGCAGGGGATCTGGCCCGCGTTCTGGATGCTCGGCCACACCATCAAGGAAACGCCCTGGCCGGCCTGCGGGGAGATCGACGTCGTCGAGTTGATCGGCCACCAGCCCGGCACGCTTTACGGCACCCTGCACGGCCCGGGATACTCCGGCCAGCATGGCATCAGCAAGTCCACCCAACTGCCCGGCGGAGCCACCTTTGGCGACGCCTACCATGTCTTCGCCGTGGACTGGCGGCCGGGACGCATCGACTGGCTGCTCGACGGGAAAATCTACCATACGCTGACCCCGGCCGACCTGCCCGCCGGCGCGAAGTGGGTCTTCGACGACGCCAAGCATTACCTCCTGCTCAACCTCGCCGTCGGCGGCGCCTGGCCCGGTTATCCCGACGCCACGACGCAGTTCCCGCAGGAATACCGGATCGACTACGTCAGGGTCTACGGTCCCTGACGGAAAGCTGAAAGCTGAAAGCTGAAACCTGAAGGCTGAGTAAAAAACACCGCCCGGGAAAAGGTGGGCGCGAGGGTTTCGCCGCGATGGTCGGTTGGGTTAAATGTGTCGATGAATACTATCGAAGAAAGGAAAGCGGCCATGCGCCAGCGGACCAAAGCGTTCGCCAGCTTGGTGGTGAGATTCTACATCGGTTTGGACAGACGGCGCGAGGAACTGCACATATTGGGTAAGCAACTGGTCCGCGCCGGAACCTCGGTTGCGGCAAACTATCGGGAAAGTTCCAGAGCAAGAAGCGCCGACGAATTCATCGCGAAGGTCGAACTGTGCGTCCAAGAGGCAGACGAAACCCAGCTTTGGCTGGAACTGCTACGCGATGACTGCGCAATCCCACACATCCTGGTTGATCCCATCTGGCAGGAAGCTGACGAACTGATCGCCATATTCGTGACGATGGCGAAGAACACCAAAGACAAGAAGGTTTGAAACCCCTCAGGTTTCAGCTTTCAGGTTTCAGGTTTCCGCGCGCGTCTGCGCGCTACCCGCCGTGCCGTGTCGCGACCTCGATCACGTCGTGCGGGGCGGCTTCCTTGGCGCCGGCGGTCGTCACGCGGACGTAACGGGCCTTCTTGCGAAGTTCACCGAGGTCCTTCGCGCCGAGGTAACCCATGCCGCTTTGCACGCCGCCGATGAGCGTGCCGAGCACGTCGTCCACCGAGCCGGAGACTTCCTTCAGGGCCTCGATGCCCTCGGCCGCGACCTTGCGGGTCGTGTCGGTCTTGTCGTGGCCGTAGCGGGCGGCCGAGCCGGCCTTCATCGCGGCGTGGGAACCCATGCCGCGGTATTGTTTGTAGAGCTTGCCCGAGATTTCCATGATCTCGCCCGGCGCCTCGCGGCAGCCGGCGAGCAGGCCGCCGAGGATGACGGCGTCGGAAAGGGTGAGCGCCTTGACGATGTCGCCCGACTTCGTGATGCCGCCGTCGGCGATGAGGCTGACGCCCTTCTTGGCGGCGCCCTGGCCGGCGACGTGCAGGGCGGTGAGCTGCGGGATGCCGACACCCGCCACGATGCGGGTCGTGCAGATGGAGCCGGGGCCCTGGCCGATCTTGATCGCGTTGGCGCCCGCGTTGGCGAGGAACTCAACGCCCGCGCCGCTGGTGACGTTGCCGGCGATGATGGGCAGGTCCTTGAACTGGCCGCGGATCAGCTTCACGACGTCGCCCACGCCGGCGGTGTGGCCGTGGGCCGTGGAGACGGCGACGATGTCGACCGCCTCGCGGACGAGTTCGCCGACATGGTCGAAGATCTTGTCGCGGTCGAGCGAGCCGTCGGGCTTGCGGACGGGCGAGATGGCGGCGCCGACGACGAGGCGGAACTGGGAGTCGCGGGCGGGCTTGCGGCGGGACTTGGCCTCGCTGGTGATGCGCTCGACGTCCGAGATCGTCACGAGGCCGCGCAGGTGGTCGCGGTCGTCGACGACGAGGATCTTGTGGATGCCGACGTTGGCCGTGAAGAACTTGTCGGCGGCCTTGATCGGGTCGGCGGCCATCTGTTTCTCGGTGACGGTGATGAGCTGCTGGCGGGGCGTCATCACCTCGGAGACCTTCTTGGACTTGTAGCGGTCCTTGACGAGGTTGCCGGAGAGGAGGCCGGCGAGCTTACCGGAGGCGTCCACCACGGGGAAGGTGCGGAAATCGAAGCGCTTCTGGTCGATCATCGCGAGGACCTCGCTGACGTAGGCGTCGGGGGCCACGGTGATGGGGTCCTGGATGAGGCCGTGGATGTGGCGCTTCACGCGGGCGACCTCCTTGATCTGGTCCTTGCCCGGGAGGTTGTAATGGATGAGGCCGAGGCCGCCGTTGAGGGCCATGGCGATCGCCATGCGCGACTCGGTCACGGTGTCCATGTCGGAGGAGATGATGGGGATCTGCAGGCGCAGACCCTCGGCCAGGGTGGTCGCCAGGTCGGTGTCCTTCGGGAGGATCTCCGAGTGGAGGGTCGCGAGCGAGACGTCGTCGAAGGTCAGCGCGCTCGGCAGGTTGGCGGCGAAGAAGCGATCGGCGGGCAGGTAGAAGTCCGAATCGCTGGCGGAAGTGGCAACAGGCTTGGTCATCGTTGCCGTGAACGAAATACTCCGGCCGCGCCGAACCTCAAACAAAAACTAGGAAAACCAAGGCGGTTTAACCACTAATGGACACTAATGTATCACTAATAAGGAACCCCCAAACACGCCGCGCCATACTCTGGTTTGGATTAGTGCCCGATTAGTGAAGATTAGTGGTTAAAAGTCGGGATTCTTGATTTCTGCCTTTGGTTTGAAATCAGAAAACTCAGGTTTCAGGTTTCAAGTTTCAGCTTTCAGGTCTATCCGTGGTGCCCTGATGTCTTACCGGTTCAGCTTCAAACCCTACCGCCGGCCGTTGCGGGCGCCGTTGCGCACCGCCCACGGGCTATGGGCGGAACGGGAGGGGCTCATCGTGCGCCTGGAGGACGGGACCGGTTCGGTGGGCCACGGAGAGGTCGCTCCGCTCCCGTGGTTTGGGACGGAAACACTGGCCGAAGCGGCGGAGGTTTGCGGGAAATTTGGGGCCACCGTCGAAGGCGAGGTGCTGGACGCCGTGCCGGCCCGCTTCGGGTGTGTGCGTTTTGCGCTGGCGTGTGCCAGGTCCGAAATTGTAGGGCGGGGTCTCCGAACCCCGCCTGGTTCGACCCAGGAGGCGGGATATGGAAATCCCGCCCTACAGTCCACCCGCCTGCCCGTCGCGGGCCTGCTGCCCGCCGGTCGCGAGGCTCTGACGGCGCTTCCCGCCAGGCTTGAGGCGGGTTATCTCTCGCTCAAATGGAAGGTCGCGGTCGGGGCCGTGGACGATGAACTCGGGATCTTCGATGACCTGCTGGCCGCCTTGCCGGCCTATGCCAAGCTGCGCCTCGATGCGAATGGAGGGTGGGACCGTCGCCAGGCGGCCAAGTGGCTGGAGCGCTGTGCCGAGCGGCCGGTGGAATTTGTGGAGCAACCGGTGAAACCTGGCGACGAGGACGCGCTCCTGGGCCTCGCGGCGGATTACCCGGTGACCCTCGCGCTCGACGAGTCGGTCACCGACCTGTCCGCCGCCCGCCAATGGCAGGGCAAGGGCTGGACCGGGGTGTTCGTCATCAAGCCCGCCCTGACCGGCCCGCTGGATGAACTCGCGGCCTGGGCCGTTGAAACGAAGGCCGACGTGGTTCTCTCAAGTGCCATCGAGACGGCGCTGGGCCGGGCGGCGATCCTGCGGACCGCCCTGACCCAGCCGCTCACCAAGCGCGCGCTCGGGTTTGGCGTGGGCGAGATTTTTGGCGACCGCCGCTGGGACGGACCGTTCCTGGGGCCGGTGCTCGACGCCAGTTGGGTCAACGCAGTTAACCCGGAGGACCTGTGGACCGCACTCAGCTGAGTCAGGCACTCCGTGCAAGCCTCAGCACGGAGCACAGAACACAGAGGACCGAGGACGGATTGGCCGGCCCGGATGGTCCTGTGCTAGTCTCGGAGACCGACCCCC
>JAYRXZ010000088.1:0-8630 GCA_041917235.1 Lacunisphaera sp. | reverse complement strand
GCTTCGCGGGCGCCCTGTCGAGAGAATGGTGCGGCGGAGGGGACCTGCCTATTTGATCAAGTCACTGTTCTTACGTCATATTTCAATCATCCATTCTCGACGCTACCAGCGCGGATACCATCGCGTTGAGAGCCCTGCCCCTTCTGGGGAGTTCGCTGCGGGCTGCCGGGTAAGTATGAACCCGGATGTCCACGCTCCCCTGGTCCTCGCGTTAGGATTTCGCGCAATGGGAGGGACGAATGAGAGCGCTAATACTTGCGGTCGCAGGCTTCGTGACGCTGGCGGCGATGCCTGCCGAGGCGCAATCCCGTCGCATCGGCCCATGGGAAGTGACGACGGAACGCAACCGCTTTGGTGACGGGAACAACGTCATCATCGCGACGCAAGCGCGACGCGGAATGGTCCTGGCGGTCCGCTGCCTCGCAGGACGCTCTTTCTCCCTCGCAATGATCGAAGGCGGGTTCGGCACCGGCCGGTTTACCGCCGGAATGAGCGCATCCGCCAAGGTGCGGATCGACAACAACGCGATCCTAGAGCCGCCAGCGCATGTGGTCAGCGACCGGGTCATCCAGATCGACCTGGACATAGATGCCGCGCGAACGATGCTCGAGGGCAGAGAGGTAGCTGTCCGGTTGGCTGTCGGTGCGGGCACCGCGGATCATATGTTCCCGCTTACCCAATCGCGGCGGGTCCTAGGCCCAATCTTCCAAGAGTGCGCCCGGCCCGCGGCCGCGAGCCCGTCGACGCCCGCCCCAGCCATCGCGGACATAGCTGCACCTCAGCTGAATTTTGGGACGCTCACGACATTTCGGGACCGGTTCAACGCCCGTGCTGCCGAACTGAATTTGGAACGCATGACAGCGTCTGGCAGCTGCACCGCTCGCCAGTCCGGCCGGCGTGCAACATGCAGACTGGAGCTTCCGGGGACAGTGATGCTGACCATCGTTGGGGAGGATGGCAGCGATACTGAGGTTCGCGAAATTGCTGTCATCGCCCCCGTTGGAGGGGATCAGATCGCTCGAACAGTGATGGCGATGGCCATTGCGGCCGATCTGGCCGGCGGCAACGACAGGCAGAAGGGCGCCTTGTTCCGGATGCTCATGTCGATCCGACCGGAAGACAGCGAGACGAAACAGCTAGACATGGGCGGGTGGCGATGGTGGGGAGGCGTTGCCCCTGGCATCGGCATCATGATGGGCGCGAACAAGCCGGCTTCGAACTGACACCTTCACCGCCTCTTTGACCTGGACGGGCCCAGGCGGACGCCCGGTCCCACTCATGCAATCGCCGCGCCGCGCAGGGACCGTATCGGCCCCATTCGCCGGCGGCAGTGCCGTTGCCCCGACCCCTCGCTCAAGTTTTGAAATCCCAAGGGGGGACAGCCTCCTACCCCCAGCGGCTGGCCAAAAGCCCCCGCCGGTCTCCGAAATTTCTTCTGAACTCAAGCCCCCCGCCGCCACCTCTGCGGGCGTCACCGACCCCCGCCCCGTGCCGCGGCCATCGCGCCTTAGAGCCCTCATCACCTCCGGCCGCCGGCATTGTGCTGCTGCGGGCCCCTAGGAGTTCAAACCTGCGTCTGGGGTCGGGGAGCTACGGCGCCCGCAACGGATCGGGGGTTATACGGTCCCTACGCTTCCCGGCCCCACGGAGCTCGCTGACGGCTTTTATGCCGTCTCGGCTATACCCATAGCGCCCCACCCTCACGTCGCCGCCCCTGCCCCCGTTTCTGCGGCCTGCTCTAGCCCTGTCCCCGGTCCTGTGGCATGGCTTGCTCACGGCGGACACGGGAGGCGCGCATGGCAAGCGATGATCGGGAAGGACTGCTGACCTTCGACAAGGTGGTCCTCGCCGCCTTCCTGCGTGGCCAGGGCCTGACGCACGATGAGGTCGCGAGGAAGGTTGGCATCCGGAACAAGAACGCGCTGGTCACCATGCTGAAGGCCTCGGGCCTGCCTGAGGTGGCGATGCCTGGCATGCGGGAAGTCCGGGTGCTCTTGTCGAATGCGCGATATGCCGACGCGGCCGCGATGACACGGCAGGCCGGCTATGAGCTCGAGGCTGGGCTATCCGAGTTCATCGGGATGGCTGCGAAGGATCGGACGATACGGCAGGCGTTGGAGAGAAACAGGCAGCGATGAGATGACGCTATCGGTTGAGGAAGCGGTTCGACGTGTCGAGGCTGTGGTTGATCTGCTGATCAAGGACGTGAGGCATGCCCTCGCGCTGCACATCTCTCTGGAGGTGACAAACAACATTCTGCCGCCTGCCTTGGAAGGGCAATTTATCGAGGGCGCGCAGACCTTCATGCTGACGCGGCAGGCGTTGATGATGAAGCTCGCGCTGGACGTGGCGCGGATCTACGACTGGTCAGCTCGATACATGGTAGAACAACAGGACAAGGCATCTGTTCCGGTTCTGGCTAGGCTGTTAGCTCTCCCTGGCGTGGCCGATGAATTTGCCAAACGGGCCCGGCAGTGGACACCGGGCGTTGAGGACGTTCAAGAGCGCGCCTGCCGAGCCGCCATTTCTGTGATTATCGGTGCCGACAATGCGACCGCACAACCCGGCACCGCTCTCCACCACGCGTTGAAGAGCCTTCGCGAGTTCCGCAACAGCCGGCTTGCACACATGCTGTTTGACCGAGAGCCCGATAGGCTCCCCATGATCTCGGAAGTGTTCGCCCTACTCGATGCCAGCAAGCCCGTCCTGAAATCTGCCCGCCTTGTTGTCTTCGGCGACGCGACGGAGCCGGACTGGGAGATCGATCAGTGGCGGGAGAGTGCCACGGCTCACTATGAGATGCTCCTGGCAGGCATCCGTGCGCATCAGGCCGCTTCGTGACAGCGTGGTACTGATCGCTGCTCCCCGATCTGAAACGGCGTGCGCTGCCTCTCCCGGTTGATTGATTGGCGATCAGCGGCGGGGGCGGCGCCCTACTCATCCCACGGCATCGGGAGCCCTTCCGCCCGGCGCCTCCGCAGCTCGGCATCAAGCGCCGCGCCGGACAGGGCATTGCGCGGCCCTAGGGTCGGGAGTGTACGCGCGCGTTGTCCCTTATTGTTCTGTCCCCCTGTCACGGGGGGTGGGTTTGTGCCGTCACGGGGGGTGGTGGGTCCCCCCGTCACGGGGGGTGGGTCGGGCATGATCCGCGATGCCGGGAAGATCCGGCGGACCCGCTCCCGACCCTTCAGGACGGTGCCCCTAACGATGGCGCCTGCGGCCTCAAGTTCGCCAAGGGCGACAGTGACCTTGTTCAGGGGTACGCCTGATTGCTCGCTGATGTAGCGGTCGCTTGCGAAGCAATAGCCGCCGTCCATCAGGTCGCGGATGATCCAAGCTACCTTGATCACGCGGGCGTCGCGGGGGAAGGCGTGAAGGACAGCGTGACGCCAGGCGTTCAGCGCCCGTTGCCGCTCCGCCGTGGACTGCCACGTGATCGCGCCCCGGGGGATAGCGTTCGGCCCGATGAGGTCGGGGGCCCGCCGTGCGGGCGCCTTGGCCGGCTCGATTGACGCAATGGTCACGCAACGCCCCCCATGGCCCGGAAGCGGGCGTATTGCGTCCAGAGAGCAGCGCGGAGAGCTTCAGCGTCGGCACTCGCCTCCGCCGGATCAACGCCAAGTCGGTCCAGCCGCTTCAGATGCTGCGACACGACGCTGGCGAGATGGTTTCGCGCTCCTGCGTCCGAATAGGTCGCCGCGAGGCGAGCATTCTTGACGATGAGGCCGCGGCGGCGCGCGACCGGAAAGGCGCGGATTTCAGCCAAGGCTTATCTCTCCCCTCAGTTCGCCAGGAAGCGGCCGGCGACCCGGCTCCACTCCCCTTCCGCGTGGATCTCCAGCGCCACCTCTGCGGCAAGCTGGAGCTTGTGCGGGTCGCCGGCGAGGCGCGGGTGAAGCACCAGCTGGACGCTCATCATCGTCGCGACGGCAGAGGGGATCGGCCGGCCATCGGCCTCCGCTTCCCGCACGATGGTTGCCACCGCGTCCTGTGCATGGCGCACCGCCTGATAGGTCAGCCCGGTCATGCTGCCTCTCTCCCCGGCTCTGCGGCCCCTTCCTCGAACGTGATCGTGTTCCCCTCGGCCTTGGAGGTGCGAAGGGCCTTCACTTCGTTGCAGACGAAGCCGCAGAGCCGGCGCCGGCGCTTGCCCTGGATAGGGCCGCCCTTCAACGCGGCGCGGACCACCATGGCTGCCACTTCCGGCGGGTAGATCGCCAGGACAGCGACGACGCGGTGCAGGTCTTCGGCCGCGTCCGCGATGTCGTCATAGATCGCTTCCTGCGACGCGCGCTGCCCCTCAATCATCGGCCTGGTCCCACTTCGATAGCTTGGCCGATCGCATCTCAATCAATTCCTCCGCGATCGCGTCCAGCCGCTCGAGGTCGCTTGCCGCCCTGGCGCCGAAGTCGCCCTGCAGGAGCGCCATCAGGAGGTCATCGTGCATCGGGTCGGTGCTCTTCCCGACCTCGTCTCGGGCATCGCGTACCTGGTCGACCACCTCGATAGCTTCTGCCCTGTTGAGCCGGCCCCTCTGCGGCCCCGGCGCCATGCGATTGAGGTCGCGCATCAGCCACGCCGCATATGGCATGTCACGGCAAATCCGGAGGCCGGCACGGCTCTGCAGAACGCGGTCTAGGGCGCCGCTTTCATGTGGGTCCAGGGGGACAGGCTTGCCGGTCCAACGCTCGAACTTGTAGCGGGCGCGCATGGCGTCACGGATGGTCAGCATCACGATCTCCCCATGACGAAGCCGATGAAGGCGAGCGGGCCGCAAAGCCCCAACATGAAGGCGAAGGCGCTGAGGCCGGCGGCGAAACCGGCCGCGATCCAATCGAGATAGGGCATCGGCGATGGTCCTTTGCGGGAAGGCCGGCGCCGCGGCGGGCGCCGGCGGAAGGTGATCAGCGGCGCGCGGGCGCCCGGCGAGACACTTCGATTTCCCGCCCGGAGGGCGGCACGCCGACGGCCCTGGCAGACGCTTCCGCCGGAGCGCGTCGGGAGAGTTCCTGCCAGGTCTCGACCTCGCTCCGGTCGTCGCGGCCGGGATCGGACAGGGACGGAATGGAGAGGGCCGCAAAGCCGCGGTCCGGCCAGGTCGGCCCCTTGCCGGGCAGCGCGACGGTGACGCGGAAGCGGCGGCGCTCCACTTCCCGCTCTCCCACGGAATTGCCATAGACCCAGCCGCGATCCGGGTCCTGGGGGTCGACGCGTACCTCGGCATCGTCGGGCAGGCGCTGCCCGGATACAGGCCAGACCCAAGCGTGCACTTCCCGCTCGCGGATGATCTTCTCCGCACGGGGCATTGCGCCGAACAGGACGAGCTCGGGATCGGGGATGGGATCGGCGCCGGCGGGAAGGTCCGCGTTGGCGAGGGCGATGGCTTCCGCCGCGACGCGGGCCGCATCCTGCAGCTTCGCCCCCTCTGCCGCCATGCGCGGGATCATGTCGCGGGCTGCCGCGAGAAGGGAACGCTGCAGGCCCGCGGCACGGTCATAGGCGGCCTTCGCGGCCTCCGCCTTTTCGGCTTCCCGGCGGGCCTGTAGGCGCTCCACAAGCTCCTCGCGAACGATCAGCGCATGATCCCCCTGCTGCAAGGCAGAGGTCAGTGCCGCTTCAGCCCTGGCGATCTTGTCCGCCTCCCCGGACAGCACCGCCTCGCGGCGGGCGGCTTTGGCGCGTGCAACAGCATCCACGCGGGCCGGCGCCGCAGCGTCCAGGCGGTCGAGTTCGGCCTCGAGCTCGTCAGCCGTGGTGTCCTTGGCCTTGAAGAGGTTCACCGCCTTGGCGAGGGCGGACGTAGCATTGCGTGCAATGGTCATAGGTGGGCTCCGTTCGGTTTGGGGAGGGGGTGCCCCGGATCAGTCTTCGAGCCCGATCCGGGGCGACGCGGAGGCCAGGAGGGCAACCCGCCGCGCCATTCGTGGGGGGTATCAGCCCCCGGCTAACTCGCTGTCGGAGAAAGCGCCGGCCATGGCCGCCTTCACCTTGTCCGCCAGCTTCTCCAGGATCTCGTCGGCGTTGCCGCCATGGATGGTCACGCCGCCAAGGTTCAAGGCGACGCGGATCGGGCGGGCGCCGCGATCTCCGCGGGCATGGTTGGGAATGATCGAACCGTTAGCGCCGGGAGCGAACAGCTCCGGCCCTTCCTCACCGACCGTGTAGAGCCGGCCCGCGGAGACGGGGCCGCCAAGGGCGCGGCCGGGGGCGTCGCCGCCCAACGGTGCTGTTCCGGGGACCGGCGTGGCGCGGATGTTGATCTGCACACCCTCTGCCGCCCTGGACCTGAGCTGCTGCATCAGCGCGTCCATCTGCTGCAGGACGTTCGGCGCGCCGGCGGCGACGCCCTGCGCCACGTTGGCGCTGAAGGCCTCCCCGGTTTCGTGGCCGCGATCCTGCGGCCGGGTTTGACCGAATGAGCCTCCCGTCTCGAAGCCGCGCTCTGCAGCCGCGACGCGGTTCTGCAGGTCCGTCAGTTGGCTCTCGAGGTTGGCGCGCTCCGCGTTCGGTTGGCCGCGCATGCTCGGGTGGGTGCGCTGATCGATGCCGGCAAGGCGCTCCTGCAGCTCCGCGATGCGGGCCTTGTACCCCTCGACCTCTTCCTGATTGGCAGGCGTCCAGTATTTGCCCGCGGCGATGCCGCCCAACTCATCAATGGTCCGGCCGGCTGCGTACCCTGCGGCCGCGCCGCCCATCACCCAACCGACACCCGGCAGGAAGCGCATCATCGCGGCGCCAAGGCCGGTGCCAGCGACGGCAGCCCCTGGCGTGGCGAGTGGCCCGCGGGGAAGGGGCAGGCTGCCGGTGACCGCGCTCGCCTTCAGGGCGGCCGCTGCGGCTGTCAGGGCGCCGGCCGATCGCAACAGCGCCGGCCCGGCCGCGGCCGTGGCGACGATGCTGGCGAGCTTCAGGCCGCCCAGGGCGATGGCCAGGCCGCCGACAGTACCGGCAAGGTTGCTGAATGCCTCCCGGACCTTCTCGGGGCTCTGCCGAACCTGTTCCGCCCATTCGTTGAGGGTCGCGGCCAGGTTCCGCATCGGGCCGCGGAACTCTTCAAGGATCGGGTCAAACCCGGCCCCCAGGAGGTTCTTGAACTGTGCCATCAGGGCGGACAGCGCCATGCGGCCGTCCATTTGCTCCACCGTGTCCGCGCCCTGGCGGCCCGACGGGGCAAGCTTGTACTGCTGCTGACGCTCGCGGATGCGGTCCCGCTGTGTGATCGCCCGCGCCAGCATCGCCGCGACGATCTGATTGGACACTACCTTGTTGACCGCCTCGACCACCTGCTGAGGATTGTTGATGTCGATCCCGCTCCGCTGCAGGCCGGGCATCAGCACCTTGCGCGCCCATTCGCCGGGGTCGCCCATCATCTCGCGACCGATGACGCCGCTATCATCTCGGATGCCGAGCCGGCGCTGCTCCTGCTTGGCCTTCTCGGATGAGCGGTTGCCGATCAGCTGCGCATACAGCGAGCCCAGCTCGGTACCAGCGCGGGAGCCGCCGACGTCGCCCATGATCACCGGCAGTTCCGTGTAGAGGAACCGATTGGACAGCGCCTGGCCGGCCGATTTCGAGTAGCGCGCAGCGTTGTAGAGGTCGCGATAGTTGAACTCCGCGCCCTCGACCCCCTGCGCACGGGTGAAGCCCTCCAGGAGCTCGCGCATCGTGCCGGCGCGGTCGTTTCGGTCGAGGACATCCGCGGCCCTAAAGAACGCCCGGAACTGTTCAACCGCCCGGTCCGACCCGTAGCGGGTCATCATCTGCGTGATGCCGTCGGCGACGTCCGGTGCCAGCTCCTGCAGCTTGCCCATGCCGCCACCGGCCCGGCCGCCCAAGCCGATCATCGCCTCGCGGTAGACCTCATGCAGCGTGGCCGCATCGATCTGGAGACGCCGCCGGGATTGCGCGATGGCCTGTCGGCGGACCTCGCGGCTCTCGGCACTATCGAGGCCCGCCTGGAAATCGAGGGTGTTCTGTCGCTGCAGGTTGAAGGCGGCATCAATGCCGGTCCGGCCGGCGCGGTTGATCGCCAGGCCTGCGCCTGGATACCCTAGGGCCTGCGCAGCCGTCGTGCCGCCGGGTACGCCAGGGAGGCCATGCCGCAAGAACGGCTGACGCGGGCCCCCGCCGCCTCCCCCCGCAGGAGCGTCATTGAAGCGTCGGATCTCCGCACGACGCGCGGCCAACTCCTGTCGGATGCGGTCGAGCCCCAGGCTCCCGGTGATGCCGGCGCCAAGGCCCCTCAGAGCGCCACTGAGGCCCGCGACGTCTGCCGTAAGGCGAGATAGCCCGCGGCCTGACGATGCCAGCCTGCGGATCTCCGTCGCCACGCCGGAGGGCACCTGCAATCCGGTGAGATTGACCTTCAGGCCGGCCGCATCGCGGGCGATCCCCTGCAGCGCGCCGCTGAGGCCTGTCAGCTTGGGGCCGGAGCCCAGGGCGTTCGTCGCGCCCTGAAGGCCCTTCAGCGCAGCCGTGGCCTTGGCCACTCCCTTGGTCAGTTCGTCGACCAGCCGCAGCTTGACGACGGCTTCCCCGATCATCGTGCGGGCCATGATCAGGCCTCCTCACCCAGGAGTGCGGCGAGCCTGGCATCGGGACAGGGGCGACGAAGCGCCGCCGGGTTCGCG
>JAYRXZ010000087.1:0-8851 GCA_041917235.1 Lacunisphaera sp. | reverse complement strand
TGGCGCCGGCGGCGGTGGTGGTAGCCATAATGGTAATGAGTTGGGACGGACGGTTATTTGACGGCGGCGCGGAGGGCGGCGACCTTGTTGGTCTGCTCCCACGGGAGACCGGCCTTGCCGAAGTGACCATAGTTGGTGGTCGCGCGGTAGATCGGGCGCAGGAGGTTGAGCTGGCGGGTAATGTCGGCGGGCTTGAAGCCGAAGACCTTGGTGACGGCCTTAGCGATCTTCTCATCGCGCACCTTGCCGGTGCCCATGGTGTCGACGTAGACGCTGACCGGCTCGGGATGGCCGATGGCGTAGGCGACCTGGAGCTCGGCGATGTCGGCGAGGCCCGAGGCCACGATGTTCTTGGCGACCCAGCGGCACATGTAGGCCGCGGAACGGTCGACCTTGGACGGGTCCTTGCCCGAGAAGGCGCCGCCGCCGTGGCGGCCCCAGCCGCCGTAGGTGTCGACGATGATCTTGCGGCCGGTGAGGCCGGAATCGCCCTGCGGGCCGCCGATGACGAAGCGTCCGGTCGGGTTGATGAGATACTCGGTCTTCTTGGTAAGCATGCGCGCCGGGATGACCTTCTTGATCACGTTCTCGATCAGGTAGGACTCGATCTCGGCGTGCGAGACGTCGGCGGTGTGCTGCGTGGAGATGACGACGTTCTCAACGGCGACCGGGCGGTCGTTCTCGTAGCGGACGGAAACCTGCGACTTGGCGTCGGGGCGGAGCCAGTCGACCTTGCCACTCTTGCGGATCTGGGTGAGCTTGCGGCCGAGGCGGTGGGCAAACATGACCGGGGTCGGCATGAGCTCGGGCGTCTCGTTGCAGGCGTAGCCGAACATCAAACCCTGGTCACCGGCGCCCTGCTCGGCGGTCTTCTTGCCCTTGGCCTTCTTGGCGTCGACGCCCTGCGCGATGTCGGGCGACTGGGCGGTCAGGTAATTGTTGATGAAGACGGAGTCCGCGTGAAACACGTCATCCTTGTTCACGTAGCCGATCTCACGGATGGCCGCGCGCACGATGGCCTCATAGTTGAGCTTGGCCTTGGTGGTGATTTCGCCGGCGAGGATCACCATGTTGGATTTGACCATGGTCTCGCAGGCCACACGGCTGGTGCGGTCCTGCGCAAGGCAGGCGTCCAGCACGCTGTCGGAGATGAGATCCGCGACTTTGTCGGGATGCCCTTCGCCCACGGACTCGGAGGAGAAAACAAAGGATTTTGCCATAAGCCGCTAAGAAAGGGCGCACCCGCACGACGTGCAAGTAGATTATCAACGTATGCGGATTGCATGATGCGTGGATAAAATGAGCTACTTGCCCTAGGCACCCGCTATTGCCATAAGTGACTTAGCACTTGTTAATTCCAGCACTTCCCCATGTCGAACACGCCCATATTGAATCCGGACGCCATTCAGGCTTTGCGGGAGCTAAGCCCCGAGGGCGACTCGGAATTCCTGCGGGAGCTGATCGCGATCTATCTCGCCGATACCCCTAAGCAGCTGACCACACTGGAAGAAGCCATCACCCGCCAGGACGCCGATTTGGTCGTTCGCGCCGCCCACACCATCAAGGGCAGCTCGGGGAATTTCGGCGCGGCAGGCTTCGCCCAGCTTGCCCAGGAAATGGAGACGCACGGCAAGTCCAAGAACCTGGCGGCGGCCGCCGCGGCCCTGCCGGAATTCAAAAACCGCTTTGCCCAGGTTGTCGCCGCCCTGAAGCAGCTCGCCGGCAACTGAGCCGCCCGCCGCCATGTCCCTGCGCCCTGCCCTCCTCTGCGGTTTTTTGGCCTGTGCCGCGCCGGGCGCCTTCGCCCTTGAATGGAAGACCCAGACGCTGACTTTCACCACCGCGCCGTTCCAGGCCACGCAGGAAGCCGTCTTCCCGTTCACCAACACGGGCGCCAAATCGGTGCGGATCCTCGATGTGGAAAGCAATTGTGACTGCCTGGATGCTGCCGCCGACCGGCAGGTTTACGCGCCCGGAGAAAGCGGCGTGATCAAATCCAGCTTTACCGTCGGCGACCGGCTCGGGTTGTATGAGCGGCGGATCAAGGTTGTGACCGACGAGAATCACGAGCCCGTGCGCCTGCTGGTGCGGATCGAGGTGCCCGAACTCGTCACGCTCTCCCCCCGCAGCGTGGCGTGGAAGTTGAACGAAGCCGCGACCGAGAAGGCGATCGACCTCGAGGTCATTCCCGGGTTGAAAATCGAGTTCACCCGGGTGCAGCCGACCAGCGGTGATTTTGCCGCCCGCCTTGAGACCATCGAGGCCGGCCGCCGTTACCGCGTGCACCTCAAGCCGCCAGCCACCGCGCAGCCCGCCAACGCGGCCTTTCGCATCTTTGGCCGGGCCGCGTCCGGACAAGACGTCATCGTCAGCGCCTACGGCAACGTCCGCTGAGGCTCACCGGTAAGGCGCGGTCATCGGCCTTCGCGAAGGCTTCGGCGGACAAGCCGGGCAGCATTTAACGATAGAGGGCCGTGACCGGAGTGGCCGTGAGCACGTTGTATTGGCGCATGGCCAGCCGCCACCACTCGGAGAGTTGCTCGGCCGGCTGCTTCCAAAGCTGTTCGTGCAGCCAGATCATCGACTCGGCATCGAGCAACAGCGCCATCTTCTCGCGGTGGGTGAGATTGGCGGGGCCCTCGGCGAGCAGCTTCCTGCGCAGGCCGACGAAATAGGACCGCACCGCGTAGCTGCCCTGCCGCTGCCGGAGGAGCGAGACGTGCGCGGCGTTCACGTAGGGATCGAGCACCGCCTGCAGGAGGCCGTAGTCGTCGCGCAACTGCGGGATTGGCTGCATGTGGCGGTAGCATTCCTCCAGGTGCCGTTGCAGGCGGATGAGCTCCTGCGGCGGCTGGGTCTCGTCCGGCGTGAGGAAAAGCCCGAGGTCCCGGGCGCGGCGGCCGACGCTGGCCTTGCCGAGGAAAATGGACAGCGGCGCGGACAGCACCAGCCCCGCCAGCACCGGGCTCAGCCACCAGAAGAATGACGGCACGAGGATGAAGGCCGACACCCCCCACACGATCCCGAAGGCCATCTGACCGGAATGCGTGATGATCGCCTCGCTCCAGTCCACGTCGTCGCTCGCTTCGCGGCGCTGCGTCACCCACGCGACGCCCTGCCCCAGCAGGATGTAGAGCACGAACTTCGTGTTGAACATCATGTTGATCGGCGCCAGCAGCGTGGACACCGCCACCTCCAGCACGGTGCTGGCGACCAGGCGGACCGGCCCTCCGTAGGCCTCGGCGCGCCGGTCCTTGATCGCGATGATGACGCTGACGACCTTGGGCAGGAAGAGCAGCAGCAGCGTGAACAGGAAAAGCGCGAACGCCTGCGGCACCTCGAACGTATAGCCGAAGAACGAGACGTAGCTCTCCGCATGGTAGTCGTGCAGCCGGCCGGCCATCACGTCCCGGAAGGTGTGGATGCTGCTGATCAGCAGGAAGAGCATCCACAGCGGGGACGCCACATAACCCATGATGCCCATCAGCAGGTGCACGCGGTTGACCGCGTGGAAACCCCGCGTGAAGAGCAGCCAGCTGTGCTGCAGGTTGCCCTGGCACCAGCGCCGGTCGCGCTTGGCGCTGTCGATCAGGGTCGGCGGCCCCTCCTCGTAGCTGCCCTCGAGGTCGTAGGCCAGCCACACGCGCCAGCCGGCCCGTCGCATGAGGGCGGCCTCGACAAAATCATGGCTCAGGATGCGCCCGCCGAACGGCTCGCGCCCGGGCAGGTCGGGCAGCGCCGCGTGCTCCATGAACGGCGCCACGCGGATGACCGCGTTGTGGCCCCAGAAATTGCTCTCCCCCTGGTGCCAGTAGTTCAGGCCGGCCAGGAACAGCGGGCTGTAGAGCCGGTTGGAGAACTGCTGCAGCCGCGAATAAAGCGTGACACCGTGCACGATGCGAGGGGCCGTCTGCAGGATGCCTACCTTCGGGTTGCGCTCCATCATCGCGACCAGCCGGATCAGCGACTCGCCGGTCATGATGCTGTCGGCGTCGAGCACCGCCATGTAGCGGTATTTGCGGCCCCAGCGGCGCAGGAAGTCGGCGACGTTGCCGCTCTTCTTGTTGATGGAGATCCGGCGCTTCCGGTAGAAGATGCGCCCGAAGCCGTTCAGCTGCTTGCACAACTCCACCCACGCGACCTCCTCCTGGATCCAGTTGTTCGGGTTGTTCGAGTCGCTGAGGATGAAGAAGTCGAAGTTCTCGAGCCGGCCGGACAGTTCCAGCGAGCGGTAGATCACGCGCAGCCCCTCGAACACGCGGCTGGGATCCTCGTTGAACACCGGCATGACAATGGCGGTCGAGGCCAGCGGCAGCCCGGCCAGCGGTTCGCCGTCGATGGAGCGCGTGATCCGGTAGGGATCGCCGTTGCGGTTGATCACATAAAGCCCGAGCAGCGCCGTGCTGAAGCCCACGGCGATGTGCGCGAACAGGATGGCAAAGAGCCCGAGCACCACCCACTCCACGGCCGCCATGCCGTCGCGCCACAACAGGTCGGCCATGAACCACGTCGCCAGGCTCGTGAGCACGAAGGCCAGCGTGAAGAAGGTGATGCGCCGCCGCATCACGCGGCCGCGGTCAACCTGCTCGACGGTGAAGGTGGCGGCCATGGTCAGCGCGTCGCGAAAAACACGGCCATCAGGACCGCGATGAACACGGCCCACAGGAGCACGACCCGCAGGACCGGCTGGCCCTCGATGCGCTCGAGCGTCTGCCCGGCCGCCTCGGTGATCGTGCCCAGGTCGATCTCACGCGGCACCATGCTGGACACCGCCAGGTCGGGCCCCGCGCGGAGGGAGCTTTGTTTCATGGCCTGCGCAAAGTCGGCCGGAATGTTCCGGTCGTCGAGAAACGCATAGGGCCAGCGCGAGGTGCCGTCCGCCACCAGCAGCGCGACGCGCCCTTCCGCGGCGATGCGGTCGTGCGGCAGCTCTTTCTCATCGAGCAACTCGGCGAACCAGCCGTCCATCAGCCGGTCGGTCTCCTCGATCGCGAGGGTCACGGGGTCGAGCGTGGGATTCTGCTCATGCCGGCCGGCGGCCGCGCTCAGCACCCGCTGGATGAGCCGGCTCTGGTGCAGGCGGTTGTGGATGCGATGGGCGCGCAGGTAATCCTCCACGCGGACGTAGGCCGCGTTCCACTGTTCCAGCGTGCCGGTCTTGGGCCGGAACGAGTTCAGGGATTCCAGAGATAGCTCCATGTCTCGGTCAGGACATGCTGCCCCTTGCGCAGAAAGCAACGGAGTTCCACGGGGCTGCCGGAGGCGTCGGGCCGGATTTCAAAGACGACCCGCCACGCGCCGCTGAACCGGTTTTTCTGCACGACAGTGTGGTGTTCCTGCCGGGCACCCCCGCTGACGGCGACAAGCGCCTCTATCTCAGGGTCATCCGGCTGGCCGGCCAGGTAGGGGCTGGTGAACTCGACCACAAAGCGGCGCAGCTCCGGCCGGCCGGGCACCTCCGCGATGCGGGTCGAGCTGGTCTGGCCGCCCGGCGGACGCCGGTCCGCCTCGGAATACCAATGCAGGTTGTATTCAAACTCGATCGCCTCGCCGGCGGCGGGCAGCTTGGCCGGCACCCAGAAGGCCACGATGTTGTCGCTGAACTCGTCCTTCGTGGGCAGCTCGACCAGGCGCACCGAACCGGCGCCCCAGTTGCCCACCGGCTCCACCCAGAGGCTCGGCCGCAGGTGATAAAAGGCCTCCAGATCCCCGTAGTGTTCGAACTGCCGGTCGCGCTGCAACAGGCCGAAGCCCTTCGGCGCGTTGTCCTGGAACGCGACGACCCGCACGCCCTTGGGGTTGGTCAACGGCCGCCACAGCCACTCGCCCGACCCGTTCTCGATCAGCAGGCCGTCCGAATCGTGCACCTCGGGACGGAAATCCGCCTGCGACCAGCCGCTGTTCTCGCCATGCGCATACATGCTGGTCAGCGGCGCGATGCCGAACACCGCGGGATTTTTGCGGCAATAAACCGCCGCCCGCACGCGCATCACGGTCTCCTCGCCCGGCAGGAGCACAAAGCGGTAGGCGCCCACCATGCTCGGGCTGTTGAGCAGCGCATAAATCGTGAGGCTCCGTCCGCCGAGCGACGGGCGCTCGACCCAGAATTCCTCGAAGACGGGGAACTCCTCGCCGCCCGGCTCGGCGGTGTTGACCGCCAGGCCGCGCGCGGAGATGCCATAGTGATGCTCCTTGCCCAGCGCGCGGAAGTAGCTGGCGCCGAGAAACGAGACCAGTTCGTCCCACTTGCCGGCCTGGTTGAGCTCGTGCAGCACCTTGAACCCGGCGAACCCGAGGTCGGACGGCACACGCCCGGGCTTGTTCTTGCCGTAGTCGAAGTAGCGCGACGTGAACTCGATCGGCCGCGCCACCTTGTTGACCACTTCGTTGACGCGGACCGGCCGGTTGAAAAGTCCACCCGGATGGAAGAACGCGAGCTGGAACGGCAGTTCCTCGGCGCGCCACCAGGCAAGCCGCGGGTCGAACCTGATCTCGTTGATCTGGTCGTAATTCAGCTTCTGCAGCCATTCCGGCACCCGCATTTTTGCCTCCACATGGGGCTGGAAGGCCATCGCCTTGGCCCGGAACTGCAGCACCTCGAAGTCAAACAGCTCGTCGGCGCGACCGGCGGACATCGCCAGCGCCAGGACCATGAGGCACGGGACTGATGCGCGCAGTTTCATGGGTCAAAGGAAGAAATTCTTCTGCTTTTCCGAGATGGGCACGGCCGCCTTCTCCATCACGGCGAGCATGTCCTCCCAGGCATCGCGCTTGATCTTCTTGGCCGTCGCGCTGGTAAGGCCCTCCTGCCGCAAGAGGTAGGACGGATGGTAACTCGCGCGCAGCGGCGTGTCCGCGTAGCTGTGCCAGGTGCCGCGGGCCGCGCCCATGGACTTGAAACGGTCGGCCCCGAGCAGGCCGTCCACGGCGGTCTTGCCCAACGCCACCAGCACCTTGGGCCGGATGATCGCGATCTGCGCCCGGATGAAGGGCAGGCAATAGGCCATCTCCTGCGCGGTCGGCGGGCGGTTGCCGGTTTGCGAACCGTCGGGATTGCGGGCGCCCAGCTCCGGCCGCCAGTTCAGGATGTTCCCGATGTAAACCTGCCCGCGCTCGAGGCCCATGGCCTTGATCATCTTGTTGAGCAGTTGCCCGGCCCGGCCCACGAACGGCTCGCCCTGATCCTCCTCGTCGCCGCCGGGCGCCTCGCCGACGAACATGATGCTCGCATCAAGGTGGCCGACGCCGAAGACCACCTTCTTGCCCGCATAAACGTGCGCCTTGCACGTCGGGTCGTTGAGCACCAGGTCGCGCAGGTAATTCCACTGCGTTTGCTTGTCGCCGGAAGGAAGCTCGATGGCGGGCGCCGCCGGCATGGCCGGAGCGCCGGCAGGCGCGGCGGGTGCCGCAGCGGGCTTGAGCGGCTCCGCCACGCGGAACGGAGCCGGCGTGATCGTTACCACCTCGGCCGCTGCCTCTGTCCGCGCCGCCGCGACCGACTCGCGCAGTTGGGCGAGCCCCTCCTCCGTCACGGACACGGCGCGCTGGCCGCCGGCCTTCAGGCGGCGGAGCTCGTCGTTGAGCGCCAGGAGTTGGTCGCGGGTGGACATGGAAAATCAGGCGGGGCGCGGGGCGTGGAGCTTCTCGACATACTTGGCCAGCAGGTCGAACTCCAGATTGACCACGTCCCCGGGCTTTTTGCTCCGCAAATTCGTCACCGCGAGTGTGTGCGGGATGAGCCAGACCGCAAAGGAGTCACCCGCCACCTCCGCCACCGTCAGCGAGATGCCGTCGATCGCCACGCTGCCCTTGTAGACGAGATAGCGGGCGAAGCCGCCGGGCGCATGCACCTTCAGGTAGTGATCCTTGCCGCGCGCCTCGAGGACCTCGATGCGGCCGGGGACGTCGATGTGGCCGGAAACAAAATGACCGCCCAGTCGCGTGTCCGCGCGCAGGCTGCGCTCCAGGTTCACCAGCGACCCGGTGGCGAGTTGCGAAAAGCTGGTCAGCCGGCGCGTCTCCTCCAGCACGTCGAACCACAGGTGGCCGGCGTCGGACTTGGTCACGGTCAGGCAGCAACCGTTGACGGCAATGCTGTCGCCGAGCTTGACGTCGGAGGCCACCAGCGAGGCGGCCACCTGGAGCTGCCAGGAATCGGGTCCCTGGGTGAAGGCGGCCACGCGGCCTGTTTCCTCGACGATTCCGGTGAACATGGCAGCGCGATTCAGCTCAAAGGTTGGACGGACTGATGCATGACAGGTATGACCAAGGGTGGCGCGCAAAATCAGTTGAGTTTGACGCGCAGCACCTGTGTCTCTCCGCCGCGGCTGACGAGCAACACGAATTCCGCCTTCTTCTGGTCGGCCTCGATGGCCGCGAGCTTCTCCGTGGCCTGGGCGTAGGTCTTGATCTCGGTCCCGTCGATCTCGCGCACCCAGTCGTCGGGCCGCAATCCGGCGGTGGCGACGGCGCTGCCGGGCTTCACGAAATGCACCATGACGCCCCCGGCCGTGCCGGGGTCGGCGCGGTGCATGATGCCGTCGTTGAAGAGGAACTCGCGCACGGTGAAACCAAGCTTTTCGAAATAGCGCCGGTCGGCCTCGCGCACGAGCTTCGGCTCGTCGCCGAGCTTGAGCTTCAGCTCGACGCGGGTGGTGCCGCGCAGCACCGAGAGGCTGACGGTGTCGCCGGGCTGGCGGCGCAGGATTTCCTGGCCAAAATGGCTGACGACGATGCGGTCGGGTTTGAGCCGCGGCAGCGGCTGGCCGTCGACCGCGAGGATGATGTCGCGTTCCTGCAGGCCCGCCTCGTCCGCGGGGCTGGACTTCATGATGTCACTCACGACCACGCC
>JAYRXZ010000086.1:0-8910 GCA_041917235.1 Lacunisphaera sp. | reverse complement strand
GATGTCCAGCCGGGCCTTCAGCCGTTCCGCCGCGTCGAGCACCGCGGTGAACTCATGCACGCGGCCGAGGTTGCCGGAGTAGGCGACGACAAACTTGTCCGCCACGCCCCAGGCGGCGCGGCGCGCGCCGATGGCGTCCGGAGTGGCCGGAGCGTGCAGCTCGCGCGGGGCCCAGTTCGGCACGAGTGTGATCCGGCCGGCCGGCACGCCGCGGGAGGCCACCGTCCGCGCCATGTCTTCCCCGAGGGTGACGCAGCGGCCGGCCGCGCGCCACGCGACATCGCGCAGGGCCCCCAGGGGGCTGAGCGGGAAGGAGACCAGCGCGCCGAGATGGACGGCGAGGATTTCGGGATAGATGTCCTGGATCCAGTGGACGACACGGCCGCCGCGCTGCCCGACGAGGTCGGTGACGGCGGCGCCGAGCAGCGGAGGGTCGGTCATCACCACCACGACATCGCCCGGCGCGACCAGGCTCGCGAGCTGGCGCTGGGCCGCGCGCCGGAATCTGCCGTAGTTGATGAGGCGGGAAAGCAGGCCGCCGTGCCGGTCACTGCCGCCGGTGCGATGAATGGTGACACCGTTGTGCCGGGTCGAAGCCTCGCCGGCCGCAATGACATGAATATCCCAGCCCTGCGCGGCCAGGCCCTCGGCGAGGTCCGTGAGCAGCTGGGCCGTGGCGGCGGTCGAGGGCCAGTAGACCCGGTTGACGAGGATGACCCGCGGTGTGGCGGCGCTCACGGTTTGGGCTGGCGGTTGCGGATCAGCTCGCGGGCCTTGCTGGCGCAGAGGAATTCATACCACGCCATCAGCCGGCAGAACACGAGCCCCCGGTAGCCGTCGAGGAAACCGGCGCGCCAGACATAGTGGTAAAGGAAGCGCAGGGTGGGACGGCAGGGCAGCGACCACGCGAGTCGGCGGAGCCGGCGCTTGCGCGCGAGCCCCGCGTCCAGGTCGGCGTCCCCGCTGGTCGCGCCGGACTGGGCCTCGACTTGCAGGCGCGCCTCCCAGGTGCTGTAGCGGTTATGCTTCTCGACCCAGGTCGCGACGTCGGGAAAGGCGTAATGCTCCATCTCGCCATTGAGGTAGCCGGCCGAGCCCTGCAGCTCGACATGCTCGTGCACCTCGTTGTCGCCGGATCCGGCGCCCGCGCCGCCGGCGGGCTGCTCATAGCGGCCCAGGGCATGGCGGAAGAAGCGCAGGTTCCAGCTGGGGAAATAACCGCAGTGGTTGAGCCAGCCGTCGAGGAACCAGAAGCGCCGGTTCACATAGAATCCCTGGTGCTGGTGCTGGACCAGCGCCGCGCGCATGGCGGCTTGCAGCTCGGGCGTGACGCGCTCGTCGGCGTCGATGATGAAGACCCACTCGTTTTTCCAGGCGACGTTGGCGAGGGCCCAGTTCTTCTTCTTGGGGAATTTCCCGTCCCACTTGAAGTCGACCACGCGCGCGCCGCCCATCCGGGCGATGTCCGGCGTGCCGTCGGTGCTGCCGGAGTCGACGACGACGACGTCGTCACACCACGCGACCGAGGCGAGGCAGGCCGCCAGGTTGGCCGCCTCGTTCTTGGCGGGGATGAGGACGGAGATGGAGGCGAGGTCGGCCATGATCAGCGGGTCTGCTCCGACTGCGCGCGCAGGTCGAGCGCGGCGTAGCGCAGGGCGCAGTAGAAGGACGCGCAGAATGTGAGGACCACGGCGGGGTTGGCAAAGGGGAATTCGACCCACGCATAGAGCAGGATGATCCCACAGCCGGCCAGCAGGTAGCGGGGCAGGACCGATTCGACGCGGCGCCACGGAATCGCCCGCAGCGGCAGCAGGCCGAGAAGGAGCAGCAGGCCGGTGCCGACGAACCCGGTTTCGGCGAGCGATTGCAGCCAGTCGTTGTGGGCCTCGGCGTAGAACGGGATCCAGATCCACTGCTCCGCTGCCCGCTGGGTATTGTAGATCCGGAACACGTGCGCGTAGCTCTCGAGGCCCCAGCCGAACCAGGGCTTCTGGGCGGCCATGGTCCACGTGTCGCGGTAGAGCGTGAGGCGGGACTGCACGGTGGCGGCGCGGGCCTCCGGGGAAAGCTGCGCGGTGGTCTGCCGCATGCGCTGGGCGATGGAGGCGCGGCCCAGCCAGACGATGGCGGCCGTGGCCAGGATCGCGGCCAGGACCAGGCCCGCGACCGGCAGCAGCACCGGGGCGCGTTGCTCACGGCGGCGGCGCACCAGGCGCAGCAGGAAATGGGTCAGCGAACCCAGCAGCAACAGACCGATGAGGACGGTGCAGGAGCGCGAAGCGCTCAACGGCACCGACGCGGCCAGCAAGAGCGTGACAAGTGCCCCCATCAGGACGGGCGAATGCCAGACATCGCGCGGTCCGCCGCGGCGCAGATGGTGGAACAGCAGGCCCAGGCATACGGCCGTGCTCAGCACCACGAAGGCGCCCCAGTGGTTGTGGTAGATGAAGGTCGAGAAGAACCGGCTGTTCGGCGACGGCACGAGGCCGAACCAGAGGCCCTTGGCCCCGGCCAGCTTTTGAAAGGTGCCGAAGACGGCGAGGATGACCGCGTTCGTCGCCATGATGAACAGCGCGGCGCGCACCAGGCTGCGGCGCGAGAGCACGAGAAAGAGATTGAAGCACGAGAGCACGATGACGTTGAACACCCAGAGTTCCTTCGCCGCCAGCAGCGGCCGGGCCGCCGTGGGCAGCCAGGGGTTCGGATCGGCCATCACCAGGGAGCGCTCGCCGGCCAGCACGGCCTCCTTGAAGCCCGGATTGAAGCAGCTGGCGATCACGAGCAGATCGTAGAGCCAGAGCGGCCAGAGATAACGCAGCGCCGGCCACGAGCTGTCCTCGGACGACTTGGCGCGGGTCCAGCAGGCGGCGAGGAAGAGCCCCACGCCCACTGCACCCCAGAGCGCGATGCCCTGCCGGACCCACGGTGCCTGGCCGCCAAAGGCCCACGTGGTGAAGACAAGCAGGCTGCCGAAATGGACCAGCACCAGTTTGGCGAGCAGGCTGATGCCGCGGCTGCGGTGGGCGGGGGATTCAGCGACGCTCATCGCGGAGGTGGCGGTAAAATTCCACGAGCAGCCCGGCGACCCGCGCCCAGGAAAACTCGCGTGCGGCCCAGTCGCGGCCGCGACGGCCCATGGCGGCCAGTTCCGGAGACGGGGTGGCGAGCGCGGTGGCGAGCGTGGCGCCATAGTTTTCCCACGACACGCACCAGCCGCAACCGTTGGCGGCCAGGCCCGACCATGGCGTCGTGTCGGTGACCAACGCCGGCACGCCGGCGGCCAGGGCCTCCGCGATCACGAGGCCGAAGTTCTCGGAGTGCGAGGGCAGGACAAAGAGGGAAGCGACGGCATAGGGAGGCGGCCGGCCGGCGCCGTCGAAGGCCGCCACGCGATTGGTCGCGCCCGCCGCGGCGAGCGAGGCGGAAAGCTCGGTGGCGGTGTAATCCTCGGCGACACCCACGATGAGGAGCAGCCAGTCTCCGCGCGGGGCGGAGAGCCAGAGGTCGATCAGCTCGCGCAGGCGCTTTTTCCGGTGGAAACGGGAATAGAAGAGCGCGACCGGCCGGCTCCTGGTGGCCGGGCAGAGGTCGTGCCAAGCCGCGCGGGCGGCGGCCAGCTCGCCGTGGGCGGGGAGGGGCACGCCGTTGGGCGAGACACAGACAGGCTGCTTGAAACCGAGGGCGCGGATGTCGTCGCGTTCCTCCGGGCTGGTGGCGTGCCAGCCGGCGGCGGCGTGCAGGGCGCCCGGATGGACCAACCGGCCGGCGAGCTGCTTGCGCCAGCGCCGGTGCTCGTAGGCCCAGCCGCTGAGCATGCCGCGCGGCGAGATCACCAGCGGAACCTCCTGGCGCCGGGCCGCGTTCCGGGCGTAGCGGAGCGGGAGGAGCCAAAGTGCGTGGTTGTGCACCACATCACACCCGGTGGCTCCGAGATGGGCGGCGAGTCCGGTCGAGCGGCAGAGCCATTGGGGAGCTTCCCGCGGGAAGACGTGGATCTTCGCGTTATCCGCGGAGGCTTCAATCGGAGGCTGGCCCGGTTCCAGCGTGGCGAGCAATTCGACCTGTTCGCCCAGCGCGGCCTCGGCATTGGCCAGCGCGCGCACCGATTTGGAGGGACCGCCGTGGCGCTCCTCCAGGCTGGGCACGATATGGCAGACGCGCATCAAACAGGCTCGGGGCGGTCCTTGACCGGCCGGCAGGGTGAGCCGACGCAGATCTTCCGTGCGGGCAGGTCCTTGACCACGACCGAGCGGGCGCCCACGACGCACAGCTCGCCGATCGTCACGCCCGGGCCGACAAACACGTCCGCCCCGAGCCAGGCGTTGGGTCCGATGGTGATCGGCCGTGTGACCAGCGGCATGGACCATTGCGTGAAGTCGTGCGTGCCGGCGCAGAGATGACAATGTTGGCTGAGGTTGGCGCCGGTCTCGAGCCGGATGCGGGCGAGGTTGTAGAGGTTGACGTGCGGACCGACCATGCTGTGCTGCGCGAGCGAGATGTTTCCCTGAAACACGATCCGGGCGGTCGGGAAGATCACAACCGGGCCGGTGATGTCGGCGCCGAAGAGGCGGAGCAGCGCGGCGCGGAAGCCGTGGAGCGGGCGCGGGCTCCAGCGGAAGACCGTGGATTGGACGAACAGCCACAGCCAGCGGCCAAGCACGGCCGACCTGGGGTAGGGCGTGGTGCAATTCTGGCCGAGATAGGGGGCGCTCACGGGCCGGAGGATGCGGGCTTTGCGGGAGCGGTCAACTGCGCGAAGTCGGCGAGCAGGTCCTCCGCGTAGGCCGCGTAGTCGTAGGCGCGGGCGTCCGTGCGGGCCGCGGCGGCGAGGCGCTCGCGCAGGCCGGCCTCGCCAAGCAGGCGGGCGAGGGCGGCGGCCAGCTGCGCGGCGGCATCGGGGGCGGCGTGGTCGAAGACGAGACCGTTCTGCCCGTCGCGCACGAAATCGGTGAAGCAGGCCAGCCGGGAAACGACGGGCACGGCGCCGGCGGCCATGGCCTCGGCGACGGCGACGCCGAACGTCTCGCCCTGTTCCGCGAGGCTCGGGTAGCAGAAGATGTCGATGCGCTGGTAAACCCCGGCCAGCGTCCGCTCGTTGAACTGGGGATCCAGCAGGTTGAAGCGACCGGGGCCCATCGCCGCCGAGAACCGGTGCAGCAGCTGCCCGCGGAATACGACGCCCGAGCCGCCGCGGGCCACGTCGGCGGGACCGCACAGCAGCAACCGCCAAGGCGGCAAACCGGGCAGGGCCGCGAGCAGCTTCAGGGCGTCAGCCAGCATGACCAGGCCCTTCTCCTCGTGGATGCGCCCGACGTAACCGAGCACCACCTCGCCGGGGCTGGCCTCGGCGAGTCCGGCCGGGGTCATGCCGGTTTCCACACTGAGCAGGCGCCAGTCGATGGGGTAGCCGCGGACGCGGGCGACCGGGGCGAGGGCGGGATTCTCCGCGATCACGCGGTCCCGCACAAAGCTGCTGGCCGCCAGCACGCGCGCGATGGCGCGGTAGCGGCGATACTGGCCCTTGGGCATGCGGCCGGTCATGATCACGACGCGACCGGCCCGGGGTTTCAGCCGGCCCAGCCAGACCGGCAGCGCCACGGCGTTGACCACCACGATGTCCGCGGCGGGCAGGGCGAAAAACACGCGCCAGCTCCACAGGAAATCGAGCAGGAGGTTGCGCCACAGCCGGCTCTGGTGGTCCCAGCCGGGCAGGCGCCGGTGCCGGATGCCGTCGCGCGTTTCCTCATGGGGAAAATCGCGCCAGCGGCGGGAGATCAAGGTCACCTCGTGGCCGCGGGCGGCGAACTCGCGCGCCAGGTTATACCACGATTTCTCCGTGGAGCCGCCGCTGACGGGCGGCACGGGCAGGAAGAAACCGCTGACGATGGTGATGCGCATGGGTTCAGGCGGACGGCAGGCTGGCGAGCGCGGCGAGGAGGCCGTCGCTGGTCTGCTGGTAGGTGTAACGGCCGGCGATGGCGAGGGCGTTGCGACCGAGCCGGCGCATTTCCTCCGGCGGCGTCCGGAGGGCGGCGCGCAGCGTTGCGGCCAGCGCCGCCGGATCCTCCGCGGCAAACACCCAGCCGGTCTCGCCGGGTGTGACGAGATCGCGCTGGCAGCCGACGAGGTCCGAGACGAGGCACGGCACGCCGAGGTGCATGGCCTCGTTGACCGCGAGGCCCCACGTCTCGTAGTGGCCGCGCGAGGGCAGCACGAAAATGTCGGCGAGCAGGTAGCGCGCGGGCATCTCGCTCTGGTTGGCGAAGGGGAGGAAGCGGACGTGCGCGTCCGGCCGGGTGGCGGCGAGGGCGGTGAGCCGGTCCTTTTCCGCGCCGTCGCCGACAAAGACGAGCGCGTCGGCCGGCGTGGCTGACGCGAGGAAGGCCTCGAGCAGGGCGCCCGGCTGCTTGGCGGCCGAGAACTTGCCGGCAAAGAGGACGACGCGCTTGCCGGTGAGGCCGAGTTCGGTTCGCAATTTATCCGCCGCGGCGCGGGCGACAGGATCGGCGGGGTTGAAGTGCTCCGCGTTCACCGCGTGCGGGGCGAAGAACAGCCGGGCATCCGGCACGCCGAGGGCACGGAAATAATCCCGGTTGGCCGCGCCGACATAGACGAAGGCGGCGAACTGCCGGTAGAGGAAGCGCAGCAGCAGGCGGCGCAGCAACGGCAGCCGCGCCCGGCCGAGCAGGTGGGAGTCGCCCCGGAAGAGCAGCGGCACACCGTGACGGCGGGCCCACCAGACGACGTGCTGGTGCGAGCGCCAGTTGTAGCCAAAGAGCAGCACACCGTCCGGGCGCCAGGCCGCGAGACGGGCGGTCAGGGCGGGGTTGTCGAGGCCGCCGAAGTGGTGGGTGCCCGGATCGCGCGCGACGTTCGGCACGAACTCGGATTCGTAGCCGGCGAGCAGGTCGACGTCCCACTGGAAGGTGGCCCCAAACTGCGGGTCGCGCTGCGGGGTGACGCCGAACTGCCAGAGGTAGAACACCCGGAACTCCAGCGGGGTGCGCGCGCGCAGCCAGCGGAACCACGGGCTGTAGTATTGCACCGGGTGCGAGAGGACGATGGCGAGGCGGCGCATGCCGGGATCAGAGGCCGAAGAGGCTGCGCAGGATCATCGGGACGCCGAGCACCACGATGACGGCCTGTTCGAGGGATGACACCCAGGCGGCCATGGTCAGCTCGGCGTTGAAAGCCCAGGCCGTCAGCAGCACCATCAGCAGGCCGGCGAACGAGAACATCGGGCTGAAGGAGGACCAGATTTGCAGCTTCTTGAGCCAGAAGCCCCAGAAGGCACCCAGCATCATGGCGCCGAACAGGCCGAAGTTCGCGTAGGCCTCGGTCAGCAGCCCGAAGGCGATGGTGGTGGTGTTGGTCGCCTCCTCGTCCTGCAGCCCGTAGTAGATGCCGAGCTCGTAAGTGGCGATGTGGGATCGGGGCTTGCCGGCCCAGAACCAGCGCGGGATCAACTGGGGCAGGACGTGCTTGTAGGTCTGGCCATAGAGGTAGTCCTGCCGGTCCGGAGAGCAGTCGACGACCAGACAGAGGATGTGCATGAGCGAGGTTCGCTCGAGCATCTTCTGGCTGACGGTCTTGCCACCACTGGTCGGCTGCAGGCCGAATTCGACCCATTCGGCGAAGTATGCCGGCAGCTGCGTGACGGTCGGCGGGGGATAACCCTCGTCCCAGTATTTGGTGCGCATGCGGGTCTTGCCGGTGTGCAGCACGGAGAGGATGAGGAAGACGACGGCGATGACGATCCAGGGGATCCGCTTGCCGCCCGCGATGTAGCCGAGGAGGGTGATGCCGATGAGGCTGATGGCGCCGATCAGGATCAGGCCCGAGCTCATGATGATCAGCTGCGGGACCAGGGTGCAGACCAGCACGATCTTGTCGTTTTGCGTCAGGGCGCCGCGGCCCCAGCGCTGGGCGCTGATGAAGGCGCAGAGGATGCCGATGCCGTAGAAGACCGCCCGCAGGATGCTCTCCAGCTCGCGGGGCACCCAGGCGGTGAAGGTGCTGATCCAGATGTAGGCCGTGGAGAGGATCAGGCCGTAGACGATGAATTTCTCGACCTGGTCGCTGATCAGGGATTCGCGCCAGAAGCGCGAGCGGCCCGGCAGGCCGCGGACCCCCTGGTAGGTGGCGATCGCGGTGAGCTGGTAGAGGATGACCGCGAGGCACGAACGGGTGATCACCTCCGAACTGTAGCCGGCCAGCTGCTCGCGGGCGTTGAGCACCGGCATGGCGTAGGCGTTGGCGCAGAGGATCAGGATGGTCTCGAAGACGGGGAAGCGGCTGCCGCCGGAACGCGCCCACAGCAGCGACGGCACGACCGACAGGGCGAACATGAGGAGGCCGAGGAACAGGTGCACCACATCGTCCACGTTGGCCTTGTAGGCGAGGTAGCAGAGCGCCCCTGTCAGCAGGACCGTGCCGGTCAGGAAGAGCTTGCGGCCGCGCTCGGCATCGGCACCGCCCAGCAGGCCGTAGTCCGTGGCAACTTCATCCGGGAGGGGGGTGCGGCTGACGTATTCCATGCGGATCAGGTGGCGGCGGCGAGGATGGCCAACTGCCGCGTGGCCACCGCGCGGGCATCAAATCTGCGCAGGGCGGGCGGGGCAGGCGGCGTGATGAGGCCGGTGCCGAGGGCCTGCAACCAGTCCGCGACGGCGCGGACACTGGCGGGCCCGGGCTTTCCGGCCGGGAAGGCCACACAGCCCTGTTCCAGGTCAGCGAGGCGGGAGATCATGGCGCTGCCGGCGGGGGCGAGGGCCAGCACCGGCCGGCCGGCGGCCAGCACCGCCAGGATCTTGGAAGGGGTGAAAGCCAGGTCGGTCGAGCCCAGCAGCAGGTTCGCCTCGGCCTCCAGGGTGACCTGCAGGGCGTCGAAATAGCGGATCCGGCAGGTTT
>JAYRXZ010000085.1:0-9203 GCA_041917235.1 Lacunisphaera sp. | reverse complement strand
TCGATCGTGCTGAGGTCGCGGGCACCGGTGAGGGCGAGGTAGAGTGTGCGCGGGATCGGCGTGGCGCTCATCGAGAGCATGTCGACGTGGGCCCGCCAGCGCTTGAAGACCTCCTTGTGCTTCACGCCGAAGCGCTGCTCCTCGTCGATGATGACGAGGCCGAGCTCCCTGAACTTCACGTCCTCCTGGATGAGGCGGTGCGTGCCGATGAGGATGTCGATCTTGCCCTCGGCCAGCGCGGCGAGGATGCCGTCCTGCTCCTTCCTCGTGCGAAAGCGGCTGAGCATCTCGACCGCCACGGGGTAGCCGGCCATGCGCTCGCGGAAGGTGTTGAGGTGCTGCTGGGCCAGCACGGTCGTGGGCACGAGCACGGCGACCTGCTTGCCGCCCATGACGGCCTTGAACGCGCCGCGGATCGCCACCTCGGTCTTGCCGAAGCCGACGTCGCCGCAGAGCAGGCGGTCCATCGGGCGCGTGCGCTCCATGTCGGCCTTGAGGTCGTTGATGGCCTTGGCCTGGTCGCGGGTCTCGGTGAACGGGAAGGCGGCCTCGAACTCGCGCATCCAGACATTGTCCGGGGCGAACGCGTGGCCCGGCTGCGCCTCGCGCTGGGCCTGGATGCGGAGCAGCTCGGCGGCGAGGTCGAGGGTCGAGCGCTCGGCGGACTGGCGGGCCTTTTCCCAGCGGCCCGAGCCGACGCGGCCGAGCTGGGGCTTGGCCTTGGTCAGGCCGACATAGCGGCTGATGAGGTGCGACTCCTGCAGCGGCACGTGCAGCGTGACCTTGTCGTCGAACTCCAGCGAGATGACCTCGCGGATGCCGTCGCCCGATTCGAGCCGCGTGAGGCCGCGGTATTGCGCGATGCCGTGCTGCAGGTGCACCACGAAGTCACCCTCGACCAGCTCGGAGAAGTCCAACAACTGGTCCACCGCGGAAGTCGCGGCGACGGCCCGCTTGGCGATGGTGCGGCGGGCGCGCTGGCGGCCGAAGATCTCGGTCTCGGAGACCACGACGCGGCCTTTGGTGACACCGTTTCGGGAAGTCAGCCGGAACCCTTCGTTCAGCGTTCCGCGCAGGTAGCGGGGCTTGATCTTCTTGAGTGCGGTATGCTCATCGAGCAGCTCACGGATGCGCTGTTCCTCGCCTTCCTTGGAGACGACGAAGTCCACGGCGTAGCCTTCCTGTTTCCACGCGGCGACCTTTTCCAGGAACTGCCGGCGGGCGTCCTCCTCGGCGGTGAGACGTTCATGGGCGAGGAGGCGCTCCTCGGGGTAGGAGCGGTGGTGAGAGAGGGATTCGGTGTCCCAGGTTTCCTCGTCGCCGGCGGTGTCGAACAGGCGGGTGGCAAGGTCGAGGTCGCTGACGCCGAAAAGACGGGTCGTGGCCTGCGCCAGGCGGCCGCCGACATCGGCTGAGTTGTCGCCCGCGAGCGTGTCGAAAAGTTCTTCGAGTGACTTGGGCTCGAGCAACGCGGCGTGGGTGGCCGGGTTCAGGTAATCGAGCAACGAGGCCGACAGGCCGGAAGTGTGCAGCCGCGGGGCGGCGGTGAGCGTGATGCGTTCGACCGGGTCGCCCGAGCGCTGGCTGACGGGATCGAGGGTGCGGATCTCCTCGAGCGTATCGCCGAAGAAATCCAGCCGGTAGGGCTGGTGGGCGGTGATGGGATAAACGTCGACGATGCCGCCGCGCACGGCGTATTGGCCCGGCGCCTCGCAGACCGCCTCGCTGTCGTAGTCAAACGACCGGATAAGATCGAGCAGGGCCTGGAAGGAACGGCCTTCGCCGCGCACCAGCTCGGCCTCGCGGTTGGCGAAGTCCGCCAGCGGCGGCACGGATTGGAGCAGCGCGGCCGGCGTGGTCAGAATAAGGAGCGTGCCGGATTTGGCCGAGGCATTCCTGAGTCCGCGCAGCCTGCTCAGCACCGCGAGGCGGTCGCTGGCGGCGTTGAAGGCCTCGCGCATTTCGCCGGTCTGGGCCTCGGGGAAGGGCAGGATCTCCAGCTTAGCATGGCCGGGGTTGGCGGCGTGAAACAGGGCGATGTCCTCGGCGAGGGCGTCGGTTTTCTGGGCCTCTTCGTGAACGACGAGCCAGACCGGGGCCGGGTTCCGGCCGAGCAGTTCCGCCAGGGCATGGGTCTGCGCTGCCGGACAAATGCCGGTGAGTTTGGTGCGCCCGTGGGCTGCGCTGGCAGTCTCGCTCATGCGGGGAGCGGAGACAATGCGTGTCCCGGCCCCTGGTGCAACTCCCGGTTAAGACGGGCCGGCCTCGGCGCGCAGGACGCCCAGCGCGGCCCGGGCGGCGACTTCCTCGGCCACCTTCTTGGACGGTCCGGAGCCGGTGCCGAGCTGGCGGTCCTTCAGGAAAACGGCGACCGCGTATTCGCGGGCGTGGCGCGGGCCGGAGGTGGCGACCACCTCGTAGCGCAGGGCGGTGTTGCCGTGCTCGGGCTGGATGAGCTCCTGCAGGCGGCCCTTGGGGTTCTCGGCGTCCTCCGACATGGCGAGCCGGGCGGCGAGCGGGCCATACCAGGCAAGCACGCGCTCGCGGGTCGTGGCGAGGTCGCTGTCGAGATAAAGGGCGCCGACGAGCGCCTCGAAGACGTCCTCCAGGATGGAGGCGCGGGTGCGGCCGCCGGTGTCGTCTTCGCTCTTGCTGAGCCGCAGCGCCGCGTCGAGGCCGAGGTCGCGGGCCATCTGCGTGAGAAAACCGCCCTTGGACAGCACGGCACGGCGGCGACTAAGCACGCCCTCGCGCTCGGCGGTGAACTCGCCGAAGAGCGCCTCGGTCAGGATGAACTGGAGCACGGAGTCGCCCAGGAACTCGAGCCGCTGGTTGTGCGGGCCGGCCTTGGGGTGGTCCTGCAGGTAGGAGGGATGCGTCAGGGCCTCGAGCAGCAGCGGGGCCGAGCGGAACTCGTAGCCGAGGCGTTGCTGGAGGGCGGCGATCTTCTGCGGCATGGGCTCAGGAGCTCGCGCTCGTGTAGCGGCGCAGGCCGCGGTGGAAGACGACGACGGCCAGCGTGAACCAGATGACGGTGATCGCCAGCAGCCAGCCGACGGTGCCGAGGTCGAAGCCGTGGAGGAGGGTGCTGGCGGGGGCGTTGCTCACCACCACGACGGGCAGGACCCAGACGAAGGCGACCTGGGCCAGGCCCTTGAAGGCGGCGCGCGGCAGGCGGGAAAATTCGCTGAGGGTGAAATAGCTGCCCTCGATGCCCTGCGCGCTGGTGATCCAGAAGGCCGGGGCGATGCACAGCACGAGCATGCTGTAGTGGATGATCACGCCGCAGCCGACGAGCAGCGCGTAGAGGGCGATGTCCGCCGCGCCGGGGTGCAGGCCGAGCTGGCGGGCGGAGTAGATCACGACGCCCATCGCGACGAACGAGTTCATCAGGCCGTCGGGGTCGAGCTTGCGGGTCGTGGCCATGAACATGACGTTGCCCGGCTGCGCGAGGAAGAAGTCGAAGTTGCCGCTGCGGATGTTGCGGCCCATTTCGAAGATGCTGCTCCAGAAAAACCCCATCAGGAAGCGCTGGATGAGCAGCGAGGTGCCGACGAGGAGCATCATCTCGTATTTGCTCCAGCCGGCGACCGAGTCGGTGTGCTGGTAGATGACCGACACCATCAGCAGGTTCACCGTCATCCAGAACAGCTCGACCAGCGCCCAGATGAAGAAGTCGCCGCGGAACATCAGCGTCCGCACGATCGAGTAGCGGGCGGAGGTGAGCCAGATGCGGGCGTAGTGGCCGAGGTTCATGGTTCAGCCGCCGACAGCGGTGTGGAGGCGCAGGCCGCGGCGCCAGAGGAACTGGCCGAGGGCGAGGATGATCACGACCCAGCAGGCCTGGATGCCGAGGCCGGTGACGGCGGCGGCGGGGTCGTTGAGCCGGCCGGTGAAGACCGCGACCGGGAAATACATCTGGTAATAATAGGGCAGGTATTGCGACAGGCGGAAGAGCCAGTCGGGCAGCAGGTCGAGCGGGAAGATCTGGCCGCCGAGCACGGACTCGATCGCCATTGAGAGGATGACGAGGCCCTGGATCTCAAGGAACCAGAAGCTCATCATGCCAAAGCAATACGCGATGCCGAACTGGATGAGCGCGGACATGACCAGCGCCGGCAGGCCGACGGCGAGGCGCCAGCCGTCGAGCGGGAGCGTGAGGTGGTCCTTCAGCAGCGGGAACAGGACGGCCAGCGGCAGCAGGATGAGCAGGCCGGTGACGAGGCGCGCGGACAGGTAGATGCTGAAGCGGTAGGCGAAGTAGTTGACCGGCTTGAGGAGGAACTGGTTGATCAGGCCGTTGCGGATCTCCTCGCTGATCTGGTAGTCCTCGTTGAACGCGCCGATCATGAACTGGACGACGATGAGCGCGGTGAAATAGGTGAAGGTCTGGGCGAAGGTGAAGCCGCCGATCAGCGGGCTGCCCGCGTAGGCGGAGCTCCAGAGGATGAACACCACGATCAGGTGGAAGAACGAAAAGAAACCGCGGATGCCGAAGTTCACCCGGTAGACCAGGTTGCTTTGCAGGCCGACCGAGAAGGCCGCGCGGTATTTGTTCAGGGTGGCGAGCATTACGGAGGACAGAAGTCAGATGACAGAGGACAAAATCGCAAGCGGCCGTTGGTAGGGGCGCTTGCCCCAAGCGCCCGGGCCGTTGAGGGCAACGGCCCCTACCGGATCAACCGCTCCCGTTCTCCTTCAGGTTGAACCGCTCGGCGACTTCCTTGCCGAGGGCGCGGTAGGCGGCGGCGCCGGGGCCGTGCGGGTCGTAGGCGAAGATGGGCTTGCCGAAGCTCGGGGCCTCGCTGAGGCGGACAGTGCGCGGGATGAGGGTATTGAAGATCTTGTCCGGCAGGTGGGAGCGGACTTCCTCGACGACCTGCTTGGCCAGGTTGATGCGGCTGTCGAACATCGTCATGATGATGCCGCCGACATCGAGGGTGGGGTTGACGCCGGCGTTCTTGAGGCGGTCGACGACCTTGAGGATCTGGCCGAGGCCCTCGAGGGCCATGTATTCGCACTGGAGGGCGATGAGGAGGTGGTCGGCGGCGGCGAGGGAGTTCATCGAGAGCATGCCGAGGGCCGGGGGGCAGTCGATGATGATGGCGCGGTAGCCGCCGGAGTTGCGGATCGGCTCGAGGACGGAACGCAGCTTCATCAGGTAGTTGGGCTGCTGGGCCAGCTCGATCTCGATGGCGGCGAGGTCGACCTCGGACGGGATGAGGGCGAGGTGCGGCCACTGGGTCGGGGTGAGCATCTCGAAGGCGCTGCCCTCGCCGTGGAGGGGGCGGTAGAGGCTCTTGCCCTCGAATTTCTCGACCCCGAGGGCGCTGGTGGCGTTGGCCTGCGGGTCGAGGTCCACGACCAGGGTGTGGATCTTGCGCTCGGCGAGGGCGGCCGCGAGGTTGACCGCGGTGGTGGTTTTGCCGACGCCGCCCTTTTGGTTGGCGATGGTGAAAACAGTGCAGGCCATGCGGGATTAACCGGAAACGGGGCGCGGGAGTCTAGCGTGAAGTGGGGTGTATTTCAGTTCTTGCCGAACCGGGAAAAGTGGCCCAAGTTGCGCGCTCGTTTCTGTCCGGCGCGGTAGCCAAGTGGTAAGGCCGAGCTCTGCAAAAGCTCTATCGGCGGTTCGATTCCGCCCCGCGCCTCCAAATCCAAGTGAGTGCTTCACTATGGGTTCTGGAAGTTCGAGGAGGAGACGGACACCAAAACGGACACCCGTTTTCCTACTCTGGGAGAACTGGGCGTAATCGGAACTAGGTGTCAGCGGGTTGTTCGTTGCTGGTTCAGTTTGGCGGTGGCGGGTCGTCCGGACGAACTTCAAGTTCTCCAACCAACGCCCCATTGATGTCCGTATATCGGTAGACCAGGGTGACTTTTCTTCGCAGGAGCCGCCTAACCTCCTCCTGTTTGTAGATACTCCGACGCAAATCCTTGGTGAACTTCAGCCAGGCATCTAGGTTCACTTGCCTCGCTGTGATTGAAAATACCGTATGTTCATAGGTGATGCGCTGACCCGGGCCCGCAGTGGCGCGATCAAACCTAGTCACCTGATCTACCATTTTCTGCGCTGATTGATTTAGCTCCTTCACTTTCGCATCAAGTGAATCGTCCTTAAGCTGACCGCTTATCAATGAAACGACCCCAAAGAGCACGATCAGCGGGCTCAATATCTTCATCATAGGGCCAAACTTCTTTCTCCATATCTCAAGTTTTGCGGGGTCCTTCGGTTTTTTGGGAAGATATCCGTAGGCCAAAAGCATTGCATAGATCCCGCAGATCGCCGTCAGAAGGCCGTTCCACTTGTCGTAAAGATCCAAGAAAGATTGCATCAGTCTTCCCGGTTTCCTCTGCGAACGATGAAGAACGTAATTGCAGCTAACATCACGACGCCAAAGACCGTGCCAAAGAGCTCAGCCCGGCCCAAAGTGCCCGTTTCGTAATACCGCCGGTAAAGAAAGAATCCGATCCCGATAAGGCCGGATGCAGCAATAAGACCAATCTGCTTTGGGCCGTATAGTTTACTAGGGGCAGTCACGATGGCACCGCGATTCAAAGGGGAATAGGCATGGTCTTCTAGCCACTTTGGCGGGCCCTTGAAATCGCCAGATAGCAAGAAATAGGCGCGAGATTGCCCGGGAAGGTGGACGTGGCAATCCGTTTTGAGAATGAGTGCGCCGCTCCAGGTGGGCACCAAAAGGCTACATACCGGGTTGGGAGCACTAAGTCGTATTGGTCCTACCGGTCTCAATCCCCGCCGGCCTACACCGCCGGGAACGGGTGGGCGGTCCGGGCCTGCGAGACCGGGAGGTAGATACGGAAGGTGGAGCCCTTGCCGGCGGTGCTGAAGACCCGCAGCGCGCCGCCGTGCGTGCGCACGATGCCGAGCACGGCGGCCAGGCCCAGCCCGCGGCCGGTGAACTTGGTGCTGAAGAAGGGATCGAAGATCCGGTTGAGCACGTCGGGCGGCATGCCGCATCCGGTATCGGAGATTTCCATGCAGACGTAGTCGCCCGGCGGCAGGCTGGTGTCGGGGCCGGTTTCGGGCGATCCGGTCAGCGGGAGCCGCACCACCGTCGTGGCGAGGCGGATGGTCCCCGCGTTCTGCTCGCCGATGGCCTCGGAGGCGTTGATCACGAGGTTCATGATGATCTGGCGCAACTGGGAAGCGTCGGCCTCGATCGCGGGCAGGGCCGGGGTGAGGGCGAATTCCAGCCGCGCCTGCTTGCTGATGGACAGTTCCAGCAGCTGGGTGGTCTCGGTGATCAGGGCGTTGAGGTTGAGGCGGGTGAGGGAGAAGCTGGCCTTGCCGGCGTAGGCGAGCAGCTGGCGGCAGAGGTCGGCGGCGCGGTTGGCCGCGGTGACGATGCTGTCGAGGCGGGCGGCGTTGGCGGGAGTCTCGCCGGCCTCGAGGCGGGCGAGGGAGGCGTTGCCGAGGATGACGCTGAGCAGGTTGTTGAAATCGTGCGCGATGCCGCCCGCGAGCACGCCGAGGCTCTCCAGTTTCTGCGTCTCCTGCATCTTCTGCTGCAGCCGGTCGGCGGCCTCCTCGGCCAGCTTGCGGTCGGTGATGTCGGTGTGGGTGCCGGAGATGCGCAGCGGTTTGCCGGTGGCCGGGTCGCGGGCCACGACCTTGCCGCGGTCGAGGATCCACTTCCACTCGCCCGACTTGGCCCGCATGCGGAATTCCCGGGAGAAATGATCCTTGCCCTCGTCCAGCAGCTTCTCGTCCGACAGGATGCGCGGCAGGTCGTCGGGATGGACCCGGCCGAGGAAGGTTTCCCGTCCGTGGTCGATCTCGTCGAGCGTGTAGCCGAGCATCCCGGCCCAGCGCGGGCTGCGCAGGGTGCGGCCCGAGGCGACGTCCCAGTCCCAGAAGCCGTCCTGGCTGCCTTCGAACACGAGCTGCAGGCGCTCCTCGTTTTCCTTGATGGCCCGGGCCTGGCTGGAAACCCGGCGGAGGAGCCGGCGCTGCCAGAACAGGACGCCCAGCACGGCGACGAAGATGGCCGTCACGGGCGGCAGGAAGCGCTGCAGGTCGCGCCAGCGCAGCTTCTGGGGCTCGAGCGGCCCGAGCCACTTCTCATGCAGGATGTCATGTTCGCGGCTCAGCCGCAGGTTGAGCAGGCCCTGGTTGAGCTTCGCGAGGAGCGCCTTGTTGCCGGGCTGCACGGCGTAGCAGAGGTTGTAGCTGATGTCGGGGAAGCTCAGCTCGCTGCGCACGACGTGGGTGAGGCCCAGGACCTTGTTCTGGTAGTCCGTGACCAGCTGGGTGCCGAGCGCGGCGTCCACCTCGCCGCGTTCCACCGCCTGCACGCACTCGCCGAGCGAGTCATAGGGGTGGATGATCACGCCCCAGGGCTGCCTGAGGGCGTATTCGTGGGTGATGGCATTCTTGATCACGGCGAGCCGCAGGCCGCGGAGGTCCGCGATGGTCCGGATGTCGACCCGGTCCCGGTGGTAATATACGCCGCAGACCAGCTTCTCGAACGGCAGGGAGAAATCCATCAGCGCCGCCCGCTCCTCGGAGGAGGCGACGAGGCCGAGGATGTCACCCTTGCCCTGTTGGAACTCGGCATAGATCTGCTGCCACGGGCGCAGGTCAAACTCGAGCCGCAGCCCCTGGTCGGCGGCGATGTCCTTCAGCAGCTCCACGGCAAAGCCCTCCGGCTGGCCCGCGGCGTTCAGCCCCGAGAAGGGCGGGCTGGCGTGCTCCATCATCACCCGCAGGGGCGGGGTTTCAGCGCCCGCCAGGGAAAGGGCGAGGGCGAGGGCGAGCAGGATGGGCAGGATTCTGGAGGGCCGGGGCATTAAGTGCTGCTGAGTGATAGCAACAGACGGGGTAAATCAACCCCTTTGGTGAGTATCCAATGCGAGGTCGCCGCAAGCGGCGACCCTACATGAACATGACCTCACCCGTGCCGGCCCTTGAAGGTCAGCTCGGCGACGCCGGACTTGTCGAGACCGCCGAGGCCCAGCGTGACCATGCGGTCGAACTGTTCCTTGGTGGCCTGCGCCAGCGGCAGCTTCAGGCCGACATCGAGGCCCAGCTGATAGGCGATGCCGGAGTCCTTGGCGGCATGGGCGCCGGAGAAATAGCAGTCGTGCGCCCGGTTCTGCATGTCCTCGCCGTCGGTCTTCAGGACCTGCGAGTTGGCGCCGGTCTGGAGGAAGACCTCGCGGAGCATGTTGAGGTCGAG
>JAYRXZ010000084.1:0-9231 GCA_041917235.1 Lacunisphaera sp. | reverse complement strand
AAACGCCGCTACAAGGTCGATGTCTCACTCGAGCCCCCGAAGATCCGCTACCGCGAGACCATCCGCGGCCGCGGCGAGGCCCGCTACCGCCACAAGAAGCAAACCGGCGGCGCCGGCCAGTTTGCCGAGGTCTGGGTGCGCCTCGAGCCGGCGCCGCGCGACGCCGGGATCCAGTTCACCGAGTCGCTGGTCGGGCAGGATGTCGACCGGGTCTTCGTGCCTTCCGTCGAAAAGGGTGTCAGGACCTGCGCCGCCGAGGGCATCCACGCGGGCTATCGCGCGACCGATGTGAAAATCGACTTCTACGGCGGCAAGATGCATCCGGTGGACTCGAAGGACATTGCCTTTCAGATCGCCGGTTACTTCGCCTTCCGGGAGGCGTTCAAGGCCGCGCGCCCCGTCCTGCTCGAACCCATCCACGAACTGGAAATCCGCGTGCCGGAGGAATTCGTCGGCCGCGTCGTCGGCGACCTTTCCGGCCGCCGCGGGCACATCCTCGGCATGGATGTGGCCGGACGGCTTCAGGTCGTCCGGGCCCAGGTGCCCGCCGCCCAGCTTTATCACTACGGCACCGCGCTGCGCTCACTGACCGCCGGTCGCGGGCTCCACAGCGAGAAGTTTTCGCACTACCAGGAACTGCCCGCGGACCAGGAGAGGAAACTCGTCGAGGAATACCAAAAAGCCCGGGCCACCGGCACGGCGAACCACCACTCCTGAAGCGCGGCCACGGGCCGGGATTTCGTTCCGCCTGGTCCGGACCGCGCCCGGCGCACGAGGAAGTGCAGGTCAGCCAGGAAAACGCCGCCGATTTCCGCACCTGGGCGGGAAAGTAATTTCTTTTGTAGGGCCGGCGCTTGTCGCCGTGCCTAGGTCCGCCGGCAAGCGGCGACCCTACATTTTATGCAAAGCCGACCGTTTGATTTCCGTAACGTTAGCGCCGCCCGCCAGACCGAGCGTCAGGTCGAACTCGGCGAGCACGTTGCCGATGACTTCCTCCACGCCTTGCTGGCCGGCAATGGACAGCCCGTAAACATAGGGCCGGCCGAGGCAGACCGCGTTCGCGCCGAGGGCGAGCGCCTTGAACACATCCGCCCCGCCGCGCACGCCGCTGTCCAAGAGCACGGGGATTTTGCCGTTCACCGCCTCCGCAACCGCGGGCAGAGCGTCAAGCGCGGCAATCTCGCCGTCAATCTGCCGCCCGCCGTGGGTCGAGACGACCAGGCCGTCGATGCCGGTCTCGACCGCCTGCCTCGCGTCGTCGGGGTGCAGCACGCCCTTGAGCAGGATGGGCAGCTTCGTGTGCTGGCGGAGGAACTTCAGGTCGTCCCACTGCAGCGACGGGCGCGAGTAGGTCGTCATGAACCGCTGCACGGCCGCGCGCGGGTCTCCGGAAGTGAGGTTCTTCATGAGTCCGCCGGGAAAATTCACCTTCTGCTCCAAGGCCGCGGCGATGGTCTGCAGGTTCAGCGGCGGCTTCACTTCGGTAGGGGCGGTTGCCCCCAACCGCCCTTCCTTGAGTTCCCGCAAGAATACCGGATCGCTCGTGTATTGGGCGATGCCCTGCCCTTGCATGAACGGCAGCGAGCCCAGGTCGAGGTCGCGCGGCCGCCAGCCGAGCATCGTCGTGTCGAGCGTCAGCACGATGGCCGAACAGCCGCAGGCCTCCGCGCGTTTCACGAACGACGCGACGAGTTCGTTCGACCGGCTCCAATAGAGCTGGAACCAGCGCGGGGCGTCGCCCATCGCGGCGGCGCACTCCTCCATCGGCACGGACGCTTGGTTGGAAAAGATATACGGCACGCGCAGCTCTGCCGCGGCCCTCGCCACCGCCAGGTCGGCTTCCTTATGCACCAAACCCAGCACGCCGATCGGGCAAAGCAGCAGCGGTGAGGGCAGCCTTTGGCCGAACAACTCGATCGACAGGTCGCGTTTCTCCACATCGCGCAGCACGCGCGGCACGATCCGCCACTTCTCAAACGCGGCCCGGTTGGCGTCCATCGTGGACTCGCGCCCGGCGCCACCCGCCACATAGGCCCAGGCCTCGGGGGTCATCACGGCTTGCGCGGCTTTTTCCAGCTCGGCCTGGCTGACCGGCACCGCCGGCCGGTGCCCGCCGACGCCGGCGATGCAGATCGCGCGCTGCCGCTGGCGTCCAATGTCGGTGTGGTCGCTCACGGCCGGAAAGTGCGGCGGCTACCGCAGACCGCACGCCTTGCGGGCGCGGGCCATCGTCTTGTCGGCCACGGCGCGGGCGCGCACGGCGCCGTCGCGGAGGACCTGCTCGACGTAATCCGGGTTGGCCGCGAGCTCGGCGCGCTTGGCGCGATACGGGGCGAAGAAATTCCAGTAGTGCTCGAAGAGCGCCTTCTTCAGGTCGCCGTAGCCGAGACCGCCGGCGCGCAGGCGGTTCTCGTAATCGGCGGCGACGTCCTTCGGAGCCACGTGGCGCAGCAGCTGGATCGCGAGGTTCTTGTCGGCGTCGGGCTTGGGCTCGGCGGGCGTGCGGGAGTCCATGACAATGCCCATGATCTTTTTGCGCAGGGCCTTCTCGTCGCCGAAGATCTCGATCGTGTTGCCGTAGCTCTTGGACATCTTCTGGCCGTCCAGGCCGGGGATGGTCGCAACCGCCTCGGAGATGCGCTCCTCGGGCACGACGAGGGTCTCGCCGTAGGTGAGGTTGAACTTGATGGCCATGTCGCGCGTCATCTCGAGGTGCTGCTTCTGGTCCTTGCCGACCGGCACGATGTTGGTGTCGAACAGCAGGATGTCGGCGGCCATGAGCACCGGGTAGGCGAAGAGGCCGAAGTTGGGCGAGATGCCCTTGGCGGTCTTGTCCTTGTAGCTGTGCGCGCGCTCGAGCAGGCCCATCGGCGTGAGCGAGCCGAGCAGCCAGGTGAGTTCGCAGACCTCGGGGATGTCGCTCTGGCGCCAGAAGACGGCCTTGGCCGGGTCGAGCCCGCAGGCCAGCCAGTCGAGGGCGATGCCCTGGGTGTAGCCGCGGCGCTCGGCGGGGTCGGTGATCACGGTCATCGAGTGGTAGTCCGCGATGAAATAGAACGCGTCGCCGCCGGCCTGCAGCTCGATGGCCGGGCGCATGGCGCCGAAATAGTTGCCGATGTGCAGGGTGCCGGAAGGCGTGATGCCGGTCAGAATACGAGGCATGGGCTGAGTGGAAGGAAGAACCGCACGGGTTGAAAGGTGAAAGTTGAAGGGATGGGCGGGGAACAGTTTTACCACAATGAACGCAAAGATCGCAAAGAACGAACTATTGGGAACCAGCACGGCCGGCCTGGAAAGCAGGAGACCAGGCAAATTTGCGAATCTCGAATTTGAACGAGCCGAAGTTGATAAGGAGGCCGTGCTCGATTCGGGAAGACTTTAAATAGCCGAGTATCTGTGCCTCGTGTTCCGGCGCCAACGTCCGGGCGGTTTTAAGCTCAACGACCAATTGGCTGTCGACCAGCAAGTCCGTCAGGTAGTCGCCGAGAGGCGCGCCGTCTTCATCCAGAACCTGAATTCCATGTTGCTGCTTCACGTCCAAGCCGAGCTTCCTCAGTCGGTGCGCGAGGGCATTTTCGTAGACCTTTTCGAGATGACCGTGTGCGTGATAGACGTGAATATCGTAGGATGTCTGCCTGACCTGATTACACAGTTCGGTAATGGATTTCATGCGGCGATTAAGTTCCGCGGCGGTTTCAATGACAACTGGCCCGAACGCCAAAATAAAGGCGCCCGAATTCACCGGCTGCTCTTTGCGCCCTATGCGCTCTATGCGGTTAAATTCCGAAAGCTCAGTCCCGCCGCGGCATTGTCGTGATGGCGTGGCGTGTGCGGGCGACGGTGCTGGCGGCCACGTAGCCGCTGAAGGCCGTGCAGGGCATCACCAGCGCGCGCGGGCCGACCAGCGAGCCGGGATTGAGCACGGCGTTGCAACCGATCTCGGCCTTGTCGCCGATCACGGCGCCGAATTTGCGCAGGCCGGTGTTGATCGTCTCGTTGGGCAGCCGCACCACCACCTCGCCCCCGTCGAGCCGCAGGTTGGAGCAGATGACGCCGGCGCCGAGGTGCGCGCCGTTGCCGAGGACGGAGTCGCCCACGTAGTTGAAATGCGCGGCCTGCACGCCGTCGAGCAGCAGGCAGTTCTTGAACTCGCTGGAGTTGCCGAGGACGCAGTTCTCGCCGGCGATGACATTGCCGCGGATGAACGCGCCGGGGCGGATCTGGGTGCCGGCGCCGATGTAGGCCGGGCCCTGGATGACGGCAAAGGGCGGCAGCTTGACCGAGGCGTGGAGCCAGACTTTGCCCTCGACATGCACCCCGGGGGGGGCCTTCGGGCCGGCGGGATTGGCCTCGATCTCCTCCAGCGCGGCGCCGACCTGCTTCAGCCAGTCCCACGGGGTGGCGGAGGCGGGGAAAAACTTGGCGAACCGGGCCAGCGACGGGGGCAGGGCGAAAAATTCGGAGGCTTTCACGCCATATGGGATAACAAAAAAACCGCTGAGGGACAGCGGTTTCTTGCCGGGCGACTGGCCCGGACAAGCACCGGGCTGGCAGCAGCCAGCAACGGTGTCCGATCACTTCTTGTCCTCGATCTTGTATTCCTTGTGGCCTTCCTTCTGCAGGGCGCCCATGGCCTGCACGATCCTGGCCGCTTCCTCATTCTGGCCGGCCTTGAGGGCGGCCTCGAGCTTGTCGATCTGCGCCTGCAGCTCGCCCATCTTGGCCTGGTAGTCGGCGAGCCACTGCTTGCGGCCGGCCTCCGGGATGGTCGCGAGGCGGGCGGGCTCGAGCTTGGCGGACGCCGCGGACATCTCGCGGAGCAGAGCGACCAGCTCGAGGGACTCGGCGTTCTTCGTCGCATCACCGGCCTGGCGGCGGAGCTTGCGGAAGGCGCCGTTCATCTTGTCCATCTTCTTGGTCAGCTCGGTCTCGGGTTTCTTTTCCTTGGGTGCCGCGGTCGCGGCGGCGGGCGCCTCGTCGGCCGCGAAGGCGGCGGAGGCGACAAGCAGGGCGATGAGGGAGGCGAGCAGGCCGGGCAGTGATTTCATGGTGATGGAAGCTGGGAAGACGGGCGGGCGCAGGATACGGTTACCGGAATGACGGCGTCAACGGGACTCGATCTCGTCGGCCAGGTCCTCGGCCCAGGCGGTGACCCGGGCGACGTCGGCATCGGTGAGCCTCGCCTCGGGGTGCGCGAGCAGGTAGGATTTGAGCGGCATGTGCCGCTCGTGCACCTCGTCGGCCACGGACTGCAGCTTGCGGACGGCGCGCTTCGCGTCGTAGGCGGCGAACTCGGAGAAATTCAGCTCGGATTTCCCCTCGCGCACATGGTCGTTGAGCCACCACGCGACGGGCTGCACCGCGGCATACCACGGATACTTCGTGTGGTTCGAGTGGCAGTCATAGCAGGCCCGTGCCAGGATCTGGCGCACCTCGGCCGGGACCTTCTCCCGTGCGACGATCGACGCCGGCCCCTCGGTGACGCCGGTGTTGCGCGGCGAGCGGAAGAACTGCAGCGCAACGAGGGCCAGCAGCAGGCCAGAACCGGTGACGCGCAGGATTTTCTTCATCAGGCGGCCCCAGCCAAGCCTTTGCCCCTCCCTGCCGGAAGCCAAAAATCTCCGCTCCGCCGGATGTCCCCGCCGCAAATCGCGCCCCGGCCGTGAACAGCGGAGGCCAAATTCCGGCAGGCATGCGCCAATAGATGCGCAGCCGCCGGCCGGGTCCGGGACTAACGTGCCCTACCATGAAAAGAATCCTGGTTCCTGTTGATCTCTCGGGCGCGACGGTTCGCGTCTGCAACGCGGCGGCCGACCTGGCCAAGGCGCTCGGCGGCCAGCTGGTCATCCTGCATGCCGTGCCGCCCTTTCCGCCCGCGATCTACGGTTTCGACGCCTTCACCGCGGCGCAGGTGGTCGCGTTCAACCGGAAGTCGCGCAAGGCCTCGGCCCACAAGATGCAGGCGCTCCAGCATTGGTTCAACAAGCGGCTTCCCGGAACAAAGATGGTGCTGCACGAGGGCCCGGCCGCCGACGTCATCCTGCGGAGCGCGCAGCGGATCAATCCCGACTACATCGTCATCGGCTCGCACGGCCATGGCGCGATGCACGATCTCATTGCCGGCAGCACGACCCGGGAGATCCTGCGCAAATCGCCCTGCCCGGTGGTGCTCGTGCCCATCACCAAGCAAACCGGAAAAGTCCGCCCGAAGACTGCACGGACGACCTTTGCCGGGATTCCGTGGATCTACGACTGATGGCGAAAAGCCGCGGCTGGATCCCGCCACTCTACCAGGCAGCAAGCTGATGTCCGGCCCCCTTCGGCCGATCCGAGATCGAGCGCCGTAAATCCCGCAACCAACAGTCAAACAGCCAAATAAAAACCCGCCCGGAATCACTTCCGGGCGGGTTTTATGAAATGGAGCGGGAGAAGAGACTCGAACTCTCGACGTCCACCTTGGCAAGGTGGTGCTCTACCAACTGAGCTACTCCCGCGTGGGAGAGGCGGAGTATTCGGCACCGGATTCGTCCGTCAACCAGATATTTTTATTGCACGCTTTGGCCGCCCGGCAGGGCATTTCCAGCTTTTCCCCAGCGGGTTGCGCGGTTCATGCTGTCCCCTCCCATGACCGGCCGCGCCACGCCCACCGCCCGCCTCCAGCCCGCTTTCACCAGCGAAAGCCCGGCCGCGGAGCGTCTGGCCGCCTGCAAGGCCTACCTCGCGGCCGAGAGCGAGCGCATCTACCAGCGCCACCGCGCCGGCGACCCGGGCCACAAGATCGCCCACGCCCTCGCCAACCGCATGGACCGACTCCTCCAGCCGCTCTTCGCCGCCGCCCTCGACAGCTGGCGCAAGGCCAACGGCGAGCCGCCCTCCCCCGTCTGCCTCATCGCCCTCGGCGGCTACGGCCGCGGCGAGCTCAGCCCGCTGAGCGACGTGGACGTGATGTTCCTCTACCCGTCGAACGTGAAGAACCTGGCGAAGTTCCAGGAGCATCTCTCCAACGGCGTGCTCTACCCGCTCTGGGACCTGAAGCTCAAGGTCGGCCACTCCACCCGCACGCTCAACGAGATCTTCTCCGAGGCCGCGCGCGACATCCGCACCAAGACGTCCCTGCTCGAGTCGCGCCTCATCGCGGGCACCGAGGCGCTCTACGAGAATTTCGCCGAGACCTACCGCAAGCACTACCTCACCGACGACCCCAAGGACTACATCGCCGCGCGCCTCGCCGACCAGGCCAGCCGCCGCGCGCAGAACGGCGACACCGTCTTCATGCAGGAGCCCGACATCAAGAACGGCGTCGGCGGCCTGCGCGACTACCAGAACGCCCTGTGGATGGCCCGCGTCCGCCTCGGCATCTCGCGCATGGACGAGCTGGAGAAGCAACACTACCTGCAGCCGGCCGAGCTGCGCGCCTTCCAGCGCGGCTACCACTTCCTGCTCCGCGTGCGCAACGAGCTCCATTACATGAGCAAGCATCCGACGGATGTGCTCAACCTCGAGACGCAGCCCCGCCTCGCCGCCAACCTCGGCTACCCGCAGAAGGTCCTCCTCGAGCGCGTCGAGGCGTTCATGCAGGACTACTACGGCCACGCGCAGGCCATCTACCGCATCTCCAAGATCATCGAGCAGCGCCTCGCGCTCACCATCGCCGCCGGCCCGGGCATCGTCGGCTCGCTCAAGAACCTCCTCCTCGCCCGCCGCGCCGACCGCACCAAGCGCCTCGACGGCTTCCTCCTGCGCGGCCGCGAGCTCGCCGCCGAGAACCCGAACGTCTTCAAGGAGGACCCCGTCCGCCTCATCCGCGTCTTCCGCCACTGCCAGCAGCTCGGCTGCACGCCGGACGTGGACCTCGCCGCGCTCATCCGCGGCTCGCTGAAGCTGATCACGAAGAAGGTCATCGCCTCCCTCGATGCCAACCTGAGCTTCCGCACCATGCTCGAGGAGTCCGGCCAGGTCTACCCCGCGCTGGCCCTGATGCATGAACTGGGCGTGCTGGGGAAGTTCATGCCGGAGTTCGCCCCGCTGACCTGCCTGGTGCAGCACGAGTATTACCACCGCTACACTGCGGACATCCACACGCTGAGCGCCATCAAGGAGCTCGACGCCATCTTCACGGCCGCCGAGCCGATTGCGGAAACCTACCGCTCGGAGCTGCACAAGACCACCAACCCGTCCCTGCTCTACCTGATCCTCCTCCTGCACGACATCGGCAAGGGCGAGGGCATCCAGGGCCACGCCGAGGCCGGCGTGAAGATGGCCGCCCCGGTCCTCGACCGCCTCCAGGTCGACCCGGCCAGCCGGGAAACCGTCAATTTTATCATCAAAAATCACTTGGTGATGGCACGATTCTGGCAGAAACACGACCTGGATGACCCCCAAACCTCAGCCTCCTTTGCCGAGCTGGTCGCGGAGCCGGACTGGCTTCGCTACCTTTACGTGCACACCTACTGCGACGCCCGCGGCACGGCCACCGGTCTCTGGAACGGCTACAAGAACTCGCTGCACCGGCGCCTGTTCGACACCACGCTTGAGCGCCTGACCCTCGGCGATAAAGTTGAAACCCGCCTCCGCGAGCGCATCGAAATGACCCGCCAGACCCTCATCGCCCAGACCATCCCCGGCATCAGCCCGGATGAGATCACCGCGCATTTCAACCTCCTGCCCGAGCGCTATTTCATCCAGACCGACGCGCCCGAGATCACGCTGCACATCCAGATGGTCAACCGGCTGCTGCACTCCATCTCGGCGGCCGACTCCCTGGGCTCGCTCAAGCCGGTCATCGAGTGGAAGGACGACATCAACCGCAGCTACACCACGGTGCACGTCGTCACCTGGGACCGCGCCGGCCTCTTCTACAAGCTCGCGGGCGCCTTCAGCGTCGCCGGCCTGAGCATCCTCTCGGCCAAGATCACCACGCGCTCCGACCACATCGCCATCGACACCTTCCACGTCGTCGAGCCCGGCCGCGGCGTCGTCCAGAACCAGAAGGCCATGGACACCCTCGCCCGCACGGTCGAGGAGGCGCTGGTCAACAACCGCGACCTGCTGCCGGACATCACCGCCCAGGCGAAGAAGTTCGCCGAGGCTTCGCGCTACACCGCCCCCGCGGCCTCGGAGCTGCCGGCGTCCTTCCCGCCGACCGTCGAGGTCTACCACGAGCTCTCGCTCAACCGCATCATCGTCGAGGTGCAGGCGCACGACCAGATCGGCCTGCTCTACCGCCTGGTG
>JAYRXZ010000083.1:0-9348 GCA_041917235.1 Lacunisphaera sp. | reverse complement strand
TTGTCGCCGCGCCTGTCCCGGGGCGTCTGACAGCCCTAGGCACGGCGACAAGCGCCGGCCCTACATTTCAAGACACTGACAATTCTTCCGTGCTCGGCTCACTCACTCCGCAGCGCCACCATCGGATCGACCTTGGTTGCGCGCCGTGCGGGCAGCCAGCAGGCGAGGCCGGCGGCGGTGAGCAGGGTGGCGATGGTCAGCAGGTAGGTGACCGGATCCTCGATCGGCACTCCGTTGAGCTGGTTGCGAAGCAGGCGGGCCGCCATAAAGGCACCGGCACAGCCCAGCACCAGGCCGACGAACACCAGGCGGCCGGCCTCGCGCAGGATCAGGGCGACGATTTCGCCCCGGCCGGCGCCGAGCGCGGCACGCACACCGATCTCGCGGGTGCGCCGCGCGACCTGGAAGGAGAGCAGGCCATACAGCCCGATGGCGGAAAGGATCAACCCCAGCGCCCCGAACAGCGTGATGAGCAGCAGGGAAAAGCGATCCTGGGCGTGGGCTTCGTCCACCATGCGGTCGAGGGTGTTGAAACCATACAGCGCGATATTGCGGTCGATGCCGGCCAGCGCGGCGCGCGCCGGGGCCTGCAGGGCCTCGGGTGCGGCGGCCGTCTCGAGCACGAAGGTGACGTTGTCCGTGAGGAAACCGGGATTCTGCGCATAGGGCAGATACCACGAGCCCATCACCTGGCCGTCGGTCGGATCGAGCACGGCGCGGGTGTCCGCGGCCACGCCGACCACCACATAGCCCGGCCGCGGATCGTTGAGCCGGCCGCGTTTCAATTCCTTGCCGATCGGGTCCTGGCCGGGCCACATCCGCTTCGCCAGTGATTCGCTGACCACGGCCACGCGTTGTCCGCCGGGGCGGTCGGTCTCGTCCAGCGCGCGGCCGCGGAGGATGCGCACGCCGGCGTCCTGGAAATAGCCCGGCGTGACGAGCCGGTGGTAGATGAGGAAATACCCGCGCTCGCGCGGCGGTTCCGTGCCGCCGACGGGGCTGATCGCGGCGAGGCTGCGCGCCGCGGCCATCGGGTGCGGGGTGGTGGCCGTGGCGGACACGACGCCCGGCAGCACGCGGAGGCGCGCGAGGGCCTGGTCGACATAGTCCACGCGCGCCGGATGGTCGGGGCGGAGCTGCGCGGTGAAGCTCACGTCGAAGACGAGGCGGTTCGCCGTCTCGAAGCCCCACGGCCGTTCGACGAGAGTGCGGAAACTCCGGATCATCAGGCCGGTGGCGACAAGGAGCACCACCGCGACGGCCACCTCGGCCGCGACGAGACCGCCGAGCAGGCGGCGCGTGCCGCGGTCGAGCGTGCCGCTGCGGCCGGCGCCCTTGAGCGCATCCTGCAGGTTGCTCCGGCCCGCGCGCCAGGCCGGCAGCAGGCCGAAGGCCAGCCCGGTGACCAACGCGAGGCCGACGGACACGAGCAGCACGGACGGGTCGAGGCCGACGGTCGGGTCGAATTCCCGGATGGCGCGGCCGGTGGCGTCGCTGCCCAGCGGGCTGAGTGCGACGAGCGGGCCGACGAGCCAGCCGGCCAGGAGCACGCCGAGGGCCGAGCCGGCGGCGGCCAGCGCCAGGCTGTGGGCGAGGGAGGCGCGGATGAGGCGCCCGCGGGAGGCCCCGAGGGCGGCGCGCAGGGAAGTCTCGCCCTCACGCTCGATGTGCCGGGCGAGCAGCAGGCTGGCCACGTTGCCGGCCGCGATGAGCAGCACGAAGGCCGCGGCGGCCGAGATCGCGAGCAGCTTCGGCCGGAGGTCGCTGATGAAACCCTCGCGCAGCGGGTTGACGGCCGCGGCCTTCGGGTTGTTGGCCTGCGGCCACTCACGCTCGATGCGGGCGCACAGCTCGATCATCGCGGCGCGCGCCCGGGCGGGTGTGACGCCGGGCTTGAGGCGCGCGGGGGCGTAGAGGAAGCGCCCGCTGTGCGTGGAAAGGTCGATGACGGAGGCGAAGGGCACCCAGAGCTCGGAGCGGTAGGGATGACGGAAGTGGCGCGGCATGACGCCGATGACGGTGTGCGTCGTGCCGTCGAGCAGCAGCGTGCGGCCGATGACATCCTCCGCGCCGGCGAACTGGCTCTGCCAGAAACCGTGGCTGATCAGCACGACCCGGGCCGCGCCGGGCCGGTCTTCCTCCGGCAGCACGTCGCGGCCGAGGATGGGCTTCACGCCGAGCACGGAGAAAAAATTGTGCGAGACCTGCGAGCCCTGGATGCGCTCCGCGCCGGCCTCACCGGCGAGCGTGAGGCTGATGCCGGTGGCGCGGCCGATGTCGGTGAAGACCGTGTTCAGCTCGCGCCAGCGCTGCCAGGTCTGGGGCGAGAGGTTGAGCTGGCTGGCATCCTGGCCCGTCGGGTCGGAGGATTCGTAGAGCCGCACGAGCCGCTCCGGCTCCTCCATGGGCAGCGGGCGCAGCATGACCGCGCGCACCACGCTGAAGATGGCGGTGTTGGCGCCGATGCCGAGGGCGAGGATCAGGATCACCGCGGCGGTGAAGCCGGGGGATTTGGCGAGGGAGCGGAGGGTGTGCATGGGGAAGGGGAAGCAGAGGACGGAGGACGGAAGGCAGAGAACGGGATATGGCGGAAGAAATCCGCCAGGGCTGCTGACCGCCCTCTGAGTGTTGAAAGCTCACTTGGCCATCAGTGCGGGCGGCGAACTGTCATGCCGGGGCGGGCAGGCGCCGTTCAGGGGGCGGTGAAACTGATGTCCGCCGGCACGGTGCCTGAGGTGACGAGCCGCACGACCTCGTAGCGCCAGGAGCCGTCGGGCATGGCGCCCCATTTCGGGTATTTGACGCTGCCGTTGCTCGCGAGCGGACCGAAGGTGCCGCCGCTCTCGCTGTCCCAGGTGCCGAACAGCATGGGCTCGCCGCGCGGGTTGAGGACGAACCAGTTCAGGCGCCTGCCGTCGGCGCGGAAGATCTCGAGCCGGTGCTCGCCCACGGCGCGGGCGGTGAGGTCGGGATCGTTGATCGCGAGGCGGTGCAGCGTGCGGTAGATGTTCGCCTCCCACCAGCGGCGGTCGTTCTCGACCTGCTCGGGCGTCAACGGCAGAAGCTCGCCGTCGCGCTGGCGCCAGCCGGTGCCGCCGGCGATGGCGCGGCGGCGGTCGATCTGCGCGTTCCTCGCCTCGAAGCGCACGCGCGGGGCGGAGAAGTCGTTCCAGATTTTGTTGGTGAAGGTCTCGGCGAAGGCGACGTCGTCATGGACGGCCTCGACGTGGGCGAACCTGACCTGCGCCCAGGCGGCGCGGCCACCCATCGCGGCAAGGAAGCGCTCGGCCCGCGCCGCGCCGGTCTCGGCGGGCTGCGCCGCGAGCGAACCCGCGAGCAGGAGGAAGAGCAGGAGCGGTTTCATCATTCCTCCGCGTCGGGGCTGGTGCCCGGGGGCCAGATGAAGGGCAGGGGGCGGCGCGAGACATCGGGCACGCCCCGCGCGACCAGCCAGTCGACGACGGGCCGCGCCTTTTCGCCGCCCTCCCGCGCGCAATGGAGCAGAGTGAAGCCGTGCGGCCCGTGGATCTCGTTGGCGTTGGGATAAAGCGCGAACGCGGCCTGCACGAAGCCGAGTTCCCCGAGCATGGCGGCCGCGAAGACGTCGAGCCGCGCGCCCTTGCTCAGCAGATATTCCGCGATCTCGCGCTGGCCCGTGTGGGCGGCGGCCTGCAGCGCGGTCTCGAAGTCGCCCCCGCCCCAGTCCCAGCAGGCGTTGGCGAGAAGCGGGGTCTCGTCGACGAGTTTCCGGACATTCTCGAGGCTGCGGTGCGACTGGCCGACGGTGGCCTGCACCTTGTCGGGCGGCAGGGCCGGCGGCGGCCGCGGGGCCTTGGGGCGGGGTGCGGGCGCGGCCGGCGCGGTTGAATCGGCCTGCTGGTTGAAGCGCGGCGAGATGAACGCGGCGAGCGGCGCGGCGGCGACGAGCGAGGCGGACGAGAGCACGAAGGCGCGGCGATTCATGGGGATTTTCATGGGTAGGGTTATTCGGAGCGGAGTGCGACGAGCGGATCGACCTTGGTGGCCCGGCGGGCTGGCACGTAACAGGCCAGGAAGGCGACGGCAGTGAGGAGGACTCCGATGACCCCGAAGGTCACGGGGTCGGTGGGTTTGACCCCAAAGAGGAAACTGCCGACGTAGCGGGTAAGGGCCAGGGACGCGGCCAGGCCCGCCAGCAGGCCGATGCCGGTGACGACGATTCCGCGCCGGAGCACCAGGCCGAGGACGGAATGCGCCTGCGCGCCGATCGCGAGGCGGATGCCGATCTCCCGCGTGCGCTGGACCACGGCATGGGCCATGACCGCGTAGATGCCCAGGGAGGTGAGCAGCAGGGCGATGGCGCCGAAGACGGACATCAGGACGGCGCCCGTGCGCGGGCCCCAGAGCGCGCTGCGGATGATCTCGCGGTAGTCGATCGTGAAGAGGTTCACCGCGGGATCGAGGGACTGGAGCTCCTTCCGCAGCGTCGGCAGCAAGTCGCTGGGATTGCCCGCGGTGCGGACGTGGAAGACGTTCCCGCCGGAGTAAGCCTGGGCCATGGGGAAGAAGGCGAACGGCGCCGGGTCGGCCCGCAGCTCGACGTCGCGGATGTTGCGGACCACGCCCACCACCTCGACGGGGGTCTCATCGTTGAACAGCTTGATCGTCCGGCCGATGGGGTTTTGGTCCGGCCACGCGCGGCGCGCGAGGGCCTCGTTGATGATGACCACCGGGGGACGGCTCGCGTTGTCCTCGGCCGTGAAGGGCCGGCCCGCCACGAGTTCGATCCCCATGAAGCGGAGGAAATCGGGTTGCACGCTGGCGTAGCTCATGAACTGGCCGCGGGTGCGCAGGGCCTCGTCATCGCCCTGGGGCCGGATGGTGCGCTGGGGGTTGACGCCCGTGAGGAAGGGGCGGGTGGAAAGGGAGACATCGATGACCCCCGGGACCGCCCTGAGGCGGGCGATGGCCCGGTCGAAATACTCGAGGCCGCGCGCCTGCTCGTAGCGCTGGGCGCCGATGCCGGCGGACAGGAGCGCGAGGTTGTTGCTGTTCCAGCCGAGTGTCACGGCGTTGGTTTGGTTGAGGCTCCGCACGAACAGCCCGGCGACCACCAGCGCCACCACCGACAGGGCCACCTGCGCCGCCACGAGCGAGTGGCGGAACGAAAACAGCGGCAGGCCGCCGCCGCCCATCGGGCCGCGCTTCATGACCGCCATGAGGTCCACCCGCGAGGCCAGCAGGGCGGGCACGATGCCGAACAGCAGGCCGGTCGTGATCGTCGCGGCGAGGGCGAAGGCAAGGACGCCGCCGTCCAGGGTCACCTGGAAGTTGTCCGGATAACCCGGGGGCCGCAGCGACCACAACAGGTCGCGCAGCCAGAAGGCGAGGAGCAGGCCGAGGCCGCCGCCCAGCGCGGCCAGCGTGAAATTCTCGCGGAGCAACTGGCCGATGACCTGGCGGCGGCTGGCCCCGAGCGCGACGCGGAGCGCGATCTCGCGCTGGCGGGCCCCCGCGCGGGCGAGCAGGAGGTTGGCGAGGTTGGCGCAGGCGATCAGGAGGATCAGGCCGGACAGGCCGATGAGCAGGTTGCCGGCGCGGAGCAGGTCGGCGCGCCGGTTGGGATCGATCATCGACTCGGCCACCGGCACGAGCCGGAGCGAGCGCCCGGTGTTGTGAGCAGGGAAATCGGCGGCGAGCCTGGCGGTCAGGGGCTCGAGCGAGGCGGCGGCCTGCGCCACGGTGACGCCGGGCTTGAGCCGGCCGATGACCGAGACCATCACGGCGCGCCGGCTGACAAAGGCATCCTGGCCCTGCATGTTCATGAGCAGGCGGTAGGTGGAGGTGGGAATCCAGTAATGCGGCGCGTCGATGATGTTGACGCCGCGGAAGCCCTCGGGCGCCACGCCCACCACGGTGAATGGGTGGTCGTTGAACAGGAGCGTGCGGCCCACCGCGCCCGGGTCGCCTCCGAGCCGGCTTTGCCAGAAAGCGTGGCTGACCACGACCACGGCCGCGGCGCCTTCGCGGTCGTCGGCGGACTCGAGCGTCCGGCCGAGGGCGGCCTTGACGCCAAGCACGTCGAAATAGCTGCCGGAAACGAGCTGCCCGAACAGATTGTCCTTCTTTTCGCCCTCGGTGAACTGCACGCCCATGAACATGTGGAGCGCGAGGTCGGTGAAGGCGGTGTTCTGCGCCCGATAGTCCTGGAAATTCGGGTAGGAGAGGCGGCTCAGGCCGGGGTTTTTCCCCTCAATCGAAAAGAGTGAAACGATGCCCTCGGGTTTTTCGAAGGGCGGAGGCTGCAGGAAGAACGCGTTGAGAAACGAGAAGCACGCCGTGCTGGCGCCGACGCCGAGCGCCAGCATCACGGCGGCGACCAGCGTGAAGCCCGGGGCCTTGACGAGGGGGCCCAAGGCGAGGCGGAGGAGGGAGAGCATGGGGGAGGGAAACGGAGGACGGGGAACAGAAGGCGGAGGACGGATAAATCAGTCGCTTCTGAGTGCGATGAGTGGGTCGACCTTCGTGGCGCGGCGGGCGGGGAGCCAGCAGGCGAGCAGGGCCACGGCGGCGAGGAGGACGGCGATGACGGCGTAGGTCAGCGGGTCGCCCGCGGCGACGCCGATGAGGAAGTTCTGGAAGTAGCGGGCGACGAAATACGCCGCGCCGAGGCCGAAGACCAGGCCGGCCACGGCGATGACGAGGCCGCGGTGGAGGATCATGCCCATGACGTCACTCGCCTGTGCGCCGATGGCCATGCGGATGCCGATCTCGCGGGCGCGGCGGTTGACGGTGTAGGACATGACGCCGTAGACGCCGAGCGAGGCGAGCAGCACGGCGAGCAGGCCGAAGGCGCCGAGCAGGGCGGCGCCGGTGCGCGGGGCCCAGAGGTTCTGGCGCATGACGTCGTCCATCGTCTGGACGTTGCCGAACGGCATGTTCGCATCGAGGGACTGCAGCTCCTTGCGGACGGTGGCGACGAGGGCCGAGGCGTTGGCGGCAGTGCGGACATGCAGCACGGCGAAGCCGGTGTAACCCTGCTTGAGGGGGAAGAACGCGAACGGATCCGGGTCCTCGCCGATGGCGTTGTAGGTGGTGGTCTTGACGACGCCCACGACCTCGACCGGGCGCTCGTCGTTGTAGAGCTTGATGACCTTGCCCAGCGGGTTCTCACCCGGCCAGGCGAGCTGCGCGAAGGTCTCGTTCACGACGGCCACGAGCGGGTGGGTGGCGTCGTCGCTGTCAGTGAACAGGCGGCCCGACACGAGCGGGATGCCGATCATGCGGTGGTAGCCCGGGTCGACGGAGAGGTAGTTGAAGAGGCGGCCGTGTTGGCGGAGGTTCTCATCGTTGCCCTGCGGCTTGAGCGTGCGGCGGCCGGTGAAGTTGAGGAGCTGGCCGTTGCCGGCGGCGGCCCCGGTCACGCCCGCCACCTGCTGCACGCGCTCGAGCGCGCGGCGGACGTAGTCCAGCCCGCGCACGGGATCATACCCCTGCGCGCCGGTGTTGACGGTGAGCGTGATGAGGTTGGCCATGTTCCAGCCCGGGTCGGCCTTCTGCGCCTGCTGGAGGCTGCGGATGAAGAGGCCGGCGATGACGAGGGCGATGACCGAGAGGGCGATCTGGCCGGCGACGAGGAAATTGCGGAAGCTGAACAGCGGCGTCGGGGTGGAGCCCTTGCTCTCCTCCTTGAGCATGGTGGTCAGCTCGGGTTTGGTGGTGATCCACGCCGGGGCCAGCCCGAAGAGGACGCCGGTGACGAGCGAGATCACGAGTCCGAAGCCCAGCACGCGGGCGTCGAGCGACACGGTGATGCCGTCGGGCATGAAGGGCGGGCGCAGCGACCAGAGGACGTCCTTCGTCCACAGCGCGATGGCGATGCCGGCCAGGCCGCCGAGGAGGGAGAGCAGGACGCTCTCCGTGAGAAACTGGCGGATGAGGCGGTTGCGGTCGGCCCCGATGGCGATGCGGACGGCGACCTCGCGCTGGCGGGCGGCGGCGCGCGCGAGGAGGAGGTTGGCGACGTTGGCGCAGGCGATGAGCAGGACGAGGCCGGAGAGGGAGAGCAGGAGGGCGCCGGCCTGGACGACGTTGTTGCGGAAGTTCGGCCCGATCATCGACTGGGCGAGCGACATCAGCTGGAGCGAGCGGCCGGTGTTGGCGGTGGGGAAGTCCTTCGCGAGTTTTTCCGAGAGGGGTTTCAGGCCGGCGGCGGCCTGGGCCAGCGAGACGCCCGGCTTGAGCCGGGCGAAAGCGTTCCAGATCAGGGCGCGGCGCTCGGAATAAAAATCCCGCAGCTGTCCGCTGTAGATCTGCTGATACATGGAGGCCGGGGCCCAGAACGCCGGATTGTTGAAGGTGTTGAGGCCGCGGAAACCCGGCGGCATGACGCCGATGACGGTGAAGCCGTGGCCGTTGACGGTGTAAGTGCGGCCGATGACGCCGGGGTCGGCCGCGAGGCGGGTGGCCCAGAAGTTATGGCTGAGCACGAGGACGGGGCCGGCGCCGACGGTGGCGTCCTCATCGGGACGGAACGTGCGCCCGAGGGCCGGCTTCATGCCGAGCAGGTCGAAGAAGTTGCCGGTGACCAGCTCACCCTGGATGCCGGTCGGCTCGGTGCCGATCATGATGCTGACCGGGGCGAAGCCATAGCTGCCCATGTCGGCGAACACGGAGTTGTTCCGCCGGTAGTCGGTGAAGTTGAGCGGGGAGATCGGCAGGAAGCCCGGGTTGCGCTCGTCCGCGGTGTAGACCGACACCAATTCCTCGGGCCGCTCGAAGGGGAGCGACTTGAAGAAGAAGGTGTTGATGAACGAAAAGATCGCCGTGTTGGCGCCGATGCCGAGGCCCAGGGTGAGGACCGCGATCAGCGTGAAGCCGGGCGACTTGAGGAGGAGGCGGAGGGCGAGGCGAAGGTCGGTGAGCATGGGTTGTTTGTTCGTAGCAACCCGGTTGTGGAGCGTGTGTTGGCCCGGAGGCCCCGCGAATTCTGCATTGGATGTGCCAGCGGCAGGGCAAAAAATAACCCGCAGCCGGCCAGCGGGTTACGCGGCGGCTGCGGGTTTCTAAAAAATGAAATGTCCGCTCTTGAAATTTCGCCGTCCCGGAAGCGGGACGGCGAAGGTCAGAAGGTCATCGGAGAACCAACGGCCGTGCAACCGGCCGTGCGCTCGGCCGCCGTGTTCAGCTCTTCCCAAGCCGCAACCCGGTAGGGATTGCCGCCGAAGCTGCCGAGGGACTCATCGTAGTGGAACGCGGCGTTGCCGGTGACTTTGATCACGTCGGCGACGATCGAGCCCATGACATCGCCGTTGCCGACGATGGTGACATCGCCCTGGGGTGCGTAAACGATGGCACTGAGCGCACCGT
>JAYRXZ010000082.1:0-9381 GCA_041917235.1 Lacunisphaera sp. | reverse complement strand
CAAGTGCCGGCTCGTCCGCATCGGCGATAAATTCCGCCGGCCGGTCCTGAAGAAGGCCGCGCAGCCAGGCGATGCCTTCAGTTTCGCCGACGGCTCGCCGATCCTCGTCGCCAGCGAGGCGTCCCTCGCCGACCTCAACGACCACATCCAGGAAAACGCCGGCGACCCCGTCCCGATGGACCGCTTCCGGCCTAATCTCGTGATCACGGGCTGCCCCGCCTTCGCCGAGGACACTTGGCCCCGCATCCGCCTCGGCGACGTCGTCCTCCGCGCCGCGGGCAAGAGCGACCGCTGCATCATGACGACCACCGACCAGTTGACCGGCGTCCGCGGCAAGGAACCGCTCCGGACCATGGCCACTTATCGGCGCGACCCCGCCCTCGACCCGACGGCGGTCTACTTCGGCGCCAACTTCATCAACGAGTCGAAACGCGGCACCGTGCACGTGGGGGAATCGGTGCAGGTCATTTGACCACCGATTACACGGATGGAAAACGAACCAATGGTTTTACAGGAGGAAGCAGAGATTCCGCTCTCCTGCCTTTTCTCTGCGTGCTCCTGTGAAACCCTGCCTTGCTCTTTATCCGTATTAATCCGTGCAATCCGTGGCTAAAAAAATCTCCCGCCACACCTGACGCCCCCATGCAGCTCCCCGATTACGAAACCCTGCTGGCCATCGGCGTCACCCTCGTGATGGCCGGGATCATTGCGCGTGGTTTCGCGGCCCAGGCCCGGCGCGACCTCGCCCGGCGCAAGGAGCACCGGATCGACGCGCGCAAGTCGGCCGAGGCCTCCCTGAGCGGGGAGCTGGACCGGCCGCCCGGCTGGTTCGAGCGGCACCTCGGCCTGCTCGCCAACCTCATCCTCGTGGCCGGCGTCGTGATCACGGCCGTGGCGTTCACACGGTAGGTGAGTGAACCACTGATGAGTTTCGCCAAAGGCGAAACTTTGCTTGTCCCCTCCGACTGATCGTCTCCGGGCTGGGTCTTGGGGTCTGCTAATCGCAGACCGAGAAAATCAGCCGGCGATTAGCCGGCCCCCGAATTCCAGGGCGAAGACGATTAGTCGGAGCTCAATTGGAAGGATTCATCCATTGATGAATCCATTAGTGGTTAAACCTCCCCCACTCCCGGCTCGCCACCGTCGAGAAAAAAACGCACAAGGATGTCGCACACCCTCAACCCACCCTCGCATGGCCGCCAATCCGTTTACCCAGACCGATAACGCCCCACCGTCAGTCGCCCCGGCCTCCGCCGGGGCCGTGCCCGTCAACCGGGCCATCGTCGCGCAATCCGAACCGGAGGTCATGAGCGGCGCCAGCTGGTTCTGGTGGATCGCCGGCCTGTCGCTGGTGAACAGCATCATGACCCATTCGGGCAGCGATACCGGCTTCATCATCGGCCTGGGCTTCACGCTCGTGGTCGACAACATCTTTGCGGAATACAAGGTGGTCGCCTTCATCGTCGACGCCCTCGCCATCGCCACGATCCTCGGCCTCGGCTTCTTCGCGCGCAAGGGCCACTTCTGGGCCTTCGTCGTCGGCATCGTGCTCTACACCCTCGACGCGGGCATCTACCTGCTCGCCCAGGACTGGATGGCCGTCGCCTTTCACGGCCTCGCGCTGTTCTACCTGATCCGCGGCGCTCTGAAGCTCCGCGCGGCGCTCAAGGCCGCCGCCGAACCGCCGCCGGTCCTCGCCCCGCCGCCGGTCGCGAGCACCTGAGGCGGTTAGGCTCAGCCGGACCTCCGCTTGGCCGCAATCGCCCGGAGTTCCTTGGCCGTGAGCAGGTCCTTCTCGCGCCCCATCGCTTCCTTGGCCTGAATGAGGTCCTCAAGGGAAATCACCTGATAGCGGTGACCATCAACCTCCAGTGTTTCTGCATTTTGACTTAACCTCTTGAAATCCCCGACCCCAAGGATTGATGAAAGAATATCCACCACCCCCAGGTCAGTCTGCAGGTAGAGATTCTGCAAGGTCTGACCAGCGGGGGGATGCTGCAGGAATGAAAGCCTCTGCGGAGTCATGCGGTGAACGGGATTTAATCCGCCCAATGCCTGACGGAGCCTGGCCACGTTCTCCTCGGAAAAAACGATGCATATATCCACATCCTTTGTGACATAAGCCGACCCATGGGAAACAGCTGCATAGCCGCCCACGATCACAAATTCCAAACCGGCATCCGCCAGCTTAGCGAGCAGCTGGCTGAAGCTTTGCATCGAACTCCTTTCTCGCCGCCTGCAGCTTCAAGACCAAATCTAAAGCTGCGTCATGCTGCTGCCAGCGCTCCTTGACCGATAGCGCCAGGTTCGAATCCAGCAGGCTCAGGTCGATGCCCGCGCGCCGGGCTTCCTCGATGGCCTGTTCCGCTGAATTCATGGCATCACTATTGGTCAATTCTTCGGCCCGGCAAAGCAGAATCTCACCAGTCCCCGCCGCTGACGCGGCCGCGCGAGGACTTGTGCTTCGCGCGGTGTTTCTTGCTCTCGATCATCCGCGCCTTCTGGCCGCGGGATTTCTGGCGCGTCTGCCGGCGCACCAGCTCCCGCTCCGACTTCTTCCGGTTGGCGGCCTCCGCCCGGCGCCACTCCAGCTTCGCGGCCAGCTCCACCCAGGCGAGGAGCCGGTTGACCGACTGGCTGCGCTCGCGCTGGCAGCGCACCTCCACCCCGGTCGGCAGGTGCCGCAACACCACCGTCGAGGAGGTCTTGTTGATCTTCTGCCCGCCGGCCCCGGCGCCGCGGATGAATTGCTCCGCCACCTCGACGGGTTTCACCCCGAGGGAGACAAATCGCGCCCGCAGCGACGCTTCCACGATGTCCGGAAAATCCGCCATGCCTCCCGTTTAGCCACAAAGACTCCCAAAAGGCACGAAAAGTCCGGCCACCCGTGCGGCCTGCCTCGGTTTTTGTGCGTTTTGGTGACTTTTCGTGGCCATCCCCTGAACTCTTAGCCACTTCCACAGTCTCACCCCCACCCAGCTCTTCACTTGTCACCGCTTACCGCTCCCTGCTTACTGCTCACACTCTTTCCCCTATGATCAACGGTCCCACCTGGTCCCAGAAACTCCGCGCAGAAATCGGTCAGGCCGTCATCGGCCAGGACGCCGTCATCGAGCGCCTCCTCGTCGCCTTGCTGGCCAACGGTCACGTCCTCCTCGAGGGCATGCCGGGCCTCGCCAAGACGCTCCTCATCAAGTCCCTCGGCACCGCCATGGGCGTCCAGTTCGAGCGCATCCAGTTCACGCCGGACCTGCTGCCGAGCGACGTCGTCGGCACCATGATCTTCTCGCCCAAGGACGGCGGTTTCGCGACGCACAAGGGCCCGATTTTCGCCAACCTCGTCCTCGCCGACGAAATCAACCGCGCCCCGGCCAAGGTCCAGTCCGCGCTCCTCGAGGCCATGCAGGAGCGCCAGGTCACCATCGGCGGCAACTCCCACATCCTGCCCAAGCCGTTCTTCGTGATGGCCACGCAGAACCCCGTCGAGCAGGAGGGCACCTATCCGCTGCCCGAGGCCCAGACCGACCGCTTCCTCTTCAAGCTGATCGTCGACTATCCGTCCGCGGCCGAGGAGTCCCTCATGATGGAGAAATGGGGCCAGGTCACCAAGCAGCCCGCACTCCAGGCCGTTTCCAGCGGCGAGGAACTGCTCGGGCTCCGCACGCAGGTCGACGCCATCCACGTCTCGCCCGCGGTGCAGGCCTACATCCTCGCGCTCGTCCGCAGCTCGCGCGACCTCGCCGCGCAGGCCGAGGGCGGCCCGGCTAAGCGTCTGCTCAACTTCGGCGCCTCGCCCCGCGCCTCGCTCGCCCTCTTCCAGGCCGGCCGCGCCCTCGCCTGGCTCCGCGGCGCCGACTACCTCTCGCCCGCCCTCGTCCAGGAGATCTTCCACGACGCCCTCCGCCACCGCGTCGGCCTCACCTACGAGGCCGAGGCCGAGGGCCTCACCTCCGACAAGATCCTCGACCAGGTCCTCGTCCGCACCCCGGTGCCCGCGAAAGTTTAACCGGTAGGGCGCGGACTCCGTCCGCGCCTCGGCGGGGACGGAGTCACCGCCCTGCCCATTGCAATGTCCGCTCCCGTCCAATCCACCGCCTCCCTCGTCACGTCCCAGCTGGCGCTCCTGCGCCAGCTCGAGTGGCGCGTGCGCCATGCGGTGGAGAACGTGCTCAGTGGCGAATACCGCTCCGCCTTCCGCGGCCGCGGCATGGAGTTCGACCAGGTCGTCAAATACACCTTCGGCGACGACATCCGCGACATCGACTGGAACGTCACCGCCCGCCTCGGCGAGCCCTACCGCAAGAAGTTCATCGAGGAGCGCGAGGTCTCGCTGCTCCTGCTGTTCGAGGACAGCGTCAGCCTGCAGTTCGGCTCCGGCGCCCAGTCCAAGCGCGAGGCCCTGCTCGAGCTCGCCGGCCTCGTCATGATGCTCGGCGCCGTCAACCGCGACCGCGTCGGCTTCCTCCACGCCTCGCCGGCCGGCTACAAGCTGCAGGAACCCGTCCGCGGCCGCGGCCAGATCCTGCACGCCGCCGCCACCCTCCTCGGCCAGACGCCGCCGGATCTGTCCTCCGACGTCAGTCCCCAGTCCTCCGGTTCCTTCGTCCCCTGGCGCCTGCTCGCCAAGGCCGCGCCGCGCCACAGCATCCTGATCTGGCTCGGGGATTTCCCGCCGCGCGTCGAACCCGAGGGCTGGAGCGTGCTCTCGCGCCGCTACCAGACCATGGGCTTCCGCGTGGAGGATCCGTGGGATCGCGAGCTGCCGTTCGACCGCATCCTGACCACCTATGACCCGGTCGCCGGCCGGCTGGTCAACCTCAACGGCGCCTCCTCCGCCCAGCGCGCCGCCCACGCCGAGTGGGTGCAGTCCCGCGACGCGTCCTTCCACGCCATCTTCCCGAACGTCCTGAGCCGCCTCACCGTCCGCACCGACGAGGAGCGCCTCGAGGCCCTGGTCCGTTTCTTCCACCGCCGCATGGCCGCCGGCCAGCGCCGCTGAAAATGCTCACGCCGTCTCAAGTCCCAAGGTGGAGCGCGTTGCCCCCAACGCGCTGGCCTCGTCGTGCTTCCCATCAGCGTCTTGAGGGCAAGCCGCCTCACCAGCCATGAAGGAATACGCCTTCCATGACCCGCTCTGGCTGCTCGCGCTGCTGATCCTGCCGCTGCTCGTCTGGGTGCGCGGCCGCCGCGGGGCCCCGGTGCTCATCGTGCCCTTCGCCGCCGCGTGGCACCGCCCGTCGCTCATCCCGACCTCCCGCTGGCCGGCCGCCCTCGCCATGACCGGCCTCGTCCTGCTCATCGTCGCCCTCGCCCGCCCGCAGATCGTCGAGGACAAGCGCGAGGTGAAGCAGCAGGGCTACGACCTGATGCTCGCGATCGACCTTTCCGGCTCGATGCTCGCCGAGGACTACGAGCGCGACGGCGAGGTGATCAACCGCCTGCAGGCCATCAAGCCCGTCATCCAGGCCTTCATCAAGCAGCGCACCTCCGACCGCATCGGCATGGTCGTCTTCTCCGGCCGCGCCTACACCCTCGCCCCGCTCACCTTCGACCACGACTGGCTCGAGCGCCAGGTCGAGCGCCTCAAGCTCGGCATGATCGAGGACGGCACCGCCATCGGCGACGGCCTCGGCGTCGCCCTCACCCGCCTCGAGCAGGCGGCCCGCGAGGACGGCGGCAAGCGCAAGGGCGCGTTCGTCGTGCTCATGACCGACGGCGCCAACAACCGCGGCGTCCTCACCCCCGAGCAGTCGACCGAGATCGCCCGGTCCCGCGGCGTGCCCGTCTACACCATCGGCGCCGGGCGCGACGGCCTGGTCAAGATGCCCGTCTTCGACGACACCGGCCGCCGGCTCGGTTCGCGCCGCGTCATCTCCGATCTCGACGAGAACCAGCTGCGCGCCATCTCCGACGCCACGGGCGGGAAATTCTTCCGCGCCTTCGACATCGACACCGCGGAGAAGGCTTTCGCCGCGATCGATCAGGCGCAGAAGATCGAGTTCACCGCCAAGTCCTACCTGCTGACGACCGAGCTGTTCCACTGGCTGGCTGTCCCCGGCGCCGTGCTGCTGTTCCTGGGCGCGCTGTTCGCGCTGCCGCCCGCCCTGCCCTTCAAAGGTAGGGCGCGGACTCCGCTCCGCGCCGATCCGGCGGCGAAGGGACTCGCCGCCCTGCCCCAAAAATGAGCTTCCACTCCCCGCATCTCCTCTGGCTGCTCGTGCCGCTTGTGCTGCTCTTCTCCTGGGAGCTGGCGCGCCACACCGCGCGCGCCGTGGCGACCTGGCCGAAGATCGCCCGCGCCTGGGCCGGGGCCTTCGACGTCTCGCTCGGCGCGAAGCACACCACCGCCGAGAACCGCCCGCGCATCTGGCTCTGGTTCGGCCTGGCGCTGTGCATCGTCGCCCTCGCCCGCCCGCAGTGGGGCGTGATCGAGGAGCAGGTCTTCGACCAGTCCCGCGAGGTGCTCATCGCCGTGGACCTCTCCCGCTCCATGCTCGCGCAGGACGTCAAACCCTCGCGCCTCGACCGCAGCAAGCTGCTCATCACCTCCCTGCTCGACGAGCTGAAGGGCGAGCGCGTCGGCCTCGTGCTCTTCGCCGGCACCGCCTTCCTCCAGGCCCCGCTCAGCTCCGATTACGAGGTGCTGCGCGAGTTCCTGCCGGCGCTGAACCCCGACTACCTCCCCGAGGGCGGTTCCAACTACAAGGCCATGCTCGAGGCCTCGATGTCGGCCTTCGGCACCTCCACCGCCGACCGCTACCTCATCATCCTCAGCGACGGCGAGAGCACCGTCGACGACTGGAAGGGGCTGACCGATTCGCTCAAGACCAAGGGCATCCGCATCATCGGCCTCGGCGTCGGCACGGCGCAGGGCTCGTTCATCCCCGAGGCCGGCGGCGGCCTGGTGAAGGACGAGCGCGGCGCCGTCGTCATGTCCCGCCTCAACAGCTCGACCCTGCAGGAACTCGCCCAGGTGACCGGCGGCGCCTACACCGACGCCAGCGCCTGGGTGGACCTGGCGGCCCTGCTCCGCAAGACCGTCGAGGCCGGCCGCAAGGGCGAGTTCGCCGAGAAAAACACCGCCCGCCTCGTCGAGCGCTTCCAGTGGTTCCTCGCCCCGGGCCTCCTGCTTCTGCTCGTCAGCTTCTGGACCGAGTTCCCCGTCCGCCCGCGCGAAAGAGCTTTGCCTCTCGGCAAAGCCAGAGGACCGAGGACCGGAAACGGAGGACAGAAAACAGCCATCGCTGCCACCTTGATCCTCTTCTCCGTCCTCTGTCATCCGTCCTCCGTGTCGGCCGCCGAGCCCGCGGCGGCCGAGGACCCCATCGCCAAGCCCCTCGCCACCACCGTGGCCCGCCTCGCCACCAAGGACACCGTCACCCCCAAGGAATATGCGGAGATGGCCTCGACCACCGTCACCTACGGCCAGCGCGTGAAGTCCGCCCAGCAGCAGCCGCTGGAGAGTGTCGTCCGCGACGCGCTGCAGGCCGTCGCCACCGGCGAGAAGCTCGACGCCAAGGCCGCCGACTGGCCGAAGCTGCGCGCCGAGCTCGAGGAGCTGATCAAGAAGGAGGAGCCGCCGCCGCAGGACAAAAAGGACCAGGACAAGAAGGAGCAGGAGAAGAAGGACCAGCAGCAGGACCAAAACCAGTCGCAGGACCAGCAACAGGACAAGGACCAGCAACAACAGCAGTCCGAGCAGCAGAAGCAGGACCAGCAGCAGAAGGAGCAGCAATCGCAGCAGCAGAACCAAGACGCGTTCGGCGACATGAAGGACAAGCAGGACCCGAAGCCCGAGCCCAAGCCGCAGCCCCAGCCCGGCACGCAGAAGGTGGGCGGCCAGCAGGAAAAGCAGCCCGCCGAGCCGGTCGACGCCGAGCTCGCCATGCCGCTCCAGAAACTCGAGCAGGTCCGCAACCAGGATTCCCCGGCCAAGCTCCAGCAACTCATGCAAGGCCCGCAGCCCAAGCAGAAACCCACGGGCAAGAATTGGTAATGATCATGCGATTTCCCCCTCAGCCAACCCCGTCTTTTGCAGCTGGCGCGCTCGTGCGCCAGGTTGCGAGCAAGCTCGCAACCTACAGCCTCGCGTTGCTCGTCCTGCTCACGCTGACCCTGCCCACCCTCACCCGCGCGCAGACCGTGCGCTGGGAGCCGCCGGGCGGCCAGCTGGGCTTCAACCAGGTCAGCGACCTGGCGCTCGTGTTCGAGAACTGCGAGCCCGACGGCGACCCGCGGCTGCCCGCCGTGGACGGCCTGCAGTTCGGCCGGCCCTCGCAGAGCAGCGAGATGAACATGGTCAACATGACCGTGACCCGCCGCTTCTCCCTCGTCTTCCCGGTCCGCCCCGCCAAGCGCAGCACCATCAGCATCCCCGCCTTCGAGGTGAAAACCGACAAGGGCACCATGACGGTGAAGGCCGCCACGTTCACCGTGGGTGACGCCACCGTCGGCTCCTCCGGCCTGTCCGTGAACGACGTGGCCTCCGCCAAGCTCGGCGTCGCGAAGGAGTCGATCTGGGCCGGCGAGGTCTTCCCCGTCACCTACAACCTCAACATCGTCCGGCGCTACTACCACTCCATCGCCACCAACGCCGACTGGCCCTCCGCGCCGCTCGTCACCGAGGACTGGAGCAAGCCCGAGCTCAACGAGGTCCTCCTCCGCGGCGAGCGCTACGTCGCCCTCCAGCAGTCCACCCGCGCCTACGCCAAGCAGCCGGGCCGCTACACCCTCAAGCCCTCCAGCCAGATGGTGAACCTGATGGTCGGCACCTCGGGCTTCGGCCTCTTCGCCCAGCCCACCGTCGAGCAGCGCGCGATCGAGTCGAACCAGCTCGACCTGACCGTCAAGCCGCTGCCGCCCGCCCCGCCCGCGTTCTCCGGCGCCGTCGGCGAGTTCAGCTTCGTCTCCAAGGTCGTGCCCCTCACCGCCGCCGTCGGCGAGCCCGTCACGTGGACGCTCGAACTCGCCGGCACCGGCAACTGGCCGGACATCGCCGGCCTGCCCGAGCGCGAGGTCTCCAACGACTTCCAGGTCGTGCAGCCCAAGTCCAAGCGCGCGATGAAGGACGGCACTCTCTTCGAGGGCAACCTGACCGAGGACGTCGTGCTCGTCCCCACCCGCGCCGGCACCTACCGCCTCGCGCCCGTGCGCTTCACCTACTTCGACCCGAAGTCCGGCACCTACAAGACGCTCGCGAGCGAGCCCGTCACCGTGACGATCACCGGTGCCTCCGCGCCCGTGCAGGCGCCCGCCGGCTCCGGCGCGCCCGTGCAGTTCTCCATCAATCCCCCGGCCCCGACGCCCTCCGCCCCCGCCCTGCCCGAGGCCGTGGCCCCCGTCCCGCCCGACAACCTCCCGCGCTACCCCATCACGCAATCC
>JAYRXZ010000081.1:0-10079 GCA_041917235.1 Lacunisphaera sp. | reverse complement strand
AGCGCGGGAACCAGCAGGACCGGAACGATGTAATAAAAATACTTGGGCGTGGTCAGCTCGGTGCCGTGGGCCGCGAGGCTGGCGGCGCAGCCCGTGCACACCACCAGCGCGAGCGGCCACCGCGCGGGTGCGAGGAGCCAGCCGAGACCGGCGAGCAGGGCCAGGGCCAGGGCCGGGGACAGCAGCAGCGGGAAGACTTCGACGAAGGTCCTCCAGCCAGTGTGCCCAAAGCCCCTCACGCCATACACGGAAAACGCGTCCCGCAGGTCCGCGCGGCTGAGCGCGTAGGCGCCGAGAAACGCGAGCAGGGAAACCGCGGCGATCACGGCGGTCCGGAGAATGGCGGGCCGCCATTGCCGCTCCTGCCAATAGGCCATCCCCAGGCAGGCGGGAGCAATCAGCAGGCTGTCCGCCCGCAACCACCCGGCGAGAGCCAGGAGCAGGCCGGACGCCAGCCAGGCGGTGAGCTGTGGGTGGCGCGAAAGGATGATCGCGAGGATGGCGAACGCGCCGGCGAGCGCGCTCGTGTTCATGTAGAAGGCCGCGGTTGTCACCTCCTGGCACCAAAGCATCGCGACCAGGGACCAACCCAGGGACCAACCGAGCAGGATATGGAGGAGGCGCGCGCCGGCCAGGGCGAAGCCGGCGGCCCCGATCACTGTGGTGACCCCGAACCAGAGCTCGGCCGGGGCTCCCGTCGCTCGCACCAGGCCGGCCAGCAACTGGTAATAACCCGGCTGCAAATAATAGATGTAGCTCAGGTTCATCCGCGCCGCATCCTGCAGGAGCATGGCGTCCACACCAAACAGCACGCCCTGCTCGTCGCCCTCGACCGGCACCACCGGCCAGGTGCCGGGACCGGCCCAGGCGAGTAACAGGAGCACCAGGCCCCAGGGCAGCAGTTGGCGGAAACGGTTCATGGCCGCGGATCGACGGTGCGGGCCCAGTTGTGCTGGAAATACCAGCGTTTGGAGTGCGCCACGTAATGATGCATCACGGCGCGGCAGTCCGTCGCCTCGGGCGGGCGCGGCAGCGTGACATAGTCGTCGGCGGGTGCGACCGCGCAGTCCCGGCCGGCGACCAGCATCGCGATCAGCGCCTGCTCGAGGTAGTAGCTCGTGCCCGCGCTGGCCTGCAGTTCCCGGGTCCAGTGCTCAAGCCGTTCCCAGTCGAGCGTGGCGCCATCGAGGCCGGTGAGGCCGACATTGACGAGGTCGGCGACCGGGGCGCCGGCCAGCCGGTCCATCAGGGGCCGGGCGTAGCCGTAGGAGGTCTCGCAATCCACGGCATGCAGCGGCCGGTCGGGAGCGTCGAGCCAGTGCTGGAGAAATTCCGGGCGGCGGAAGAAAAGCAGGTCGGAGTCGATGACCAGCTTCCAGCCGGTGCGGCCGAGATGGGGATCGGTCAGCTTCCGGAGGTTCGGATAGTTGAGCCAGCGCTCACGGAGCACCGGGAAGCGTGCGACGGGCAGGTGCTCATCGAGCCGGGCCACGGTCTCGGCCCGCGGGACAAACCGGATGGAGGGAAACAGGCGCGCGAGCGGCTCTTGGAATTCCGGCGTCAGGGAGCCGTCGTCGTAGATGACCGGGGCCAGCGGGCGTTGCGCCTGGCGGGCGAAGGACCAGAGGCAGAAAGCGGTCTGATACCAAAAGCGCCGGCCCGTGAGCAGGTGAAGCTCGTGCGGCCGGCCGGTCGCGGGCGGCAGGGGCGGGAGGCGGCGGGCGGCTGTTTCCATGGCGAGCCGGCCGCGCTCCGTGCGGCGTTCCTGCCACGGTCCGCCGTTGCGCAGCGAATCGCGCAGGCGGCTGACCGGTTGGTGCCAGAGCGCCAGGGCAAAGCGGCCGAGGCCGAGGCGTTGGGCGAGGGAGCGGGTGGCCGGCGGGAGGTTCATCTGCGGACTCGGCCCTCGAAGTGTCCGCAGGCGCCCTGCCAGCGGATGTGCGCGGCCGCGGAGGACCAGGCGCGATGCGTCACCCAGGCCCTGGCCATGCGCAACGGCAACGTCCAGCGCGGGATGGCGGGCCAGGGGTTGGCACCGTGAAGGGCGAGCACCTGCATCCAGGATTTCTGGATGCCGCGGTTCAACCGGCCGAGGTAGGCCGCGTCGGTCCGCCCGGCCGGGATCAGGTGCGTCAGGCTCAGGCTTGGGAAATAGGCCACCTCCCAGCCGCCGCGCATGAGCGTCAGGATGATGTCGTTGTCACCGCCGGAGGTGAGCTCGCGGCCCTGGCGGTCGGGCAGGGTTCCGGCGGCCGGATCGGACAACCAGAGTTCGGCGGCCTCGCGCCGCAGGGCCAGGCCCGCACCGATGGGGGCGAATGCCGGATAGTCGCGCCGGCCGGTGGCTTGGTCGATCAGACCGGACGAGATGAGCGCGTTTGCGCCCAAATCCCGGCAAGCCAGCAAGCCGTCGAATTCCCGGACCCACGGGGCCGGGGGCTGCGCGAATTCCGGGACACTTTTCCCGCCACAGGCCCCGACGCGTGGGTGGGCCTCGAAAAGCTCCACGACCCGGGCGAGGTAGTCGGGCTGGAGGAGATTGTCGTCATCCACCAGCACGATGAAGCGGCCGCGGGCGGCGGCGAGGCCGCAACGCCGGGCGAAGGTAAGCCCCGGTTGCGGCTCGGTGATGACCCGGAGGTCGCGCGGCCCGCTCGCCCGGGCCCGGCCGGCGTCGATCGGCGGGGAGGAGGCGTTGTCGACGAGGATGAGTTCCCAGACCGATGCATCCAGGGTCTGTGCGCGCAGGGCCGCCAGGGTGCGGTCGAGCCGGTCCGCCGCCGGATTGTGGGCGGGGATGATGACGGTCAGCAGCACGCGGGGATTCAATTGTATTTCTCCAGCAGGACCTGCAGCACGCGTTGGTTGGAAGCCAGGGCGGACAGGCACATTGCGAGGACGACCCCGGCGAACGCCGCGGTCAGGACCAGGGATGACCGTCCGGCCGGCAGGCACCGCCCGAGCCAGAGCAACGCGGCGGCCGCCGCGACGACCAGGAAATAAAACGACAGGTAGGCGTAGCCGTAGGGATATTCGCGATGGAGGATGAACACCTGGTATTTGACAGAAAACGCGATCGGCAGATTGGGGAGGCAGGCAAAAGCCAGGGCCCAGGGCCAGAGGCCGGGGCGGAGCGAGGGCTCGCGCAGGCAATGCCGGAAAACCACGGCGAGGGTCCCGCTCGTGGCGAGGGCCAGCATCCAGTGGGACCAGGTCAGGGCCCCGAGGGTCTGGATCACGGCGGGCGTTTCCCGGAACAGCGGACCCGCGGTGTTAGCCGGCAGCCGTTGGACCACCAGCTCGAAGCCGGGGACGATGCCGACGAGCTGCCGGAGGAGCACCTTGGCCGCGACGACGAAGTTCAGGGAGAACTGGGTGCCCTCATAGGCCGAGGGAAACTCCCGCGCGAAACCGCGGTGGACCGCCACATAGGCCAGCGCGACGACCCCGGGAATGAGGTTCAGTCGCGCCAAGTCGAGCCAGCGCGGCCGGCCCTGCAGCAACGACAGCGCCACGAACAGCGGCAGGAAGATGATGAACACGTCGTGCATCAGCGCCGCCAGAAGATAAAGGACACCCGTCAGGAGGCCGCTCGCCCAGGTGCGCTGCCGGATGTAGGAAAGGTGGCAGTGCAGCGCGCCGAGGAGCGCGGAGAATCCCAGCCAGGAAGGAGGGAACGAGAGCAGCAGGAAAAAAGTGTCGGGGATGTGGAGCGTGCCCGCGAGGAGCAGGGCGACGAGGGCGCCGAAGGCGTCGCTCTGCAGGACCCGTGCCGCGAGCCAGGCCGCGAGTCCGACCTGGACGCAGAAGCCGGCGGTCCGCAGGAGGCCGAACCACCACGGGTCACGCAGCTGGTAAGGTCCGAAAAGCGCAAAGCGGTAGATCGGGGTGGCGTAAATGAAGCGGCCCTCGTTGCCGGCGATATCCGTCGTGTAGGCTTCGCCGCCGTCCCGGCTGGCAATCTGCTGGAAACGCACGTCGTCGGTGGTCGCGATGCGCACCGGGGTGCTCTGGACCCAGAAATGCAGGAAGCTCCAGGCCAGCACCACCAGCAGCCCGATCCAGACGGGGCGTGGCAGGGAGGACAGGCGGGGGAGTTCCATGGCTGCGGCGCTCAGGCGGGGGAGCCCTCGCGCCTGGCCTGAACCGTTGCCGGCACGCCATGCGCGATGGAACCGGCGGGGAGATCCTTGGTGACGACGGCCCCGGCACCGACGATGCAGCCGTCGCCGATGGTGACGCCGCCCAGCACCGTGACGCCGGCGCCGAGCCAGACATCGCGGCCGATCCTCGTCGGGAGAAGGAGGTCCGGCTGGGACCGGATGTCCGTGCCGAAGGGCGGGACGGTGTGGTTGGACGAGACGATGCGGCAGTGCATCGCGATGAGGCAGGCGTCGCCGATCTCCACGCCGCCGTGGCCGTAGATGACGGTGTGGGGGCCGAGAAAGACATCGCGCCCAAGACGAATGGAACCGCCAAAGGCATTAAGCACCACGCCTTGCTCGATCCAGGCGCCCGGTCCGAGCGTGAGTTCGCCGATCGCGTTCGCGCCGGCGGCGCCGCGGTGCCAGTCGATGCCGGCGCCGAGATATCGCGGCGGGGCCAGGCGTGCGCCCGTGAACCGGCCGCGCAGGCGCCGGCAGTATTGGACGAGGAGGTTGAGCGGGTCCATGGGTCAGCGACCGGTCAGGGTGGGAGGCCGGGTGCTGCGCTGCCAGCCCGGACGGGCCGGATGCACGAACAGCTTCAGCAGCGCGACGGTAAGCTTCAGGCTGATTTGGCGAATTGTCTTAACCATGCGATTTTTTCCTCGCGGGTTTTCCGGCCCGGGTTGCGGAAGACCTCGTCGTTGAGAACGAGGAGGTCGATGTCGGTGTTGACGAAACAGTCCCAGCCCTCGGCGGCAGTGCGGACGATGGGCTGGCCTGCGACGTTGAACGAGGTGTTGATAAGGATCGGCACACCGGTAAGCGCGTGGAAGGCGGTGAGGAACCGGTGGAAATCCGGATGCACCTCCGGGCGGATGGTCTGCAGGCGCGCGGAGAAGTCCACGTGGATGACGCTCGGGATGGAGCAGCGCGGAAAGTCGAGCCGCTCGCGCAGGCCCGGGAAGGCGGCGGGCAGAGGCGCGCGCAGCTCGGGGCGCAGGTAGGCGGTGTAGTTCATGTAGTCCGACTCGGCCGCGGAATCGAACCACTCGCCGGTGTGGTCGGCAAGGATGGCCGGGGCAAAGGGGCGGAATGATTCGCGGAATTTTACCGCCAGGTTGAGCCGGGACTGCATGCCGGGCGCGCGCGGGTCGGCGAAGATTGAACGGGCCCCGAGCGCCCGGGCACCGAGTTCCATGCCGCCGCGCACGACGGCGACGATTTTCCCGGCGGCCAGCTGCCGCGCGACGAAGGTGTGCAGGTCGCCGTCGAACTTCACCTGCCAGGGCCGGGCGTCCGGCGGAACCGGACCGGGCTGGCCGCCGAGGTAGAACCCCCGGGCGTCGGCCTTGAAGGGCGTGCCGCCGCGGCGTTCACGTTCGAAAAGCAGGGCGGCGCCGAGGCCGGAGCCCATGTCGCCGCCGACGGGCGAGTTGAAGACGGCGGAAAAAATTCCCTGCGACCGGAGCTTGCCGGCGGCGACGCAGTTCTGCGCGCAACCGCCGCAGAAAAGCACGTTTTCCTCGCCGGTCTCGGCACGGAGAAACCGGGCCATCTTAAAAACCTCGTCCTCGAAGATCTGTTGCAGCGAAGCGGCCAGGTCGATGTGCCCCTGCTCGAGCGGATCGGATTTTTTCCGGGCGGACAGGCCGGTGAGTTCCGCCACCCAGGGGAACGCGGCGAGGAGCGAAGGTTCGGTGAAGCGGATTTCGCGGTGAAGACGGAAACCGCCACGGTCGTCGGTGGCGAAAAGGCGCGACAGCTCCGCGACATGGCGCGGAGCCCCGTAGGGCGCGAGGCCCATCACCTTGTATTCCGAGCCGAAGGAGACGAAGCCGAGAAAATAGGTGATGAGCGTGTAGAACATGCCGAGGCCGTTCTCGTAAGGCTGCTCCCAGAGCAGCTTCATCTCGCCCTGGCCGATGACGCCGGCGCTGGCGGAGTAGTCCTCGCCCTTGCCATCCACGCACAGGAACGCGGCCCGCTCGAAGGGCGAGGTGTGGAAGGCGCCGGCGACATGGGACAGGTGGTGCCAGGCGTGGTGGAACCTCGCCTGCGGCAGCAGCGCGCGCGCCTGCTGGCCGTAAAGGTTGGCCCAACCTTCGGGCAGGACGCGGCCGAGGGCGCGGGTGAAGCCGTTACCCGCGCGCCCGGACAGGTTGAAGAGGTGGCTCTGCAGCGCCTTCTCGGCGAAGACGACATCGGTGACGGCGGATGCGGGGAGGCCGGCGAGCTGGAGGCACTCCGCAATGGCGAGGTGCGGGAAGGTTCCGTCGTGCTTGCGTCGCGTGTGGCGCTCTTCCTGGCAAGCGGCGATGAGCTGGCCGTCGACGATGAGCGCCGCGTTGGCGTCGTGGCCGAGCAGGCCCCCGATGCCGAGCACGACTGCGGAAGGATTGTTCGGGAGAGTCATTAAAATCAGCTGATCAGTAGAAGATGGTCCTCCGACCGGTAACGCGCGGCCGCTGCGCTGGCAGCGGCGCGGCCCATCTCCTCCCACCCGGTCCGCGCGGCGAAGGCCTCGCGCAGCGTAGCGGCAAGCGCGCCGGCTTCCCGGGCCGGACAAAGAAAACCGGTGCGGCCGTGCTGCAGCCAGTCTTCCGCGCCGCCGACGCAGGTCGCGAGCACGGGTCGCTGGCAGAGCATCGCCTCGGGAATCGTCATCGGGACCCCATCCTCGATCGCGGGCGAGACCATCAGGTGGTTGTCGGCCCAGATGTCCCGGAGTTGTTTCACGTAGCCGCGGAACTGCACGCGGTCGCCAAGCGGCGCGGCGGCGGCGCGGAGCGGTGGTTCGAAGGGCCCCTGGCCGTGGATGTTGAGCTGCCACGCGGGCAGGGCGGCGCCACAATCGGCGAGCGCCTGCAGCAAAAGCTGGATGCCCTTGCCCTCGTCGAGCCGCGACACGGTGGCGAGCCGCGTCACCGGTCCGGCCGGCCAGGGTGCGACATCGGACGGCTGCCAGCGGAGCGGGTTTTGGATCACCTGCGCATTGGGCAGGGGCAGCCCGAGGTGCCGGCGGGTGACGGCGAGGTTGCGGGTGGAGACAAAGTTGAGACGGTCGGCGGCGACAAAGGCTTCGCGGATGAAGGCGAGGTTGGGGCCGTCGAGCTGCGGGTCCTCTTCCTGCCAGTTGGCGATGATCCGGTAGCGCGTGCCGTTCGACCGCAACCAGGCCGTGAGAGCGGGGTGCAGCACGAGATCGTAGGTGCCGCCGTGGCTGAAGAGGACGAGGTCGGGCCGGAAGGCCGTGAGTGCGGCGATGAGGCCGGCGTCCGGGGAGGAGGCCAGACCGAGCTTGCGCAGAACGCGCCCGCCAAACGAGGGCGGGCTGGCTGCCGGCTTGCGCATCACCACTTCGGCCCCCGCGGCGACGAGGCCGGCGATACGGGCGTGGTTTGCCACCGACGGGGAAACCGACAGCAGCAGCCGGTCGCCCCGGGCCGAGGCCGCCTCGGCCGCGCGGGTCCAAAGCGTGTCGGCTCCGCCCCACGGGTAGCCCAGGATGGTCGAGATGAAGGCGATCCTCATGGGTTCAGCCACGGGGTCGTGCCGCGACGGCATCGCGGCGCAGCCAGAGGCGCCAGTGTTGGCTCTCGCCGGCCAAGGTGAAGGAGGCGGCAAGCAGCGGGGCGAAGAGCCGTTGCTTGAAGGCCAGCGACTCCGGCTGGATCGACCGGCGCGGCTCCATGACCACCGCGGCGTCGGCCAGCAGGCGCGCGGGGTCGGGGTGGTAGGACGGCCCGATGTAGCGGCCCACGTGCCAGGCAATCTGGTCTCCGGCTGCGGGGAATGTGCCGGTGGAAAAGGGAAAGGGGTTGGCCCAGTCGAGGCACAGGATACTTCCGTGGGTCGGCCGGTTCCGGGCCAGCAGCGCGAGGCCGTCATTCAGCCACGCGGCGTAGCTGCCCGGTGATTCCAGATTTCCGGCTGCGTTGGCGGACTCGCCCGGGACCGGGCGCATGGGCATGCTCTGCCAGGCCGGGCTGGCCACCTCCAGGGCGGGGGGAAAGCCGGGGGCGCGGAATTTTTTCCACGCAAAGGAATAGGCGATGCCGCCCAGTGGCTGCCACATGAACGCGAGGCCGCAGGCCGCGCCGGCGACCGCCGCCGTCCGCCCCCAGGAGGATGGCACGGGATTCGCCAGCGCACAGGCGGTGGCCAGCCAGCCCAGGGCGCCCCACAGCGGGATTTCGGAAAACTGGTTGTTGGTCAGGTTGGCCACGAGGGTGCAGGCGATCACGCCGCCGACCGCGAGGCCCAGGCGGCCGCGAAACGGGCGGCCCGGCGGCCGGAGCACCAGCCACCAGATCGCGGCGAGCGCAAGGACGGGCCCGATATTCTCGCGCAGGGTCCGCGCGGGGTCATAGAACGAACCGCCCAGCTGGGCCGCCTGGCGCGCCATGTCCACGTGGATTTCAATGTAGCCGAGAGGCGAGAAGCGCACGCAGGCCCACGTCAGGCCCAGCATCACGAGCGCGCCCGCGGCGGCGCGGGTGATCCAGGCCCGGCGGCGTGAATCATGGAACCAGTGATACAGGATCAGCGGCACCAGGATGAGCAGGTAGTTTGGCTTCAGGGCCCAGAGCCAGGCGGCGCAAGCCCCCAGGCCGGCAGGCACGAACGCTGCCGGGCCGCGGTCAAGGCGGGGCAGGAGCGCCACGGCCGCCGCCAGGCAAAGCGCCGCCCAGGCGAGCCGGTTGTAGAGCATGCCGTAGGACAGCACATTCCATGCGCCGAAATCCAGGGTGTAGGGTGCCGCGGCGATGCCGGCGACAAACAAGGCGAACGCAGCGGCCGTCCAGGCAGCCATGCGGGGACGGGCTGCCAGCCAGGCGAGGAGGCCATAGGCCAGCCAGGCGAGGACGGAGCCGTTGGAAAACGCGTGCACGTTGGCCCCGCCGATTCGCATCGCCAGTGTCGTGGGCACCAGCGCCGCGGGACCAATGGGCGAAATGAAATCACGGCCCAGCCACTGGCTCAGCGAGGCGCGGTGACAGGCGTCCAGATAGACCACGTCGTCGGAGGGGTAGATCAACTGTGGTGCGGGCCCGGCACTGCTCAGGAGAAGGACGCCTCCGGCCAGGGCGACGGCAAAAACCGCGGGCGCGGCCCAGCTGGGCGGGGTTGGAGGAGCCGGGTTCAACCTTTGCGGGGGAGGCGCACCCAACCGGCGGGCACGACGTCCGAGCCGTCGTGCGTGCTTCGGTCGAACCAGGGATCCGGCGCGATCACCAGCTTGGCGGGCGAGGGATTGAGCCACGCGGCCCACCACGAGAAGGTGCTGTTGGCGATGGCGAGGTGGTCGCAGAGCGACATCAGGCGGATCTTGTCGTAAGCGTGCCAGGGCTTCACGCAACGCACGAACTCGTGCGGGCCCGGCGGCGTGAACTCCCGGGCCACGCCCTCGATGTCGTCCGAGAAGATGTAGAGCGTGGCCCCGGGGCTGCGCGCGCGCAGGAGGGCGACGGCGCGATGGTAATAGGCCAGGTCGAGCGCGCCGATCTCCCGGGCGAAGGTGGCGTTGCGCTGGTAATCGCCGCGGCGGAAGTGCACGGCGGCCGACGGGCCGGAGCGGATGCGGTCGGCGAGGGCGGCGACCTCCGGCTGGGCCGGGTAGCGAAAGGAGAAGTGCAGGCGCAGCAGGTCGGCGGAGGGGGCGAAGAACTTCTCCGACTGGAACATGCCGTTGAGGTAGGTGTTGTCCGGCTGCTCCAGGAACTGCGGGTAAAACGCGAAGGTCGGCGGCTGGTGCCAGTTGGCCGGCGCCGCGTGGCGCGACGCGTAACGCCTGAGCCGGACCGCGCCGGCCAGCGCGGCGGCCCAGCGTTCGGTGGTCGTGAGGGTCACGCCGCGCACGCGGTCGATCTCCTCCTGCGTGGCGAATTGTTCCGGGATGTTGAGGCCGGACAGGGCGTAGCGGTGGTGCGC
>JAYRXZ010000080.1:0-10700 GCA_041917235.1 Lacunisphaera sp. | reverse complement strand
CCACCCGAGCGGTGCTCAGTTCGTCCATGGCGCCATTGGTCAGATTGTTCTCGGGCAGCGTGGCCTGCGCCCGGTCAATCACGTCGAGCGCCGCCGAATACTGATTCTGCCGCGCCAACGCCCGCGCCGCCTTGACGGCGGTGCCGGCGGCTTCGAGCAATCGGCTCAGGCGCTCCTCCTCGCCGCGGGCCAGTTGGTCGGCCTCGGCCAACAGCGTGGCGTCGCCCGAAACGGTGACCTTTTTCTCCGCCAGCCGGTCGAGGCTGGTGAGCAGCCGCTTCACCGTCCCGTCGTTCGGGCTCAGCACGAGCAGTTCCTCCAGGTTGCGGCGGGCCGTCGCGACGTCGCCCGTGTCGCGCGCATGCAGGGCCGCGGCGAGCAGGCGGATCTTGCTGGCGGCCGCATCCGGGGCGCCGGCCTGCACCCGCGCCCACGCCAGACCGGTGAGGAGCAAAAGGGCGGCACAACGATGCGCGAAAGGGTTCATGCCGGGAAAATCAGCGGTTCTCCGGAACCGGCCCGGTTTCAGGCCGGGCCGGCTGCAGGACGCGGGTCTCTACCCGGTCGCTCTCCTCGCCGTGCCGGACCAGGACAACCTCCGGCGGATCGGCCTGGATGCGCTGGATGCGGTAGGTGGCGCCGCGTCCCGCGATCAGTTCACCTTCCTGCCAGGTGCCCGGCTGGTTATCGGCGGCTCCCTGCAGCACGGCCCTCAGCGTGTCATGCGGCTTCCGCCGGCTGTCCAGCACGAACTCCCCGCCGTTCTTCTCGTCATGCAGCACGGCGAACCCGGCCGCCTCATAAACCGGCCACGCGTCGCCATGGTCCACCGCGATTTTTCGCACCTCGAAGTTCCGCAGCGTGAACCCGTGCCGCTCAAACCGGTGGCCGCGACGCACGAGCAGCGTCTCCGGCCGGTCCGTGCTGATGAAGGCCACCAGATAGTCGCCCGGTTTGCCGAAATAGCCCGCCACTTGCAGCGGGAAAGGCGCGGCTTTCACGTCCAGCAATTCCAAGTCGAAGGACTCCGCCTCCCCGGACTGACTCACGGCGGATGATGCCGCGGAGACTGCGTCCGGGCGCGGTTTCGCCTCGGGCGGGCTGACCGCGGCCAGACTGCCGGGCTGGGCCGCAGGGGGAAGATGATGGAAAAGCGGCCAACTGGCCGCGGCCGCGACCAGCGTTGCCGCGGCCAGCCAGAGACGGCGGCGGCGGCGCGCGTTCCGTCGCAGCGAGGGCGGCAGCAGGTTCAGCACCGGGTGCCCCGGTCGCAGTTGCGTCGCCGCGGCCCCGGCCAGGTCGGCGAGGGTCAGGGTGTCTCCGGCCGCGTCGTCCGGTGCCACGCCGCGACCGGGCTCGATGACCCCGGACAAGTCGAGGCGGTCGACGGGCAGCTTCAGCCTCGCCGCCAGCACCTCCCCCAGCCCGCCCAGCCGCGCCCCGCCGCCGGTCAGGCAGACCCGGGCGGGACTTTCGCTACTGCCCTGCCGCCGGAAATGCAGCACCGACCGCGTGATCTCCTGCGCCAGCCGGGTGGCGAGGGCTTCCAAGGCCGCGCGATCCGGTGGTTCGGCCTGGTCGCACCGGATGTTTCCCGCGCCCAGTGCCAGGGAGCGCGCCGTGAACCGTTGACCCGTGACCTGCAGGAGCGTGGTCGATCGGGCCCCGAGGTTGAGCACAAGCACCGGCTCCGTTGGCGCGCCCTGCACCAGGCGGAACGCCGCCAGCGTTGCCAGGGCCGACGGCAGCACCAGCCGCGGCTCGAAGCCGGCGGTCCGCACCGCGGTGCAAAGCTCCTCGAGGACCTCGCGCCTGGCGGCCGCCAGCAGCAGCTCGAGTTCGCTTTCATGCTCGGCGGCAGCAACCGTGTCCCACACCACGTCGGCGAGTGCGAAGGGAATGCCCTGCTCGGCCTCAAAGCGGAGGACCTTCGCGCGCCGGGCGGGCTCGACCCGCGGCGTCTTGATCAGCTTGGTCAATGTCAGGTGCGGCGGCAGCACCAGCACGACGGGATCCCGGGTGCCCGCCCGGGTTCGCAAGACGCTCAGCGCCGTCCGGGTTTGCTCCAGCCAGCCGGCACCGCCGACGGGATGCCCCGGCAGCGCCTCCACGGCCAGCTGATCCAGCCGCAGCCGCCCCTGGTTCAGGCTGAACCTGCCCAGCGCCGTCCGGCTGGCGCCAAGGTCCACGATCACTGTCTTTCGCGAAAACACGGGTAGGAGTAGCTGGGGCCCGTGCGCCCAAGCTAGCCGTGCCGCGGAACCGCTTCCGCGCTTTATTGCACCTTAAGTGAGGCGGCGTTTTGCATCCGCCCCGGCCTAGACCGTCGCCGGCGTCTCCTGCCGCCAGCGGCGGTAGGCGGAGAAATCCGTCTGCGTGCGGTCGTAGATCTCGCGGCGCCGCGCGTATTCCGCGTAGTCGGTCACGAGTTCGGGCGTCCGCTTGCTGGCGACGAGGAAATCGGCCTCCGGCGGATAGCAGGCGACACTCACCTTGTCGTAGAAGGCGTCGTCGGCCCGGCCGGCCTGGTTCAGCACCGCCGGCTCGAGGCCGACATTGCTGGGCGTGTCGGCGGACTGGAAGCGCAGGTCGATGCTCCAGCGGATGTGGTCGGAGGTGTTCGGCGTCGAGCAGTGCGGCGTGCGGTTGGTCATGAAGACCACGCCGCCGCGCGGGCAGGCCGCGGTGACCGCCTTGTGCGGGTCGTCGGGCAGGTCCTCGTCCTTGATGACGAGGAAGCCGGCGTTGCCGCCGGTGTGGTGCTTCGCGACCTTGCCGCGGTGCACCCGCGGCAGGATCTGCATGCAGCCGTTCTCCACCGTGGCGTTCACGAGGGGCACCCAGCACGTGATGATGAGCTGCGTGTCGCAATGCTCCGCGAAATACCCGCTGTCCTGGTGCCACGGCACGATGCCGCGGCCGGAGTTCGGCAGCTTGGGCCGGATGCGGTAGACGGATGAGGCCACGATCTCGTCGGTCGCGAGCAGCGTGCCGACCGCCGCGAGCAGCTTCGGGTGGGCGATGACGTCGAACAGCTCGCGCGCATGGAAACCGCCGCCGCGCAGGCCCTCGAGGTGGCGGATGATCGCCTCGCCGTTCTCCTTCGAGTCCTGCTGGATCGCGGCGAGGCGCTGGTCGAAGGCCAGCTCCTCGTGGAGATTCTGCAGCTTGCCCTCGGCCTTCAGGGCGGCGGCCTTCTTCGCGATCTCGCGGTGCAGCGCCTGCCGCACGGGCTCGAGGTCGGCGGGATCGAATACGTCGGGGACGATCAGGTAGCCCTCGTCCTTGAAGAAAGCATATTGTTCAGCAGACAGCGGCCGGGGTGAGCTCATGGCGGGGATTCGGGAGAATTTTCCGGCGCGGCGCAACCGCCGAGGATATGAATATTCAGCGCGCCAAGCTTGAGTCCCGCGCGGAAGTTTCGTGTCGTCGTCGCCATGAGCCCGAGCGCAGCGGAACCCCTCTCCCCCTCCACCTGGCCGGCGGTGCTCGTCGAGCCGTCCACCAAGCAGCGCCCGCGCAACGTGGACCTGATGAACGACTGGCAATACGTGGAGCGCTGCATCCACCGCCTGCTCGCCGCGTGGGGTCGCGACCTGCCGGAATGGGAAAACAAGAGCGCGCTGCACCGCCACATCTGGGACCAGGCCGAGTGCGTCCGCCGCCTGCGGGAGCGCATCGAGCAGTTTCCCGGCGGCAAGGCCGACGCGCCCGTCTCCGCCCGGCTCGAGCACCTGGCCAACGCCGTGCTGCTCGCCCCTTCCCTGCAGGACGCGCTCGACGGCATCTATGAGCTGCTGCTGAAGACCCTCGTCGGCGCCTACGGCGAATACATCGGCCTCGTCCATCCGATCCACGACGCCCCGACGATCGCGCTGCTCCACGAGATCAACCAGATCAAGAGCCAGCAGTGGCTGTGGTATCGCGACTACCGCCGCCGCGTGCCGCACACGACCGATGCCGCCTACCGCGCCCGCGTCACCGCGCTCCTCGAGGACTGCGGCCAGTTCCGCGTGCCGCTGCCGGTCGTCCCCGGCGCCGAGGCGCAGCCCGCCGGCGTCGCCACGGATTTCCGCCTGAGCAAGTTCAGCGCCCGCAACGTGCCGATCCGCCCGCGCCAGCCGTTCATGGACTACGTGCGCGCCGACTTCGCCACCAACCTCGAGGCGCGCCGCCTCTTCTGGGCCTTCGGCTACATGCTTGAGAAGAACCTGCCCGACGACCAGCTGCTGTGGCTTTATTACGGCCACTACATGCCCTGGGCGTGGCAGCACATCATCTCCCGCCACCTCTGGGACGAGTCCCGCCACGGCGACTCCGGTTACTCGCGCCTCCGCGACTTCGGCATCAGCCTCGAGGACGTCGGCTTCTCGGGTTACGACCAGCTGGTCCGCGATACCGAACTCAAGGAGCAGGCCGCCAAGCGCGGCATCTCGCTCGACGAGGCCTATGCCCGCCAGCAGGAACTGCTCGCCCCGCTCAAGGCCGAGCCGCTCACCAAGGCGCAGATCTACGAGAACGTGTTCATGATCGGCCTCGTGGCCGAGACCGGCCACTTCGTCGTCAAGAACGAGGGCTACGTGGACTTCAAGGAAGGCCAGGACCTCCAGTCGGCCGAGATGATGCTCTTCGACATCATCGACGAGACGGCCCACGTCCAATACGCCCACCAGTGGCTGCCGCTGCTCGCCGAGTTCGCCGGCGTGGACAACACCAACTACCGCGAGCGCGGCGTGAAGATCCGCGAGGAGTCGCAGGCCCGCGCCATCGCCTTGGCCCAGGAACTCGACCGCAAGCTGCCGCGCACGCCCGGCGACCCGTGTTTCGATTTCTACCAAGACCTGCTCGGGCGCATCCGGAAAGCCTGCCCGCTCACGAACGCCGCCACCTGCCCGCCCCGCTCGCCCAAGCCGATGTGAGGAGGCGCATCTTGATTCCAGGTAGGGCGGATTATCCTTAATCCGCCGCGCCTACGGCATCCTCGGCGCGTTAGGGATAACGCGCCCTACCCTTGGCGCCTTTGCGTTGACCTCAGGTCTCAGGTCTCAGGTCTCAGGTTTCTTTGCCTCGGTTTCGCGAAGCGAGAACCGTGGACAAACACCGGGTTGGCCGCAGCCAACAACGGTGCGCCCTACGCCCTCGCCCAGGCGCGGCCGAGCTCGTGGCGCAGCACGACCGCATCCGGCCAGGCCGGCGGCAGGCCGGAAATGTTGTAGCCCGAGCCGCCGGGCGCGTAGGGCCCGAGTTCGGGGCACGCGAACATCGTCTTGTGCTTGTTGCCGCGGCCTTTCTTCCAGAGGCGCATGAGTGCTTCGACGAACACGAGGTAGCTCTTCACCTCGGGCGAAAGCGCGCCCTTGTAGGTGACCGGCACCTGGCAATGGTGGCCGTTGAACGGACGGAAATGCACCTGCTCGCTGTGCTGCAGCAACTCCGGGTGATCGAGCAGGCGCTCGATGTAGTTGTCGGGGTTGAGGTGCTTGACGCTCGCGAGGTGCGAGAAGTCGAAGTTCATCTTGCAGAGCCGGCCCGTCGCCGCGTGGTAGCGGTCGGCGATCTCATAGGTCTTCTCGGGCGTCTCGGTGCAGGTGTCGCGGTGGACCTCGAGCGAGACCACCACCCCGCCGATCTTCTCGGCGGCGCGCTCCAGCTGGATCCAGTGCTTTGTCGCCAGCGCCGGCGGCGTGTCGTGGTCGTCGAGCTGGACGTTGATGTGCACCGCCCCGCCCTCCTTCTGCTCGCGGATGAGGCGCGGGAAATCCGCGGGGTTCTGCGACGAAATGAAGCCGAGCAGGTGGTGCAGCTCATGCTTCTCCGCGAGGCGGCGGTGCTCGGGCGTGAGCGCGGTCGTAAGGCCGTCGAATCCGGCGGCGGCCACGGCCTTGATCTTGCGCTCCAGCGACCACTCGGTGGCGGCGGAGGGATGGCGGACGAGGGACCAGAGATTGGCAATGTGGGCGATGTGGGGCATGGCGTGGGTTTTATTCGGAAGCCAGGAAGCCGGGAACAGAAAATCCAATGAATCGAATTTCTGGTTTCATGGCTTTTGAATTATCCCGGTTTTGACTCGGGTCGCTCGGCATCCAAGGATTTGTTTGCCCGACCTGCCGCAAAGGTCACGCTCTTTTGCCACATGGCCTCCGTCCTGCCCTACAAGATCAGCGTGCTGGTCTTCATCGAAAACGCCGCCGGCGAACAGCTGCTGATGCTCCGCGCCAAGCAGCCGAACCTCGGCGTCTGGACGCCCATCGGCGGCAAGCTCGAGATGACCACGGGCGAATCCCCGTTCGAATGTGCCGTGCGCGAGACCGCCGAGGAGACCGGCCTCGTCGTCACGCCGGACCAGCTCCACCTCTTCGCCATGATCGCGGAGAAGGCCTACCAGGGTGACACCCACTGGCTGATGTTCCTCTTCCGCTGCAAGCAGCCCATCGCCGCGCTGCCGCCCGACATCGCCGAGGGCAGGTTCGCGTTCTTCTCCCGCGAAAAAATCAAGGGCCTCCCCATCCCCGAGACCGACAAGGCCGCGCTCTGGCCCATCTTCGACCAATACCGCGACGGCTTCGTCGCCCTGAAGGCCGACTGCGCCCGCTCGCCCATCCAGATCACCGTCGAGCAGATCACGAAAGGTGAAACCTGAAACTTGAAACCTGAAACCTGAGGATTTTCGAGCCTCGGCACCTTCAACTCAGGGACGCCGCAAGCATTTAGGCGCGGCCCGATCGCTTTCAGGAGTTTGGATTTTCAGGTTTCAGGTCTCTTTGCCGGGCGACTGGCCCGGACAAACACCGGGCTGGCAGGAGCCAGCAACGGCGAGGTTTCAGGTTTCTCTGCCAACTTTCGCTTGTCATCCCGCCGCTTTGGCTGGAAGACAGACTCCTGCGTCCTGAATATTGCTTCAAACTCAAACTATTTCCCTGTGACCAAGAAACCCGCTCCCTCCAAAAAAGCCGAAGTCGCTGGCTATAATGCCCGGCAGGCCCCCATCAACGCCAAGCTCGGCCAGGACGAGCTGATCGCCCTCTACCGCGACATGGTGCGCATCCGCCGCTTCGAGGAGCGCTGCCTGCGCAGCTACCAGCAGGGCAAGATCGGCGGCTTCCTCCACCTCTACATCGGCCAGGAGTCGATCGCCGTGGGCGTCGTGTCCGTCATGGGCAAGAACGACCACATCATCACCGCCTATCGCGACCACGGCCACGGCCTGGCGGTCGGCATGGGCATGAACGAGATGATGGCCGAGAACTACGGCAAATACACCGGCTGCTCCAAGGGCAAGGGCGGCTCGATGCACTACTTCGACCCGTCGCGCAATTTCTGGGGCGGCCACGGCATCGTCGGCGGCCAGATCCCGCTCGGCACCGGCCTCGCCTACGCCCTCAAATACAAGGGCCTCAAGGGCTGCGCCCTCGCCTTCATGGGTGACGGTGCCGTCAACCAGGGCGCTGTCCACGAGTCCTACAACCTCGCGGCCCTCTGGTCGCTGCCCGTCATCTTCGTCATCGAGAACAACGGCTACTCCATGGGCACGAGCCAGGAGCGCTCCTCCGCCGGCCCGAGCCTCGCGCAGCGCGCCGAGGGTTACGGCATGAACTGGGACATCATTGAGAACGGCCACGACGTCCTCGAGGTCCGCGACAAGGTCGCCGCCGCCATCAAGCTCGCCCACGAAAAATCCCTGCCCTCCGTCCTCGAGATCCGCACCTACCGCTACCGCGGCCATTCGGTCGCCGACCCGGACACCACCTACCGCGACAAGAAGGAGATCGAGGAATACAAGGCCACCAAGGATCCGCTCATGGTGTTCCAGAACCAGCTCCTGGCCGAGAAGACCCTCACCGACGAGCTCGTCGCCAAGATTGACGAGGCCGCACGCGCCGAGGCTGAGACCTCCGCGCAGTTCGCCGAGGCCAGCCCCTTCCCGACCGTCGAGGACATCCAGAAGGACGTCTATTGGGAGGCCGACAATCCCGCCGACCGCAAGTCCCAGGGCACCCTGTTCTTCAACTGACCACAGGCAATGTTCATCGTTCAATGTCCAATGTTCAGTGTTCATTTCCCGGACGCGCAGCGCCCCGTTGAAAAATGAACATTGAAAACTGATAATTGAGCATTCGCCGGCTCACCACTCACTCCCTCATTCCCTTACTCTTTTTCTAAAATGCCCGTCATCACCTACCGCGAAGCCCTCCGGGCCGCCATGTCCGAGGAAATCGAACGCGACCCGAACGTCGTCCTCATGGGCGAGGAAGTCGCCCAGTTCAACGGCGCCTACAAGATCTCCGAAGGCATGCTGGCCAAATACGGCCCCAAGCGCATCGTCGACACCCCGATCTCCGAGGCCGGCTTCATCGGCATGGGCGTCGGCGCCGCCATGCTCGGCCTGCGTCCCGTCATGGAGCTGATGTTCTTCAGCTTCTACTCGGTCGCCTTCGACCAGATCTTCAACAACGCGGCCAACATCCGCTACATGTCCGGCGGCCTCATCAACTGCCCGATCGTCCTGCGCGGCCCCGCCAACGGCGGCACCAACGTCGGCGCCACCCACTCGCACACCCCGGAGTCCATCGCCGCCTACCACCCGGGCATCAAGGTCGTCGTCCCCTCCAACGCCTACGACGCCAAGGGCCTCATGAAGTCCGCCATCCGCGACAACGATCCGGTGATGTTCATGGAAAACACCATCCTCTACGGCGAGTCCATGGAGGTTCCGGACGGCGAATACCTCGTGCCGCTCGGCAAGGCCAACATCCTGCGCGAGGGCAAGGACCTCTCCATCATCGGCCACGGCCGCGCCATCCAGATGGCCCTCAAGGCCGCCGACCTCCTCAAGGAGAAGCACAACATCAACGCCGAGGTCATCGACCTGCGCTCCATCCGCCCGCTGGACGAGGAGACGATCCTGAATTCCGTCAAGAAGACCAACCGCGCCCTCTACGTCGAGGAGTCCAAGCCCTTCTGCTCGGTCGGCGCCATGGTGGCCGCCATCATCTCCGACAAGGCCTTCGATTACCTCGACGCCCCGGTCAAGCGCCTCAACTCGATCGACGCCCCCGCCATCTACAGCATGCCGCTCGAGAAACTCCAGCTCCCCAACGTCGACCGCATCTACCAGGCCGCCTTGGAAACCCTGAAGTAATGTTCATCGTTCATCGTCCAATGTTCATTGTTCAACCGACACGCGAAACCACCAATGGCAATTGAACATTGAACGCTGAAAATTGAACATTCGGCCCCTTTCTTAATTCCTCCTTCTTAATTCTTAATTTTTCCCCCCATGCCCGACATCATTGATATGCCCAAGCTCAGCGACACCATGACGGTGGGCACGCTGGTCAAGTGGCTCCGCAAGGAAGGTGACGCCGTCAAGGCCGGCGACATGCTCGCCGAGGTCGAGACCGACAAGGCGACGATGGAGCTCGAGTCCTTCTTCACCGGCACGCTGATCAAGATCTACGCGCAAGCCGGTTCCCAGGTCGCCATCGGCGCCCCCCTCTGCGCCATCGGCAAGCCCGGCGAAGCCGCGCCTGATATCGGCGCCGCAGCCCCGGCCGCGGCACAGAAGACAAAGGACGGAGGACAGAGCACAGACAACAGAGAACAGAAAACAGAAAACAAGCCGGCTCCAGTCCCTTCTGCGCCTGTTCCGTCTTCTGTCATCAGTCCTCCGTCCTCCGTTCCACCGGCTCCTGCCGCAGCCTCAGCCCCGTCCTCTGTCATCAGTCCTCCGTCCTCTGATGCGCGTCTGCGCATTTCGCCTCTCGCGAAGAAGCTCGCGGCCGACCAAAAGATCGACACCTCCCGCCTCACCGGCTCCGGCCCGCACGGCCGCATCGTCAAGGCCGACGTCCTCGCCGCCGCCGCCAACCCGGCGCTCCTCAAGTCCGCCGCTCCCGCTGCTGCGCCTTCAGGTCTCAGGTCTCAGGTTTCAGGTTTCTCTGGATCGGGCGGCCCGATCCAGCAGGACCGCGTGGTCCCCGTCTCCACCATGCGCGCCGTCATCGCCAAGCGCATGGTCGAGTCCACGACGACCATCCCCTACATCTATCTCGACATCGAGGTCGACGCCGAGCCGCTGCTGGCCATCCGCGCCCAGCTCAACACCGGCCTCGAGAAGGAGGGCGTTAAGCTCTCCGTGAACGACTTCGTGCTCAAGGCCTGCGCCGAGGCCCTGCGCCGCGTGCCGGCCGTCAACAGCTCCTGGGAAGGCAACCAGATCCGCTACCACGGTGCCGCGCATGTCGCCTTCGCCGTCGCCCTCGAGGATGGCCTCATCACGCCGGTCGTCCGCGACTGCCATTTGAAGAGTGTCTTCCAGATCAGCACCGAGGCCAAGGCGCTCGGCAAAAAGGCCAAGGACAAGAAGCTCGCCCCGAATGACTACACCGGCGGCACCTTCTGCGTCTCCAACCTCGGCATGATGGGCATCCCGAAGTTCACCGCCATCATCAACCCGCCCAACTCCGCCATCCTCGCCGTCGGCACCACGGTCGCCAAGCCCGTCATCAAGAATGGCGCGATCGCCCCCGGCCAGACGATGACGGTGACGCTGAGCGCCGACCACCGCGTCTTCGACGGCGCCGTCGGTGCCCAGTATCTCGGCGCACTGAAGGATCTCCTGGAGAAGCCGGCATTGCTCCTGGTTTGAGGTAGGGCGGCTTATCCCTAAGCCGCCGCGAACGCGGCCCCATCCCCGGCGC
>JAYRXZ010000079.1:0-10851 GCA_041917235.1 Lacunisphaera sp. | reverse complement strand
GGTCCGCGGTTCGCGGACCTCCTTCCTTTCCACTGTCTCTTTCGTTTCCATGGTAACACTCCTTTCGCTTTGGAGTGTTACCCAATTAACTCACGTTTCTGTGTCTATGATCTGGTAGTTAGCACACGCCCGAGCATGGCGGGGACGAAGGCCTTGCAGAGATTGAAAGATCCCCGGACGTTGACGGCGTGCAACCGGTCCAGGTCGGCGGCGTCCGTGGCAAGCAGGTTGCCCACGTGGCCGGTGCCGGCGTTGTTCACGAGGATGTCCATCGGCGGCAGCCGCGTGGCGAGGGCCTGCGTGGCCACTGCATCGCTCACATCCAATCCGACGAATTCCGCCTGGCCGCCGGCGTCGCGGATGAGGCGGACGGTTTCCGCTCCGGTGGCCGGGTCGCGGTCCACGACCCAGATTTGGGCGCCCTGCCGGGCAAAGAGCTGCGCAATGGCCTGTCCGATACCGGAACCGGCACCGGTGACCAACGCGGATTTTTCCTGCAAGGAAAACATGAGGTGCGGGTTGAGCGATGGACCCGGCGCCGCGGCGAGTCTTTTGGTTGGATCCTTACCATCGCTTGGACGCCACTGGACTCGAACCAGTGACCCCCTGCGTGTGAAGCAGGTGCTCTAACCAACTGAGCTAGGCGTCCGAAACGAGGGGCAGACGGTTAACAACCGACCGGGGCGAATCAATCATTCTTTTCCGCCGGGGCCTGATCGAGGGTGGTGGGTCAGTTTGGTCGAATAGGCAGGACTGTTATGTCGGGTCGGTGCTCTTGTCAGGCCGTAGCCTTGGCGAAGGCTGATGCGCCGACCTTGTGCGCGAGGTCGGACCAAGGTCCGACCCTACATTCAATCACCCACTACCGGATTGAGCTCCGCGGCCAGTGCCCGCAGCAGGTCGCCCTCGGTGTAAGGCTTGAGCAGCAGCGTCTTGACGCCCAGCGCCGCCAGCCCGGCGTCCGGCTGGGGCGTGGCGGAATCCCCGGTCATCCCCGAGGAGGCCAGGATCGGCACCCGGGGGTCATGGCGGCGGATTTCCCGGGCCATTTCGTAACCGTTCATCCGCGGCATCATGAGGTCGGTCACCACCGCCGCAAAATCCCGGCGCCGCAGGAACTTCACCAGTCCCTCGGCACCGTCCTCCGCCGTCTCCACCACAAAGCCGTGCCGTTGCAGCGTCTCGGACGTCACGATCCGGATAGCCTCCTCGTCGTCCACCACCAGCAGCCGCCGGCCGGCACCTTGGATCGCCCCGGGGCCGGGCTTGGCCGTCTCCGGCTCGGCCGCGGCGCCGGGCATCGCGGGCACCAGCACACAAAACTCCGTCCCCTCCCCGACCTTGCTCTTCACCTCCACCGCGCCGCCATGGCTTCGCACGATGCCGTAAACCGTCGACAGGCCCAGGCCGGTGCCCTTGCCGAGCGGCTTGGTCGTGAAGAAAGGCTCGAACATGCGCTCCAGCACCTCGGGCGGGATGCCGCCGCCAGTGTCGGTCACCGTGAAGGCGACACAGGGGCCGGGCTTGAGCGGCGGATTGAGCGCGGCCCGCGGCTCGTCCACGAACACGTCGTGCGCGCCCAGCACCAGCCGGCCGCCGACCGGCATCGCGTCGCGGGCGTTGATCGCGAGGTTGAGCAGAACCTGGTGCAGTTGCGTCGCGTCACCGAGCACCGGCGAAAGCCTGGCCGCCAGCTCGGTCTCGACCCGGATGTTGCGCGGCAGCGTCTCGCCCAGGATCTGCGCCATCTCCTTGACCAGGTATTTCGGCTGCACCTCCGTGCGCTCGCCCTCGATGCCGCGGGCGAAGGTCAGCACCTGCTTCACGATGCCCGCCCCGCGCTGCCCGGCGCTCTCGATCGTGTCGAGCATGCGGCGGGCGTCCGCCATGGGGTATTTCAACTTGAGCAGCTCAAGTGAGAGGAGGATCGGGGCGAAGATGTTGTTCAGGTCGTGCGCGATGCCGCTGGCGAGCATGCCGATGCTCTCCAGGCGCTGGGCGCGGGCCAGCTGTTGCTCGAGCTGTTTCTGCTCGGTGATGTTTTCCTTGATGGCCACGTAGTGCGCGATCGTGCCGTCCTCGCCGCGCACCGGGGCGATCGTCATGCGCTCGTGATACTGGGTGCCGTCCTTGCGCTGGTTGAACACCTCGCCGGTCCAGACCTCGCCCCGCTTGATGGCCGCCCACATCGCGGCGTAGAACTCCGGCCGATGCCGGCCCGACTTGAGGACCCGGGGATTTTTCCCGATCACCTCCTCCGCGGTGTAGCCGGTGAGGGTCGTGAAACCCGGGTTGACCCACTGGATCACGCCCTCGGGGTCGGTCACCACCCAGCCGACCGGCGCCGCCTGGACGGCGGCTTGCATCAGCTTGAGGTTTTCGAGCGTGCGCCGTGACGCGGTCTCGTCGGTCACCAGGACCAGCAGGTGCTGCGCCCCGGCGTAGTTGAAGGGCACAAAACGCTCCTCCAGCCAGAGTTCGCGCCCGAAGCTGCTGACATAATGCCCGCTGTGCATGACCTCCCGCCCCGTGGCCAGCGACTCCTCGGCAGCCGCCAGCAGGCCGTGTCGGCGCCAGGACTCAAGCTCGCGAAAATTCTGCCGGAGCAGGCCCGGCACATCCGTGCCGACGATCCGGGCCGCCGCCTCGTTGGCGATCACCGCCCGGCCGTCCGCCCCGTAGGCGATCACGCCCACCGGCGAGGAATGCAGCACCGCCTGCGCGAAGGCCAGGGCATCAACCGAACGCGCCTCGGCACTCTTGCGCTCGGTGATGTCGGTATGGGTGCCGAGCATGCGGAGGGGCCGGCCCTGGTTATCGCGCTCCACCAGCCGGCCCATCGAAAGAATCCACCGCCAGTCACCGGAGGCGGTCTTCTGCCGGAACTCCACGCGATATACCTTCAGCCGGCCGGCGACGTAGTCGGTATAAACCTGATAAACCTTCTCCCGGTCATCCGGGTGCAGCCGCTCGTGCCACGCCGCATTGGTCTCGCGAAAATGCTTCGGATCGTAACCAAGCATGGTGGCGTAGGTGTCGTTCACCACCGCGTCGCCGGTCTGGATGTTGAGGTCGTAGAGGCCCTGGTTCGCCGCCTGGAGCGCGAGCGTCAGCCGCTGCTGGCTCACTTGTAATTCCGCCTCCACGGCGACATGGCGCCGGTCCAGCCGCTTGATCAATACATAGAGCATGCCCGCTGTCGCGAAGATGAAGACCAGCCCCTTGAGCAGGTCGATTTCCCAGATCCCGACCGGCTCCCCCATGCGCCAACCCACCCACCAGTCGCTGCCCACAATCCACAGGGTTCCGAACAGCACATAGTGCAGCGTCACCCGTGACGGCGAGTCCGGGCGGGCTAACGCCATGATGCGTGGAAGTTTCATTGATGGGTCTTACAGTATCCCAAATCGCTCCGGGCGATTGCTCCGCATATCTTGTGTTAAGCATCGCGCCCGCTTCCCTGCCGCGGTTCTGGAGCCGCCCGGAGCCGGGCGTCGGCACGCGCATCCGGATCGAGATCCCGCGGCCGGACCGGAGCAGGTAAGGCGGGCGCAGGTTTTGGTGGGAGGGGCTTTACGCCCCGACTGATTGAGGTGGTCGCCGGTTTCCACAGGACTGTTATGTAGGGTCGGCGCTCTTGTCAGGCCGTAGCCTTGGCGAAGGCTGATGCGCCGACCTTGTGCGCGAGGTCGGACCAAGGTCCGACCCTACATTCAATCCATAAACGGCCCCTATTTCCGCGTCGCCACCGCTCGTTTCCGCTCCGGAAACAGCGTCCGGCAGATCTCGCACACCGTCCCGTCGCAGCCGCGGGCCGTGCAGTGCTCGCGCCCGTAAAAGATGATCCGCAGGTGCAGCTGGTTCCAGCTTTCCGGCGGGAAAAGTTTCTTCAGGTCGCGCTCGGTCTGCTCCACGTTTTTGCCCGCGGTCAGCTTCCAGCGCTGCGCCAGCCGGTGGATGTGCGTGTCCACCGGAAAGGCCGGCACGCCGAACGCCTGGCTCATGACCACCGAGGCCGTCTTGTGTCCGACGCCGGGCAACGCCTCCAGCTCCGCAAAGGTCCGCGGCACCGCGCCGGCGTGCCGGTCCATGATGAGCCCGGAAAGCGTGCTGATGGCCTTCGCCTTTTGCGGCGACAGGCCGCACGGGCGGATGATGCCCTGGATCTTCGCCACCGGCACCCGCCGCATGTCCGCCGGGTTGTCCGCCACGGCCCAGAGGTGCGGAGTGACGAGGTTAACGCGTTTGTCCGTGCATTGCGCCGAGAGCAGCACCGCCACCAGCAGTGTGTAAGGGTCCTTGTGGTCCAGCGGGATGGGCGTCTCCGGATAAAGCTCCGCCAGCCGGCGCGCCACATAGGCGGCCCGGGCGGGTTTGGCGGCGTAGGGATTGCTCATGTCGGTGTAGGTTGCCCTGAATACCCTCCTTCGTAACGTTTGGAACCACTAATCAGTTTCGCCAAAGGCGAAACTTTCGAAGCCCCTTCCGCCTGATCGGCTCCAGCCGATGACCGGGGGTCTGCTTATCGCAGACTGGTATAAAACCGGCGATTAGCCGGCCCCCGAAACCCACTGGCGGAGACGATTAGGGAGTGTTTTCAAACCCCGGAAGTTGACCACTAAAAGGATTCCGCCAACGGCGGAATCTACTTTTACCGCTCCGGCTGATCGCCTCCGCCGACAGGTCAAGGGGGCTGCTGATCGCAGCCCTTTCTGCCCGCGATTAGCGGGCCCCCGAACCCCACCGCGCAGGCGATCAGCCGGAGCCGCACCGCCAAAATTTCGCCGTTGGCGAAATTCCATTAGTGGTGATTTGTCTCGTTTTCAGAGTTTGTCATCCTGAGCGGCGCGAAGGATCCAGTGCGACGAATCCGCTATCAGGGGCGAACAACTGGATTCTTCACTTCGTTCAGAATGACAGGAAACGGATGTTTGGTGGGTTTGAAAACACTCCATAGTGGTTCCAAACCTTCTGGGATCGAGGCTCCGATGCCGATCTTTACCCATTGGCAACAGGGATGAAACAGCGTCTCCGGCGATAAGCTGCACCCGCGCCCCCACAACCCCGCTTAATGGCCCCGCCTCCGCGCCAAATCTCGGTTGCGCCGCCCCCGCCCCCGCCTACCGTCCGCCCATGGCTTCCCCGCGCGACCTGCTCGCCCCGCTCGACACCTTTGAACGCCGCCACAACGGCTCCCCCGACGCCGACGTCGCCGACATGCTCAAGACCGTCGGCCACGCCTCGCTCGACACCCTGGCCGACGCCGCCGTGCCCGCCAACATCCGGCTGAAGCGCCCCCTGCGCCTGCCCGCCGCCGCCAGCGAGACCACCGCCCTGGCTGAGCTCCGCGCCATCGCATCGAAGAACAAGATCTTCCGCAGCCACATCGGCATGGGCTACTACGACACCGCCACCCCCGGCGTCATCCAGCGCAACATCCTCGAGAACCCCGGCTGGTATACCGCCTACACGCCCTACCAGGCCGAGATCTCCCAGGGCCGCCTCGAGGCGCTGCTCAACTTCCAGACGCTCGTCACCGACCTGACCGGCCTGCAGATCGCCAACGCCTCCATGCTCGACGAGGGCACCGCCGCCGCCGAGGCCATGATGCTCGCCCACCGCGTGAAGCTCGGCGACAGCCACGACGCCTCTGTCTTCTTCGTCTCGGACAAGTGCCACCCGCAGACCATCGACATCGTCCGCACCCGCGCCAAGCCGCTCAATGTCTCCGTCGTGGTGGGCGATCACCGCACCTATGATTTCGCGGGCAAGGTCTTCGGCGTGCTCGTCCAATACCCGGACACCACGGGCAGTATCCACGATTTCGCCGCCTTCTTCGAGAAGGCTCACGCCGCCGGCGCGCTCTGCGTCGTGGCGACCGACCTGCTCGCCCTCACCCTCCTGCGCGCCCCCGGCGAGTTCGGCGCCGATGTCGCCGTCGGCTCGGCCCAGCGTTTCGGCGTGCCGATGGGTTTCGGCGGACCGCACGCGGGTTTCCTCGCCACCAAGGACGAGTTCAAGCGCCAGATGCCCGGCCGCCTCGTCGGCGTCTCGAAGGACGTCCACGGCAACCCGGCCATGCGCCTCGCCCTCGGCACCCGCGAGCAACACATCCGCCGCGACAAGGCGACGTCCAACATCTGCACCGCCCAGGTGCTGCTCGCCGTCATGGCGTCGATGTATGCCGTCTATCACGGTCCCGAAGGCCTGAAGCGCATCGCCCAGCGCACGCGCCTGCTGACCCAGCTCCTCGCCGACGGCCTCAAGGTCGCCGGCGCCCAGGTGAACGCCGAGCCCGTCTTCGACACGCTGACCGTCTCCGGCATCGACGCCGCCAAGGTCCACGCCGCCGCCCTCGCCGCGAAGATCAACCTGCGCGCCGTCGACGCGTCCACCGTCGGCGTCTCGCTCGACGAGACGACGACGGTGGAAGAGGTTGAGCTGTTGTTCAGTTGTTTCACCGGTAGGGCGGGACCGCTGGGCCCGCCGTCGACCGAAGCGGACGGCCCAGCGGTCCTTCCCTACCCCGCTCCGTTGGAGCGGACCAGCACCTATCTCACCGCGTCCGTCTTCAACAAATACCACACCGAGCACGAGATGCTCCGCTACATCAAGCGGCTCGAACAGAAGGACCTCTCCCTCGTCCACTCGATGATCTCCCTCGGCTCCTGCACGATGAAGCTCAACGCCACGAGCGAGATGTTCCCCGTGACGTGGCCCGAGTTCGGCAAGCTGCATCCGTTCGCGCCCGCCGACCAGACCAAGGGCTACGCGAAGATGTTCACCCAGCTCGAGAAGTGGCTCAGCGAGATCACCGGCTTCGCCGCCGTGTCACTCCAGCCCAACGCGGGCTCGCAGGGCGAATACGCCGGCCTCCTCGTCATCCGCGCCTACCATGAGTCGCGCGGCGAGGGCCACCGCAACATCTGCCTCATCCCGACCAGCGCGCACGGCACCAACCCCGCCAGCGCCGCAATGTGCAACTTCAAGGTCGTGCCCGTCGCCTGCGACACCAACGGCAACATCGACGTCACCGACCTCAAGGCCAAGGTCACCGAGCACGCCGCCAATCTCGCCGCGCTCATGGTCACCTACCCGTCCACGCACGGCGTGTTCGAGACCTCCATCAAGACCATCTGCCGCCTCGTCCACGAGGCCGGCGGCCAGGTTTACATGGACGGCGCCAACATGAACGCGCAGGTCGGCCTGACCTCGCCCGGCCACATCGGCGCCGACGTCTGCCACCTCAACCTCCACAAGACCTTCTGCATCCCGCACGGCGGCGGCGGCCCGGGCATGGGCCCGATCGGCGTCGCGAAACAGCTCGTGCCGTTCCTGCCCGGCCATGCGGTGGTTTCTCCCATCCCCGAACTCCGATCTTCGAACTCCGATATCCGCCTCACCGGCGCCGTCTCTGCCGCGCCTTGGGGCTCCGCCTCCATCCTCGTCATTTCCTGGATGTATATCCGCATGATGGGCCCCGACGGCCTGAAACGCGCCACGCAGTTCGCCATCCTCAACGCCAATTACATCGCCGCGCGCCTCGCGAACCACTTCCCGGTGCTCTACCGCGGCGCCAGCGGCCTCGTCGCCCACGAGTGCATCCTCGAGTTCCGCCCGTGGAAGAAGCACGGCCTCGAGGTCGAGGACGTCGCCAAGCGCCTGATGGATTACGGTTATCACGCGCCGACCATGTCCTTCCCCGTCCCCGGCACGCTCATGATCGAGCCGACCGAGAGCGAGACGCGGACCGAGCTCGACCGTTTCTGCGACGCGCTCATCGCCATCCACGGCGAGATGGCCGCCGTCGCCAGCGGTGAGAGCGACAAACTCAACAACCCGCTCAAGCACGCCCCGCACACCGCCGCGGCCGTGACGGCCACCGAGTGGGCGCATCCGTATACGCGCGAGACCGCCGCGTTCCCCGACAAGTGGACGCGCGCCTCGAAGTTCTGGCCGTCCGTCGGCCGCGTGGACAACGTCTACGGCGACCGCAACCTGGTGTGCTCGTGCGTCGGTATGGAAGCCTACGCCGAGGCGCCGAAGGCCTGAGGCAGGGCCGCTGAAACCGGTTGTTGTAGGGCGAGGTTTCCAAACCCCGCCTTTGGCGTTTGCCGTCGGTTAACAAAGGCGGGGTTCGGAGACCCCGCCCTACATTTCTACTCCCCGTCTTCGATCTCCGGCGGCTTGATGGCCGTGAGCAGGCGGTCGAGCTCGGCCTGGGTCGGGTTGCGGATCGAAAGCACGGTGAGGATCGCCGGACCGGCGGGCAGATTGACCTGCGCCGGCTTGCCGACCGTGAGCCCAAGGAGGGCCGCCGCCAGCGGCGAGTTGTGCGGCAGGCACTCGATGCCGCTCTCCGGGTCGGTCGCGGTCTCGCCGTAGGTCGCGACGAGGAACGTGAAGCGATGCTTACGCCTAGTGCCTACGTCCTCCTTCTCGATCCGGGCCACATGGCCGAGCTGGAGGAAATCCGTCGGTTTGGTCAGCCAGGCGGCGGGATCGACCTCGATGAAGGTGTTGCGCCGCGAAAAGCGGTCGAGGTCGTCCAGCTTGCGGTCGACGGCGCGGATCGCGTCCTTGGCGGCCTTGAAGCCGAAGTTCTCGCGCAGGTCGCCCTGGCTGTGGGCCTCCATCTTGTCCTCGACGAGGGCGGCGCGCTTAACCTTCAGCGCCGCATACTCCTCGGCCAGCACGCGCCCGTAGCCGCGCCGAACGTAAATCGTCATGGGCGGAGGCGGAGCGATCCGAAAGATATTCTTGCGCCGCGGGGGAGCCATGCCCCGCCGAGTGAGCGGGTCGCGGAACGAAATGCAAGCCGGGCGCGGTCCGGGGGTGATGGCCCCGCCACCATGCCCCGCGGGCTTTTGCTTTGCGCCGGCCCGGCTTCGCGTGAAACCATGGGGCGTGAAACTGATTCGTCACCTTACCCCCACCGGCCCGGCTTGGGCCGCCCTGCAACCCGACGGTTCCGCCCGCGCCATCAGCGGCGACATTTTCGGTGATTTCAAGGTCACCGACCAGGCCGTCAAACCCGGCAAGCTGCTCGCGCCGCTGCAGCCGACCAATCTCCTCTGCATCGGGCTCAACTACAAGAAGCACGCCGCCGAGAGCAACAACCCGCCCCCGCCGCACCCCGTCCTCTTCATCAAGAACACCGCCAGCGTCCAGAACCCCGGCGACCCGATCGAGATCCCGGGGAAGCTTCCGAGCGTCAAGGTCGACTACGAGTGCGAGCTCGCCATCGTCATCGGCCGGAAGTGCAAGAACGTCAGCAAGGCCGACGCGCTCAATTACGTGCTCGGCTACACCTGCGCCAACGACGTCAGCGCCCGCGACTGGCAGCGGGACGGCGGCGGCGGCCAGTGGTGCCAGGGCAAGAGCTTCGACACCTTTTGCCCGCTCGGCCCGGTGCTCGTGACGAGGGATGAGATCCCCAATCCGAACACCCTTCGCATCAAGACCGTGCTCAACGGCGAGGTCATGCAGGATTGGAACACGGACGACATGATCTTCGACGTGCCAACGCTCATCGCATTTCTGAGCGCCAGCAAGACGCTCCTGCCCGGCACCGTGATTCTCACCGGCACGCCGCACGGCGTGGGCTTCGCGCGCAACCCGCCCGTCTGGCTCAAGGCCGGCGACACGGTGAGCATCGAGATCGAAAAGATCGGCACGCTCACCAACCCGGTGATCAACGAAGTGATTTAATACGGTAGGGCGCGTTACTTGTCAGCCATAGGCCCGGCGACGGCTGATCCTTAACGCGCCACGCGGCGGATTAAGGATAATCCGCCCTACCCTTTCCCCATGAAGAAGACCAACATCACCAAGCTGAAGTGGGAGCATTGGAAGTCTCCCAAGGGCAAGTTCGCGCAATCCTACAAGGATGTCTCCGGCGCCGTCGGGGATGTCCGCGGCGGCTGGCCGAGGAAAGGCCATCCCTTCAACCTCGAGATCGAGAAGGTGCCGCCCGGCAAGGCCTCGTGTCCCTTTCACAGCCACACGGCGCAATGGGAGCTGTTTGTCATCATCAGCGGCACCGGCACGGTGCGCGCGGGCAAGTCGCGCTTCAAAGTGAAGGCCGGCGACGTGGTCATGCACCCGCCGGGGGAGGCGCACCAGATCATCAACACCGGGAGGCGCGACCTGGTGTTTTATATCATCGCCGACAACCCGCCGGTCGACGAATGCCATTACCCTGACTCAAAGAAATGGGGCGCCCTCCGCCCGCGCCGCTATTTCCGCCCCACCGAGGTCGACTACTTCGACGGCGAGGAGTGAAGGGCGGCCGGTGAGTCACTTCGCCGCCGCGGCGCATAGGGGCTTTAAGCCTTTAAAGCAAAAGGCCGGACTTGCGTGCGGCCTGACATGCAACCGCAACACGTAAATCTCAGGCCAGCCGGCGGCGGCGATGAACCATCGCGCCTACCAGCGCTACCGCTCCGAATATCTCGGCGTAGGTCGCAAACTCAGGGATCACCTGGATGTTGAAGGTGGTTCGAGATGTATAGATCGCAATTCCCACACCGTCAGCGCCGACAACCGGTGAGAGGGTGTCGACGGAGACAATCGAATTGAACTCCAGCTCCAGCAGGTAATTCCCCGTGTTGAACTCGTAGCTGAATGTTACGTAATTGGGATTATTGGTGCCAGTGCCGAACACCGCATCGGCATTATCCGAAAAGGACTCCGCTTGTGAAACTTCAGTGCCACCATTCAGCAAAAAGCCGCCGATATGATTGAACTGGGCGCCGTTCGTCTCCCAGTTTGAAAAAGCATTGGAAGTGAATGTGAGGTTGGTTCCGGGTGTCACATACAACGTAGCAACCCCACTCCCGGCCCAAGTAT
>JAYRXZ010000078.1:0-10911 GCA_041917235.1 Lacunisphaera sp. | reverse complement strand
ACCCGCCTGTCCGAGAATGACCTGCACCGGCGGCACCGCCAGCGGCTCGACGCCCATCTCACCAGCCGCAAGACCGCGCTCGCGGAGTTGCAGACCGCCCTGGAGGCCGCCTATCCCGATGCCGCCGCGCGGCAGGCCGCGCTGGAAGCGCTCGCCCAAAGGCAGGAACCGACGCTCGCCGCCCTGACCACCAGCGCCGACCTGCTCCGTCATGATCTTTATCGCGGAGGGCTCCTCCTGGCCAGCGCCGACTGGAACCTTTACCGCAACTGGCGGCTCGGCGAGGAGGACAGCAAGCGCACCCCGCAGGAGTTGCTCTACGACGAGTTCAGCGTGCTCCGGGCGGCGATCTACTACCAGGAGGGCCTGTCCGCCGAGCAACGCCACCTGTTGCGCGAGGTCACCATCGAGCTGGCCGAGGCGCTGGGCGACCGGGAACCGACGGCCCTGGGCGACAGCTTCGAGCCCGAGCAGGTGTTGTTCTTCCTGCCCCACGGGGTTCGTCTCCGGCTGCCCGGCGGCCTTCCGGCGGAACTGTCCGCGGAGATCGCCGCGTTCACCGCCGCCAAGTCCGCCCTGAAGCGCGAGCTTCGCGAGGCGCTCTTCCGGCTGGACCGCGAGAGTTCCGGCAAACGCGAGGACGCCCTGCGCGACCTGGCGGCCCGGCAGGCGCCGGCCTTCGCGCAGCTCGAGCAGATGGCCCGGAAACTCCGCCCGGCCCTGGCCACGCTGCCCACCTTCGCGCAGGCCGCGACCCAACCCGGCCTGCCCGCCGCGCTCGCCGCCCGCATCGACGCTTATCTCCGCGAGAAGGCCGATCTCCAGCGCGCCGCCCGCCGCGAGACGGAGGATCCCGCCCCCGATGCCGGCGCCCGCAAAAACCGCGCCACCTCCACCCGCGAGGCCCTGGCCCAATTCGAGGAAAAAAACCGCGCCCGTTTCACCGCCCTGGCCGCCGAGGCCCGGGCCATCCGCGAGGAAGTGGCCCGCCATGCCGCCGCGCAGGGGGGCGGACATCCGGTCAAGTCCGTGGACGCGCTGCTGGCCGATTTTACGCGGGCCTTCCAGCACCAGCAGCTGCAGTCACTCTACCGGCACTACCGGGCCGCGGTGTTCGAGCCCGGACTCTCCCCGGCGCAGCGCCAGCTGTTGTTTGATACCGCGCTGGCCGGCCTCGACCTCATCGGCGTGAAGGACTGGCAGGCCGTGCCCGAGTGAGATGGCTGCCGTCCCGACGACCCGCCTGCCCCGCCTACTCCTCGCCACGCTGGGAGTCGGCGTCGTCATCACCGGCATCTTCACCGTCGTGCTGGTGCGCTTCCGCACCGAACTGCACGCCGAGATCCGGCGCACCGTCATCGACCGCGACGCCGCAGTGCTGCACCTCGTCGCCCGGCGGCAGATTGCCGAGGCCCCGCCGGGCGGCGGGGCCCGCCCGGATGACCTGCTGGTCGCCATCCTGCAGAACGCCCAGCAGGAAGGCGTGCTCGCCGTCGCCGTCTACGACGCCCAGGGCGCGTTGGTCCGGGCCCTGCCGGCCTCGGTGCTGTTTGCGGAACTGACCGCGACGGACTATCTCGCCCTGCTCTCGGGCGAGCCGATCAGCCGCTATCACCCGCGGTTTCAACTCGACCGCTATTTCTCCGGCGTCGACGCGGCGTCCGCCGAGGCCCCGGTCCTCGAGGTGCTGCTGCCGCTCGCCGGACCGGGCGGCACGCGGCTGGGCTTCGCCCAATACCACCTCGATGCGCGCACGCTTGGGCTGAAACTCGATGCGCTCGAGAGCCGGCTGCGCCGGCAGACGGCCGTCACGCTCACGGTCGGCGTCGCGCTGATTGCCGCCGTGCTGACCGTCGCCTACCTCGGCCTGCGCCGCGCCGGCCGCCAGATCGCGGAGCGCAACGCCCGGCTGGCGCATGCCAACTTCGAGTTGACCCTGGCGGCGAAGACCTCCGCCCTCGGCCAGCTGGTCTCGCACCTGATCCACAACCTGCAGGGCTCCGTCGCCGGGCTGCGGGCGGTGATGGCCGACGGCGCCTCCGCGGAGAACAGCTGGCGCTCCGCGGCCGGCTACACCGAGCGCATGCAGGCCATGATCAGCGAGGTCGTGGCCCTGCTCGGTGACGCCCGCAACGGCACCGGCGCCGCCTACGAGCTGGACGGTCGCGAACTCGCCAGCCTCATTCTCCAGCGCAATTCGCCCGAGGCCAGGACGAAGGGCGTCCGTCTCGTGGTGGAGAACCGCCTCTCCGGCCCCATCGACGGCCACCGCGGCAGTTTGCTCTGCCTGATCGCCACCAACCTTGTGCAGAACGCCATCGCCGCCACCGGCGCCGGCTACCGGCTGGTCGTCGAGCTGACCTCCGACCGGGATAATTTCACCCTGAGCGTTGCCGACCAAGGCGACGGCATCCCCGACGAAATCCGCAGCCGCCTGTTCGAACCCGGGGCAACCGGCCGCCGCGGCGGCACGGGCTTGGGGCTGGCCATCAGCCGCTTGCTTGCCCGGCAGGCCGGCGGCGACCTGGAGCTGGTCTCCACCGGATCGCACGGCACCATCTTCCGCGTGCGGGTGCCGCGCCCGGCCGGCGAGGGTAATCCGCTTTGATTTTCGCGCCGGGAGGAGTAGGCTGGAGCGAGTCAGCCCCCTCCCCGTCATGAAACCCCGCCCCTGTTTCTCCGTGGTTCTCTACGCGGCGTTCGCCGCCGCCCTGGTTGCCCAGAGCACCCCGCTGCGCATCGAGCAGACCGTCGAGGCCCGGTTTCCCCACGCGCTCAGCCTGACCCACCTCACCACCGGCGAAGCCCGGGTCGTCGTCGACATCGACGCCGACGGCAGGCTCGTCGACTGGCTGGTCACCGGCTACACGCACAAGGCCTTCGCGGACGAGGCGGTGAACGTCCTCAAGCAGTGGCGCTATGTCGCTCCCAGCGAGCGCGGCCAACCGATCGGTATCCGCACCGAACTGCGCTTCGAATTCGAGGCCACCGGCCGCGTGGTCTCCCTGCTGGCGATCGAAACCCCCGAGGTGCTGCTCAAGCAGATGGGCATCGAACCCCAACTCGTCACCCGGGTGTGCAAGCTGCACGAGCTCGACCGGCCGATCGCCCCCGTGAATCCGGTGGCCCCGGCCTATCCGCGCACGCCGGGTGCCGCGTCCGCCGCACGCTCGGTGCTGGTTGATTTCTACGTCGATGAAACCGGCCAGCCGCGCATGCCGGTGGTCGTCAGCTCCGCCCATGAGGTCCTGGCGCAGGCCGCGCTCGGCGCGCTGAACCGGTGGCGCTTCACCACCCCGACCCGCGCCGGCAAGCCGGTCTCCGTGCGCGTCCGACAGGAGTTCATCTTCCCCGCCAATTCGTAGGCGGCGGGTTTGCAATCGGCCGCCGCCGGGTTTTCCTGACGGGACCCATGAAACACTACGACTTCGCCGACCGTTTCCGCGCGCTCTACGACAAGGCCGTCAAGTTTTACGCCTCCGGCAAGACCGGGGCCGACACCTATTTCACGGCGGACGAGTCCGCTTTTCTCGCCGCCAACGGCCTCACGGCGCAGAACATTTACGACTACGCCGAGGACCACCACGGCTACGGCGAGCCCGGCTACGACCGCGCCCTCGCCATCGAGCTCGTCCGCCGCGACTACTTCCTCAACGCCCAGGGCGGCCAGCCCTCCGGCAAGGTGATCGACGGGTCGGCGCTGCCCGCCAAGACCGACGCCGTCCGCGGCATCGAATGGCTTCCGCGCCTCATCCCGAAGACCAAGGCCAAGCTCCGCGGCGAACTGCCCGCCTCCCTGATGTATAGCTGCGGCGGCGACCGCGCCTTCTTCGCCAAGCACGATATTCACCCCGCCGAGTTCCTCACCCTCGTCTGGCGGAATGAAAACAACGACGCCGCGATCGTCGACTGGGTCGTCAAGCGGAGCCGGGGCTGAAACCGCGATTTAACGGGCACTCCGTTTGGAAGTTTGACGAGCGCGCCGTATCGACCAGCATCGGAGCCACCCTATGCCTGCCTATACCCTGAAAATAAACGGGCAGTCCCGCCCGGTGAACGTCGCCGCCGACACCCCGCTGCTCTGGGTCCTGCGCGACACGCTCAATCTCGTCGGCACCAAATACGGCTGCGGCCTCGGCCTCTGCGGCGCCTGCACCGTCCACCTCAACGGCGTCCCGGTCCGCTCCTGCCAGCTGCCCGTCTCGGCCGTCGGCAACACCCCGGTCACCACCATCGAGGGTCTTGACCCCGCGGGCGCGCACCCGCTGCAGCAGGCTTGGTGCGACCACGACGTGCCGCAATGCGGTTACTGCCAGTCCGGCCAGATCATGAGCGCCGCCGCCCTGCTCAAACAGACGCCCACGCCCACCGACGCCGACATCGACGCCGCCATGGCCGGCAACCTCTGCCGCTGCGGCACCTACGTCCGCATCCGCGCCGCCATCAAGGACGCCGCGGCCCTCGCCGCGAAAGGAGGCCGGTCATGAAACGCCTCCCCCTCTCCCGCCGCGAGTTCCTCCGCGTCACTTCCCTCGCCGGCGGCGGCTTCGCCATCGGCTACGTTCTGCCGGGCACCGCCTTCGCCCAGGCCGCCAACCTCCTCGACGACACCGCGAAGCAGTTCACGCCGAGCCCGTTCATCCGGATCACGCCGGAGAACATCATCACCATCCTCGCGAAGAACCCCGAGACCGGCCAGGGCGTGAAGACCTCCCTGCCCATGATCGTGGCCGAGGAGCTCGACGCCGACTTCAACACGATTGTCATCGAGCAGGCCGGCCTGCGCGCCGACGTCGGACCCCAGTTCGCAGGCGGCAGCCGCTCGACCCCGGACAACTACATGCGGCTGCGCGTCGCCGGCGCCACCGCCCGCGTGATGCTCATCGAGGCCGCCGCCCAGACCTGGGGCGTGCCCGCCGACCAGCTCACCACGGAGAAGGGCAAGGTCATCCATTCGGCCTCCGGCCGCAGCGCCACCTACGGCGAGCTGGCGACCAAGGCCGCCACCCTTCCCATCCCCGACGAGAAAAGCGTCCGCCTGAAGAAGGAAGGGGAGTTCCGCGTCATGGGCTCGCGCGTCGGCGGCGTGGACAACCCCGCGATCGTGACCGGCAAGTCACTCTTCGGCATCGACCAGGTGCTGCCTGGCATGGTCTACGCGGCCTATGAGAAATGCCCCGTCTACGGCGGCAAGGTCGTCAGCGCGAACATCGAGCGCATCAAGAAGCTCCCCGGCGTGCTCGACTGCTTCGTCATCGAGGGCACCGACAACATCAACGGCCTGAAGCCCGGCGTGGCCATCATCGGCACCTCCACGTGGGCCACCTTCTCGGCCAAGAAGCTGCTCAACGTCGAGTGGGACGAGAGCGGCGGCGCCGGCCACACCAGCGAGGCCTATGCCGCCAAGGCGGCCGAGCTCGCCAAGGGCGCGGGCACCAACGTGCGCAACGACGGGGATGTCGCCGCGGCCTTCGCCACCGCCGCCAAGACGGTCGAGGGGGCCTATTTCTACCCGTTCCTCAACCACGCCACCCTCGAGCCGCAGGGCTGCACCGCCTGGGCGAAAGACGGCGGCATCGAGTTCTGGACGACCTCGCAGACGCCCGGCTCCGGCCAGGACCTCATCGCCACCACCCTCAAGATCCCGAAGGAAAAGCTGAAGCTCAACTTCGTGCGCGGCGGCGGCGGCTTCGGCCGCCGGCTGGCCAACGACTACATGGTCGAGGCGGCGGCCATCGCGCTCCGCACCAACGGCGCCCCGGTGAAGCTCACCTGGACCCGCGAGGACGACATGCGCCACGATTGCTACCACCGCCCGGGCGGCTGGCATTTCCTCAAGGGCGCGGTGGATGCCGCGGGCAAGATCAGCGCGTGGCACAACCATTTCGTGACCTTCGGCTACAAGAACACCGAGCGGGTCGCCTCGTCGGCCGGCATGAGCCCGGACGAGTTGCCCGCGCGCTTCCTGCCCAACTTCCGCCTGGATCAGTCGATCATCCCCACGATGGTGCCGACCGGGCCGATGCGCGCGCCCGGCAGCAACGGCCTGGCGTTCGTCTTCCAGGGCTTCATCGACGAACTCGCCCACGCGGCCGGCCGCGACCCGGTGCAGTTCCGCCTCGACCTGCTCGGCGAGGACCGGGTGGTCGCCCCCAGCGCGGGCCAGCGCGGCACGCCCTACAACACGGGCCGCATGAAGGGCGTGATCCGGCTCGCGGCCGAGAAGTCCGGCTGGGGCTCCCCGCTGCCGAAGGGCGAGGGCCGCGGCATCGCGTTTCACTTCAGCCACTCCGGCTACGTCGCCATGGTCGCGCATGTCGCGGTCTCGCCCGACGGCACGCTGGCGGTGAAGGAAGTGACCTGCGCCAGCGACGTCGGCCCGATCATCAACCTCAGCGGCGCGGAGAACCAGGTCGAGGGATCCGTCATGGACGGCCTCGGCGCCGTGTGGCTGCAGGAGATGACGTTCGATGAGGGCCGCGCCGTGCAGAGCAACTTCCACGATTTCCCGCTGCTGCGCATCAACGCCGCGCCCATGGTCGCCGTCCATTTCATCCAGAGCGCGAATCCCCCCACGGGCCTGGGCGAGCCGCCCTACCCGGTCGTGCCGCCCGCGATCACCAACGCCATCTTCGCCGCCACCGGCAAACGCATCCGGCACTGGCCGCTCAACCAGACCGACTTGAGCACTGCCTGAGTTTCCGCCCGCCGCCTACGGCGCCATCCGCTGCTTCAGCTTCCGCAGGTCGATGACCAGGTCGAAGGTCTGGTCGGCGGGCAGCTCGCGGCCCGACGCGAAGGTGTAGCTGCTGCCCTTCGGAAGCTTGTCGCCGAAGCGCTCGTGGAGCGCGGCCTTGAACATTTCCTTGGGCACCCAGTCCGAATCGCTGGACAGCGAGCCGAACTCGTCGGCATAGATCCGCTGCGTGCTGCGGTGTTCGAGGGTCGGGGTGATGAAGAACACCTTCAGTGGCTTGGCAAAATTGGCCCGCAGCACCGCGCCCTTGACGAGGTCCCACTCGTGCCCCTGCGGCTCGGCGATCAGCGCGAAAACCTGGCGGTGCGCCACCACCGCCGCGCCGGCCGCGAGCAGGCCCAGCGTGACGTAGTGCGGCAGCGGCTTGACGCCACGCGCCGTCGCCAGCACGCGCAGGCCGTGGATGGCGAGCACCAGCACCAGGCCGGAAAGGGGGAACAGGACGCGGTAGGCCGTGGAACGTTCCGCCGCCGCCAGGCTGACACAGTGCGCCACCAGCGGCATGATGAGCAGGCACCAGACCCATTTTTTCTGCCAAAACGACCCGGCCGCCTTGGGCGCCAGCCGGAAGCCGAGGCCGATGATGAGCAGCATCGTGCCGGCGGCGCTCCAAAATACCACGCTCCCGGTCCCGAAATCGTCCCGCAGGGCGAACAGGGCGAGCGCATTGGGCAGCGGGTGCGCGAAGAACCACCACACCTTGCCCAGCGGATCACCCTCCAGCCGCATCCGGGCTGATTCCTGAAAGACGCCGTTGCTGAAGAGCGCCTGGACCAGGAAATAACTGATCGCCAGGCCGGCGGCCAGCGCCCCCAGGTGGTAAAGCAGCCACTTGATGTCCGACATCGGCTCGCGCCCGGTGCGCACCAGCAGCACGGCGGTGATCGGCACGATGGCAAAGAGGGCGTCCGACTGGTAGATGAGGCCCGCCAGGGCGTAAATCATGCAGCCGCCCAGCAAAGCCACGAGGCGCTTCAGGCCGCCCCGCTCCAGCTCCGTCTCAATCGCCGAGAACCCGGCCACGGCCAGCAGCAAGGCCAGCGCATAGGGCCAGCCGATGGCCCAGCCCGCCGCGACCTGCGCGGCCGGCAGCAACGTGACACCCAGGCCGATGACCGCCGCCTCCACCTCGGTCCACCCCGACTGATAAAGCTGCCGCCACAATGCCAGACCCAGCAGGGTCAGCAGCGCGACGGAGGTCAGGCGCAGCCACGGCAGCTGGCTGACGTCATCGACGACGCCAAAGGTGGTCTCCAGCAGCGCGCCGTAAAGCGGGCGCCCGTGCGACGCGGTGAATTTCACCAGCTTGCCCGGCTCCTCGCGCGCCTCGCGCAGGTGCGAATAGTCGTCGCGCAGGCCGTATTCGTGGAAGATCGTCTGCCAATACACCGCCAAGGGAACCAGCAGCAGGATATAGAGGCAGATGCGCGTGCGGATCATCAGAGGGACATTTCTTGCTGGGCCCCTTGTGGCTGAATCCCGAGGAAACGTCCATAACGTTCCAGCCAGTCGTCTATTTTTCCCAGATAATATACAGGGTCGTAGGGCGCGGACACGGGATCGTGCGCCGCCAGCGGGCGCGCGCGCTGCCAGTCGGAGGTCTGGCCCTTGGCCTTGGCGCCGATGTAGTAGCTGACGCGCTCACCCATGCGGGGCCGGGGGTTCATCTGCAGCGCCACCTCCGCCGCCGCCCGCCGCGGTTTGCCGCCGCCGGCCACCCATTGCTGGTAGGCCTCGGGATTCTGACTGAGCGACTCGGCTTTCGCCAGGTCCGCCACCGGCTGCTCGCGCGCGGCGATCGCCTTGCGCAGGCGCTCGATCTCGGCCACCGGCGACTCGGTCGAGACCCCGAGCAGGTAGGCGATGAGCTGGTCGCCGAGCCGCTTGAGGAAGGGCTCGATGCCGCGCGAGCGCAGCGCCGAGCCGCGCAGCGTGACCTCGCCGCCGGCCGCCAGCGCGTAGTTCTTGGCCTTGTAGCAGAACATCGCGTCGTAGGTGCCGTCGTATTCGAGCTCGATGCCCGGCGGCATGATCTTCCCCACCAGGGCGAGCAGCTCCTCGGGCCGGGCGAAATACCTTTCCGTCGAGAGATAGATGCCGTCCGTGTCCGCCTCGAGGATGGTGCAACCGTGTTTTTGGAATTCCTCGATCAGCGCCTGCAGCAGCTCGCGGCCGCGCCGGGTGACCTCGGCCGCGAGCTCGCCGTCGCCAAAGCGCGCGCCCGAAAAGCCCAGGTAGCCGTAGAAGGAATTGATGAGGATCTTGAACGTGGCCTGTCGCGCCTGCGCCTCGTCGCGCTCGGCCGCGGTCGGCGCCGACTTCGCCAGCTGCTTGTATTTCAGGCGGTATTCGCGCAGCCGGCGCAGCATCGGGATGAAAACGCCCAGCGTGTCGCTCCGCGGGTTGCGGTTCATCTGCAGGAGCAGGCTCGGATAGAGCGACGCCACGTCGAAGTGCAGCACGTGTTTGAACACCCCTTCCTGGAAACTGCGGGTGAAACCTCCCTCGAAGGTCGCGATCTCGCCCAGCGGCTCGGGACAGCTGGCCCGCGCGTGGTAATATTCCTCCAGGAAAAGCAGGTCCACCTTGCCGGCCGTGCCGCGCAGCGCCGCCTCCTGCAACAGGATCGGGAACGCCCGCGCCTGCTCGAAATAGGTCGGCAGCAGCACGTCGGCCAGGCCCCGCGTCTCGCGCAGATCGTCGGCGAGATAGGCCAGGAATTCCTCCCGGTTTGAGCGGAACGCGTGCTGGATCTGCGCGCCGTCGATGTAGGTGCGGCCCTCGCCGGATTCGGGCGTGATGCCGAAATAGACCGCCGCGTCCTTCAGGCCGTAGGCGGTCATCTCGCGGGCCGTGATGTCGTAGAGCTGGATCAGCAGGTAGGTGTCGATGACCGTGCGGCCGGGCATGTCGCAGCGGGAAAAGTCGATCCAGCGCTCGGCCACCTTCATGCGGCTGTTGCGGAATTCCGCCGGGAGACCGAACCGGCCCCACGCGCACGGCACCTTGAGGCGCCGCGAGCGCGTCCGCAGGTAATCGAGGTCGAACTTGAAGATGTTGTGGCCCTCGACGACGTCGGGATCCAGCTCCCGGAGCAGGTCGTTGAACGCCAGCAGGAGGCGCTTCTCGCCGGCGTCCGTCTCCTCGCCGAGGGTGAGCAACTCCCGGCGGGTGCCGCACTGCAGCCCGATGGCCAGCACCCGGTCGCCGGGATTCTTCGCGTCGCTGAACGCGCCCGCCTCGGCCGCGCCGGTCTCGATGTCGAGCTGGCAGCGCCGCAGGTCGGCGAACTTCATGTCCGCATACAGCCGGGCGCGCTTCTGCAGCAGCCACTGGCTCTCGTAGGGCTTGAGCACGTCGATCGCGGCGCCCTCGCGCACCGCCTTGAAGAAGGCCTCGAAGGCCGCCAGCGACTCCGCATGGGCCAGCCAGTGGAAGGCCCCCTCGCCTTTCAACCGCTCGAAGCTGACGCCCTCGTGGGGCGTCTCGGACCCCAGCCAGGCGAAGGGCTTGAAATCCTCGGTGCGCTCCTCGCGGCCGCCCGCCGGGGTGGCGTAGCAGCCGTGCACCTTGCCGGCGTCATCGATCCACAGCCCGACCAGCGTAGCCGCACTCACATCGTCCGCACGATATACACCATCACCAGCGCGGTCAGCGTCAGGGCCAAGGCGACCAGGGCCAGCACGCCGCGCAGGTGCGGCCGGCGGTAGGCGATGCCGGCGAGCCCGGACAGGCCGAGCCAGCAGACGAGCTTCACGATGACCCAGCCGCTGCCCCACGAATAGCCGAGCTTGGCCATCAGGCCGCCGGCGGCGATCAGGGCCAGCAGGCTGGCGCTGCCCGTGATCATCATGGTGCGCTTGCGGTTTTCCGGCGCCGGGTTGGCGAAGGCCATGAACGTGTGTGCGGACAGCACAAACAGCGCGAAGACGTGCAGGAGGGAGTAGTAGAGCGGATTCATCGTGGTAAAATAAGTGACACCCCATCTGTGCCGTGCGCCCCGGGGCTCATGTCCTTTTTAAGTTAAAGGTGGGCACCACCCGACGGACCTTCTGCCTTCCGGTTTACGGCCTGGCATCAGCCCGCCTGTCAGCGGCTCCCAAATTCTAGCAAAGGCAAAGAGCGTTGTATGGAGCACCTCGATCACTACAGGG
>JAYRXZ010000077.1:0-11316 GCA_041917235.1 Lacunisphaera sp. | reverse complement strand
CGCGACAATATCGTCGGCTTCATCGCGCGGATGACGATGGGGCCGGACGCCTTCGCCAAATTCTACCAGTTCAGCTCGCTGCCGGCAAACACGCTGCCGTCGGACGTGGCGATCATCATCGTCTTCTCGATCCTCGCCTCGACCATCGCCGGGCTCATCCCCGCGTGGCGCGCCGCGAAGCTCAAACCCGTGGAGGCGCTTCGCAGCGAATGATCGCTGCGGAACGTTGAACATCGAACGCTGAACTTTGAACTTCGAATCCCGGAAACCTATGCCCCCGGCTGACCATTCTCAATCGCCTCACACTCCGGGTGTCCCGGGCTCGAAGTTCGGTGTTCAAAGTTCAACGTTCAATGTTCAAGGAGGCTCCGGCGCGGTCTTGCGCGCCGCGGGCCTCCGCAAGACCTATCCGAGCGGCGACCGCACGCTGGCGGTGCTGCAGGGCGTGGACTTTTCCGTCAGCGCCGGCGAGACCGTCTCGATCCGCGGCGAGTCCGGCTCGGGCAAGAGCACGTTGCTCAACATCCTCGCCGGCCTCGACCGGCCCGACAGCGGCGAGCTCTTCTGGGGCGCCGAGGCCGCGCACCGGCTCTCGCTCGGCGAACTGACCGCCCGCCGCGGCCGGTTCCTCGGCATGGTGTTCCAGTCCTATTACCTGATCCCGGAGCTCGACGCCTTCGCGAACGTCCTCATGGGCGCGCGTTTGATCGGCGGGGTGGGGGCCGAGGAGCGTGCCCGCGCCGCGGCCCTGCTCAAGCGCGTCGGCCTCGCCGAGCGCGCGACGCACCTGCCGGCCCAGCTTTCCGGCGGCGAGCGCCAGCGCGTCGCCGTGGCGCGCGCGCTGATGAACCGGCCCCACGTCATCCTCGCCGACGAGCCCACCGGCAACCTCGATGAGCGCACCGGCGAGGAGGTCATCTCCCTGCTGCTCGAGGTCTGCGCCGAGGAGAGGGCCGCGCTCGTGCTGGTGACGCACAACCCGGGTCACGCCGCGCGGTGCCGCCGGCACCTGATGCTGCACAGCGGCGCCTTTGCCTGAAACCGCCATGGGGGATGCGATCCGCCGCTTTCTCGCCCGCCACCGGCGCCACTGGTTGGTGCGGAAGGCGGGCCATACCCTGGGTTATTATCACCAGGGATATGAAAACCAGGATTACAACCCGGCGACCAACGGGGAGCGGTTTGTGTTGGAGACTCTGGCGAGGGTGCGACCCGAGGCCGTGATCCTCGACGTCGGGGCCCATCATGGCGAGTGGGCGCGGGTGGCGGCCGCCGCGGTGCCCCGCGGGACAATCCACTCCTTTGAGGTGATCCCCGGCACCTTTCGCCGGTTGCAGCAGGAGTGTGCGGATCTGCCCCGGGTCACGCCGCACCAGCTGGGCCTCGGTGAGACGGACGGACAGCTCGAGTTTTCCGTGGTGCCGGGACGCGAGGAGCTGACCTCGGGTGTGCCCGGGGTGCACGGCCGGCTCCATCAGATGGCCTATGAGAACGTGCGGTGTCCCGTGGTGACCGGGAGCCGTTTCTGCCGCGAACAGGGCATCGCACAGGTCGATTTCTTGAAGCTGGATGTCGAGGGACTTGAACCGGCGGTTCTGCGCGGATTTCTGCCGATGTTGGAAACCGGCAGCGTCCGGATGATCCAGTTTGAATACGGTCAGATCAACCTGCAGGCCCGTTTCTTTCTCGGGGATTATTATGAGCTGCTGGGCGCCCATGGTTTCCGGTTGGGCAAGGTTTTCCCCGGATACGTGGATTTCCGGGACTATCACTTCACCCAGGACAACCTGATGGGCCCGAATTATCTCGCGGTAAATCTCCGCGAGGAGGAACTGATCCGGCGCCTGGCCGGAGTCGCCTGAGCGCCTGTCTGCCCCCCAACCAAATGAACTCCGTCGTGAAAACCCCCGTTCGCCTCGCCATGGCGGCGCTGGCGCTGGCTGCAATGATGCCCTTCGCGGTGGCCGCCGATAAACCAGTTATGAACGCCCTCGCCGAAACCTACGTGAAACTCGCCCTCGCCGCCGGGGTGCATGACGGCGACTATGTCGACGCCTACTACGGCCCGCCCGAATGGCGCACCGCCGCCGAGGCGGAGAAACTGCCGCTGGCCGAGGTGCGCGCCCGGCTCGAAACACTCGGCCGCGATCTCGCCAAGGTGGATACCGCCGGTTTCGACAGCCTCGGCCGCCAGCGCCACGCCTACCTGTCCAAGCTGGTCGGCGCGCTCTCGACCCGGCTCGCCATCGTGGCGGGTGGCAAATTCCCCTTCGATGATGAGTCTCTCCTGATCTACGATACCGTCGCGCCCCGGCAGGACGCCTCCCACTATGAAGCGGTGGTGGCCGAGCTGAACAAGGCGCTGCCGGGCGAGGGGCCCGTGGCGGCGCGTTACCAGGCCTTTCGCAACCAGTTCATCATCCCACCGGAGAAGCTGGACGCCGTCTTCCAAGCCGCCATTGCCGAGGCCCGCGCCCGCACCCTGAAGCGCATTCCGCTGCCGGCGGACGAGAAGTTCACGCTCGAGTATGTGAAGAACAAGCCCTGGGGCGGCTACAACTGGTATCAGGGCAACGCCCACAGTGTGATCCAGATCAACACGGACCTGCCGATCTTCATCGATCGCGCCGTGGATCTCGCCGCGCACGAGGGTTACCCCGGGCATCACGTCTACAGCACGCTGCTCGAGCAAAAACTGCTCAAGGAGCGCGGGTGGGTGGAGTTTTCCGTCAACCCACTCTTCGGCCCCAACGCCATCATCGCCGAGGGCAGCGCCAACTACGGCATCGAGGTCGCCTTCCCGGGCGCCGAGAAGCTCGCCTTTGAACGCGACGTGTTGTTTCCGCTCGCCGGCCTCGATCCGGCGCGGGCGGAGGAATATGCCCGGGTGCAGGAGTTGACCAAGAAACTCAGCTTTGCGGGCAACGAGGCCGCGCGCCTTTATTTAAATGGCGAGATCTCCGCCGCCGAGGCGGTCACCTGGCTGGAGAAATACGCCCTCATGGAACCGGCCCGCGCGCAGCAGCGTGTGCGCTTCATGGACAAATACCGCAGCTATGTCATCACCTACAACCACGGCTTGAAACTCGTCGGCGATTCGGTTGAGCAGCAGGCGAAAGGCGACCGCGACAAACGCTGGGAAGTCTTCACCGAACTCATCTCCACGCCGCAGCTGCCGTCGGGGTTGAAGTAGAGCAGGGCTTGATCGTCTCGAAAGTAACAAGGAACAGCATGCCCCCTTTCGTCTCCAGTAATGACATGATCAAAGGATACTCATGCTCCAAGTGATAAAGTCAGTTTCTCCTCGAAACCTGAGAAGGATGCTTCTCTTTGTAGCGTTTCCATTGGGGAGCATACTCATTTTTGTAGTTACTATTTATACAACAGAATGGGTTGCTTTCTTAATATTTGTGTGGGCTCTGATTCTTGAAATCACTGATCAAAATCTTGGATGTCCTGCCTGCGGGCATAATCTGGGAACAGTGGGCAAAATTTATATATTCCCCATTCGAAGCCCATTGACTCCGCAGAAGTGCCGTCACTGCGGACATGACTTAACCGCCAAGCCGAACACGGCAGATAGCAAGAGTGATAAGATGGGGTCCGTGTTTGGGTCGCGGGGTGCTTAAAAGGATGCCGGTTTCCCGCGTTGCAACCCGGCCGGGAATTCCCTGCCATGCGGGCATGTTCAAGCGCTCCCCCGGCAAGATTCGTTGCGGCGTCGCCGGCGTCGGCTCCCTCGGCCAGCACCATGCCCGCATCTACTCGACCCTGCCGAATATTGAATTTGTCGGCATCTTCGAGACCAGCGACGCCCGCGCGGCGGAGATCTGCGCAAAGTTCAATTGCAAGCGTTTCGCCACGATCGCCGAGCTCGGCGAGGCCTGTGACGCGATCAGCGTCGTCGTGCCGACCGACAAGCACGCGCAAGTCGCCCTGCCGCTCCTGGCCCAGGGCTGCCACCTGCTGATCGAGAAACCGCTGTGCGCCAGCCTCGAGGAGGCCGAGCAGGTGCTCGCCGCCGCCCGGCAGCACAACTGCGTCGTCCAGGTCGGCCACATCGAGCATTTCAACCCGGTGATGAGCTACCTCGAGAAGCACACCGGCCGGCCGCAATACATCACCACCGAGCGCCTCGCCCCCTACACCCCGCGCGGCACCGAGGTGGGCGTCGTGCTCGACCTGATGATTCACGACATCGGCATCGTGCTGGCGCTCGTGCAGTCGCCGATCAAAAAGATCGATTCCGTCGGCATCAGCGTGCTCTCGAAGACCGAGGACATTGCCAACGCGCGCATCGAGTTCGAGAGCGGCTGCGTGGCCAACCTCACGGCCTCGCGCATGAGCATGAAGAAGAACCGCGAGATCCGCGTCTTCCAGGACAACGCGTATCTTTCCCTCGATTTCATGAACCAGAAGGGCCACCTCGTGAAGAAGAGCGACATCATCGCCTACGGGGTGAAGCTGAAGGTCGGTCTCGCCAAGGCCGGCGACGCCTCGTCGATCCCGGTGCACGAGATCCCCATCGAGAAGGGCGAGCCGCTCGCGATCGAGCTGGCGCATTTCGTCGAGAGCGTGCGCGAGGCGAAGCAGCCCAAGGTCGGCGGCGCCCTCGGCAAGTCGGCGCTCGAGGTGGCCATCACCATCACGGAGCAGATCCGCAAGGCGCAGAAATGACATTAACCGCAAAGAACGCAGAGAACCCAAAGGGGGTTTGTTTTTTTGCGCTCTTTGCGCTCTTTCGCGGTTAATTCATGGAGTCTTCGCACCAGCTGCCACGTGATTTGCCGCCGCCCGCTTCCGGCTCGGTGGACCTGCTCGTCATCGCCGGCGAACACTCGGGCGACGAGCACGCGGCCCGCATGGTGCGTCAGTTGCTCGGCAACCAACCCGGCCTGAAAGTCTGCGCGCTCGGCGGCCCGCGCCTGGCTGCGGCCGGGGCCCAGCTGTTGCAGGACCTGACGGCTGGCTCGGCCATGGGCTTTGCGGTCGTCGCCAAGATCGCCCACTACAAGAAACTGATCGCGGACATCGTGGAGTGGACCGGCCGGCACCGCCCGCGCGCGGTGTGCTTCGTCGATTCCTCGGGTCTGAACCTGCGCATCGCGTCGGGCCTGATGGACCGCGGGTTCGCCGCCAAGGCCGGCGGGCCGACGCGGCTGCTCTATTACATCAGCCCGCAGATCTGGGCCTCGCGGCCCGGCCGGCGTTTCCAGATGTCGCGGCACCTCGACGGGCTGGCGGCGATCTTTCCCTTCGAGCCGGCGTGTTACGCCGACACGCGGCTGCCGGTGGAGTTTGTCGGCCACCCGTTTGTCGCGCCCGACTACGCCGCGCCGGTCGCGTTCGACCCCGCGGGCCCGGTCCTGCTGCTGCCGGGCAGCCGGCGGCAGGTGGTGGCGCGGATCTTCCCGCTGTTGCTGGAGGCCTACCGCCAGTCCGGCACCACGCGGCCCGCGGTGGTGCTTTATCCCGGCGAGGAAATCCTCGGCGTGCTGCGGGCGGCGGCGCCGCCGGCGAACATCACCCTGCAACGCCCGGGGGGCGGCACCGGCCCGGTGCGCGCGGCGGCCGTGCTCACGGCCAGCGGCACGATGTCGATGCATTGCGCGCTCGCCGGCATCCCCGGGGCGCTGACCTACCGGACCGATGCGCTGACCTATGCGCTCGGCCGGCTGCTGGTGAACGTGGAATACATCGGCATCGCGAACCTGCTGCTGGACGAGCCGATGTATCCCGAGTTCATCCAGGGGGCGGCGACACCGTCGGCGCTGGCCGCGGAATTGCGGGCGGCGCTGGAGCAGCCTGCGCGGCTGGCCCGGACCCGGGACCAGGCGGCGCGGCTGCGGGCGCTGCTGGCGCAACCGGCCCGCGGCACGGCGGCGGACTGGCTGGCACGCCAGCTCGGCAACCCTTGATTTAAGGCGCTTAAAATCATCGCTTCCGGCGCGCCTTTTATTTGCATTAACGCATGCCTGAACCGGAGAGCCACGCCCTCAGCCGCCAGCGCAGCCGGTTGCTGCCGCTGCTGGCGTTTGCGATCGGTTGCGTGATGTCAGTCACCGCCTGGTGGCTGGTGGAGCGGGCGGTGCAGCGGGTCAATCAGGGCCGGTTCGAGCTGCAGTCGGCGCGGTTGGCGGCGTTGATCCGGACCCGGTTCGACACGACGGCCCACATTCTTCAGGGAGCCCGGGCCCACTCCGATGCCAGCGACCACGTGACCACGCGCGAGTGGTCGAGTTATTTCAAATCGGCCACGGGCCGCATCGACTATGGGGTGGTGGGGTTGGGTTATGCCGCCCGGGTGCGCCGGGCCGACCTCGAGGCGTTCGAGGCCCGGATCCGCGCGGAGGGCCAGCCGGATTTCACGGCGGAACGGGCCGGCCGGAATGAATGGCTGTATGTGGTCACGAGCATCGAACCCCGCGAGCACAACAGCGGCGTGCTGGGCCTCGACCTCGGCTCGGGCACGACCCGCCGGACGGCGGCCGAAGCCGCGGCGCGGCAAAACGGCCTGGCCCTCTCCCGGCGCATCCGGTTGAACTATGACGGCCGCGAGGTGCCCGGTTTCCTGCTTTTCCTGCCGGTCTACGCCCGGGACGCGCACCTCGACAGCGAGGAGCAGCGGCTGGCGGCGCTGAAGGGCTGGGTGTATGCGCCCATCCGCATCGACGAACTGCTGGCGGGGGCGACCGAGGAGGCGGCGGTGCACCTGGATTTCGAGATCTTCGAGGGCGATACCACCACCCTGGACCGGCTGCTCTACGACGAGGACGGCCATCTGTTCGCGCAAAAGGAGGCGGGGGGCGCGAACCGCAAATTCTGGCTGACCCAGCCGCTCGAGGTTTACGGCCAGCGGTGGACGCTGCAGACGAGCGAGCGGGCGGGTTTCTACGAGGGCAGCAACAACCTGGTTGGCTGGGGCGTGCTGTGCGCCGGGCTGATCACCAGCCTGGTCGCCACCCTGGTCACCTCCCTGCTGGTGAACGCGCGGGTGCGGGCGCTCGGCCTGGCCGACCTGATGACGGCGAACCTCCGGCAGGCCGAGGCGGAGTCGCGGCGTCTCGCCCTCGTGGCCAGCAAGACGGTGAACGCCGTGGGCCTGTCCGACGCCGCCGGCAAGGTGATGTGGATCAACGAGGGGTTCACCCGGCTCTTCGGTTACACGCTGGAGGAGTGCCGCGGCCGGTTCGGCCCGAGTGTCATCCGCGGGCCCAAGACCAGCGCCAAGCTGCTGGTGGACGTCGCCCAGGCGGCCCGCGCCGGCCGGCCCTTCCACGGCGAGATGCTCTGCTACACCAAGGACAAGCGCGAGGTCTGGACCGACTTCGAGATGCAGCCGCTGCGCGACGAGGCCGGCGTGGTGACCGGCTTCATGTCCATCCAGCTCGACATCACCGAGCGCAAGCACGCCGGGGAGGAGCTGGCGCGGCGCGAGGCCCAGTTCCGCTTCATCCTCAATGCGCTGCCGGTGGGCGTAAGCTGGCGGTCCTACGGCGAGGCCCATGAAACCTGGGTCAACGACGCCGTGCTGCAGCTGACCGGGCTGGACCGGGAGGAGGCCCTGGAAAACGATTCCTACCGCGCCATCACCGACCCGGCGGACTGGGCGCGGCAGGAGGCCGAGTATGAGCGGCTCCGCCGGGGCGAGACCGACCGGTTCCGCCTCGAGAAACGCTACCTGCGCCTCGACGGCACCGAGGTCAACGGCCTGCTCAATGTGCAGGTCTTCCGCGCGCCGGACGGCCGCATCCTGCAGGAGGTCGCCACCATCGCCGACCTCACCGAGCTGAAGAACATCTCCCGGCAGCTGGCCGGGCAGGAGGCCCGCCTGCGCTTCATCTTCGATTCCGTGCCCGTCGGCCTCTCCTGGGCGATCGCCGGCCGCGACCAGGAGACGCGCATGGTCAACGCCGAGCATGTGCGGCTCAGCGGGGTCACGCCCGAGCAGGCCCGCGCCACGCCGGAGATCTACCAGCAGCAAACCCATCCCGAGGACGCGGCCCGGCAGGAAGCCCTGGTCGAACGGATGCGGCGCGGCGAGATCGACCACTTCGTCGTGGACAAGCGCTACCTGCACCCGGACGGCCGGGTCATCTGGGTGCGGCTGTTCCGCCGGCTCTATCGCGACGGCACCGACAACCCGGCGCAGGAGCTCAACGCCCTGGTCGACATCACCGAGCTCAAGCGCGCCCAGGAGGAACTCAGCGAGTCGAAGGAGGCGGCCGACCGTCTCAACCAGCAGCTGGAGCTGGCCATCGCCCACGCCCAGCAGGCCGCGCTGGAAGCCATGCAGGCCAACATCGCCAAGAGCCAGTTCCTCGCGATGATGAGCCACGAGATCCGCACGCCGATGAACGGCGTCATCGGCATGACCAGCCTGCTGCTCGACTCGCCCCTCGCCGCCGACCAGCGCGAATACGCCGAGACCATCCGCGTCAGCGGCGAGGCCCTGCTGACCATCATCAACGACATCCTCGACTTCTCCAAGATCGAGTCCGGCAAGTTCGAGATGGAGCGCATGGAATTCTCCCTCCGCGAGTGCGTCGAGGGCGCGCTCGACCTGATGGCGCCCCGCGCCGCCGAGAAGCACATCGACCTGCTCTACGAGATCACCGACGGCACGCCCACGAACCTGACCGGCGATCCCTCGCGCCTGCGCCAGGTGCTGGTCAACCTCCTGGGCAACGCCCTGAAGTTCACGGCGAAGGGCGAGGTCCTCCTGTCCGTCCGCGCCCTGGCCATCGAGGCCGAGACGGTCGAGCTGGGCTTCAGCGTCAAGGACACCGGCATCGGCATCCCCGCCGAGGCGATCGGCCGGCTCTTCCAGTCCTTCAGCCAGGTGGACGCCTCCACCACGCGCCGCTTCGGCGGCACGGGTCTCGGGCTGGCCATCAGCAAGCGCCTGGCCGAGCTCATGGGCGGCCGCATGTGGGTCGAGAGCGAGGTCGGCCAGGGCTCCACCTTCAGCTTCACCATCCGCGCCGGCGTGGTGCCGAGCAAGCCGCGGGTCTATACCGGCGGCACCAAGGCCACCCTCCAGGGCCGCCGCCTGCTCATCGTGGACGACAACGCCACGAACCGCCGCATCCTCAGCGACCTCGCCCGCAAGTGGGACATGGTGCCCGTCGCCGTCGAGCACCCGGCCGAGGCCCTCGACCGGCTCCGCCGCCACGAGCCCTTCGACGTGGCCATCCTCGACATGCAGATGCCGGAGATGGACGGCGGCATGCTCGCCGCGGAGATCCGCCGGCTGCGCCTGTCCGCGGAGCTCCCGCTGGTCCTGCTCTCCTCGCTCGGCCGGCGCGAGGACACGGCGCACCTGTTCGCCGCCAACCTCACCAAGCCGGTGAAGCCCTCCCAGCTCTACGACGTCCTCGCCAAGCTCTTCTGGCGGGGCGGCGAGCCGCCGGCCGAAAAGGCCGAGGCCCCGGCCGCCGCCGGCCCGGAGGCCTGCTTCATGGACCGCATCCTCCTCGCCGAGGACAATGCCGTGAACCAGAAGGTCGCCCTCAGCATGCTGCAGCGGCTCGGGTTCCGCGCCGATGTCGCCGCCAACGGCCTCGAGGTCATCGCCGCCGTCGAGCGGCAGCCCTACGATGTCATCCTGATGGACGTGCAGATGCCGGAGATGGACGGCCTGGAGGCGGCGCGCCGGCTCGGGCAGCTGCGGCCGGACCCGGCCCGGCGCCCCTGGATCATCGCCCTCACCGCCAACGCGATGCAGGGTGACCGCGAGATGTGCCTTGCCGCCGGCATGGACGATTACATCAGCAAGCCCATCAAACGGGCCGAGCTCCTCGCGGCCATCGAGCGGGCCCGCACCCGCACCCGGGTCTGACCGTGGCCCCCGTCGCCCTGGTGCGGACGGGCCATCCTAGTTATAGGTGGTTTTTCCCGGAAAAATAATTCGCCTTGGCCCCGGCCGCCGGCCGAAATCCCTGCCCAATGCCCTCGACCCACCTGCAGATCGCCGCCCGCCGCCGCATCGGCTGGATGCCGTGGGCGGTCTTTGCCGTGCTGGCCGGCCTCACGGTGGCCGCCTGGTGGATGCTGGCTGCGGAGACGGAGCGGACCGCGCGCGCGCGCTTTGACCGCCTGGCCGAGCGCATCAACAACACCCTCCGCCTCCGCTTCAACACCGCCGCCCACCTCCTGCACGGCGCCGCCGCCCTGCCGGAGGCCAGCGAGCAGGTGACCGCGGCCGAGTGGTCGGTCTACCTGCGCCGCGCTGCGGCCCAGCTGGACAGCGGGGTCGTCGGCCTGGGTTATGTCGAGCCGGTGGACCGCACCGACCTCGAGGCCGTGGAGCAGCGGGTGCGCGCGCAGGGCCAGCCGGCCTTCACCATCGAGCGGGCTGGCAACAATCCCGCGCTCTACGTCGTGCTCGCCATCGAGCCGCAGGAGCGGAACACCGGCGTGCTCGGCCTGGACGTCGGCTCGGGCACCACGCGCCGGACCGCGGCCGAGTCGGCCGCGCGCGACAACGAGATGGTGCTGTCGCGCCGCATCGGCCTCGATTACGAGCACCGCAAGGTGCCCGGTTTCCTCCTTTTCCTGCCCGTCTATCAGAAGGGGGTCCCGCTCAACACGCCGGCGGAGCGGCTCGCCGCCGTGCAGGGCTGGGTCTACGCGCCGATCCGCATCGACCACCTGATGTCCGGCATCGCGGACGTGGCGGGCGGCCAGCTCGACTTCGAGGTCTTCGAGGGCGACGGCACCCGCTCGGAAACCCTGCTTTACGACGAGGACGGCCACCTGGCCGCCGGGCCGGGCCGCGAGATCACGGCCCGCGACTTCGCCACCCGCGCCTTCCATGACAAGCAGACGATGATGATCTTCGGGCGGCAATGGACGCTGCGCTTCAGCACCCGGCCCGAATTCGAGCGTGCCAACTTCAGCCCCCTTCCGGCCGTGGTCCTCGCCGGCGGTTTCATGCTCAGCGCCCTCGGCGGCGTGCTGACCTGGGCCCTGGTGCACTCGCGCCGCCGCGCCCTCCGCCTCGCCGAGGAGCAGATCACCGGCCTGCGCCAGGCGGAGGAGGAGGCGCGCCGCCTCGCCCTGGTGGCCAGCCGCACCAGCAGCGGCGTCGTGCTCACCGACACCGAGTGGCGCGTGCAGTGGATCAACGCCGGCTTCACCCGCCTGTTCGGCTTCACCCTCGACGAGATCCGCGGCCGCCAGCCGGTCACCTTCATGATCGGGCCGGAGACCGACCCCCGCACGCTGGAGGCGATGAGCCAGGCCGGCGCCGCCGGCCGCCCCTACGTCGGCGAGATCCTCAATTACGCGAAGGACGGCCGCAAGGTCTGGGTC
>JAYRXZ010000076.1:0-11744 GCA_041917235.1 Lacunisphaera sp. | reverse complement strand
CATGACCAAAGCCCCGCTCGCCGGCCGCCGCATCGCCCTCACCCGTCCCGCCGCCTCGTCCGCCGACTGGCGCGCCCGCCTGGAGGCGCTGGGCGCCGAGGTGGTCGAGCTGCCGCTCATCCAGGTGAGCAAGGACGTCAACCTGCACACGCTCAACGAGGTCTTCCAGGAGATCGGCGGCTACGAGTGGATCATCTTCACCAGCGTCAACGGCGTGAAGTATTTCTTCGAGGAATTCCATCGCGTCTACGACGACATCCGGGCCTTCGGCCTGATGCGCATCGCCGTGGTCGGCGAGGCCACGGCCGCCGCCGTCCGCGAGCAACACCTGCGCGTCGAGGTGCAGCCCAAGAAGGCCAACGCCGAGGAACTCGCCAAGGCCCTGATCGAGCGCGAGGGCATGGACAGCGCCAAGGTGCTCGTCATCACCGGCAACAAGAACCGCGAGGCCCTCGTGCAGAAGCTCGAGGAGGCCCGGGCCATCGTCGACATCCTGCCGGTCTACAAGACGGAGGAGACCGACCTCGCCGGCGACCCGGTGGCCGGTGATTTCCGCGCCAAGGGCGCCGACGCGATCCTGTTCGCCAGCCCGTCGGCCGCGCAGTCCTTCTTCGACCAGGCCGCCTCGCTCAAGCTCGCGGCCAAGGCGAAACGCCCGCTCGCCGGCAGCATCGGCCCGAGCACGACCGCCACGATGAAGCAGCTCGGCCTGCCGGTGGATTTCGAGGCCGCGGATGCCAGTCTCGACTCCCTGGTCGCCGCGTTGCTCAAGAAGCTTTAACCACTAATGTCCACTAAGCTCTCACTAATCAGGACTGGATTGAATTAGTGCCTGATTAGTGTGTTTTAGTGGTGAACCTCTTCCCATGAAAGTCCCCTTCCTCGACCTCAAACTCCAGCACCAGGCCATCCGCACCGAGGTGCTGGCCGCGCTCGCCGACACCTACGACAACACGCGCTTTTGCCTCGGCCGGGACGTGGAGGACTTCGAGAAGGCCTTCAGCGCCACGCTCGGCTACCCGCGCACGCTCGGCATGAACAGCGGCACCTCGCCGCTGCACATTGCATCGATCGCCGGCGGTTTCGGCCCGGGCGACGAGGTCATCACCACGCCGTTCACCTTTGCCTCCAGCTGCTGGGGCATCAGCTACGTCGGCGCCAAGCCGGTGTTTGTCGACATCGAAGCCGACACCTGGTGCATCAGCCCCGAGGCCATCGCCAAGGCGATCACACCCAAGACCAAGGGCATCGTGGTCGTCCACATCTTCGGCCAGCCGGCGCGGATGGACGAGATCATGGCGATCGCGAAGGCGCACAACCTGTTCGTCGTCGAGGACTGCGCGCAGGCCGTCGGCGCCAGCTACAAGGGCACGCCCGTCGGCAGCATCGGCGACTGCGGCACATTCAGCTTTTATCCGACCAAGAACCTCGGCGGCTGCGGCGAGGGCGGGGCGTTCGTCTCGAAGCACGCGGCCGTCATGGACAAGGCGCAGCTCCTGCGCGTGCACGGCTCGCCGAAGCGCTACACGCACACCGAGGTCGGCTTCAATTTCCGCATGGACGGCTTCCAGGGCGCGGTGCTCAACATCAAGCTGAAGAAGCTCGCCGGCTGGACCGCCCGCCGCCGGGCCATCGCCGCCATGTATCGCGCCGGCATCAGGCGCGCCGACGTGCAGCTGCCCGTTGTGCCGGCCTACGGCGAGTCCGTGTGGCACCAGTTCACGCTGCTGCACCCGAAGCGCGACGACCTCCGCGCGCACCTGGAAAAGAACGGCATCGGCACCGAAATCATCTATCCCGGCCCGATGCACCGGCAGCCTTGTTATGCCGCGCTCGGCTATGCGGCCGGCAGTCTGCCGGTGGCGGAGAAGACCAGCGCGACCTGTGTGAGCCTGCCGATCTTCCCCGAGCTGACCGACGAGCAGGTGCAGCACGTGATCCAAGCGATCAACGCCTTTTGAACCACGGAACACACAGAATACACGGAAAGAAAAGCCTCCTTCTGTGTATTCCGTGTATTCTGTGGTTAATTTAAAATGATCAATGGAGTCAGACTCAAGGTTTGCGGCATCACCTCGCTGGTGGATGCCGATGCCGCCGACGCCGTCGGGGCGGATTACCTGGGTTTCATTTTCCACGCCAAGTCGCCGCGCCACATCGCCCCGGCCCAATACCAGGCCATGAGCGAGCGCCTGCCTCCGCGCAAGCGGGTGGCGGTGTGCGTCGAACCGTCGGCCGCGGAGCTGGCCGCACTCGTCGCGCTGGATTTCGATCGCTTCCAGATTCACTTCGGCGCCGACACGCCGGTGGCCACGATCGGCGCCTGGTCGCAGCTCGCGGGGCGCGCCCGGCTCTGGCTGGCCCCCAAGCTGCCACCGGCGCAGGACGTCAAATCCGAGTGGCTGCCCCTGGCGGAAACCTTCCTCCTCGACACCTTCCACGCCGACAAATTCGGCGGCACGGGGGAGACGGGCGACTGGGCGAAATTCAAGCGTCACCAGGCCGCGCATCCCGGCAAAACCTGGATCCTTTCGGGCGGACTCAACGCGGACAACATCGCCGCCGCCCTCACGGCGACCGGGGCGAAGTTCGTCGACGTGAACAGCGGGGTGGAGCAGTCCCCCGGCATCAAGAGCCCGGCGAAACTCCAGTCCCTGGTGCTGTCGCTGCACAACGCCACGAAGCACGGCAACCCGTCTTATCACCCATGATCTGTCCGTCGTTGCATCCCAGGGTCCGGGCCATCTCGCTGGCACTCGCCACCAGCTTCCTGCTCATCGGGTGTTCAACGCGGTCCTTGCCACCTGCGGCGCACGATCCGGTGCCGGTGATGGCCGAGCCACCACCTCCTCCACCTCCTCCTCCGCCGCCGCCCATGCAAATTGAACCGGCCGGGCCGGCACCGGCGGCCGAGGTCGTGGACACTCGTGAAAAATCCACGCGGAGTCCGAACAATCCCAATGTGGCGGGCGGCGGTGAGTATTTCCAGGTGCGCGTTTTCTTCGCCACGGACCGCAAGGAGGAGACCGGCCAGGGCGAAGGTCATTTCACCGGCGAGCGGGGCGCGGGGATTACCTACGGCAATCTCTTCGTGAGTGTCCCGCGCCGCCACCAGATCGGCGTCATCGAGCGTCCCTCTCTCTGGCGCCTGGAGTTCAGCGAAGTGCCGGAAAAGCACATGGTGATCCTGCGCCGCCGCGTGCTCGAACCGGAGGATTTCCTCGCCCGGCTGCGCCGGGTCGTGCAGGACGGCGGGGCCGATGCCAGTTTCCTGTTTGTGCATGGTTACAACGTGTCCTTCGACGATGCCGCCCGCCGCACGGCCCAGATCACCTATGACTTGGATTTCCGCGGGGCGCCGGTCTTCTACAGCTGGCCTTCGCAGGCCACGCTGCAGGGCTACCCGATGGACGAGAACAACGTCCAGTGGAGCGAGGCCAACCTGAAGGTTTTCCTGAAGGACTATGCGGAAAGGTCAGGGGCCAGGGACATCTACCTGATCGCCCACTCCATGGGGAACCGGGCGCTCACCGGCGCGGTGAAGGCGCTCTTTGCCGAGCACCCGGAGCTGAAGGGCCGGTTCAAGGAGATCATCCTGACCGCGCCCGACATCGACGCGGACATCTTCAAGCGCGACATCGCGCCGGCTCTCGCCGCCGGTTGCGACAAGATCACGCTCTACGTCTCCGACGGGGACAAGGCCTTGCTGGCCTCCAAGACGGTGCACGGTTATCCGCGGGCGGGCGACTCGGCGGCCGGCATCACCGTTGCGCCCGGCATCGAGACCGTGGACGCCTCGGGCCTCGACACCAGTTTCCTCGAGCATTCCTACTTCGCGGAGACCGGCTCGGTGCTGACCGACATCCGCAAGCTCGTGCTTGACCAGCTGCGCGCGGCCCAGCGCGGCCTGAAGAAAATGTCCGCCGGGGGCCGGGATTACTGGAAGATCGACCTCGGCGCACCGGGCAATTGAGATTCCGCGGTCAGGTTCGCGCCGCGATCAGCACCAGCGTGGGCAGCAGGTTGTGCAGGGCGTGCAGGATGGCCGTCATGCAGAAGGCCTGGGCCAGGGACTTTTTCTCCCAGGTGACGTAACACAGGGAGAAGACCACGAAGCTCCAAAAGATCTCGATGCCCCAGAGCGGCTTCGCCAGCGAATGCAGGCCGGCGCAGATGAGCGCCGTGACCCATGGAATGTATTCGGTGCGGGTCATGAAACGCCGCAGCACCCAGATGATCAGCCCCATGGCGGCCGTCTCCAGGATGGGCGCCTGGATGCACAGGCCGAAGAAAAGCCGCGGCAGGTCCTCGACGGAAGGCTGCGGCCAGCCGGTGCCGGTCAGCTTGTTCAAGGCCAGTCCTACCGCGTAGGCGACCGGCAGGTTCGCCAGCAGCGCACGGCCGAGGTAGCGGATCCGGGGCTGGTTGCAGTCCGACAGGCTGCGCCAGAAGGCGGTGAGGGGAGCGGGCATGTTCACAAAATGCTTAGACCCGTAAAAGGGCCGCGGGCAACCGTCCAAAGTCAGTTTTCCAAGGTTCTGCCCAGATGCCTTTCGTGGGCCAGCGTGCTTGCACGCGCCATTCCATGCGCGACCAAGGTCGCTGCCCACGAGCAGGCCTAGCGCCGGCGCCTGCCCGCCGGCCTGCCGCCGCCCTTCAGCATCCACCACGTGCTGCCGAGGATCAGGATTAACCCGGCTCCGTAGCGCCAGTGGTGGGTAAGGACGCGGGTTTTCCCGTCGATGCCGGTTTTCAAATAGGTAAGCCCCGTCTCGGTCTTGCCGGCAAGCGACACCTCGCGCTCGTAGCCGGCATAGAAGAACCACAACCCTCCCGCGAAGGCTGCCAGCGCGAAGAGCAGTTGGAAAAAGCGGCTCACGGTGTCGCCTAGAACCCGGGCATCCCGGGCATGCCGCCGCGGCCCTTCATCTGTTCCATCTGGCGCATGAGCTTCTTCTGGTTCCCGCCTTTCATCATCTTCATGAGCTTCTGCATCTGCTCGAACTGCTTGATGAGCTGGTTGACCTCGAGGACCTTCACGCCCGCGCCGGCTGCGATGCGCATGCGGCGGCTGCCGTTGAGCAGGCCGGGCTTGCGGCGCTCCTGGATCGTCATCGACTGGATGATCGCCTCCGTGCGCTTCATCTGCCGCTCGGCGTCGTCGGGCAGCTGCACGCCGCTCATGCCGGGCATCATGCCCATGAGCGACTGCATCGAGCCCATCTTCTTCACCTGCTGCATCTGCGCGAGGAAGTCCTCCAGGTTGAAATCCGCCTTGCGCATCTTCTCGGCCATGCGCTCGGCGTCGGCCTGGTTGATGTTCTCCTGCGCCTTCTCGACCAGCGACACGACGTCGCCCATGCCGAGGATGCGGGAGGCGAGGCGGTCGGGATAAAACGGCTCGAAGTCCGCCGTCTTCTCGCCGGTGCCGATGAACTTGATCGGCACGCCGGTGACGGCCTTGATGGACAGCGCCGCGCCGCCGCGGGCGTCGCCGTCAAGCTTGGTGAGGATCAGGCCGGTCAGGCCGAGGGCGTCGTGGAAGGCCTTGGCGACATTCACGGCCTCCTGGCCAAGTGCGCCGTCGGCGACGAGCAGGACCTCGTCGGGCTGGATCCTCGCGTGGAGCTTTTTGACCTCCGTGATCAGGTCGGTGTCGATCTGGAGGCGGCCGGCGGTGTCGAAGAGGATGACGTCGGCGTTCGCGGCCAGCGCGGTCTCGAGCGCGGTGGCGCCGATGGCGGGGACGTCCTTGGAGGTGCGGTCGGCGTAGAAGCCGAGTTCCTCCTGCTTCGCGAGGATCTCGAGCTGGTCGATGGCGGCGGGGCGGTAGATGTCGCACGCGACGACGAACGGCCGGGCACCCTTCTTCTTGAGCAGCTTGCCGAGCTTGGCGGTGGAGGTCGTCTTGCCGGAGCCGTGGAGACCGACCATCAGGACCTTGAGCGGGCGCTTCTGCGCGAGCTCGGTTGTGCCTTCGCCGAGGAGCTTCACGAGCTCGTCGTGGATGATCTTCACGACCATCTGCCCGGGGGTGACGGACTTGAGGACCTGCTGGCCGGTGCACTCGGCCTGGACGCGGTCGATGAACTCGCGGGCGACCTTGAAATGGACGTCGGCGGCCAGCAGGGCGGCGCGCACTTCCTTGAGGGCATCCGCCATGTTGGCCTCGGACAGGGAGCCGACGCCGCGCAGGTTGCGCAGGGCGCCGGTCAGTTTATCGGTCAGGCTTTCGAACATGGAGCAGCGAACTGAAACCACTACTGGGCACTAATAAACACTAATTTTTAGCCGGGCAGGGTGGCGCCAAGGTCGATGTAGGGGCGTGGCTTGCCCCCGCCCGAGGGCGCGCACAAGGCGCGCCCCTACCGGATAGCCCCGGAATCTTCTTGCTGGCCAGTCGGGCTTGTCCCTTAGACCTTAGCGCTATGTCCCGAACCGTCGCCATCGTAGGCCGCCCCAATGTGGGCAAAAGCCGCCTGTTTAACCGGCTGGCCAAGAAGCGCATCTCCATCGTCCACGACATGCCGGGGGTCACCCGGGACGTCGTGACGACCGAGGTGAAGGAGGGCGGCTACACCCTGCTCGACACCGGCGGCCTCGGCCTGACCGGCAGCGACACGCCCGCGCGCATCACCAAGGCCTCCGAGGAACAGGTCGAGTTCGCCATCGAGGCGGCCGCGGTCATCCTCTTCACCATCGACGCCCGCGAGGGCGTCACCGCGCTCGACGAGCGCATCGCCCAGAAGCTCCGCAAGAGCAAGAAACAGGTCCTGCTGGTCGCCAACAAGGCGGACAGCGGCAAGGAGAAGATCGCGGACATCTCCGAGTTCCACCGGCTGGGCTTCGGCGAGCCGTTTTACATCTCGGCCGAGCACGGCGTCGGTGAGGCCGAGCTGCGCATCGCCATTCTCGCCAAGCTGGGACCCGTGCCCGAGGAGACCGACCTCGACAAGGAGCGCCTGAGCATCGTGTTCGTCGGCCGCCCAAACGTCGGCAAGTCCTCCCTCAGCAACCGTCTTCTCAACAGCGACCGCCTCATCGTCAGCGACCTGCCCGGCACGACCCGCGATGCGGTGGAGCTCGACTTCGAATACAAGAGCCGCGAGGGCAAGTCCTGGCCGTTCCGCCTGATCGACACCGCCGGCATCCGCCCGGCGACGAAGCTCGCGTCCTCCGTCGAGTATTTCTCCCGCCTGCGCTCCCTCGAGGCCATCCATCATGCGCACGTCGTGTTCATGGTGGTCGACGCCATGGACGGCATCACGCAGCAGGACCAGGCCATCGCCGGCGAGATCATCAAGGCCGCCAAGCCGATCGTCATCGTCGTCAACAAGTGGGACCTCGTGCACGAGATGTTCCAGAAGCGCCTCGTGGAGAAGTTCGCCACCGAGCGCGAATACCGCGAGGATTACGAGAAGACCCTGTTCCAGAAGCTGTTCTTCACGCCCGGCGCGCCGGTGATGTTCGTCTCGGCCCTGACCGGCCACGAGATCACCCGCATGCTCAAGGCGGCCCGCGCCCTCAACAAGCGCCTCGATACGAAGATCCCGACCGCCAAGCTCAACGCCGCCATCATCCGCCTGGCCGACCGCACGCCGCCGCATTCCACCTTCGGTGTCCGCTTCCGCATCTACTATGCGACGCAGACCGGCACGCGGCCGTTTCGCATCAAGATTTTCTGCAACCAGGAGCGCAGCCTGACCGAGTCCTACCGGCGCTACCTTGAGGCCGGCCTCGTCAAGGAGTTCGACCTCGACGGCTGCCCGATCCACTTCGACCTCATCGGCAAGAAGAAGCAGTCCGTCGCGGACCGCCTCGCCGCCAAGGGCCAGCGCCAGAACCTGGCCGCCGCCGAGTCCGGCGAGGATTTCGACCCGGGCCTGATGGACGATTGAACCATGCTGCGGATCGTCTTCATGGGCTCGGATGCGATCGCGCGGCCCGCGCTGGACTGGCTGGCGGGCGAGGGCGGCAAGGTCGGGCAGGTGGTCGGGGTCTTCACCCAGCCGGACCGGCCGGTCGGCCGCGGCCAGCAGATCCGGCCCAATGATATCAAGGTCTGGGCGCAGGCGCACGACCTGCCCGTGTTCCAGCCGGAGAAAGTCGGCGAAGCCGAGCGCCGGCAGATCGCGGACCTGAAGCCCGACCTGACGCTGGTCATGGCCTACGGGCACATTTTGAAGCAGGACGTGATCGACACGCCGCGGCTCGGCACGCTGAACCTGCATACCTCCGTTCTGCCGAAATACCGCGGCGCCTCGCCGATCCAGACGGCCACGGCCTGTGGCGACCGGGAAACCGGCGTCACGCTCATGCGCATGGTGCGCCAGCTCGACGCCGGCCCCGTGGCGGATGTCGAGCGCGTGGCGATCGGCACTCACGATACCGCCGCCGAGGTCGAGGCGAAGCTCGCGCTGGCCTGCGTGCCGCTGCTCGCCCGCTGCCTGCCGCGGATCGCCGCCGGGACGCAGGCGTTCACGGCGCAGGATGAGACGCAGGTGACCTTTTGCCGGAAGCTCGAGAAAACCGACGGCGTGCTCGATTTCACCCAGCCCGCGGCCGCGCTGGCCGCCCGCATCAACGGCCTGATGCCGTGGCCCGGTTGCGCGGTGGAGATCAACGGCCAGCCCGTGAAGCTAGGCCTCGCGGACGTTGGTAGTCTATTAAACTACCAACCGTCGGGCCCCGGCGTCGTGGTCGGGGCGGACACGGAAGGCCTGTTGGTCGGCACGGGGCAGGGGATCCTGCGCCTGCGCAAGCTCCAGCGGCCCGGCGGGAAGATGCTGCCGGCGCCGGAATTCCTGCGCGGCTGGCCGGTGGCGCCGGGCACGCGCCTGCCCTCGCAGCCCATGCCGCCGCTCGTGGCGAAGGCGCCCTTTCCCCGGACAAAACCCTGATGCGGCAGGCCAAGGCTTGTTTTTGTCCCGCGGATTTCCCACGCTTTCGCCCATGCCCAGCCTACTCCTGCGATCCCTCGTCCTGTCGGCCACTCTCGTCGGTTTCGCTTCCGCCCAGGTGGACGGCACGCGGATCGAGGTGGCCAACCTCCGGCAGGATGTCGCCCTCCTGACCCAGCGCGTCGGCGAACTGGCGATGGCGGTCGAGCAGCTCACCCGCGACAACAACAGCCTCCAGGCCAAGGCCAGCCAGAGCTACGTGACCGTCGAGCAGCTCAACAAGGCCGTGGCCGATACCAACCGCGCCATGCAGTCCGCGCTGGCCGACCAGAAGCGCGAGACGCTGCAACAGGTCGCCGGTCAGATCGAACGCCTCGGGAAGCAGACCAACGCCGCCCTCGACGCGCTGGCCAAGAACCAGGCCACGCGCCCGGTGGTGCAGACGACCTTCGGCGACGATTTCCCGAAGGAGGGCATCAATTACACGGTGCAGCCCGGCGACACGCTCGCCGTCATCGCGCGGAAGAACAACGCGAAGCTGCAGGATATCATCAACGCGAACAAGATCGCCGACCCGACGCGCGTGCGGGCGGGGCAGACCCTCTTCATCCCCCAGAGCAAATAATCATGGCTACCCCGAAATCACGTCTCGGCCGCGGGCTTGGCGCCCTCATCACCAGCGGCAGCGCCGCCCCGAAACCCGCGACGCCCGCGCCGGTCGCCGCCGCCCCCGCGGCGGCCCCGGCCAACGACGGCCTGCCGGGCTACCGCGAGATCGCCGTGCACCTGGTCGAGCCGAATCCCTACCAGCCGCGCAAGGAGTTCTCCGACGAGGCCCTGGCCGAACTCGTGGAGAGCATCCGCGCCGAGGGCCTGCTGCAGCCGATCGTCGTCCGCGCCGCGGGCGACAAGTTCCAGCTCATCGCCGGCGAGCGCCGCTGGCGCGCCTTCCAGCAGCTCAAGCTCAAGAGCATCCCGGCGCGCGTGATGACGTCGAGCGACGCCTCGTCCGCCTCGCTGGCCCTGATCGAGAACCTGCAGCGCGCCGACCTCAACCCGCTCGAGGAGGCGCACGGTTACGCCAGCCTCATCCGCGACTTCGACCTCACGCAGGACGCCGCCGCGCAGCGGGTTGGCAAGGGTCGCGCCACCGTCGCCAATTCCCTCCGCCTGCTCGGCCTCGAGCCGGAACTGCAGGGCTATGTGGGCAAGGGCATGCTCAGTGTCGGCCATGCCAAGGTGCTGCTCGGCGTCGAGCATTCCCCGGAACGTCTGCTGCTGGCGCGCCGCGCCCTCGAGCAGGGTCTCAGCGTCCGCGCCCTCGAGGAACTGACCCGGCACAAGGCCGGCGGCCCCGGCAAGAAGCGCAAGATGCCCGGCGCCACGGCCGCGGCCCTGACCGACATCGAGAAACGCCTGACCACGCACCTCGGCGCGCGGACCACGCTGAAGCACTCGCCCAAGCGCGGCCGCATCATCATCGAATACCAAGGCAATGACGATCTCTCGCGTGTGCTCGAGAAGATCGGCGTGCCGCTCTGATCTTCCGGTGCGGAGGCGGGACCATCAGTCCCGCGGATTGCAGGTTTCGTGGCCCATGCCACGCGGGGCTGATGCTCCCGCCTCCATGGGCCGTTATTTCTTCGCCTCCAGGCCGGCGACCAGACCGCTCTTGGCCACGGCGTTGTAGAGGTCGCGCATCGCACTGTCGGCGGCATCCTCCAGGGCGTCGGCCGTTTCCACCTGGCGGTGGATGCTCCAGCGGTTGCCGCGGGGCCAGAAGAGCGCCGTGCCGGTCGCCAGTCCCAGGTTTTTCTCGCCGGCGGCGGTCTTCAGGGTGGCGGACATCGTGCACTGGGCGTTGCCGGTGCGGTCGAGGCGCCATTCGGTCAGATTGAGCCGCAGGATGGGCACGTCCCTGGCCTCGGCGTCAAAGGTGGTCAGCTGGACGATCTCACCCTGGTAGCCGCGCCGGCCGAAGACTTCCTTCAGGCGGTAGAACAAGGCCTCGGCAATGTCATCCTCGAGGAAGGGCCGCCAGGTGGGCGGCACGTCGACGATCACCTGGAGGTCGGCGGGCTTCGGCGCGGGCTTCTTGGCGTCGGCGGCGGGTGCCAGGGTGACCAAGGTGGCGAAGGCGGCGAGGGCCGCGGGAAAGCGCAGGTAGGCGAGGAGGGTTTTCATGGGAACGAAGGTTGGGGGTTGGCCTATGACCGGATCAGTTTAGCCAGAGTTCCAAATCGCGCAAATGCCGGCGGTGGTTCGCCTTGAGGCAGGACGGAGGCCGGGCTTCCCGTCATGAATGGATCTCCGCCGAGGCCCCGGTCGGCCGATCAGAACTTTGGTTGACAAAGCCGGTCCAAACACGCTTCTTCTGCACCCTTTATGAGTCTCGTTATCGGTATCCTAACTTTCGTCCTGATCATCACTTCGCTGTTTCTGGTGCTGGTCGTCCTCATGCAGCGGGCCAAGACCGACGGCGGCATCGGTGCGGCCATGGGCGGCGGCAGCATGGAGTCCACCTTCGGCGCGGACACCAACAACGTCCTCACCGGCGCGACCATCAAGGCCGCCATCGTCTTCTTCGTGGTGACCTTCGTCCTCTACCTGGCTCACATCTACCAGATCAAGCACCGCGACGCAGCCGACAACCGGCTGCCGACGGTCGTGGCGCCTGCCGCGACGCCCGCTCCGCAACCCGCAACCCCCGCGCCGGTTGAGCCCAAGAAGCCCTGACCTCCCAAGCCCGGCCCTCCGCCGGGCTTTATTGTTTGCGCTCGCCCTGGCCGTGTTGCCGGCGCTGAGCGCGCAAGGCACGCGCTTCCGTCCCGCGCCGGATTACGT
>JAYRXZ010000075.1:5798-12181 GCA_041917235.1 Lacunisphaera sp. | reverse complement strand
GATTTCACGAAGACCCCGGCGGGCAGCTTCAGTGCGGGCGCCTCGGCCACGGCCGGGGCGGGCGCCGGCGCCGGGGCGGCGGGCGCCGCGGGCTTGGCGTATTTCTTCGCGATCTCGTCGTAGTAGATCTTGCTGACGGTGCTCGACACCGACTTCGTATCCGCCGCGACAAAGCCCTGCTCCTTGAGCCAGGAAAGCATTTCCTTGGGCTCAACGTTGTATTGCTTGGCGATCTCGTGGATGCGGGCGCTCATTCAGTGGTGCGGGCGGAGGATGATTTTTTGGCGTGGCGACTCAGGAACCGGAAACCTTGGCGATGAGGCCGGCGGCCTCCTCCTCGGTGAAACCGAAGCCGACGAGGTCGGACGCCTCGACGCCCTCGAAGGCGGCGGGCGAGTTGATGCCGTTGGCGACGAGGCGCTCGGCGACGGCCTTGTCGAAACCGTAGGTGTTGACGAACAGGCCGATGGCCTGCGCGCGCGGGTCGGCGGTGACGACCTTGAACTCCTCGATGTCGAGGCGCCAGCCCACGAGGCGGGAGGTCAGGCGGGCGTTCTGGCCCTTGCGGCCGATGGCGACGGCGAGGTCGTCGTTCACCACGCGGACGAGCATGCGCTTGTTCTTCTCGTCGAGGATGATCTCGCGCGGCACGGCCGGCTTGAGCGCCTCGATGAGCATCTCCTTCACGTCGGCGTGGTAGGGAATGATGTCGATCTTCTCGCCGCCGAGCTCGCGCACGATGCTCTTCACGCGGGCGCCGCGGGCGCCGACGCAGGCGCCGACCGGGTCGACCTTCGGGTCGGTGCTGGTGACGGCGATCTTCGTGCGGTAGCCCGGCTCGCGGGCGAAGGCCTCGATCTTGACGGTGCCGTCGGCGATCTCGGTGACCTCGAGCTCGAAGAGGCGGCGGACAAACTTGGGGCTGGCGCGGCTGAGGATGATCTCGGGGCCGCGGCTGCTGTTCTCGATCTCCAGCAGGATGCAGCGGATGCGCTCGCCCGGGGCGTAGTCCTCGCCCGGGACCTGCTCCTTGCCCGGCATGACGGCCTCGGCCTTGCCGAGGTCGATGAAGAGGTCGTTGCGCTCGCGGCGGCGGACGGTGCCGCTGACGATGTCGCCCACGGAATCCTTGAAGTCGTCGTAGATGCGCTCCTTCTCGAAGGCGCGCAGGCGCTGCATGATCGCCTGGCGGGCGGTCTGCGCGGCGATGCGGCCGAGGTAAGACGGATCGATCTCCTTCTCGATGACGTCACCGATGACGGCGCCGGCCTTGAAGACCTGGGCCTTCTCGACGTGGATCTCGAGCTTCGGGTCGGACACGGAATCCACGACCTTGAGCATCGACCAGGCCTTCATCTGGCCGTTCTTGGGGTTGATCTCAATCTTCAGCTCCTGGCCGGAGTTCACACCCTTCAGGGCCGCGGTCTTGATCGCGTTGACGATGGTGGAGATCATGTCGGCACGGGGAATGCCCTTCTCCTTCTCCATGTATTCGAGGACGGACAGAATTTCGCTGCTCATGGTGTGTGTGGATTAATGAGGAAAAAAAAGGCGGACCCGAGGGCCCACCTTTTAGAAAGTGAACTAGTTATAGGGGGTGGAAGGTATGAAAGCGATTTCACCCTTGTCAAGCCCCCGGCCAGATTTCTCTGCGTCAGGCACTTGCGCGAGCCTCATGCTCCAAAACCCACCCCAATAATCCCTGTCCCCAGCCATGGCAAAGCGGCTGGGCTCCGCGGCCGGCTACCCCGAGTTTTGGCAGGGCCGCCCGCACCTGATCGGGCACATCGCCCAAAAACCAGTGAAACCAGGTCATTCCGGGGTCTTTTCCGGCCTCCGCCGCCACCAAAGGCAGGAAACCGTCACAGATCAGGTTGTCCAACCGCGTGCCGCCAACGGCCCCGCCCGCGATGTCCCGGGCGAAGGTTTCCCGGAGTTTGGTCAGACCGAGCGCCTGCCGCGCAAGTTTGGTCGGCATCGCTTCCAATCCGCCCGCCGACAGGGTCTTGGCCAGCTGCACCAGCCGGGCCGGCCAGTCCGGGTGCGCCGCCACCCAGGCCCGATACTGCCGCAAGCGCGCCTTAGGATGGTTGGCCGGACGGACGCCCTGCGTCTGCCACAGCGCCCCGCTCTCCGCATAGACCTGCTCGAGGTCCGTGCCGCAGTCCTTCCATGACTCCAACGGATACTTCGTCGCGACCGTGAGCATCGCGGCGCGGTTGTGCCGGTAGCCGAGAATTTCCAGTGCCGTGCAATGCGCCGCCGCTTCCCACCCCACCCGCCCGATCCGCAGCTTCGCGAAGCGCACCTTTTGTTCCCAGCGGCCGGCCGCCTTCGCCCGCAGCAACCCGGGCAGTTCCGCGGGCGGCGTGGCCGCCAACTCCGCGAACTTCTCCCACTCGTCCCGCGCCGTGATGACCTCCAGCGCGTCGTCGGAGGCGTATTCCTCCAGGTCGCGATGCAACAGCGGCAGCAGCACAAGCGTCGGGATTTCACGGCCGTCGCCGCGCACCGCGGGCCGGTCGCCCGGTGACGGCGGGAACAGCACGACATGCAGCGCGACCTTGTCGTAGGCGCGATCCGTCTCGTGCTGGTGCGCCCGCCAGTCCGCGACATGGAAATGAACCTCGATGTCACCCGTGACATTTTCTCCATCGATCACCAACTGCGCGCCGCGAAAATCCGGCCCGGCGAGCAGGTTCCACGCGCCGAAAGTGCGGATCACCAGCGGACGTCCGTCCACCAGCGTCAGGCGCGTGCGGTCAAAGTCACCGCGCAGCCAGATCTTCTGCACCACGCGCTCGGTGAGCGTGAACGGGCCGTAGAGCCCCTGCATTTCCGCGACGTGATTTTCCGATAAGGCCATGATTCCGGCAGACCGCCGCATGGCCCGGGGCGACGAGGTTGCGAACGGAACATTTGGAGATTTCGGACCGCGCCGCCAGCCGAAATCCGGCGGGCTCATTTCAAAATGCAGGACTGTCGCTTGTCGGCAGGCCGTTTCTGGGTGGGAGGGATTTTATACCCCGACGGCATTAATGCCTCCTTCGCTGTCGGGGTGTAAAACCCCTCCCACTGAAGGTCCGCCGACTAGCGGCGACCCTACATTCCAATGCATTGGCCAGGCTCACGCCACCGGGGCGATGGTCTCGGCGACGGGGACGCGGTAGGCCTTGATCGCCGGAACCACGCCGCCAAGCAGGCAGAGGCCGGTGAAGGCCGCCGGGCCCCAGGCGAAGACGGTGTTCCACTGCCACGGCTCCAGCACCACGCCCGCCTGCGCGCGGATGATGGTGGCCACGGTCGCCGCCAGGACGCCGAACACCACAAACCCCAGCGCGGAACCGAGCAGGCCGATGACGACCGCCTCCCCCACCACGGCGCCGAACACGGTCCGGCGGCGCGCGCCGAGGGCGCGGAGGATGGCGATGTCCCGCGCCCGCGCGCTCATCGAGTTGTAGATGCTCACCAGCACCGAGCCCGCCGCCACCACGGCGACCAGCCAGGCCAGCAGGGTCAGCACCTTGTCAAACCAGCTGATCTTGTTGAAGAGCTCGGCCACGATGCTGCCGATGGGATACGCGAAGGTCAGCTTGCCGCCCGCGGCGTTGATCTGGTTGTTGAGCATGAGGCCGGCCGTCGGGGCCCGCAGCTGGATCAGCACCGCGCTGAGCTCGGTCGCCGCCAGCGGGTTGTGGCCGCTCATCGTCTGCACGCCCTCGAGCGGGATCCAGATGACGCGGTCGACCGGCGTGTTCGTCGGTTCCAGGATGCCGACCACCGTGTAGGTTTCCTCATGTTCGTGACCACCCTCCTCGCTCAGGCCGTGGTGCGGGTGAAAGTGGCTGCCGACCTTCCAGCCCAGCCGCTGCGCGGCGTAGCTGCCGACGACGGCCTCGTGCTCGCCGAGCTTGAAATTCCGCCCGCCGGGCGCGAACGCGTAGCGCCGGCCCGGCAGATACTCGATGTCGTTGAACAGCGCCTCGACCGTGCCGGCGATGCGCCAGCCCTCGTGGCTGTCGCCGAGCGCGAGCGGGATGGCGGCCTTCACGGCCGGATGGCGCCGGATCTGCTCGAAGTCGGCGGCCGCGATGTTGCCCGGCGAGGCCTCGAGGTGGAAGATGGCGTTGAGGACGAGCTGTAGCTTCGAGCCGCGCGCGCCGAGCACGGCATCGAAGCCGGAGTTGGTCGCGGCGAACACGGCCTGCGACTGGGTCTTCACCACCCACACGGTCATCAGCAGGCCGCTGGCCAGCGCGATGCTGCCCGCGGTGACGATGGTCGACAGCGCGTGCTGGCGCAGGCTGCGGTAGATGAGGTTCCAGAGCATCAGGCGGTCGCCGCGGCGGGTGCGCGGTTGAAATGGGTGAAGTCCTGCATGTGCTCGAACTGGGCGAGCACGCGCTCGTCGTGGCTCACGAGCAGCAGCGCGGCCCCGGACTCGCGGCAGGTCTCGCGGATGAGCTGCAGCGCCTCGCGGGCGTTGCGGCGGTCGAGGTTGCCGGTGGGTTCGTCGGCCAGCACGAGCTTCGGCTGATTGGCGAGCGCGCGGGCCACAGCCACGCGCTGCTGCTGGCCGGTCGAGAGCTGGGACGGATAATGGTCGTGTTTGTCCGCCAGGCCCATCCGCTGCAGCAGGGCGATGGCGCGGGGGCGGTCGGCGCCCGGGCCGAAGGCCATGCCGAGCAGCACGTTCTCGAGCACGGTGTGGCCCTGCAGGAGATTGAAGGTCTGGAAAATGTAGCCGATGGTCCCGGCCCGCAGCCGGTCGCGCTTGGCCTCGCCGAGCGAGGTGAGTTCCTGGCCAGCCAGCTTGATGCTGCCGCTGTCCGCCGCGAGGATGCCGGCGATGAGGTTGAGGAAAGTGGTCTTGCCCGAGCCGCTCTCGCCCCGCAGCGCCAGCTGCTCCCCCGCCCCGAGCGCGAAGGCCGGGACGTTCACCACCTGATGGACGCCGCCCCCCGGTGCCGGGTAGCTTTTAACCAAACTGGTGATTTGCAGCAGGGACATGGGAACTTGGGAGGAGGGCATAAGACTAGAAGCGCAAATGGCCTGAATTCCAGCGCCATCTGTGCCGTTGACCTAAGGGGCTAACTTAGCAAGTTGGGTCGCCTGATTGGAGAGGTGGCAGAGTGGTCTATCGCGGCGGTCTTGAAAACCGCTGAACCGCAAGGTTCCGGGGGTTCGAATCCCTCCCTCTCCGCCAATCCCCCCGGCAATGGCGCACCGGCGAAGCCGGTGACAGACGCGGAGCGGATGCAGAGGAGGGATATGGGGCGCGCGAAGCGCGAGTGCCCTGCACCTGCCAAAGGCAGCCAATCCCTCCCTCTCCGCCACCCTTCGTTAAAGCTTCGGGTGGCACGGTCACACGCGAACCAAAGCATCGCCAACGCAGGCAAAAGAGAATTTCGCAAGGGTGGCCCACGACTTGTCCGCCGTAGCGGCTTGGCGAAGGCGGAAGCCTTGGCGAAGTGGGTTCTTGGGCGAACGGCCCATCAGGCACCGAAGCCAGCCATTGCAACCACGCGTCCAGCCATCAACCATGACGGACACTCCCCCTTTCGCCCCCTCGGCATGAAACTGCGCCACTATCCCTACACCCTCGAGCTCAAGCACGCGTTCAACATCGCGAACAACTCCCGCACCACCACGCCGGCCGTGCTGGTCGAGGTCGAGCAGGATGGCATCACCGGCCACGGCGAGGCCGCCATGCCGCCCTACCTCGGCGAGGACCAGGCCACGGCCGCCGCCTTTCTCGGCAAGGTCGACCTCGGCCGGTTTCCCGATCCCTTCCAACTGGAGGAGATCCTCCCCGCCATCGACGCCCTCGCGCCCGGCAACACCGCCGCCAAGGCCGCCGTGGACATCGCCCTGCACGACTGGATCGGCAAGAAGCTCGGCGCCCCGTGGCACCGCATCTGGGGACTCGACCCGGCGAAGACGCCCGTCACGTCCTTCACCATCGGTCTCGATACCGCCGAGGTCGTGCGCCAGAAGACGCGCGAGGCCGCGCCCTACAAGATCATCAAGGTGAAGCTCGGCCGCGACACCGACCGCATGATGATCGAGACCATCCGCTCCGTCACCGACACGCCCATCACGGTCGATGCCAACCAGGGCTGGACCGACCGGAACGAGGCGCTCAAGAAGATCGAGTGGCTCGCGACCCAGAACGTGCAGTTCATCGAACAGCCGATGCCGAAGGCGCAGCTCGACGACACCGCCTGGCTGCGCGAACGCAGCCCCCTGCCCCTCGTCGCCGATGAAAGCTGCCAGCGGCTGACCGACGTGGCCCGGCTGCGCGGCGTGTTCGACGGCATCAACATCAAGCTCATGAAATGCACCGGCCTCCGCGAGGCCTTCAAAATGATCACCCTCGCCCG
>JAYRXZ010000075.1:0-5788 GCA_041917235.1 Lacunisphaera sp. | reverse complement strand
CTGAAGGTGATGCTCGGCTGCATGACCGAGACCTCCGTCGCCATCTCCGCCGCCGCCCAGCTCTCCCCGCTCGTGGACTGGGCCGACCTCGACGGCGCCGTCCTCATCCGGAACGACCCCTTCGACGGCGCCGCCATCGTGGATGGCAAGGTTACGCTCTCCCCGCTGCCCGGCATCGGGGCCGTGAAACGCACCTCCTGACATGGCCGCCCTTTCCCTGCGCGAGAAGATCGGCCAGTTGCTGATGGTGGGGTTTCGCGGCGCCACGCCGCCGGAGTGCGGCCTGATCGTCCGCGACATCCGCGAACACGCCGTCGGCGGCGTCATCCTGTTCGACGTGGACATGACGACCACCATCGACTCGGGCAAGCCGGGCCGCCGCAACATCGAGTCGCCCGCCCAGGTCAAGGCGCTGCTCGCGCACCTGCAGGCGCAGTCATCCATCCCCCTGCTCACGGCCATCGATCAGGAAGGCGGCCGGGTCAACCGCCTGAAGCCCGCCTATGGTTTCCCGCCGAGCATCTCCCACGAGGAGCTCGGCCGGCTGGACCAGCCGGCGGAGACCTACCGCCACGCCGGGGCCACCGCCCGGACGCTCGCCGGCGTCGGCCTCAACCTGAATCTCGCGCCCGTCGTCGACCTCGACGCCCACCCCGACAACCCGATCATCAAGGGCAAGGGCCGCACCTTCTCCGCCGACCCCGAGTTCGTCGCCCGCCACGCGGCGGAATTTGTCCGCGCGCACCGGGCGCACCATGTGCTGGCCTGCGCCAAACATTTCCCCGGCCACGGCAGCGCGACCGGCGACACCCATCTCGGCCTCGTCGACGTCACCGCGACTTGGCACGAGCGGGAACTTATCCCCTTCCAGCGCCTGATCGCCGCCGGGCTCTGCGACGTGATCATGAGCGCGCATGTGTTCAACGCGAAGCTCGACCCCGACCACCCGGCCACGCTGTCGCGCGGCGTCATCACCGGCCTGCTCCGCGAGAAGCTCGGTTTCCAGAGCCTGATCGTCAGCGACGACATGGAGATGAAGGCCATCTCCAGCCATTACGGCCTCGAGAACTCGCTCCCCGCCGCGATTGCGGCGGGCGTGGATATGCTCTGCCTCGGCAACAATCTCAGCTACACCCCCGACATCGCCGGCAAGGCGGTCGGCATCCTGGAACGGGCGGTGGCCTCCGGCCGCCTGCCGGAAACCCGCATCGACGAATCCTGCGAGCGCGTGCTGGCCAGCAAGCGCAAGGCGGGCATCCTGCCTTGAACCGAACCGACTTATGAGCCCCATGCGTCCCCTCACCTTCATCCTCCTCCTGGGTGCCCTGCTGCTCGGCGGCTGCGTCCAGCCCCGCACCTTCGCCCCACGCAAGGGCGACGAGATCATCGTCGCCGGCCAGCTCTTCCACACCGGCACCAAGGTCGTGACCTGGATGGACCCGGGCGGCTATGACGCCTACCGGACGGAGCGCCGGTTCGCGCCCTACGAGCAGAGCAGCTGGGCGAAGACCCAGGAGGCGAAGCCCGAGCTCAAGGATCCGTCCCGCTACGGCCTGCGCTTCCAGCGCCTGACCCCGGCGGAGATCGAGCGCGTGCGCGGCGGCGGCTGGGACCTGCCGATGCTGCAGCGCGTCGTCGACCAGTTCGTGCTGCACTACGACGTGTGCGGCATCGCCAAGCAGTGTTTCAACATCCTCCACGACCACCGCGGCCTGAGCGTCCACTTCATGCTCGATCTCGACGGCACCATCTACCAGACGCTCGACCTCAAGGAGCGCTCCTTCCACGCCACGACGTCGAACCACCGTTCCATCGGCATCGAGATCGCCAACATGGGCGCCTACGGCCCGGGCGACACCAAGGTGCTCGACGAATGGTATCCGCGCGACGCCGCCGGGAAACCCTTCGTCAAGGTGCCGGAAAAACTCGGCGACCCGCTGATCCGCACGAAGGACTTCACCGCCCGGCCCATCCGTCCCGACCTCGTGCGCGGCGTGGTGCAGGGCCAGGAACTCGTGCAGTATGACCTCACGCCCGAGCAATACGCCGCCCTCATCAAGCTCACCGCCGCCCTCGCCACGGTTTTCCCGCAGATCACGCCCGACTACCCGCGCGACGCCGCGGGCAACCTGGTCACGGTCAAGCTGCCCGACGAGCAGCTGGCTGCCTACCACGGCGTGCTCGGCCACTTCCACATCCAGACCAACAAGACGGACCCCGGTCCGGCGCTCCAATGGGACAAAGTGATCGACGGCGCCCGCCGGTTGCTGCGCCTGCCGCGGATCAAGCGGCCGGCTGCTTCCGCCCAAACGCCGGGTCAACCTTGAGGAACGCCGTCGCCACGAACGACGGGATCGTGGCCAGGCAGACCCACGCGAAGAAGTTCACGTAGCCCAGGTGGTCCTGGATCCAGCCCGCGGCCATGCCGGGCAGCATCATGCCCAGCGCCATGAAGCCGGTGCAGATCGCGTAGTGGGCCGTCTTGTTCTCCCCCTCCGCCGCCATCATCATGTAGAGCATGTAGGCCGTGAACCCGAAGCCGTAGGCGAACTGCTCCACCACCAGCGCGCCGCCGATGAGGTAAAGGCTGCCCGGCTGCGTCACCGCCAGATACACAAAGACCAGGTTGGGCGTGTGCATGATGATGATCATCGGCCAGAGCATCCGCTTCAGCCCGTGGCGCGAGATGACGATGCCGCCCAGGATGCCGCCCACCGTGAGCGCGATCACCCCGGCCGTGCCGTAGACGATGCCCACCTGCTGGGTCGTCAGGCCCAGGCCGCCGACGTCGCGGCCGTCGAGCAGGAAGGGCGTGACCAGCTTGAGCGCCTGCGCCTCCGCCAGCCGGTAGAGCAGCAGGTAGGCGAGCGTGGCCTTGATGTGTGATTTCCGGAAGAAATCCCCGAACACCGCGACGAACCCCGCCAACCCGCCCCCGCCGTGGCGCACCGTGCGGTCGGCCGCGGGCCGCGGCAGCGCGAAGAGGTGATACACCGCCACCACGCCGAAGACCGCAGCCAGCAGCAGGAACACGATGGTCCACGCCCGCGTCACGTCGCCGGTCTTTTCCTGCAGGCTGCCGGCCAGGAAAACGAGCCCGCCCTGGCCCGCGATCATCGCCAGCCGGTAGAACGTGCTGCGCACGCCGACAAAGGCCGCCTGCTGGTGCTGCGGCATCGCGAGGAGGTAGAAGCCGTCGGCCGCGATGTCGTGCGTGGCCGAGCTGAAGGCCATGAGCCAGAACACCGCCAGTGTCACCTGGAAGAATTTCTCCACCGGCACCGTGAACGCGACCAGTGCGAAGGCCGCGCCGATCAGGAACTGCAGCGTGACGATCCAGAAGCGCTTCGTCCGGAACATGTCCACCAGCGGCGACCACAGCGGCTTGATGACCCACGGCAGGTAGAGCCAGCTGGTGTAGAGCGCGATCTCGGTGTTCGAGACCTTCAGGTTCTTATACATGATCACCGACAGCGTCATCGCGACGACGTAGGGGATGCCCTGGCTGAAATAGAGCGTGGGAATCCAGCGCCAGGGGTGCGCCGTGTTCGGGACCGGGGCCGGGGTTTCCATGGCTAGGACTTCTTCGGCTTGATCAAGGTGAGCGCCACGCGGGTGCTTTCGTTGCCGAGGCGGTCGACGGCACTCACCACCACCGCGTCTGCGTCCGCCGGGGTGATGGTCAACTCGCCCGCCAGCTGGATGGAGAAGCGCCACTCGGTGCCATGACGCCGCCAGATGGCGAAGCTCGCCGGCGCCTCGCCCTTGGCGGGCTGGATCAGCACCTTCCCGTCGCGTTGCTTCTTCAGCACCGGCGCGGGCGGCGGCACTGCGTCCAGCCAGGGCGTGGCGGGCGCGAGCGCGGGTGCCGCATTCGGTCCGGCCTGCAACCGCGTGCTGATGCCGCGGCGGTCCTGCTGCAGCGCGATCATGCTGTAATGGATGTGCCCGGTGGCGGCGGGCGCGGCGCGCACCAGATCGATCTGGGCGAGGATCTCGTCGACGGTCCAGGACTTGGGCGTGTCGTTGATCGAGCTCGTGAAGAAGCCCGGCCAGAGGTGGCGGTGCGATGTGTTCTGCTTCTGCCAGTAATCGAGCAGCACGGCGAACTCCTGGCCCTTGCGGTCGCGCGGCCAGTAGAGCTGGGGCGCGAGGTAATCCATCCAGCCCTTCTCCAGCCACAGTTCCACGTCGGCGTAGAGCTTGTCGTATTGGCTGAAGCCCGTGATGCCGGGCGGCCGGCGGTCGGGCCGGCCCAGACCGAACGGACTCACGCCGAACAGCACGTGGGGCTTGACCTTGTGAATGGCCCGGTAGAGCCGCTCGACCAGCTGGTCCACGTTCTGGCGCCGCCAGCCGTCGCGCGAGAGCTTGCCCCCGCCATCGCGGTAAATTTTCCACGAGGGTTCGTCCGGAAAATCCAGCGTTGGCGCCGCCTCGCCCGCCGCAGGCTTCGGCGCGTTCGGCACCGGAATCGGATACGGGTAGAAGTAGTCGTCGATGTGGACACCATCCACGTCGTATCGCTGCACGACGTCGGCCACGACCTCAACCGTGCGTCGGCTGGCAAAGGCATCGCCCGGGTCCATCCAGTGATAGTCGCCATAAACCTTGACCGATTCAGGGTGAGTCTTGGCGATGTGCGTGGGCGCAAAGCCTGATTTCGCCTGAAAGTGGCGCGCCCGGTAGGGATTGAACCAAGCGTGCAGCTGGAGGCCGCGGCGGTGGGCTTCGTCGATCCAGAACTGTAGCGGGTCGTAGCCGGGATCGCCGCCCTGCCTGCCAGTCAGGTATTCGGACCATGGCTCGAAGGACGACGGGTAAAGCGCATCAGCGGCCGGGCGCACCTGCAGGATGATGGCGTTCAGGTTCAGCGCCTTGGCGCGGTCGAGGATGGCGATGGTCTCGGCCTGTAGCTGGGCGGCGGTCAGGCCGGTGGCGCTCGGCCAGTCGATGTTGGCCACCGTGGCCACCCAGACGCCGCGAAACTCGCGCGGCGCCGGCGGCGGGTTCTCGACTACCTTGGGTGTCGTCTGACAGCCGGCGAGCAAAGCGATGCCGATGGCGGCAACGGTGGAGCGTGTTGCCCTCAACACGCTTTGTCCGCCTGCCGTCCCAAGCAGCGCGTTGGGGGCAACGCGCTCCACCCAAGATGCCGCGCTCATTTCCTCCCCTCCCCGATCGCCTTCCGCACGCTGCCGCCCACGGCGGCGAGCGCGGCCTCGGCGGAGGTGGCGTCCGTCTTTTTCAGAATCGCGACAATCGCCACCTTCACCCGGTGGCCGCAGGCCTCGAGCGTGCGGCGGGCCGTGGCCTCGTCCGCCCGGGTGGCGAGCATGGTGAGGGCGACGGCGCGGCGGTGGAGCTTCGCGTTGGTGGGCATGAGGTCCACCATCAGGTTGCCGTGCACCTTGTGCAGGCGGACCATGATCGCGCTGGAAAGCGTGTTGAGGACGATCTTCTGCGCCGTGCCGGCCTTCAGGCGCGTGCTGCCCGAGATTATCTCGCTGCCGGTGTCGAGCGTGAGGCCGATCTCGGCCTGCGCCGCGACCGGCGAGCCGGGGTTGTTGGCAATACCGATGGTCAGGGCACCGGCCGCCCGCGCCGCCGCGAGGACCCCGAGCGCGTAGGGCGTGGAACCGGACGCCGCGAGCGCGATGCAGACATCGTTGCCCGTCGGGTTCAGCGCGCGCAGGTCCGCCCCGCCCTGGGCCTGGTCGTCCTCCGCGCCCTCGACGGCCTGATAGATGGCGCCCTGGCCGCCGGCGATCAGCGCCAGCGCGCGGTC
>JAYRXZ010000074.1:0-12686 GCA_041917235.1 Lacunisphaera sp. | reverse complement strand
CCGGCCTCCGGACGGGTTGGCTGGGACGTGCGCAAGTCACCTTGGATACATCCGCACGTCCTGAAAACCCGTCCGGAGGCCGGGTTCCACCTCAATGCAGCAAAGCATTCCGCCACGCCGCCGGCAGGATGTGCTCGGTGCCCATCAGGTAGTTCCGGTAGTAGAGCCAGAAGATCACGGCGCCGAGGGCGAGCAGGAAGAAGCCCTCGCCGACCTGGCCGGCGTTGGAGCGGCTGGTGCGGCGCAGCGACTGCACCGTCCAGATCAGGCCGGGCGCGATGGCGAAGGCGACCAGCGAGCCGCCGAACAGCACGAAGCCCATGATGAAGAGCGTGCGCAGCAAGCCGTCGTCGATCAGCCGCGCCTTGTAGGCGATGATCTCGTTGCAGAGGTTGAGCAGCAGCAGGCAGCACGGGAGCACGTAGTAGCGTTCAAGGGTCGCGGTGGTTCGCATGGACGGGGGTTGATTTGGAGCCTTCAACAAAGAAAAACCCCGCCTGACTTGCGAAACGAAAAACTTGCCACTTGTTACCTGTCACCCGTCACTTCTGCCCCATGGCCACCTACGTCTATGAAACCATCCCCCGGCAGCCCGGCGAGGCCCCGCAGCGCTTCGAGGTGGTGCAGAGCATGAAGGACGCCCCGCTGGAGCGGCATCCCGACACCGGTGAGCCGGTCCGGCGCGTCATCACCGGCGGCTATGGGCTGATGGGCGTCGGCGACAAGACCCCGGCGGCCGCGCCCGCCGCCCCGTGCGCCCCCGGCTGCGCCTGCCACAGCGGCCCGCGCATCCCGTCCGCCTGATTTTATGTCCAACCTGAAAGCCAATTACCTGAAACCGTCCGCCCCCAAGGGCGGCGCGGTCAACTACAGCGCGCCCGACCTCACCCGGCACCCGCCCCGCAGCCCGCGCACCCGGCTGGGCGGCTTCGTGCACCTCCCGCGCCTGATTGACAAGGCGCGCGCCGTCGTCGCCGGCACCAACGGCGACTTCCACTACAACTGCCCGATGGACCAGCGCTTCTGGGCCTTCACCGGCATCAAGCCCGCCCCGTTCATGAAGCAGGTCAAGGCCGGCAAGACCGACAGCGAGTTGCTCGCCTACGTGATGGCGAATGCGAAACCGCAGCGAAGCCCCAGCGAGATCAAGGCCTGGTCCGCCTGGTATGAACAACAGGCGCCGGACAATCCCGATTCACGCGGCTTCTTCAACGACGTCCACCGCAAGAACGCCGCCCACCGGAAGGACATCGAGACCTGGTTCGACTGGCTTGAGCTCGACGACTACGTGACCTACGGCGGAAGGCCGTAAGGCGGACAACCAGATAACTGTAGGGCGGCATTTCCAAATGCCGCCTTCTTTTTGGCGGGGTTCGGAGACCCCGCCCTACAACTCAGAGCTCCGTATACTTGTCTGAGCGCCCCTTCGCCTTCTCGACGGGATATTTCTTCGCGTTGGCCGCCATCTTCGCCTCGATCGCGGCAGCCAGGTCGATGCCGCAGATGTTGGCGAACTCGAGCGCGTAGATGACGACGTCGGCGATCTCGGCCTCGATCGCCGGGCGCTTCTTCGGGTCCCGGGCGACATCGAGCGAGGCCTTGGATTCGGCCCAGAGGAAATGCTCCATCAGCTCGCCCGACTCGGCGGCCAACGCCATGCTGAGGTTCTTCGGCGAGTGGAACTGCTCCCAGTCGCGCTCGTGCACGAAGGCCAGCACCCGCTCCCGCAGCTCCGCCACCGTCGTTTTCGCATCGGTCATCGGTTTCATGCCGAGTGGGTTACCGGCACAGTGCCCCCCGCGCAAGCGCGACGGCTGTCTTGTCATACGGGCAAAATAAATTTGGCGGCTGGCACGAGGTGTGCATTTTGGAAGGTGAACTCAGTCCAATGACGCCCTCCCAACAGCACCAGCGCCGCCTGCAGGCCCGCACTTCGATTACGAAGGCCGGTCTGCCTTTTGGCTGCGCGCAGATGTGCCAGTGCGTCGCCAATTGGCTGAAACAAAAGACCGCTCTGGGCTGCCTGGCCTGACGGACCCCGTAAAACACGGATCAAGTCCCAATCAATCAGGAGTCCCGGAGGTCTTACCAGACCGACGAGAATCGAATCATCATGCATACCATCATCCATCGCCATAACCACAGTCGCTTCCCGAATCCGGAGCCCCGTCAGGACTTCCGTTCGCCGCACTATGACTGCATGGACCTGCCGTCGGCCCTCAAGCTGACGCTCTACGTCCCCGGCGTGGACGCGAGCGGCGTGGACATCACCACGCAGGGCCCCGACCTCCTTGTGACCGCCCGCAAAACCCACCACCTCCGCGCCAACTGGCAGGCGCTGCACCTGGAAAGCGTGCAGCGCGACTACCAGCTCAAGCTGCGGCTGGGGACCGGCTTCGACTTCGAGGCCCTGCAGGCATCCGTCACCCGGGGAGTGCTCACCATCGTGCTGCCGAAAAGCCGGCAGGCCGTCGCCGGCCTGCCCGCCCGTCAGCGCCAGGTGGCCTGACCCGGAGAAACCTGTGCGCTTGTCCGCCGAAGCCTTGGCGAAGGCGGATGCGCGGCCCGTTGCTTGGCCGCGCGCGCGGGTTTTTCCATTTTGGGCGTAATCTCTTGGAACAATCCGCCGTCTCCGGGGTTCTAAGCATGCCCCGGCTCTGACCCCGCCGGAACCCCCAAGCACCATGACCTACTTCCCGCACCATCTTCCCGAGCGCCCCGCGATGCACGCGGCCGCGCAGCCCGGCGACGTGCGGCAGACGCTCCCCCGCGACATCCTGTGGAACCAGCCCGTCTTCAAGGCGCCGGCCCTCCCCATCCCGAACATCGCGCTCGAACCCCTGCCGCTCCGCGCCACGCGCATCACGCGCCGGCCGTCGGCCTCGGCCTGAATCTGTTTCTGATGTAGGGTCGCCGCTCGTCGGCGGACCGCGGTAGGGGCGCTTGCCCTCAAGCGCCCTTCGAAAGGCCGTTGAGGGCAACGGCCCCTACCAAAACCGGCCCAGCTGGAGCTGGGCCCTCCAATTATCTCTCCGGCACGATCCAGCCGCAATCCGCGCTGGCCCCGGGCTCGGCCCGCAGCCGTTCCCGCAGCACCGGCAGCAGCGCCCGGATCTCCCGGTCGATCTGCCACGGCGGGTTCAGGATCAGCAGCCCGCAGCCCTTCATCTTCAGGAGCGACTCCGGCCCGGCGATGTTGACCTCGGCAAACAGCGTCGGCGTCGCCAGCCCCAGCAGCGCGTGGTGGAATTCCTCCGTCCGCGCGCGCTCCGTGATCGGATACCACACGGCGATCACCGCCCCGGGCAGGCGCTTCAGCGCGTCCTTCAACCCCCGGGCGATGTCGGCAAACTCCTTCTTCGTCTCGAACGGCGGGTCGATCAGCACCAACGCCCGCTTCTCGGGCGGCGGCAGCATCGCCTTCAGGCCGGTGTAGCCGTCGATGACCTCCACCTTGACGCGCGACTCGCGGGCGAACTCGAAGTCCAGCGCCTCGGCGTCGTCCGGCCGCAGCTCGCACAGCGCCATCCGGTCCTGCGGCCGCAGCAGCAGCTTCGCGATCCAGGGCGAGCCGGGATAAAATTTCAGTTCCTCGCCGGTGGCCCCATTCCGGTCGTTGAACCGCCGGACCAGCTCCAGGTAGTCGTTGAGCGCGGGCGGCAGGTCCTTCGCGCCCCACAGCCGGCCGATGCCGGCCGGATACTCGGGCTCGCGCGACCGGCCGTCAGGCAGCACCGACGGCATCGAGAGGTCGTAGCCGCCCCGGCCCGCGTGTGTGTCGAGGTAGAGAAAACCCTTCTCCTTGCGCTGCATCGCCCGGATCAGCAGCAGCAGCAGCGTGTGCTTGAAGACGTCGGCGTAGTTGCCGGCGTGATAGTGGTGGCGGTAGTTCATCCGACCGGCACCTTGACCACGGTCTTGCGCACCAGCACGGCCGGACCGACCGCGCGGGAGATGTGCCCGTCCGCCGGGAAATAGATCCCCACCAGGCCGTCGCGGGCGCTGAGCAGCGAGGTATCCTTGAAATCGAGGTATTTGATCAGGTCGCGCTCGGGGTTGTAGGGCGCGTCCACGGTCAGCTTCGCAATGTCGACCACCTCCTGGATCTCCTCGCCCGCCACCACGACCTGCACGTCGATATACTTGCGGTGCGACTCGATGAACGCCTCGGCGCGGGGCTTCGAGAGATACGCCTGCTCCAGGGCGAACGACCCGCCGGCGAGATCATGCCGGTCCGTCGCACCCACCGCCACGGCGCCGATGCGCGCGTGCACGGCGGACGCCGGGTTCAGCGCCTCGGCGACATAATCGAACGCCGCCTTGAAACGGGGATCATTCGCCAGCTGGGCGCGGACGGTGGAAAGGGAGCCGAAAACAGCCATGCCGGAAGTTTCCTGCGGCCCGGCGCCCCGGCAAGACCCAACTGGTGGAGCGCGTTGCCCTCAACGCGCTGGATGACGGGCGCGGCGGGAAAAACGCATGGAGGCCATGCGTCCCTCCCGTTCACCGCAGCAGCAACCCCGCCACGTCCACCAGCGAGAGGAACTCCGCGCGGTAGCCGCCGGCATCCTGCCCCAGCCCGGCCCGGCCCCACTCCGTCACCTGGGCCAGCGTCAGCCCGCCCTTGTGCGGCGAGTCGCGCAGCGCCATGCCGAAGCCGGCGACCGCCGTGGCGAACTTGAAGTCGGGGCTGGCGTCCTCGAAGCGCTTCCCCGCATCCACCAGCGGGAACTCCAGCTTGCTGCTGACGTCGCCGGCCGGCTCCTTGTAACGGATCTTCACGGTGAGCAGCTCGGCGGACTTGGGATCCTGCACCTTCGAGGGAACGGCCATGGCCCGCGCCACCCGGTTCTCGACCGCCTGATACCTGAGCCCGTCCACGGCGGGTGATTCCACCGGCGGCTCCACGCCCACCGGCACGATCTCGTAGAGCGCGGTGACGGTGTGGCCCGCGCCGATCTCGCCGGCGTCCACCTTGTCGTTGTTGAAATCCTCCTTGGCCAGCAGCCGGTTTTCGTAGCCGATAAGGCGGTAGGCCGCCACCTGCTGCGGGTTGAACTCCACCTGGATCTTCACGTCCTTGGCAATGGTCACCAGCGTGCCGCCGGCCTGCTCGACGAGCGCCTTGCGCGCCTCGGCGAGCGAGTCGATGTAGGCGTAGTTGCCGTTACCCTTGCCGGCCAGCGCCTCGAGCGTGCTGTCCTTCAGGTTGCCCATGCCGAAGCCGAGCACGCTGAGGAACACGCCGCTCTTCGCCTTCTCCTCGATCAGGCGCACCAGCTCGCCCTCGCTGGTGGTGCCGACGTTGAAGTCGCCGTCGGTGGCGAGGATCACGCGGTTCACGCCGCCGGGGATGAAGTTGGCCTTGGCGATGTCGTAGGCGAGGTGGATGCCCATGGCGCCGTTGGTTGAGCCGCCGGCCCGCAGGTTCTCGAGGGCGTCGATGATCGCGGCCTGCTGCGCCGCGCTGGTCGAGGGCAGCACCAGGCCGGACGACCCGGCATAAACCGCGATGGCCACGCGGTCGTCGGGGCGGAGCTTGTTCACCAGGAGCCGCAGCGACTGCTTGAGCAGCGGCAGCTTGTTCGGCTGGTTCATCGAGCCGGACACATCGAGGAGGAAGACGAGGTTCGCGGCCGGACGCTGGGTCTCGCCGACCTCGCGGCCCTTCAGCCCGATGCGCACAAGGCGGTGCTCGGATGCCCACGGTGCGCCGGCAACCTCGAGGCTCGCGGCGAAGGGCGCGTCGCCCGACGGCGGCGCGTAGTCGTAGGGGAAGTAGTTCACGAGCTCCTCGATGCGCACGGCGTCGGCCGGCGGCCGCTGCTTCTGGTTGAGGAAACGGCGCACGTTCGAGTAGGAGGCCGTGTCGACGTCGATGGAGAAGGTGGACAGCGGGTGGTCGGCCACGCGCAGGTAGGCATTGTCCTGCAGGTAGGCATAGGCCTCGGCGCTGGCATCCCGCTCCGCGGCGGCAAAATTCATCGCGGCCGGCGGCGGCGGGGCCGACAGCTTGGCTTTCTGCATCGTCGCGGCCGCCTGCCGCTCCAGTTCGCTCTTGCGGGAGGAGTAATCGGCGCGCGCTCGCGCTTCATCAGCCACGGCGGCGTCCATCGCAACCTCGGCACGCGCCACGTTGGACGCGGACCGGTAGGAATCCTGCATCGGCGGGGCGATCTGGACGGGAATGCGGTTCGTCTCGGCCAGGCCCATGGTCACGACCGGCTCGGCCGTGGCGGGGGCCGCCGGCAAGGCGACCGCCACCGAACCAACCGCGGCACCCTTGTCATCCTTGCTTTCCTTGCCGGCCGTCAGCGGGATCTCGACAAGGTGCGTCTGCTGCTTGAGCTGCTGTTCGTTCTGCCAGAGCACGAAGAACACCGCGAAGCAGGCCGCGGCCAGGCCGCTGATGGCGAAGTAGGCCTGCGGGAAACGCAGCACCTTGCCGGCCGGCTTGGACGCCATCTCAATGGGCTCCTGCTCCAGCGCGGCGGTGACGGTGCCGGCCATGGCGCGGATCTCGGCCACCACCTGCCGGGCGGCGGCGTCCTGCTCCAGCAGCTTCTCAAAGCCGGCCTGCTCGTGCGCCTCCATCTCGCCGAGGGCGTAGAGGGTCAGGCGCGGATCGTCGGGGGAAATCTGGTTTTGGTTCATGTTCTGTCCTCTGTGTTCTGTCTTCGGTCCTCCGTCATTCCGGTTGCGCGGACATCTCGTTCCGCAGCGCCTTCAGCGCGGTGTGCAGGATGAAGCCGACGTTGCCGACCGACAGCGACGTGATGCGGCTGATCTCCTGGTAGCTGAATCCGTTCTGGAACTTCAGCCGGACGACCTCCTGTTGGTTGTGGGGCAGCCGGCCGATCAGTTTCAGCACGGCGGCGTATTGTTCGGCCCGCTCCAGGGTGCGGCCGGGCCGGGGATCCGGGGCGGTCAGGCGCTCGGCCTGGCCTTCCTCGAAGCGTTTCATGCGACCCTCCTTGCGCAGCACGTCGAGCGTGCGGTTGCGGCAGACGGTGAAGAGCCATTCCGCGACATGCCCGTCCACCTCGGCCGGCGGCTGGGCCATGAGCTTGACGAAGGTGTCCTGCACGACATCGCGCGCCCGGTCGCCGTCCCCGCCGAGGAGACGGGTGGCGTAGCGCAGCAGCGGCGCCTGATGGCGTTCCACCGCCGCCCGCACGAAGGAGCTGGCATCGGGGCTGGCATGGGTTGTTTCCGGTTCGATATTCACGAGACCTTGCTCCTCTGACGCATCATGGGCGGGTTTATTAGGGCTTGGACACAGAAATATGCCGCGCCCCCCTTGCCCACCGTAAATTTGCCGTTTAACTGCCCGGCATGTCTTCCTGCCCCGGGTCCCGGGTCTCCGCCTTGGTCCTCTGTCTTCTGTCCTCCGTCCTCCTTCTCCTGGCGCCCGCCTGCAGCCGCCGCGAGACCCCGGTCGACGCCGGCCTCCGCACCGGCACGCTCCACGTCGGCAACGGCGCCGAGCCCGGCACCCTCGACCCCCACCTGGTCGACGCCTACAATGACATGCGCATCCTCGCCGCGTTGTTCGAGGGCCTCTGCGCCATCGACGAGCGCACCTCGCAGGCCGTGCCCGCCGCCGCCGAACGCTGGGCGAGCACGCCGGACGGCCTGACCTGGACCTTCCACCTGCGCGCGGGCCTGCAATGGTCCAACGGCGAACCGCTCACGGCCGGCGACTTCGTGGCATCCTGGCGCCGCGCGCTCTCGCCCCGGCTGGCCTCACCCTACGCCTACTTTCTTTTCCCCATCCGCAACGGCGAGGCCTTCAATGCCGGCCAGGTCACCGACCCCGCCGCACTCGGCCTGGCCGCGCCCGACGACCGCACGATCGTGATCACGCTGGAGCGGCCGACCCCCTACCTGCCCCTGCTGGCCGCCAACGCCGCGTGGTATCCGGTCAACACGCGCGTCCTGGACCGGTTGGGCGGCGCGACCGACCGCACCACGCCGTGGCAGACGCCCGCCAACCTTGTCGGCAACGGCCCCTTCGTCCTCAGGGAATGGACCGCCAACGCGCGCCTCGTGGTCGACAAAAACCCGCGCTACTGGGACGCCGCCACCGTCCGCCTCAACTCGATCGTCTTCCACCCGGTCGAGAACCCCGAGGTGGAGGAGCGCAACTTCCGCGCCGGCCAGCTGCACCTGACCTACGCCGTCCCGCTCGCGAAAATCCCGGCCTACCGCACCGAGGACCCGGCCGGGTTGCGCGCCGATCCGTTCCTGCGGACCTTTTTCATCCGCTTCAACACCACCAAGCCGCCCTTCGACAACCCGAAGCTCCGCCGGGCCCTGGCGCTCGCCATCGACCGGGACTCGATCGCGCGCAACCTGCTCCACGGCTCGTTCGCCCCGGCGCATCACTATGTCGCGCCGGGTTTCCCGGGTTACGAATCCCGCAGCCGCGTGCCGGATGATTTTGCGGCGGCCCGCGCGCTCCTCGCCGAGGCGGGTTATCCCGGTGGCAAGGGTCTGCCGCCGTTCGAACTCCAGGTCCGGAACGACGATGTGTTGCCGCGCGTCATCGAGGCGGTGCAGGCCATGTGGCAGCGCGAGCTCGGCCTGCAGGTTTCCATCGCGCAGCTCGAGCAGAAGACCGCGATCCAGAACCAGCGCCTCATGGATTTCACCGTCGGCGCCAACGCCTGGACCGCCGATTTCGCCGACCCGGTCTCCCAGCTGGAGGTCTTCCTCAAGGATTCGGGCAGCAACTGGACCGGTTGGGGCGACCCCGCCTACGACCGCGCCCTCGCCGAGGCCGCCACCACCCCCGACCAGGCGCGGCGCTTCGACCTCTTCCAGCAGGCCGAGGCCATCCTCCTCGAACAGGCGCCGATCGCCCCCCTGATCTTCGGCGCCCGGAACTACCTCGTCCATCCCACGGTCAAGGGCTGGGAACCGGCCCCTGTCGGCATCAACCAATACAAAAAGGTTTACCTAGAGGGCCCCTGACCGCACTTTTATCCCGTGTTTCCCCGCCTCCTCCTGCTTCTCGCCCTGTCTGCTGCCACTGTCCTCGGCGCCGAGCTGACCATTGTCCGCACCTTCACCGGCTGGCGCGACGCCGCGTCGTTCAAGCGCATCTCCGAATACTTCAGCGGCCAGGAAAACACCGGCAACGAGACCGTGCTGCGCACCCACCCGGAACAGCGCACCGGCTATTATTTCCTGGTCCGCGTGGCCAATCCCGGCGCCGCGCAGAAGGTGCGGTTCCAGCTGCAATTCTTCGAACAGGGCGCCGCCGCCCCGCGCACCGTCGACTTCCCGGCCGACCTCAAGTCCGGGTCCGGGGTGTTCCAGCTCGGCCTGACCGGCCCGGAATGGCAGGACGCCAAGTCCCAGCCCGTGGCCTGGCACCTCCAGGTCCTGGCCGACGACGGCCGCGTGCTGGCCGCCGAGAAAAGCTACCTCTGGGAAAAACCCGCGGGCAAATAATGGAGGGCCCGTCTCCTGACGGGCCGCGGTCGGCCGGGAGGCCGACCCTCCACGAAAACCCTTCGTTTCACTCAGGATGACACGCATCGGCAACGGCATCGCTTGGTCCGATTGGCTGTTACTGGCAGGCAACTGGCGGCTCTCCCCCGACGTCCTCGCCGAGATCCTCGACGGCGGGCAAAGTTTTCGCTGGCAGCGGGTCGATGGCCTTTGGACCGGCACCTGGTCCGGCTGCGTCGTCCAACTGCGCCTGCACGACGGTTCGGTTGAATGGCGCGCACCCACCGCGCTGCGCGCCGCCGTGGCCGCCGCCCTGCCCCGTTACCTCGGGCTCGACCGCGACTGGGCCGCGCTCACCGATTCGCTCCCGTGGCGCAGCGACGCGCACCTCGCCCAATGCCTCGCCGCTTTCCCGGGCCTGCGCATCCTGCGCCAGCCCTTCGGCGAGACCCTGCTCGGCTTCCTCTGCAGCGCGACCAAGCAGATCGTGCAGATCAAGCAGATGTGCGCTCTCCTGGCCGAGCGGCACGGCGAACCAATCTGTAGGGCGGGGTCTCCGAACCCCGCCAATGCGGCATTCGGAGATGCCGCCCTACAGTTCCACCGGCTCCCCACCTGGTCCGAGCTCGCGCACATCCCCGAAAAGAACCTGCGCCAGTGCCTGCTCGGCTTCCGCGCCAAATACATCCACGGCACCGCCCGGTTCATCGCCGCCCGTCCCGGCTGGCTCGAGGAAACCGAGCATCTGCCCTATGCCGCCGCGAAGGCCCGCCTCCTCGAGCTCCCGGGTGTCGGCGAAAAGGTCGCCGACTGCGTTCTGCTCTTTGGCGCCGGCAAACTCGAGGCGTTCCCCGTCGACACGTGGGTGCTCAAGTCGCTCGCACGTCGCTACGGGCTGACCGGCTGGAAACCCGCCCCGGTCGCGCATTTCGGCCGCACTCATTTCGGCCCACTCGCCGGCCTCGCCCAGCAATACCTGTTCGCGTGGGAGCGCCGGAACGGCGGAAGGTAGGGCGCGGACTCCGTTCCACGCCGATCAAGCGGTGAAGGGATTCACCGCCCTACCCCTTCCCCAGCAGCCGCCACGGGAAGAAATACACCGCATACACGACCGCGTAGACGAGGAAACTGTCCAGCTTCAGGAAATACGCCGCGGCGAAGAAGAAGATCAGCAGGTGCAGGCGGATCACGTTCTTGTAGGGCGCCATCATGCCGCCGCCCAGACCTGACTGGGCGTTGCGAAATTTCCGCGCCGCGATCGCCTCGACCGTCACCGCGGTGTCCGGCGGTCCGTCCGGCGCCGCCGGCGCGAGGCGGAAGGCCGCGCGCTCCGCGATCGCCGCCGCGGGCAGGAACCACCAGTAGCGCTGGAACACCTCCCAATAGAGCGACGGGCCGGGAAAGGACTTCGCCAGCGCCGGCTCCACCGGGAAAAAAGAGTTCAGGAAAATCGAGTGCACGAAATGAAACATGCCGAAATGCACCGTGAAAAACGCCAGCAGGAACAGCCCGCCGAAAGCCAGGACGCCCGCGCCCAGTCCCATCCCCCAGCTGGGCCGGGTGCCGCGCAGGTTCTCGCGCTCGCGCCAGGCTCTGGTCGCGACGGAGACCGCCGGGCCGAAGATGCTCCAGACGATCATCGCATAGCCGATGACCGCGCTCGACAGCCACAGGCTCCACACAAGGTCGCGGGTCTCCCACTGGAAAAACCACGCCAGCGCCAGCCCCACCGCGAATGCCAGCGCATCCGGCCAGGCTCCGGCCCAACGATTCGACGGGTGGTCTGCTTGGGTCATGTTGCGGGTGGAGGGCTGGTCTCCCGACCAGCCGCGGCCGGTCAGGAAACCGGCCCTCCAATGGCACGGAAACTACTTCGCCCGCTGGATCAGCTCGATCTCGTAGCCCTCGGGGGCGTCGATGAAGGCGATGACCGAGCCGCTGCCGGTCTTGGTCGGGCCGTCGCTCAGGGCGAAACCCTTCTTCTTCAGCTCGGCGGCGAACTTCTCCAGGTCCTCCACCTCGAAGGCGAGGTGCATGAGGTCGGGCTGCACCTTCACCGGCTCGGCGCCGGGGGGCATCTGGCAGAGCTCGATCTCCTCCTCGCTGTTCGGCGTGGCGATGAAGGCCAGCTGCGCGCCGCGGGGCGAGGTGTGGCGGCGGGTGACCTTCAGCCCGAGGGCCTGCTCGTAGAATTTCACCGAGCGCTCGAGGTCGTTCAGTCGCATGCGGGTATGGAGAAGCTTTGTGACGGTCATGGTGCGGCAGAGGTTAGGTATTCTTCCCCCAAACTCCAGTCTGCGATTTTTTGACCACGGATTTCACGGATGCTCACGGATAATACCGATCCGGATCATCCGTTTTAATCCGTGATATCCGTGGTAAAAGCAAACTCTCGATACTCCTTTGACCTATCGCATTCATTTTCCCATCTTCCTCGCAGACATGCCCCTCGACCTCGCCGCCATCCGTGCCGCCCACGACCGCATCCGCCCCCATATCAAGCGGACACCCGTGCTCACCAACGACGCGCTGGACGCCGCCCGCGGCGCGAGGCTGAGCTTCAAGTGCGAGAACCTCCAGGCCGCCGGCGCCTTCAAGTCGCGCGGCGCCTGCAACGCCGTCTTCTCGCTCACCGACGCCGAGGCCGCCCGCGGCGTGGTCACGCATTCCTCCGGCAACCATGCCGCCGCCCTCGCCCGCGCCGCGCGGCTGCGCGGCATCGTGGCGCACATCGTCATGCCAAAGGGCTCGCCCCAGTCCAAGGTCCGGAATGTCGAGAGTTTCGGCGGCCGGATCACCTTCTGTGAACCGGGCCTCAATTCCCGCGAAGCCGCCTGCGCCAAAATCGCGGCCGAGACCGGCGCCGCCCTGATCCATCCCTTCGACGACCTGCGGGTCATCGCCGGCCAGGGCACGGCCACCGTCGAGCTGCTGGAGGAAGTTCCGGGCCTGGATATCATCCTCTGTCCCGTCGGCGGCGGCGGCCTGCTTTGCGGCACCGCGGTCGCGGCCAAGGGCCTCAAGCCGGGGATCAGGGTCATCGGCGTCGAACCGGCGCTGGCCGACGACGTCGCCCAGTCCTTTCGCGCCGGAAAACGCATCTCCATCCCGACTCCCGCCACCATCGCCGACGGCCTGCGCACCAACAGCACCGGCGAGATCAACCTCCCGCTCATCCGGCAATACGTGGACGATGTCGTCACCGTGACCGAGACGGGCATCATCGC
>JAYRXZ010000073.1:0-12900 GCA_041917235.1 Lacunisphaera sp. | reverse complement strand
TCGTCGCCCAGCGCGCCGCGCACGTCCGCGGCATCGAGGCCCGCGAGGAGCTCGTGACTCTCTGCAACCGCATCGCCCGCGAAACGGGACGGGAAAACCTCAACTTTGTCCAGGGCACGATCGAGTCCGCCAAGCTCCCCGCGCTCGACGTGCTCATCGCGCTGCACGCGTGCGACACCGCCACCGACGACGCGCTCGCCAAGGGCGTGCAGGCCGGCGCCGCGCTGCTCGTCGTCTCCCCGTGCTGCCAGAAGGAACTGCGCCCGCAGCTAGCCGCGGCCCCGGTGCTGGCCCCCGCGCTGCGCCACGGCATCTTCCAGGAACGCCACGCCGAGTTCGCCACCGACGCGCTGCGCGCGCTCCTGCTCGAGTGGGCCGGCTACGACACCAAGGTCTTCGAGTTCATCTCCACCGAGCACACGGCGAAAAACCTGATGATCGCCGCCACCAAGCGGGAGGGCCCGGCCCGCACCGAGGCCGCCGCGCTCAAGGTCCGCGAGCTGGCCGCGTTCTACGGCATCAAGACCCAGGCCCTGGCCCGGCAGTTCTACTTCGATCTCGGCGCATGAACTGGGAAACGCTCGACTGGGAAATCCTCGACCGGCTGCGCGGGACGTTCCTCTCGGACGCGAAGTCCGCCGGCCCCTACTGGCACACGATCACCGACCTCGAGTGCTACAACCTGACCTATGGCGAGCGCATCGGCTGGAAGTGGGACGCCGTGCTCGCCGAGCTGCGGCAGCGGGGCTGGAGCCCGCCCGCCGGCGGGACCGTGCTCGACTGGGGCTGCGGCAGCGGCGTGGCCGGGCGGCGCGTCCTCGATTGCTTCGGCCCGGCGAACTTCAGCGTCCTGCGCGTGCACGACCACTCGGAACTCGCCATGGATTTCGCCGAGCACCATGGCCGGAAGCTTTACCGGCAGCTCGACGTCAGCCGGGCCGACACGCGTTTCCTCCGCTCGGACGGGCCCATCGGCGTGCTCGTGCTCAGCCATGTGCTCAACGAGCTCGACGAGATCGCCCTGGCCGAACTCGCCGGACTCTGCGCCCGCGCCCAGACGGTCCTTTGGGTCGAGCCGGGCACCCACGAGGGCAGCCGCGCGCTCGGCGGCTGGCGCGTGCCGCTGCGCGCCGCCGGCCTGCAGGCGGTCGCACCCTGCCCGCACCATGCCCGGTGCGGCGTGCTGGCCGCCGGCAACGAACGGCACTGGTGCCATTTCTTCGCCTCGCCGCCCGCCAGCCTCTATGCCGACTCCGACTGGGTGAAGTTCGGCCAGCGCGCCGGCATCGACCTGCGCTCGCTGCCGTATTCCTACCTCGCCCTCGATCGCCGGCCGGCCGGGCCCTCGCAGGAGGGGTTTTCCCGCATCCTCGGCGAACCCCGCCATTACAAGGGTTACGCGAAGGTCTTCGCCTGCGACGCCGCCGGCGTGTCCGAGCTGATGCTCCAGAAGCGCGACGCCCCCGAGCTGTTCAAGGCCCTGAAGCAGGGCACCGCCCCGACGCTCCACCGCTGGACGCACGCCAACGGCCGGATCATGACGATCGAGCCTCCGGCAGGCACATCGCTGTAACTTCCCCCTGCAAATTAGTGTTCATTAGTGCCCATTAGTGTTTCAAAATACCTCCTCTTCCCTCCCCTATGATCACGCTCCGTAACGTCGAAAAAGTCTACCCGCTCAAGGGCGGGGTCTTCTATGCCCTGCGCAACATCAGCCTCACGATCAATGAGGGTGAGTTCGTCTCCATCATGGGCAACTCCGGCTCCGGCAAGTCCACGCTGCTCCACATCCTCGGCCTGCACGACAGCGCCTGGGGCGGGGAATACACGCTGAAGGGCGAGGCCGTCCACAAGCTCGACAAGAAGAAGCGGTTCGACCTCCAGAAAAGGCACATCGGCTTCGTCTTCCAAAGCTACCACCTGCTGGACGACCTCACCGTCTACGAGAACCTCGAGATCCCCCTTTCCTACCGCGACATCCCGAAGAAGGAACGCGAATCCGTCGTCTGCGACGTCCTCGACAAGTTCGGCATCGTCGGGAAGAAGGACCTGTATCCTTCGCAGCTTTCCGGCGGGCAACAGCAGCTCGTCGGCGTGGCCCGTGCCCTCATCGCAAAACCCTCGCTCATCCTCGCCGACGAGCCTACGGGTAACCTCCATTCCGACCAGGGCCGCGAGATCATGAAGCTTTTCAAGAAACTGAACGAGGAGGGCACGACCATCATCCAGGTCACGCACTCCGCCGAGAACGCCACCTACGGCAGCCGCATCGTCCGCCTCGCGGACGGCCTGCTGGTGAGTTGACCTGCATGAAACGGCGCGCATTTGCCGGCCTCGCCCTCCTGCTTGCCGCCTGCACCGGCCTCGCCGCCCAGACCCCGCCGACCCCCGCGCCGAGGATGTTCGCGGTGCGCCTGACCACCGGCCCCGCCTGGGACGCCGCCAGGCCGCCGAACGACCAGGCCGGCATGCGCGAACACTCGGCCAACATCGCGCGGATGCGCCGTGAGGGTGTGCTGGTGCTCGGCGCCCGGTTCGGCGAGGTCGGCCTCCTGGTGCTGCGCGTGCCGGACGCCGCCGCCGCCCGAGCCCAGTTCGAACCCGACCCGACCATCGCCGCCGGCGTCTTCAAGCTCCAGGTCGACGCCTTCGCCCCCTTCGCCCACGGCAACACCGCGTGGCTGATGACGCCCGAGGCCATCCTGCTGCGCGCCTACCTCGATGCCGTGAACCGCATGGACGCCGCCGCCGTGACGGCGATGTGCGCCGAGAATTTCACCTGGTATAATGTCGCCGGCGACAAGGTGGCCCCCGAGGTCCAGGGCCGGGCGAGGTTGCACGACTGGCTGACCGGTTATTTCCGGGATCTCCCGTCGGTCCGCACCGAGTTCCTCGCGGTCGAGCAGACCGGCCCGTTTCTCACCGTGCGCGAACGCGCCGCGTGGGACAACCAGGAGGGCAAGCGCGTCTCGCAACAGGCCCTCGGCGTCTACGAGATCCGCGACGGCCTCATCCAGCGCGCGTGGTATTACCCCGCGGTGAAGGACGCCCCGCCGCCGGCCAGGTAAATCCGTCTTCAAGCCGGCCGCCGGCTCAGCGCGACAGCACGAGCCCGTGCATCTCCAGCTTCGGCCAGCTCTTCCAGGACCACGGGCTCTCGCTCGCCGTGCCGTCATGGAAGGGATTCCAGACCTTGAAGAACTTCTCGTCAAAACCGGTCGCGAGCACGCAGTGCTCCACATGATCCAGCCGCCGCGGATCGTCCGCCCCCGGCCAGCGTTCCAGGAAGAGGAGCGCCCCCACATAACCGGTTTGCTTGGACTCGCGGATGATCTGGTCGGGATCGATCGAGGTCCGGGCCGTGCGGGCCAGGCCGAGTTCCCGGACCAGCTCGCACGCCACCAGCAGATCCGCGCTGCCCGGCGTCTCCGCCCATTGCGGGTATTTCCCCAGGTGGGCGGCCACGAACTGGGCGGGCTCGAGGCGGCGCCGCTGCGTGCGGTGCACCAGTTCCAACAGGCAGCGGCTGACCGCCGCGCACTCGTTCCATTTGGAGATGTCGAAGGCCATGCGTTGCCGGCCACTGTGCCGGGGGCCGGCGCGCGGTCAATCCCACCTCGCCGGCCTTGCGTGCCGGGCGGACCCGCGTTAAGCCACCGCCATGAATCCCACGCTTGGCTACGCGCTCCTCGGGCTTCTGGCCGGTTTTGCCAGCGGCTGCTTCGGCATCGGCGGCGGCATCATCATCGTCCCGGTCCTCGTGCTGCTGTTCAAGATCGACTACCACATCGCCGTCGGCACCTCGCTGGCGCTCATCATCCCGATCTCCCTCGCCGGCAGCGCCACCAACTTCAGCCTGGGCAAGATCAACTGGCCGGTGTTCTGGGCCTGCGCGCTCGCCGGCGCCATCGGCGCCGTCCTCGGCTCGCTCTTCATCCAGAAAATTCCGGCCCTCTACGCCAAGCGCACCTTCGCGGTCTTCCTCGTCTATGCCGCCGCGCGCCTGTGGGTGAAGTGACCGTGCCGGCCCGCCGGCAGTCCGGCACGGTGGGCAGCCGTCCATAATAGGGCCATTCAGTCCTGTTGATGTAAGGCCTTTAGGTCCACTGGACTGAATACAGTTGCCCGGGTGATTTCCCCGTCGTGCAGTCGCCAACTGACTGCATGAGCATCAAAGTCCGAATGACCCTGTTGTTGGGAGCCCTGCTGGTGGCTTTCCTCGGCGTGATGCAGCTGCTGCGGCAGGGTGAGAAATCGCGCGCGGTCGAGCTGCAACGGGAGACGGTGCAGATGAGCCTCCAGTCCCTCCAGCAGTGGATCAACCTCAGCAACCAACCGCTGCAGCGTTTTGTCCGGGATTTCAGCGAGTGGCCGGAGCTGCGCGCGTTCCTCGGGAATCGCGACACGGCCTGGGCCGAGACCAACCTCAGGCAAAACTTGGCCACCTACGAGGCCCACGCGCTGTGGGTGCTGACGGAAAAGGGCGAGCTGCTCTATTCGGCCCAGCAATATCCGGGACCGCCCCTGCCGCCGCCGGCCACGCCCGCCAGCCTGACCGCGCCGGGGACGGGCCCCCATCTCTTTGCCGAGAGCCGCGACGGCCTGCTGCAGGTCTGGGGCGAACCCATCGGGCTCGACGCGGAGGGGAAAAACCCCCGCGGCTGGCTGCTGGTCGCCCGCTGGTGGGGACCGCGCTTCCTCGCCACGCTCAGCCGTCTCTCCGAGATGCGCGTGCAACTCGTGCCGGCCGACAACCCGCCCGGGCCCACCCAGCTGCACCTGCCGCTGCGCGACCTGCAGGGCGCGACCCTGCGCCAGCTGCAGACCACGCTGCCGCCGCTGGACTACGCCGAAACCCTCGCGGCCGACACCCTCGCCGTCCGCATGCTGCTGCTGTTCGGCCTCCTGGTGATCGCGACGGTCTGGCTGGGCGTCCACCAGTGGGTGCTGCGTCCCCTGCGGCTGATCGGCCGGGCGCTCGCGCATGGCGACACCGCCCACCTCGCCGCGCTCCAAGGGGAGAAAAACGAGCTGGGGGTCGTGGCCGGCCTGATCGCCACCTCCTTTGAACAGAAGCGCGCCCTGCAGCACGAGAACGAGGAGCGCAAGCGCGCCGAGCAGGCGCTGCGCCGGAGCGAGGAGCTCGTCCGCCGCTCCCTCGAGCTGCGCGCCCGCCTCGCCCGGGACCTGCACGACGGGGTCATCCAGTCCATCTACGCCGCGGGCCTCGGCCTGGAGAGCGCCATGTCGGAGCTGGAGCGCGACCAGGCCGCCGCCCGCAACCGCCTGACCCACTGCCGCCAGAGCCTCAACGGCGTCATCCGCGAGGTGCGGGGCTTCATCAGCGGCCTCGAGCCCGAGCAGATGCAGCGCCACGGCTTTGCCCAGGAACTCGCCGCCCTCGCCCGCACCATGCAGGAACTCTGGCCCGTCCGCATCGTGCACAAGGTGGACCCCCAGATCGCCGGCCGCCTCAGCATCGGCCAGGAGGTGCACGCCCTCCAGATCGCCCGCGAGTGCATCAGCAACGCGCTGCGGCACGGCGAGGCCAAGAAGGTCCTCATCACGCTCGCGCAGGACGGCGGGCGTGGCGTCCTGACGGTGAAGGACGACGGCCGCGGCTTCGACCCCGCCGCGGTCGCCGGCCTCGGCAGCGGCTTGCACAACCTCGCCTCCCGCGCCCGCGAAATGGGCGGCACCCTGCGCCTCGACTCCGCGCCCGGCCGCGGCTCCGCGGTCATCATCAGCTTCCCCCTCATGGAGGAACCGTCATGATCCGCCGGGCCTCCCTTCTCCGCGGGCCGGGCGGATTCACCCTGGTCGAGGTCATGGTGGCGTCCACCGTGCTCGTGTTCGGCATCGTCACCGCCGTCACCACCAGCCAGCGCGGGCTCCAGGCGCTCGACACGGCGCGCAACCTCACCGCGGCCTCGCAGCTCATGCAGTCCGAGATGGAGCGCATCCGGCTCCTGAGCTGGACCCAGCTCGGCGCCCTGCAGCAGTCGGGCGAGACCCGGGTGGCCACGGAGGACACGGCCGGCCTCGCCCGGTTCACCTGCACCCGGGCGATCACCGACCTCAAGACGGACATGAAACAGATCACGCTGACGGCGACTTGGCGCGGCTACGACGGCCAGGAACACACCGCGCGCCTCATCACCCGCTACGGCAAGAGCGGCCTCAATGACTATTTCTACACCACGCACTGACCGGACACCGGTGCCGGCTGCGGCCGGCCCGGTGTTTGTCCCGGGCGCTCCGTCCTTCGGCGGCCGCCCAGGCAAGGCCTTCACCCTCGTCGAGGTGCTGATCGCGGCCACCCTCAGCACCTTCGTGCTGGCGGGGGTGCTGAGCGCGTTCCTGTTCCTCGCGCGCACCAGCTTCCGTTCGAGCGGCTACAGCGAGATGGAGGCCGAGATGCGCCGCGGGCTGGACACCTTCGCGCGCGACACCCGCAGCGCCACCGACGTGCGCTGGAACAGCGCCCAGAGCATCACGCTGACCGTGAACGGACGCCCCGTGACCTACGCCTACGACAGCTCCGCCGCCAGCCCCACCTACCGCGGTTTCTACCGCCTCGAGGGCGACGCCTCCTCCAGCCTCGCCCGCACGGTGCTCGTGCACGGCGTGACCCCGGACTTCGCCTTCCAGCGCTACAAGCTCGTCCAACCCGGCGTGACGGACAACGCCGCGGGCAACGACCGCGAGACGAAGCTCCTCTCGCTCACCCTGCGCGCGGCGCGCACCAGCGTCGCGACCGTCGGCGCCAGCAACTCCGCCGTCTCCGCCCGCTACATGCTCCGCAACAAGCGGGTCGCCAACTGATGCGCCGCCGCCCTCCAGTCCAGTTTCCCCGTTCCGCCCGCGGCGCGGTCCTGATCGTGGCGCTGCTCATCACGGCGCTCATCGCGCTGGCGCTCGGCAGCTACCTCACGCTCAACCTGAGCACCGCGCGCCTCGCCCGCCAGAGCTACCAGCAGGGCTCGTCCTTCCACCTCGCCGAGGCCGGCGCCGAGGAGGCCGTGTGGTCCTTCAACCAGGCCAACGCCCGCAACGCCGCCGCCTGGGCCGGCTGGACGACGGAGAGCGCCACGGCCTGGCGCAAGTTCTCCGGCTTCGACTTCGGCGGCAACACCACGGGCTCGATCAAGGTCTACGTGAACAACACCCGCCCCGCCGGCGCCGAAAAACCCACGGTCGTGGCCATGGCCGTCGTCGAGTCCCCGGGCACCCCGCCGACCACCCGCATGGTCTCGGTCACGCTCTCCCGCCGGTCCTACTTCGCGAACGGCATCGTGGCGAAGAACAAGCTGCGCTTCGCCGGCCTCAACACCTCGGTGGACAGCTGGAACTCCGACCCCGACAACGACGCGGCGACCGCGCCCGTGCCCTACAGCGAAGCCGTCCGCCGCGACAACGGCGGCATCGCCACCCTCGCGGTCGAGAGCAGCTCGATGCTCGTCAACCAAGCCCACGTCTGGGGTTATGTGGCCACCGGCGGCGCCGAACCCGAGGTCGGCGTGCAGGGTTCCATCCGCGGCGCCGACACCGCCGAGGGCGTGCGCATCGACCCGGCGCGGGTTTCGACCGACTTTGCCGCGGACCTGCCGCCCGTCACCGCGCCGGTGGACGGCACGCTGCTGGACCGCGTGGGCGACACGCTTGGCACCGCCGGCGTCGCGACCAAGTGGCGCGTGCCGAGCATCACCCTCAACGGCAACAAGACCCTCACGATCCTGGGCGACGTCACCCTCATCCTCACCGCGAGCACCGGCAGCGCGCTGGATGTCACCGGCAACGCCTCGATCATCATCCCCGACGGCTCCAGCCTCGTGGTCTACGTCGAGGGCAATGCCAAGATCGCCGGCAACGGCCTCGCCAACGCCAACCGCCGGCCCGTCAGCTGCCAGATCTGGGGCACCAGCACCAGTGTCGCCGGCCAGACCATCCAGGTGGCCGGCAACGGCGCGCTGAAGTCCGTCATCTACGCGCCCAACGCCGCCGCGACGATCAACGGCAACGGCGACATCATGGGCGCGGTGGTCGCGCGCGACATCACCTTCACCGGCAACGCCGCGTTCCACTACGACGAGTCCCTCGCGAGCTTCGGCGACAACACCCCCTTCGGCATCAGCCGCTGGCGGGAGCTCACCGCCGCGGAGGAGCGGGCCCGCTGGCAGGGCGTCTTCTCCGGCTGGTGAGCGTCCGCCGCTTGCCTTTGGCTCCGCCCTGCGGAAAACTCCGGACCAGCCCCACCGCCCGCGCATGAAAATCCGCCTCCGGCTCCTCCTCCTGCTCGGCTGCCTCCTCGTCCTCTTCGCCGCGGCCACCTGGATCCTGCAGGACACCCACCGGCGCGAGGCCGAATCGATCCGCACCAGCGTGGAAAAGCAGCGCAACGGCCTGCTCGACCGGGTGCTCGCGCTGACCGGACAGTCCCTGCGCAGCTTCGCCAGCGACTATGCGCCGTGGGACGAGATGGTGGACTTTGTCCGGACCGGGGACCGCGCCTGGGCCAAGATCAACATCGACGCCAGCCTGCCGAATTTCGGCGCGCAAGGCGCCTGGGTCCTGCGGGCCGACGGCAGCGAGGTTTACCGGGCGGGCAGCCTGGACGCCGCCTCGCTGGCCGCCATGCCGCTGGGGCAGCCGGCCTTCCTGGATGCGCTCCGGCGCGACCAGACCATGCACTTCTACCTCGAGTCGCCCGCCGGCCTGCTCGAGATCCGCACCGCGCCCATCCAGCCCTCGGATGACCTCACCCGGACCAGCCCCGCACGCGGCTGGCTCGTGGCGGCCCGGCTGTGGAGCGACTCCCACGTGCGGACCCTGGCGGAGACGCTACAGAGCGAGGTGGATTTTGCCCCGCGGCCCGATCAACCGGACAACCGCGCGACCATCCACGTGCAACGCGACCTGCCCGATTGGGCCGGCCGCCGGGTGCGCACCCTGCATGTGCAATACCAGTCGCTGGCGCTCGAGCGCCTGCTGGAGGGCAATGCGGACGAGACCGCCGTGCTGTTCCTCTTCGGGCTCGTCATGATCACGGTCACGGGGCTGGGATTGTCCCGCTGGGTGCTCGCCCCCCTGCAGAAGCTCGGGCAGAGCCTCGAAAGCGGCCGGCCGGAGCCGTTGCAGCCGCTCCACCGCGAGCCGAGCGAGTTCGGGCATCTGGCCCGCCTCGTGGAGCAGTCCTTCACCCAGCGCGCGGCGCTCGAGCACGAGGTGCGGGAACGCAGCCGCATGGCCGCCGCGCTGCAGGAGGCCGGCACGCGCCTGCGCGAGTCGATCGAGCTGCGCAACCGGCTGGCCCGCGACCTGCACGACGGCGTCATCCAGTCGATCTATGCCGCCGGCCTCGGCCTCGAGGGCGTGCGCAGCGTCCTCTCGTCGGACCCCGCCGCCGCCGACCGCCGGCTGGCCGCCAGCCAGGCGGCGCTCAACGACACCATCCGCGACGTCCGCACCTTCATCAACGGCCTCGAGTCCGAGACCGTGCCCACGCGGCCCTTCCGGCACACGCTCGACACGCTGATCGCCACCATGCAGTCGATCCAGCCGGGCAACATCACCCTGGCCGTGGACGAGACCCTCGCCCGCCGCATCAGCCCCGCCCAGGAGATGCAGGTCCTCCAGATCCTCCGCGAGTCCATCAGCAACGCCCTGCGCCACGCCGCGCCGTCCTCCATCCATCTTTCGCTCCAGGCCGATGCCGCGAACCAGGCCGTGCTCTCGATCGCCGATGACGGCTGCGGCTTCGACCCCGCCGCCCAGGCCGGGCGCGGCCACGGCCTGGTCAACCTCGGGATCCGCGCCCGCGAAATGGGCGGCTCGCTGCAAATTGACTCCACTCCCGGAAAAGGAACTCGTATCACCCTGCGCTTCCATCCAACCTACCCGCCATGACCACGACGGCCCTGAAATCCATCGACATTCTCATCGTTGACGACAGCGAGCTGGTCCGCACCGGCCTCAAGACGCTCCTCGATGCCCATGCCCGGACCGCCGGCACCCTGCTCCGCATGGTGGGCGAGGCCAGCACGGCCAACTCGGCCGTCGCGGAAACCGTCCGCCTCAAGCCCGACGTCGTGCTGATGGACATCCGCCTCCCCGACGGCTCCGGCCTCGAGGCCTGCCGCAAGATCCTCGCCAGCGACCCGGAGACCAAGGTCCTCATCCTCACCTCCGTGATCGACGACAACCTCGTCTACGACGCCATGAGCAGCGGCGCCCACGGCTACCTGCTCAAGGAGATCAACGCCCAGGGCCTCTGCCAGGCCATCGTCGATGTCGCCGCCGGCAAGTTCATCCTCGATCCCACCGTCACCACCCACGTCCTCAACCTTGTGCGCAGCGGCAGCACCCCGCCGAACGAGCAGGACAAGCTCGCGGCCCTCTCGGCCCAGGAGCGGCGCGTCCTCGCGCTCGTGGCCGAGGGCAAGACCAACAAGGAAATCGCCGAGTCGATGGGCCTCAGTGACAAGACCGTAAAAAATTACCTCAGCAACATCTTCGAGAAGCTGAAGATCAGCCGGCGCTCGCAGGCGGCGGTGCTCTATACCTCGAGCCGCGGGCCGGCCCGGTGACATTCGGCCCTATCCGGCAGGGCCGTTAATCGGGGCCCATCGCCTGTTACGGGACCGAGCGCGTTCCGCTAGGGTGGCGGCATGCAACCCGCACCGCTTTCCAAGTCCGGCCGCCGTCATCGGCGCGCTGACTCGGCCTTCACCATCCTGGAGGTGGCGATGTCCGCCTTCGTCATGGCCTTTGGCATCGCGACCTCGATCATCGCGATGCAGACCGGCTTCAAGTCGATCGACCTTGCCCGCGGCACCACCCTCGCCTCGCAGATCATCCAAAGCGAGATGGAGCGCCTGCGCATGATGAGCTGGACCGCCATGACGACCCTCAGCACCGCGACCGACAGCACGGCTCCCGTTCCTTCGGGCAGTCCCGCCGGGGTCGAGATGTTCGACGGCGCCACCTACTTCAGTTCCAACCCGGATATCGCCGGCAAATACACGGTCACTCGCACCATCCGCGCTGATGGCTCCCGGCCTTCCGATGTTTATTTCATCAACATCTCCGTCACGTGGCGAGGCTATGACAACCGCCCCCACACGCGCTCCTTCCGCTCGATGTATGCCAAAAACGGACTTTATGACTACTACTACACCAATGCGCGCCCCTAATCGTCGTGGAGGATTCACGCTGGTGGAGCTGATGATCGGCGCCTCGCTGGGTGCCTTCATCCTGGCTGCCGTCCTGTCGACCTTCCTGTTTATGGGCCGCAGCGGCGCCAACGTGCAAAATTACAACGATATGGAGTCGCAGGCCCGCAGTGCGCTGGAGATTTTCGCCCAGGACACCCGTCAGGCCAGCGGGATTGTCTGGACCGACGCCAACACGGTTGTCCTCACCGTCGGCACGGACCTGGTCACTTACGCCTATTCCAGCACCTCGAAAAACTTTCGTCGCACGGTCGTGGACACTGTTCCCAACCCCGACGTAACCACGTCGAACCGCGTGCTGATCACCGGCATCACAAGCTTCTCCTTCAGTGCCTACAACATCACGGGCGCCAACGTCCCGATCTCGACCGCCACCGAGCGCGCCGCCGCCAATGGCACCACCAAGCAATTGCAGATCTCCCTCGAGGCGGCCCGTAACACCCAGACCGTGGTGGCCGCCACCAACACCGTGCTCTCCGCCCGTTTCGTCCTGCGCAACAAGCGCGTCACCGTCTGATCCCGCCTCCGCCCATGCCCACCCATCCCTCACGACTCCAGTCCGAGCGCGGTTCCCTGCTGATTGTCTCCATGATCATGTCCGCGATCATTGGCATTTCCATCGCGAGCTACATCAAGCTGGGCCAGACCAGCCAGGTCATCTCCAACCGGGCGCTTTACAACAACGGCGCCATGAACCTCGCCGAGAACGGCATGGAGGAGGCCATGTATTCCATCAACCAGTTGGTGGCCAACTCGAGCTACAGTTGGAGCGGGGATGGCTGGACGCCGGCCAACAGTGGCGTCGACGCCTACCGCAAGTGGACCGGCTACACCTTTGACCAGAATGCCCGGGGCACGGTCCGGGTTTACGTCAAGAATGCGGACGGGGTGATGCCGCCCATCATCCTCGCCCGCTCGACCGTCACGCTCGGCGGCATCACCAGCGCCCCGATTGAGAAGTGGATCAAGGTCCAGCTCGCCATGACTTCCAAGTTCGCCAACGGACTCGTCGCCAAAAGGACCATCACCTTCTCCGGCACCAATGCCAGCGTGAACAGCTGGAATTCCGACCCGGATGGCCCCGGTGGCGCCGCCCCGATTCCCTACAGCACCGCCGTCGACAACGACAATGGCAGCGTGGGCAGCATCTCGGTGACCGCCGCGGTGTCGGTGAACAACGCCGACATCTGGGGCTACGTTGCCACCGGCGGCACCCCCGCGAGCGTGGGACCGAACGGTCTGGTGGGCCCCTTCGGCACCACCGCCGGCACCATCGCACCCGGCCACTCCTCCACCGACTTCAGCGCCAGCTTCGACAGTGTCGCGGCCCCCTCCACCTACAGCTACACGCCCATTGCCTCCATCGGCAGCAGCTCTCCCGGCACAACCACTCTGCCCGGCACGATTACCGCCGCCGCCGACGGCAAATATTACATCGAGGTCGCTGACATCGGTGGCAGCAATAAGGTTCTCCAAATTGAGGCGAACAAGGAAGTTGTCCTGAAAATCACCACGGGTGGCCTCAGCACCGGCGGCGGCAGCGGTGCCATCAACATCGCGCCGGGCGGCAAACTCATCGTCTATACGGCCGGCGACATCAGCATCGGTGGCAATGGCGTGATGAACGGTGGCACGACCGCGGCCACCGCCAACCAGCCGCAGAATTTTC
>JAYRXZ010000072.1:0-13147 GCA_041917235.1 Lacunisphaera sp. | reverse complement strand
GCTCTGCACGGTCACGACCAGGGTCTTGTTCGCCAGCTTGCCGTGCTTCAGCGCGTGCAGGGCGAGGATCGTGAGGAGTTCATCGCCGTCGAGCACGTCGCCCGTTTCGTCGCAGAGCACGCAGCGGTCACCGTCGCCATCATGGGCGATGCCGAGGCGCGCCCCGTGCCGGCGGACGGCCGCGCACATTTGCTCCGGGTGCTCGCTCCCGACCCCGTCGTTGATGTTGAGGCCGTCGGGATCGGCGCCGATGGCGATGATTTCAGCCTGATGGTCGCGGAGCACCTTGCCGCTGGTGTGCACGGTCGCGCCGTTGGCGGTATCGAGCACGATTTTCCAGCCCTCGAGCCGGCCGTGCAGGATGCCCTCCATCGCGTAGATATAATCCGAGATCCCGTCCATGGTCCGGAGCTGGTGCCCGGTGTGGTCCAGGCGCCGGGCGGGCAGCAGCGCCTCGATGGCCGCCTCCTGCTCGTCCGTCAGCTTGAGCCCGGCGGGTCCGAAGAACTTGATGCCGTTGTCGGTGGCCGGATTGTGCGAGGCGGTCACCACCACGCCGAGCACGGCGTCGCGGGTGCGCACGGCGCGGGACACCGCCGGCGTCGGCAGGATCTCGAGCGACCAAGGCTCGAACCCGCCGTGCGAGAGACCGTCGGCGACGGCCTGGGCCAGCGAGGCGCCGGAGGTGCGGGTGTCGCGTCCGATCAGGATGCGTCCGGCGGGCGGCCGGCCGCCGGCCTTCAGCCAGGCGGCCGCGGCGGCGCCCAGGCGCCACGCAAAATCCTCGTTCATGTTGGCGCTGCCGTAGAGGCCGCGCACCCCGTCGGTCCCGAAATAGAGGCGTTTCATGCGCGGTAGAATTCCCGAGTCGCGGCAATCTTCGCCGCCACGGCGCCGCCAAGCAGGAGCTCGCGCGCCGGGGCGAGGGCGTCGCGGATGGTGCCCGCCCGGCCGGCCACGTGGAGGGCCACGGCACTGTTCAGCACAATGGTATCCACCAGCCCGGCCGGCCCGCGGCCGGCGAGGATGGCCTCGACCGTGGCCAGGTTGGCCGCGACATCGCCGCCTTGCAGCTCGGCGAACGGCGCGGCCCCGAGGCCGAAGTCCTCCGCGCGCCACCGGGCGCTAACCCCGCGCAGCCGGCCGACGCCGTTCACATGGTTGACCGTGGCCGTGGTGAGCTCGTCGATGCCCGTCTCCGCCGTGATGACGCCGTGGCCGACGAGGCCGGCCTCCTGGCCCAGCTCGTCGAGCGTGCGGGCCAGCTTCTCCACCAGCGGCAGCGAATACACGCCCAGGAGGATATGCGCCGGCCGGCCGGGATTCATGAGCGGCCCGAGGATGTTGAAGACCGAGCGCTGGCCCTGCGCGGCGAGGGCCTTGCGCACCGGGCCGACGTGCTTGAACGCCGGGTGATAGTTGGGCGCGAAGAAAAACGCGAAACCCAGCTGGTCGAGCGCCCGGCGCAGTTTCTCCGGCGGCGCCGCGAGATCCACGCCGAGCGCGGCGAGCAGGTCGGCGCTGCCGCACTTCGAGGTGACGCCTCGGTTGCCATGCTTCATGACCGGCACGCCCGCGCTGGCGACGACCAGCACGACGAGGCTGGAGATATTGAAGCCGCCCGCATGGTCGCCGCCCGTGCCGACGATGTCGATGGCGCGCGGGGCCCAGGCCTCGACGCCGGGATTGACCGCCAGCGCCCGGAAGGCCCGGGCAAAGCCGGCGATCTCGGCGGGCGTCTCGCCCTTGGCTGCGAGGGCGGTCAGGAAGGCGGCCTTGGCCTCGTCGGCCACGTCCGGAGAGCCCAGCGCGGTGGCGGCAGCCGAGACTTCGGCGGGCTCCAGATCAAGGCGGTTGGTCAGCTTGGCGGTAAGCTCGGTCAGTGCGGCCATCAGGAAACCGAGCAGAATCATTTCCGCTGACGCCGCAAAGCTTAAACTGCCGAAGGAGGTTTGAGCCCGCACGGAGCGCGGGCTCCACCATCACCATAATACTCGACAGCATCCCGAAATTTCGAGGACTCTCCCCCGTGCCCTTTTCGCCCCGCACCTTCTGTGCCGGTTTACTGCTGGTCGCCAGTCTCAACCTGTCCGCGACCGCCGCGGAAACCCCGTCGTCGCCCGTCGCCGAGCTCAGCATGGGGGACGCCGTCGTGCTCGGCGTGGTCGAGGGCGTGACCGAGTTCCTGCCCGTCTCGTCCACCGGCCACCTCATCATCGCCAACCGCATGCTCGGGCTCGAGTCCGAGAAGCAGCTGACGGACAAGTCCGGGCAGCCGCTGTGGTATAAGCCGCCCTCCCCGAAATACCCGGAGGGCGTGCCGCTGACCATCAAGCTCGCGGCCGACACCTACACCGTCGTCATCCAGATCGGCGCCATCGGTGCGGTGGTGCTGCTCTACTGGCGGCAGGTGCTCTCGATGTTCATCGGCCTGCTCGGCCGCAGCAGCGCGGGCTTCCGCCTCCTGCGGAACGTCCTGCTGGCCTTCTTCCCCGTCGCCGTCGCCGGCCTGCTGTTGCACGACCTCATCGACAAGTATCTGTTTTCCGTCTGGGCCGTCATCGCCGCACTCATCGCCGGCGCGTTCCTCATGTTGTGGGCGGAACGCTGGCGGCGCATGAACAGCGGCATCGGTTTCTCCAAGGGCGACCCGTCGAACCTCACGGCGCAAAAGGCGCTGGGCATCGGCCTCGCTCAATGCCTCGCGCTCTGGCCGGGCACCAGCCGCTCCATGGTGACGATCGTCGGCGGCTATCTCGCCGGGCTGAGCGCGGCCAAGGCCGCGGAGTTCAGCTTTCTCGTCGGCCTGCCGACGCTGGCCGGCGCGGCCGTCTACAAGGGCTTCCGGTCCGGCCCGGCCATGATCGAGGTGTTTGGCTGGACGGACGTCTTGCTGGGCGCCGGTGTGGCCGCGATTTCGGCCCTGATCGCGGTCAAATTCCTCGTGCATTTCATCTCGCGCCACGGCCTCGCCGTTTTCGCCTATTACCGGCTGGGACTGGCATTTGTGCTGATTTTGTTTTCCCTGCTTTGACTCCCGCCGGCGGGGGCGACATAACACTTGACGGCCCCCGGCACGAACCCTACCAACCTCGTCTTTATATAACAAAAAAGCACCGGGTTTCACGACCCGCCGCACTCCCAACCTCTCTTCTTTATGGCCAATCCGAAACGCAAGCAATCCAAGCGCCGTAGCGCCAACCGCCGCGCCGCCAACGCCCTCAAGGCCCCCCAATTTGCCAAGGACACCGACGGCGGCTCCTTCCGCCCCCACCGCGTGAACCCGAAGACGGGCATCTACCGCGGCCGCCAGGTCCTCAACGTCGAGGTCTAAGGATTCCGTCGGGTTCAGTCTTCCCGCCATTAACTCCGAGACGGCCAGTCCCACGACTGCTCACGCCCGGATTGCGGTGGACGCGATGGGAGGCGACCTCGGTCCCTCCGAAGTCGTCGAAGCCGTCAAACTCGCGCTGGCCGACGAGGCCATCGACCCCATCACGCTCATCGGCGACCAGGCCGTGCTCGAGCCTTTGCTCGCCACGGCCGGCCTCAAGGGTCATGCCAAGATCTCCGTCGTCCACGCCTCCGAGGTGATCACGATGGAGGACAAGCCGCTGCGGGCCATTGCGAAGAAGAAGGATTCCTCGATGGTCCGGGGCTTCAATCTCGTCAAGGAAGGCAAGGCCGCCGCGTTCGTGAGCTCCGGCAACACCGGTGCCCTCATGGCCGGCAGCAAGCTCATCGTCGGCTCGATCACGGGGGTCGACCGGCCGGTCCTCGCCGCCGTCATCCCCCGCGAAAACGGCCACTTTGTCCTGATCGACGCCGGCGCCAACCCCGAGGCCAAGGCCGAGCATCTCGTTCACAACGCCATCCTCGGCTCCGACTATGCGCGCGTCATCCTCGGCATCGCCTCTCCCCGCGTCGGGCTCCTGACCATCGGCACCGAGGAGGGCAAAGGCACCGCGCTGACCACCGAGGCCAACACCCTCCTCAAGAAGATCAACGGGGTCATCAATTACGTCGGCCCCATCGAGGGCTTCCAGGTGTTCAAAGACACCGTGGACGTCGTCGTGTGCGACGGCTTCGTCGGCAACACCCTCCTCAAGACCTGGGAGTCGCTGGCCAAGTTCATCACGACGATGCTCAAGGAGGAGCTTAAGGCCAACCCGCTGCGCATGGGCGGCGCCGTGCTGGCCAAGGGCGCGTTTGACGCCCTGAAGTCCCGCATGAACCCCGACCGCTACGGCGGCGCCCCGCTGCTCGGCGTGAAGGGCAACGTGCTCAAGGCGCACGGCTCCTCCAACCGCCATGCCTGGACCAGCGCCATCCGCGCCGCGGCGCAGCTCATCCAGCAGGACCTTTACCACCGCATCGAAACCGATGTTGCCCGGGCCAACACGCTCATGGCAGCGCCCGCGGCCGCGGAAGCGGCCGTCAACTAACCTTTCCTATGGCCTCAGTCATCATCGCGGGCGTCGGCTCCTACGCTCCCCCGAAAGTCCTCACCAACCACGACCTCTCCAAGATGGTCGACACCTCGGACGAGTGGATCTTCACGCGCTCGGGCATCCGCGAGCGCCGCATCGCCGGCGATGACGAGACCTGCTCCGACCTCGCCGTCAAGGCCGCCAACGCCGCGCTGGCCGACGCCAAGGTGACGGCCGCGGACATCGACCTGCTGATCGTCGCCACCGCCACGCCCGACACCCCCCTGCCCTCGACCGCCTGCTACGTGCAGCACAAGCTCGGGGTCCCGGGCCACGCCACCTGCTTTGACATCGCCGCCGCCTGCTCGGGCTTCCTTTACGCCCTCGAGATCGCCTACGGCCAGCTCCTCACCAACCGCTACAAGCGCGCCCTCATCATCGGCGCCGAGAAGCTCTCCACCGTGACCGACTGGAAGGACCGCACGACCTGCGTCCTCTTCGGCGATGCCGCGGGCGCCGCCGTGCTGAGCAAGGTCGACCAGCCGGGCATCGGCATCCTCGGTTCCGACCTCGGCGCCGACGGCGAGTTCGCCGACAACCTTTACATTTCCGCCGGCGGCAGCAAGCGCCCGGCCGACGCCAAGTCCGTCGAGGAACGCGCCCACTGCATCCGCATGAACGGCCGCGAGGTCTTCAAGAGCGCCGTCCGCGTCATGGAGACCGTCGCCCGGGAAATGATGGAACAACACAAGCTGTCGCCTGACCAAATCGACCTTGTGATCCCCCACCAGGCGAACATCCGCATCATCGAGGCCCTGGCCGGCAACCTGAAGGTGCCGATGGAGCGCGTTTACGTGAATCTCGACCGCTACGGCAACACCTCGTCCGCCTCCATCCCGCTCGCCCTGGACGAGGCCCGCCGCGCCGGCCGCATCAAACCCGGCAACCTCACCCTGCTGGTCGCCTTTGGCGCTGGCTTGACCTACGGCGCCACTCTTATTCGCTGGTAAGCACCATTTTCATGCGTCGTCTCCCCTTCCTTTTCTTCCTGGCAGCCACCGTCGCGCTGCTCCTTGCCCCTGCCCGGCTCGCCGCCGATCTTGTCTGGACCCCGCAGGCCGGCTGGAAGGTCGAGGGCGGCGCGCTCGCCGAGTTCTCCGGCGAGGAGGGACGCAACGCCCTGGATTCCATGAACAAGGCGCGCAGCGCCGAGGAGGCCGGCAACAGCAAGTCCGCGCTCAAGCTCTACAACAGCGTCTACAAGAAATACCCGAATTCCGTGTTCGCTGGCGAGGCCCTCTACCGTGCGGGCCGGATCTACCACCAGTCGCAGCAATACTACAAGGCGTTCAGCACCTACCAGACGATGGTGTCGCGCTATCCCAGCTCGGAGAAATTCAACCAAGTCATCGGCGAGCAGTATCGCATCGCGGCCGACCTGTTCGCCGGCAAGCGCTCCCGCATCTGGGGCTGGTTCCCGGGCTTCAAGAACCGCGAGCGCGCCCTCGAGTATTTCGAGACGATCGTCGCCACCGCCCCCTACAGCGACTACGCCCCGCTCTCCCTGATGAACGCCTCGCGCGGCTACAAGCAGATCGGCGAGACCGAGGCGGCGATCGACGCGCTCGACCGCATGATCAACACCTACCCGCGCAGCGTCCTCACGCCCGACGCCTACCTCAAGATCGCCGAGACCCACGCTTCCCTCGTCGACGGCCCCTATTACGACCAGGCTTCCACCAAGCAGGCGGTGACCTACTTTGAGGATTACATGATCCTCTTCCCCGGCGACGCCGGCATGGCCCAGGCCGAAACCGGGCTGGCCAAAATGAAAACCGTGCTGGCCGAGAGCAAGCTGACCATCGCCGACTACTACTACAAATATCGCCGGAACTACAAGGCCGCCAAGGTCTTCTACAACGAGGCGATCACCGTCTATCCCGATTCCGACGTGGCCAAGCAGGCCCGTGAGCGATTGGTCGATGTCGATGCCAAGCTGGAGGCCCAGGCCGCCGCGGCCGCCGGCCAGCCGGCGCCCAAGGCTCCCGAGCCCAAGAAGAAAAAGAAGCTCTGGCTGTTCTAAGGGGAAGTTCCTCCCCATGGCTAAGATTTCCAATCCTATCGGTGGCGCGTTCGCGCACTGGTTCGCTGTTCTCTGTCTTCTGTCCTCCGTGCTCGGCTTCACCGGTTGCGCCGGCTACCAGCTCGGCACCGGCACGCAGCCGAAGTTCACCACGCTCTTCATCGCGCCGGTCACGACCGAAACGCTGATCCCGCAGGCCCGCGAACTGGTCACCACGCAGCTGCGCGAGGCCTTCCTCAAGGACGGCCGCGTCAAGCTGGTCGCCTCGCCGACGGAAGCCGACGCCGTGCTGCGGGTCTCGCTCATCGGCTACGACCGGAGCGTGGCCGTATCGCGGCAGGACGACACCGGGCTGGCCCGGCGCTTCGACGTTTCGCTGCGCGCCCACGCCACCCTCACCGACCAGCGCACCCAGCAGGCCCTCTTTGCGCAGCGGCCGCTAACGGCCAAGCGCGGCGTCTTCACCGACAGCGGCCTCGTGCCCGCCGAATACCAGGCCTTGTCCCTCCTCGCCGAGCAACTCGCCGGCGAAGCCGCGCACGCGGTGCTGGACACATGGTGATGCAAGGCGGGATCGCTGATCCCGTCCGACGGTTTGAAACAAAGGATTGAGCCTTTGCCGTCCTCCGTCATCTGTCATCCGTCCTCTGATCCAGCCATGCCCCACGCCTCTCTCATCGCTCCCTCCCTGCTCGCCGGCGACCACGCCAATCTTGCGGCCAGCGCCCGGACCGTGGCGGACAGCGGCGCCACCTGGCTGCACTGCGACATCATGGACGGGCATTTCGTGCCCAACCTGACCTTCGGCCCCGAGACCCTCGCCGCCCTGCGCCGCGCCGGCTTCAAGCTGTTTTTCGACACCCACCTGATGCTCGCCGAGCCGCAGAAATACATCGAACCCTTCGCCAAGGCCGGCGCCAACCTCATCAGCATCCACATCGAGCCCGCCTATGACCACCGCGGCACGCTCGCCAAGATCCGCCAGCTCGGCTGCCAGTGCGGCATCGTGCTGAATCCCGGCACACCCGCGTCCAGCATCGAGGCGCTCATCGGCGACGTGGACCTCGTGCTCGTGATGACCGTGCAGCCCGGTTTCGGCGGCCAGCCCTTCCGGCGCGACATGCTGCCCAAGCTCAGCGAAATCGACGGCTGGCGTCAGAAGCGCGGCCTGAAATTCCGCCTCGAGGTTGACGGAGGCGTCGACCTGGCCACCGCGGCCGAGTGCCACGCCGCCGGGGCCGACACCTTCGTGGCCGGCACCTCGTTTTTCAAGGCCGCGGACAAGGCCGCGTTTGTGGCCGGCGTGACGAAGTTGTAGGGCATGTCCGTGCTCGAACACCGCCACGGTCACTACCTGATTTCCGACGACCCGGCGCGGCTGGATCCCACGGCCGTCCACGGCTACCTGACCCGCTCCTATTGGAGCGAGAACATCCCCCTCGAGACGGTCCGGCGCGCGCTGCAGCACTCGCTTTGCGTCGGCGCCTATGCCGAGGATGGCAGTCAGGTCGGGCTCGTCCGCATCATCTCGGACCACGCCACTTACGCCTATCTGTGCGATGTCTACGTGCTCGAGGAGCACCGCCGCCACGGCCTGTCCAAGGCCATGCTCGAGCTGACGCTGCGGCACCCGAGGCTGCAGGGTTTGCGGACCTGGAACCTGCGCACCCGCGACGCCCACGGATTATATGCCCAGTTCGGCTTCAAGCCAGTGGAACAGCCCGATAGCTACATGGTGTTGCGCTTTCCCGATGTCTACCGGCAGCCGGCCGACGACGAGTGATCAGGGCCGGGCCGCCCGGGCCAGCTCGGCGGCCTTCTGGTATTGGGCCCGGAACTGGCCGGCCAGTTCGTTGGCCAGCCGGATCTCGTCCACCTTGTTCTTGGAGGTCAGCGCCGGGATGATGCGCGCCTTGAGCTGCGGATAGGCCGCGGGCGACATGTCGCCCATGACGGCCAGCGCGTCCGCCGGCATGCCGGCCCGGATGATCTCCTTCCAGGCCGCCACCAGCTCGGGATGCGTGTCGAGGCACATCACGCGGATGACAAAGGCCATGGCCCGGAAATTGTCTCCGCCCGTCCACGCCCCGTTGTAGATGAGCGGGCTGGAGACCGCGTAGGGGTTCACCTCGGGATCGGAGCGGTATTTGTCGAAGTCCTGCGTGTAGAAATCCCGCCGGATCGGCAGGCGGCGCAGCTCATAGCGATCGGTGCCGCCGGGCACGCCGGTCTTGAAGTTCCAGAGTTTCTGCCCGTCCATCGACAGCGCATACTCGAGGAAGGCCAGCGAGGTCTTCGGGTTGGGCGCGCCCCGCATGACGGCGATGGGATCCGGTGACAACACCGTGCCATCCGCCGGCGAATGATAGCCGATGCGACCGGGCGTCCCATCGTGGCGCAGCGCCGTGCCCTGGAAGGCGCCGCGGCCGTAGAAATCGATGCACATGCCGACGGCCGAGTTGCCCTGGATGACGTCGATGGACGGCTTCTGCGACGTGTCGGTGAAATAGCGCGCGTTGGCCCCGGCCAGCTGCAGCAGCCGCAGGCCGCTGGCCCAGCCGGCCTCGACCGCCTGCGCCTCGAGGCTCTTGCGATCGCGACCGGTCTCCTTCTCCAGGCGCGCCCACTCGCGGTAGATGTGCTGCTGGATGACATTCTCAAAGGCCTTCGCGATCGAGCTGCTCTTCGTGGGATCGCACAGCGCGACCTCGCCCTGCAGTCTGGGGTTGGCCAGGTCGTCCCACTGGCGCGGTTCCTCCGCGATGCCGAGGCGCTGCAGCGAGTCCCGGTTGTAGATCATGCCGTAGCTGCTCAGCACGTCGCCGATCCAGCGCCCCTTCGGATCCCAGTAGGGCTCGCCGGTGAACGACTGCGGGATGACGTCGTCCTTGAACCACTCGGGGTGCAGCTGCATGATGCCCGAATCGACGAGGCGGCCGGCGTTGGCCTGGCGGATGAAGTCGAAGCTGCCGCCGCCGAAGAAAATTTCGAGGCCGCAGCTGATGTTCGACGCAAGGAAGGCCCGGCGCGCCGCCATCTCAAGCGTGTCGTCCTCGGGCGTCTGGTCCGGCGCAAGCCGCGGGTTGTGGAAGGCGGCCTGCACCTCGGTGCTCCAGGGACGGCCCAGGGTCTTCGTCCAGTGGTTCTGGAAGGAGGAAACGTATTCCGACTCGAGGAAACGCGTGATCTCGCTGGTGCCACCGATGACGCGCCAGTCGATGGCGACGGTCTTGCCGGTGCGGGCCCGATACCACTCTCGGAAGCCGCGGGTGTATTCGTGGCGCAGCGCCTCGTTGTGCGGCGTGATGATGACCAGCGTCTCGTCCGCGTTCTCGATCGTCGCCTGCTTGGTGCGGAAGATGAACGGCAGGCCGACCACGGCCACCAGCGCGATGATGATGAGCGCCCGCTTCATGGTGGCCCCGGGCCGCCTCAGCCGACCAGCACGACGACGTCGTCCGGTTCCACCGTGGCGTAGAGCTCGCCGCGCGACGCCCCGTCCACGAAGCGCGGGTTGCGCTCGAAGATCTTCAGGTGGGTGCCGTTGCCGGTGATGAATTCGTATTGGGCGACCTCGCCCAGGTAGGTGGACTCGCCGATGCGGCCCTTGACGACGTTCCGGGACTCGGCATTGCGGTGCAGCTCCCAGCACTCCGGGCGGATGGAGACCGTGACCTCGTCGCCCACCTTGGGGATGCTGAGCGGATCGCCGAACACGCCGTCGAACTTGCCGACCGCGGTATCGACCGTGACGTAATTGCCAACCATGCCGAGCACCTTGCCCGGGAGAAAGTCGGTCTCGCCGATGAAATTGGCCACCGTCTTGCGCGTCGGCCGCTTGTAGACCTCGCGCGGCGTGCCGACCTGCAGGATGTGCCCGCTCTCGAGGATGGCCATGCGGTCGGCGATGGAGAGCGCTTCCTTCTGGTCGTGGGTGACGTAAACCGTCGTGAGCTTGAATTCCTTGCACACGCGGCGGATCTCCGTGCGCATCTCGAGGCGCAGCTTGGCGTCGAGATTGGACAGCGGCTCGTCGAGCAGGAGGCAGCGAGGGCGGATGACGAGCGCGCGGGCCAGGGCGACGCGCTGCTGCTGGCCGCCGGAAAGCTGGTTGGGCTTGCGGTCGGCGTATTTCTCCATGCGCACCGACGCGAGGGCGTCGCCGACGCGGGTCCGGATCTCGGCGGCCGGCACCTTGCGCTCCTCGAGGCCGAAGGCGACGTTCTCGGCCACCGTCATGTGCGGCCACAGCGCGTAGCTCTGGAACATCATGCCGGTATTCCGCTTGTGCGGCTCGAGACGGGTGACGTCCTCGTCGCCGAACAGGATCTGGCCCTTCTCCGGAATGTAGAAGCCGGCGAGGCTGCGCAGCAGCGTGGTCTTGCCGCAACCGCTGGGCCCGAGCAGGAAGAACAGCTCGCCCGGGTTGATCGTCAGGTCGAGGCCGTGCAGGGCGACAATGCTCCCGAATTGCTTGGTCAGTTGCTTAACCTGGATCGAAATCATGGGAGGCGGCGCGCGTCCCGGCGAGGCAACCGGCGGCCCCGGGTTAAGTCAAAAAAATAAACCCCGCGGGGCGGGTTCTAACGGGTTGCCATGACCGGGCCCCCGGCTTTTCCTCGCGGTCATGCCCTCCCCGAAAGGCCCGCCCGAACTCAAGCACCTTGACCACATCCTGGTCAGCCCGACGGCCATCAAGCGCCGCATCGCCCAGCTCGGCGCCGAGCTGAACAAGGATTACGCCAAGAAGGACCTGATGGTGGTGGCCATCGTGAACGGCGCGCTGATCTTCACGGCCGACCTCCTCCGCCAGATGCGCAGCCCGCTGCGCCTGGACTGCCTGCGGGCCTCCAGCTACCACGACGGCACCAAGGCGGTCCATGAACCCCGGATCTTCGACTCGATGAAGCTCGATGTCCGCGGCCACAATGTGCTGCTCGTGGACGACATCCTCGACACCGGCCGGACCCTCGCGGCCGTGGCGGGTCTGATCAAGGCCAAGGGCGCCCTGTCGGTTAAAACCTGCGTGCTTTTGGACAAAAAGGCCCGGCGCGCCGTGCCGTTCGATGCGGACTACGTGGGCTTCGAGATACCCAACGAATTTGTGGTCGGCTACGGGCTCGATTTCAACGAGCGCTATCGCAACCTGCCCTGCATCGGCGTCCTGAAGCCTAAATACTACGGCGGCAAGGGTTAAGCCACCGATCCATCCCGGGCTTAAAGTGGCGGAGAGAGAGGGATTCGAACCCTCGATAGAGTTTCCCCTATGCAGCTTTAGCAAAGCTGTGCCTTCAGCCACTCGGCCATCTCTCCGGGGTGAGGCGGCAAGCAAAAGCGGGGGTCGGACGAGTGCAAGGCATTTTCCTAAGCCCGGGCTTGTCGAACCGGGGTAAAGCGGACCTTTATCTCCGGACCCATTTCGCCCGTGCCCTCCCCCGCCCCGCTCCTGATTGATTTCCAGAACCTGACCGTCGCCCGTGGCGACCGGCGCGTGCTCCGCGGGTTCACCCTGCAGGTCCGGCGCGGCGAGCATATCGCCCTGCTCGGGCCCAACGGCTCCGGCAAATCCACGCTCGTCAAGCTGATCACCTGCGAGCTCTACCCCGAGACCGGGTTTCGCGGAACCCGCTTTCAACTGTTCGGCCAGGACAACTGGGCCCTGGAGGATGTGCGCCAGCGCATCGGCATCGTCGCCCTCGACATGCTGCAGAATCTCTCGCACGAGGTGATGGCCCGGCAGGTGACCGCCCGCGAGATGGTGCTATCCGGGTTTTTCAACAGCCTCGGCCTGTGGCCGCACCACCGGCCGACCTCCGCCCACGAACGGCGCGCCCGCGAGCTGCTCCGCTTCCTTGAGATCAGCCATCTCGCCTCCCGCCCGCTTTCCGCGATGTCCTCGGGCGAGCAACGCCGCGCCATGATCGGCCGGGCGCTGGTGCACGATCCCGAGGCGCTGGTCCTCGACGAACCGACCACCAGCCTCGACCCCGGTGCGGTGCGGGAATTCCGTGGCGTATTGCGCAAGCTGGCGCGCGCCGGCAAGAGCCTGATCCTCGTCACCCATCACATCGCCGATCTCATCCCCGAGATCGAGCGTGTCATCCTGATGAAGGACGGCCGTATCGTGGGCGACGGCCCGAAGTCACGGGTGCTGACGTCGGCGGCGCTTTCACGGCTGTTCGGCGCGAAACTGCGGGTTGTCCGTCGCCGCGGAAACTACGACATCGCGACCGCCTAGGCGTCCCGATGCACCGTGTCCGGCGCGAAGGCCGGCAAGCAGACCGCGATGTATTCGGCGCCATCCGGGTGCGGGCTGCCATACTGCACCCACTCGCCCTTCGGGGTGTGGACCGCCTGGCCAGCCTTCACCGTGATCGTGCCGGCCTTGGTCTTCACCTCGAGCTCGCCGCGCAGGACGACGGTGTATTCGTCGAACTCCGGCGTCTGGCCGGGCTCGACCCAGCCGCCCGGGCTGCGCATGCGGGCGATGCTGGCGGCGGCCGTGCCGCTGTTCACGCGGCCGAAGTATTCCTCGATGAGCTTCGGCTTGTTGCCGGCGGCTTCAATGATCGTGGGTTTGGCGATGAGACGGGCCATGGGATCAGTGTAGGGCGGGATCTCCGTATCCCGCCGC
>JAYRXZ010000071.1:489-13356 GCA_041917235.1 Lacunisphaera sp. | reverse complement strand
CAAAGGACTCATGTGCCGACTGACCAGGCACGCCGACAAGCGGCGGCCCTACATTAGGCGCGTCGGCGGGCGGCGATGATGCCGGCAGAAATTCCACGATCTTGCGGTCGAGCAGGGCGCGGAAGAGCTGCCACGCGCGCTTGCGCAGGGCGCGCTTCTTGGCCGGCGTCTCGTGGCAGTCGTTGATCAGCTGCCGCATGGCGCGGCAGCCGTCGCTGTCGCGGCTGAGCACGAGCAGCAGCATGCCGTGGGACACATCGAAGCGGGACGACAGTTCCTCGGGCGAGGCGGTCTTGAGACGCTCGAAGGTCTTCGCATCCCAGCCCACCGAGCCCTCGGGGGCGCGGGCCTTGACGAGCTTCTTTTTCTTCGCCGGGTCGGCGGCGGCCTTTTCCTCGGCGCGCTTGTTCTCGATGAAATGTTCCGGCGCCTGGACGATGACGTAGCCCTGGGTGTCGTGGCCGGCACGGCCCGCGCGGCCGGAGACCTGGCGGAAATCGCGGACGCTGAGGATGGCGGCCTTCTGGCCGTCGTATTTCCAGAGCTGGGTGAAGAGGACGGTGCGGATCGGGACGTTGATGCCTACGCCGAGGGTGTCGGTGCCGCAGATGAGCTTGAGCAGGCCCTGCTGGGCGAGCGACTCGACGAGGATGCGGTATTTGGGCAGGAGGCCCGCGTGGTGCACGCCGATGCCGTGGCGCAGCCAGCGCTTCATGTCCTTGCCGTAGGGGCTGTTGAACTTCACGCGCTCGAGCGCGGTCGCGAGCACGGCCTTCTCCTCCTTTGTGCAGACCGGCAGGCTCATCAGCGCCTGCGCGGCCTCGGAGGCGGCGCGCTGGGTGAAATGCACGAGGTAAACCGGGGCGCGGTTGTCCGCCAGCAGTGCGGCGACGCGCTCGGCCTGCGGGACCTCGGAATACTCGAAGGCCAGCGGCACCGGCCGGCGGTCGCTGCGGACCGTGAGAGTCGGCGCGCCGGTCAGGCGGGTGAGGTCCTTCTCGAAGAACTCGGTCGAGCCCAGCGTGGCCGACATGAGCAGGAAGCGCGATTGCGGCAGCGTGAGCAGCGGCACCTGCCAGGCGTAGCCGCGCTCGGCGTCGGAGTAGTAGTGGAACTCGTCCATGATCACCGCCGCGACGTCCGCGTGTTCGCCGCGGGTGAGGGCGATGTTGGCGAGGATCTCGGCGGTTCAGCACAGGACCTTCGCTTTCGGGTTCACGGAGGCGTCGCCGGTCATCATGCCGACGTGCTCCGGCCCGAAGTCGCGGCAGAGGCTGAGGAATTTCTCGTTCACCAGCGCCTTGATCGGGCAGGTGTAGACCGAGCGCCGGCCCGCGCAGAGGGCCTTGAAGTGGAGGGCGGCGGCGACGAGGGATTTGCCGGAGCCGGTGGGGGTGTTGAGGATGACGTTGCGCCCGGCGAAGAGCTCGAGGATCGCCTCCTCCTGTTCCGGGTAGAGCGTCAGGCCGCGCGCCGCCATCGCCTTGAGGAAGGCGTCGAGCACCGCGTCCGGATCGGGGGATCCGGGCAGCGGGGCGAGGGGAGCGAGCGGTGCTGACATGATCCCTCACAACGGAGGGTTGGGGCGAAAAACACAAAGCAACAAAGGAGCCAGGGTGTTTAAATATAATCGCAGCCCGATCACAGTCGGGTTTTAGCCGCAAAAGAACACAAGGAGCACAAAAAACCATTCAGGCTGACCTTCTTTGCGATCTCTGTGTTCTTTCGTGGCTACATTTTTGTGTTTTCCATCCGGGGCTGAATCACGCCAGCGTGGGGACGTTGAAACCGAACATCACCCTGGCCGAGACGAAGACGCCGAACGGCGCGCGCATGACCCTGGTCGAGCACGACGGCAGCTACTGCATCCGCGTCAACGGGCAGCAGCTGATGCACTCCTCGGTGGCCACCTCCGAAATCGAGCTCGGCCGGCTGGGCGTCGAGCGGCTCGTCAACCGCGGCCTGCCCGCGCGGGTGCTGATCGGCGGCCTCGGGCTGGGTTTCACGCTGCAGAGCGTGCTGGCCCACACGGGGCCCAAGGCGGCGGTGCAGGTGTCGGAGCTGTTTCCCGAGATCGTGGCGTGGAACCGGACGTTCCTGGCCGGGCTCAACGGCGGCGCGCTGGCCGACCCGCGCGTGACGGTGCTGGCCGAGGACGTGCGCGCCATCATCCGGCGCGGCGCCAAGGCGCCGTATGACGCCATCGTGCTCGACATTGACAACGGCACGACGGCGATGGTGAAGGACGAGAACAACCAGCTCTACAGCGAGCGCGGCATGCAGCAGATCGCGCTGGCGTTGAAGCCCGGCGGCCGGGCGGCGATCTGGTCGGCCTGCGCCGACGCGGCGATCGAGCAGCGGTTGAAGAAGGCGGGGTTCACCGTCCAGGCGGTGCCGGCCAAGCTCTACGCCAAGGCCAAGCGCAGCACCTACATGATCTACCTCGGGGACAAACCGGCGGCGGCCGTGGCGAAGGGGTGAATCCGGGGTGGAACGCGTTGCCCCCAACGCGTTGGCTGCGGAGGGGCAAGGCAAGCGCGTTGGGGGCAACGCGCTCCACCTGTTTCGCCTACTTCTTCGGCTGCTCGTCCATGATGTCCTTCGTCGGATCGACGTGCGTGCCCTTGTTCGCCTCGGTGACCTGCCTGGCCTTCTGGACGGCCTTGCCGTAGTTGGTCGCGGGTTTGCCGTCGAGGGAGAGGGCGGGCGGCGTGGGCGCCGGCGGAGCCGGCTTGGCCACTGCGGGCGTGACGGGGGCGGCCGGCTTGGCCGGGACCTTGGCCGCGGCAACCGGCGCCGGGGCCACCTCGGGCAGCTCGGTGTCGGGAGCGAAATCCGTCTCGGCCAGCGGGATCCTGCCCTGCATGGTGCGGAATTTGACGATCAGGAAATCCCCCTCGCGGCCGAGGACCTCGAGCTTGGTGCCCTTGACGAGGGCAAAGGAGCCGTTGCCGATCTTGATGGCCGACTTGGTGATCGTGGTGGCGTGCACCGTCGCGGCGGCCGGCTCGGCGGAAAAAGCGGATGCCGCGAAAGCACTCACGAGGCAAAGGCAGGACAGCAGGCGGGATTTCATGGCGGCACTCCACCGCGGGGGATCGGCTGAGGCAACCGCGGTCTGGGCACGCCGGCTACTTTGACGCGGGGTTTACCGGGCCGCTCAAGCCGGCAGGACGGGTAGGGCGCGTTATCCTTAACGCGCCGCGGCGGTGAAGGGACTCACCGCCCTACCTGGGTCCGCCAAACACGCCTTGCCTCCGCGGCAACTTTCCCGGCAATCTTACTGTCAGTAAGATTTGGCCCTGCTAGCCCCGCTCCGGCCCGTTGGATTGGTCCCGGTCTCCGCGTCACCCCCAGCCCCATTACCCCATGCTCGGCAGCCTGCACCCCCTGGATATCTTCATCGTCGTCGCCTACCTGGCGGCCGTCGTCTACATCGGCAAGCGCGCGGGCGCCGCGACCAAGAGCGAGGAGGGCTTCTTCCTCGCCGGCCGCAAGCTCGGCAAGCTCTACCAGTTCTTCCTGAACTTCGGCAACGCGACCGAGCCGCAGGGCGCCGTCAGCACCGCGAGCTTCGTCTACCAGCAGGGCGCGCCGGGGGCGTGGCTGTCGTTCCAGACCGTGTTCATGAACCCGTATTTCTGGTTCATGAACGTCTGGTTCCGCCGCGTGCGGCTCACGACGCTGTCCGACCTGTTCGAGGACCGCTACCGGAGCAAGAAGCTCAGCCTCTTCTACGCCGTCTTCCAGATTCTCGTCGCGTGCGTGTTCCTGGGCTTTGGCAACGTCACCGCCTACAAGATCGCCTCCTCCCTCGTGGTGAAGCCCGAGGTGCAGTGGACGGCCGCCGAGCGGACCTCGGTCGAGGGCTACCGCGAGATGAAGGCCCTCGAGAAGCAGCACGCGGCCGCCCCGCTGGCCGGCGCGGAGATGGACCGCCTCGAGACCCTGCGCGACCGCAACACCCGCGGCGAGCTGCGCAGCTACGTCACGGTGCTCAACGACCTGACCTTCTACGCCGTCTTCACCCTCATCGTCGGCGCCTACATCGTGATGGGGGGCATGGCCGCGGCGGCCGTCAACGAGGGCCTGCAGAGCGTGCTCATCATCGTCTTTTCGCTGCTGCTCATCCCGACGGGCCTGAAGGCCATCGGCGGCTGGGGCGCCCTGGCCGAGAAGGTGCCGGCGCGGATGTTCGACCTCTTCGGCGCGGCCGGGGCCGAGCAGTTCTCCGTGGTCAGCCTCTGCGCCATCCTGCTGGTCAGCATCGTGCAGAACGCCGGCCTCAGCCACAACATGGGCATCTGCGGCTCGGCCAAGAACGAGTTCGCCGCGCGCTCCGGCGTGTCGGGCACCTACCTGAAGCGCCTCATGATCATCATGTGGGCCTTCGCCGGCCTGATCGCTGTCGCCATGTTCGGCGTGGGCGGCATCTCCGACCCGGATGCGACCTGGGGCGCCATGTCCAACAAGCTCCTCGGGCCCGGCCTGATCGGCCTGATGCTCGCCGGCGTGCTCGCGGGCACGATGTCCACCCTGGCCGCCAAGGCCCTCGCCATCTCCTCGCTCTTCGTCCGCAACGTCTACCGGCAGATCTGGCCGGACATCTCCCAGGAGCAGGGCGTGTTCTACGCCCGCTGCACCATCGTGGCCGTGCTCATCCTCGGCACCGTGGCCGCGACCCTCATGGGCAGCTTCTACGACGTCGTGACCATCGTCCTGACGGTGAACATCCCGTTCGGCGCGGCGGTGCTGACGACCTTCTGGTGGCGACGCGTCACGGCCCCGGCCGTCTGGGCCTGTGTGATCCTGTCGACGCTGTGCACCCTCGTGATCCCCTGGACCGTCTCCCACGTGCCGGCCATCGCCAACCACCCGTCGCTCACGGTCATGAGCACGAAGCCCGGCACCGGCGTGTATTTCTCCAAGGTCGTGCACCAGGACCCGAACGACCTGAACAGCCCGCTGGTCGCCGCGGCCACGCGCACCAATCCCTTCAACTTCGCCGCCTTCCTCGCCAGCAAGGCGGGCGTGAACGTCGAGGCCATGACCATCACGCAGCGTTTCACGCTCCGGTTCTTCTTCGACGGCCTGTTCCCGTTTGTCGTGCTCATCGTGGTCAGCCTGCTGACCAGGCCGACGGACCCGAAACTCGTGGCGGAGTTCTACGGCAAGATGAAGACCCCGGTCGGCGACACGCCCGAGCTGGAAGCCGCCGCCATCGCCGAGACGCTGCGCAACCCGACCCGCTTCGACCACACCAAGCTGCTGCCGTCCTCCAACTGGGAGTTCTGCAAGTGGGACCGGGTGGACGCCATCGGCTTCATCGCGTGCTGCTCGCTGTCCGCCGCGATCGTCGGCATCTTCCTCGGCCTGCTCAAGTGGGCGGCGGCGTAGAAAACGGTTTGTGGTAGGGGCGCTTGCCCTCAAGCGCCCTTCGAAGGGCCGTTGAGGGCAACGGCCCCTACCAAGTTGGCACGCCGGCAAGCGGGGGCCTTACATAATCATGCATGACTCCATTTCCATCGAATGCCCGCATTGCGGGGAGACGTTCTCGCTGGCACTCGACGCCAGCGAGGGGAGCGCCGAGTTCACCGTGGACTGCGAGGTCTGCTGCCGGCCGATGACCGTCAGCGTGCGCGTCAACGACGACGGCGAACTCGAGGGCGTGGACGTGGCGGAGGAGTGAATTCGAATGTAGGGCCGGCGCTTGTCGCCGTGCCTCGCTGGGAAAGGCGCGCCGACAAGCGGCGGCCCTACAGTCGGGTGAAGCAATACGACCGGTAAGACAGCCGCCCCTCCTTCAGCGCGTTGTAGATCCGCGAGCCCTGGATGCCGGCGAAGTCGCGGCCGAGGGAGTGCATGAACGGCGGCAGGTGCCGCACCAGGAGCTGCTGCGAGCGCTCGGAGTTGCGGTCCATGCCGCGGAGCACCTCGGCGTTGATGACGCGGGTCCTGATTTGTTTCAGCGGGGCGCCGGCGAGCGCCTGCTCCCAGTCGGCGAGACCCTCGTCGAAGCGGAAGTCGGCGTAGCAGAAATGCCCGCCCGGCTTGAGCACGCGGGCCACCTGGGCGAGGAAACGGGGGAAATCCGGGTAGCAATGCGAGGCCTCGACATTGATGACGACGTCGAAGGTTGAGTCGGGGAAAGGCAGGTTCTCCGCATCGCCCTGCAGGAAGTCCAGGCCCGCGACCTGATGGCGGCGCCGGCAGAAATTGATGCCGGTGGGATTGAGATCGAGGCCGGTGTAGCGGTCCGGCTGCAGCGTGCGGGTCAGGAACGACGCGCCGCCGCCGTGGCCGCAGCTGACCTCGAGGACGCGCTTGCCCTTCAGCTCAACCTGCGTGGCGACGTGATGGTAGAGCTGGATGCAGGCGCGGTTGGGCTCGTCGGCCGGGTCGAGCGCCAGGCCGACCGGCGGGTCGGTCTCGAAGGCGTAATTGAGGAACAGCACCTCCTCGGCCACCAGCCGCCGCGTCAGGAACGGATACCACAGCTTCCAGATGGCTTTCCGGAGGAAACCAACGGAGAAGAGCGGATCAATCAGAGCCATCGAAGAAACCGGATTGGCACCACTAATTCACACTGATGGTCCACTAATCCGGACCAGTCATTAGTGTCGAATGAGTGAAGATCAGTGGTTAAAAATCAGGGGAGTTTCGCCTGCACCAGTTTGCTGGCGGCGCCGAAGTCGATGAGGCCGGCCTCGGGGCGCTGCTTGAGGGCGCCGATGACCTTGCCCATCTCCTTCTTCGAGGTGGCGCCGGTGGCGGCGATGACCTCGGCGACAAGCGCCTCGAGCTTCGCGGCGTCGAGGCCCTTGGGCAGGTATTTCTCGAGGATGGCGAGCTCGGCCGTGTTGGCGGCGACGAGGTCGGCGCGGCCGCCCTTCTCGAACTCGGTGCGGGCGTCGGTCAGGTTCTTCACGGCCTTGCGGAAGGTGGCGATGACGAGGGCCTCGTCGATCGGCTTGCTGGAATCCATCGCGGCGCGCTGGATGGCGGCGTCCATGGTGCGGAGGGCGGTGGCGGTGGCCGTGTCACGGGCCTTCATGGCGGTGACAATGTCGGCGCGGAGTTTTTCGTAAGTCGTCATGGTGGGATCGGAGGACGGAGAACAGATGACTGAGGATGGAAAGTGAATCCCCAATTCGTCAGGCGACGGAGGAGACGCGGAATTCGCTGCGTTTGCCGCCGAGGTCGAGCTGGAGGGTGTCGCCCTGCTTGCGGCCCATCAGCTGGCGGCCGAGCGGGGACTGCGGGGTGATGACCAGCACCGGGTCCCCGCCGGCCTCGATCTCGGTGCCGCCGGCGCGCGGGCCGATGAAGTAGTGGCTGCCGCCCCGGCCGTCGAGCCGCACGAGGGCGCCGAGGCTGATGGGTTCGCCGGCGCCGAAGTCGCGGACCGGCAACGCCTGGAACTGGGCGACGGCCTGCGCGGCCTCCTCGGCGGCCTTGGACTGGCCGTGGGCGAGGTAGGAGGCCTCGAGCCCGCGGGTGTCGTATTTGTCCTCGGCCTTGTTCTCCTCGTCCGTCGCCTCGGCGTGGGTGGCGAGGGCGGCGTTGGTGATCTGCTCCAGCTCGGCGGCGAGCTTGGCGATGATGCGGGCCAGGAGGTCGCGTTTGTTCATGGGGTGAGGTCCCGCGGGAAGATACGGACGACGTGGTAGCTGGTGCGGACGGGGCCGGGATTGCGCAGGCCGTGAAGGTCGTGGGAGGCGAAGAAAAACACCGAGCCCGGGCCGGCGACGTGCGGCACGCCCTTGATGGTGGCCTCGAGGGTGCCCTCGCGGACGAAAACGAGTTCCTCGTCGGCGTGGGCATGCGCGGCGTGGGAGATCTCGCCGGGGTTGAGCGTGGTCACGTGCGACTCGAGGCGGGCGAGCGTGCGGGTGGCGGCGTCGAAGCAGGGGCGCACTTCGCCGACCTTGGTCGGGGAAGCCGGCAGCTTCGTCCAGTCAAAGCAGGCGGAGTCAAGAACGGGACCGGCGGGAGGGGGGGCGGAGGTCATGGGGTGGTCTCATCACCGTAGATGGCGACGAAGGCGGGGCGGTTGGATAGCTTCGCGGCGCGATACATGCCCGGGGAATTGAACTCCATGGCGAGGTTGCCCTGGGCGTCGAGGGCGATGACGCCGCCGTCGCCGCCGAGCTGGCCGACCTTCGCGATGGTGGCCGCGGCGGCCTCGCGCAGGGGTGTGCCTTTGTATTCCATCTGGGCGGCGATGTCGCGGGCGACGCCGACGCGGATGAAATACTCGCCCCAGCCGGTGGCGCTGACGGCGCAGGTGGCGTTGTGCGCGTAGGTGCCGGCGCCGATGATCGGGGCGTCGCCCACGCGGCCGAATTTCTTGTTGGTCATGCCGCCGGTGGAGGTGCCGGCGGCAAGGTTGCCGGCCTGGTCCAGCGCCACGCAGCCGACGGTGCCCCAGCGCAGCGTGCGCGTGAAATAGTCCGCGGGCACGGCCCGTTCGACAGGCTCAGGGCTGGCGGCGGCGGTGCGTTCCTTGCCGTCCTTCGCCTGGGCCTTCTTCAGCTGCTCGCGGCGCCAGTCGGTCTGGAAATACTCGTTCGGCACCAGCTCGTAGCCGAGCGACTGCGCGAACTTCTCGGCGCCTTCGCCGGCCATCATCACGTGCGGCGACTTCAGCATGACGTCGCGGGCGAGGTTGATGGGGTTCCGGATGTGATGGACGCCCGCGATGGCCCCGGCGGCCTGGGTGCGGCCGTCCATGATGGAGGCGTCGAGCTCGCAGATGCCGTCGGCGTTGAACACCGCGCCCTTGCCCGCGTTGAAGAGCGGGGAATCCTCCATGACGTTGATGGCGGCCGTGACGGCCTCGAGGGCCGCGCCGCCGCGGTCGAGGACCGCGTAACCGGCGTTGAGCGCCTCGGTGAGCCGGGCCCGATACTCGGCCTCACGTTCCGGGCTCATGGAGGCCCGCTCGATGACCCCGGCGCCGCCATGGATGACAAGGCCGTGGGGACGGGGAGCGGCTTGGGCGGAAAGCGCGGCGAGCGCGAGGAGAAGGAGGGGTGGTTTTTTCATGGATTGGGGTGGAGGGCCGGTCTCCCGACCGGCCGCGGTCGGCCGGGAGGCCGACCCTCCAGGTTATTTCGCAAGGTTCAGGGCCTGCAGGAAGAACGCGTAATTGCGCGCCGTGTCGTTGAGGGCGTCGTAGCGGCCGGCGACGCCGCCGTGGCCGGCGCCCATCGTGGAGTAGAGCAGCGTGGCGCTGCGGCCGGTGTCGAGCGTGCGCAGCTTGGCGAGGTATTTGGCGCCCTCCCAATACGGCACCTGGCTGTCGTTGTAGGAGACGTTGACCAGCACGTGCGGGTAGTCGGCGGCCTTCAGGTTGTCGTAGGGGCTGTAGGTGCGCATCCAGCCATACTCCGTCTTGTTGTTCGGGTTGCCCCACTCGATGTATTCCTCGATGGTGAGCGGCAGGGTGGCGTCGAGCATGGTGTTGAGGACGTCCACGAACGGCACCTGGATCAGCGCCGCCTGGAAGAGGTCGGGCCGCTGGTTGAGCACGGCGCCCATCAGCAGGCCGCCGGCGCTGCCGCCGGACGTGACCAGCTGCTTCGGCGTGGTCCAGCCCTGGTCGACGAGCCACTGGCCGCAGTCCACGAAATCGTTGAAGGTATTCATCTTTTTGTCCATGCGGCCGGCCTCGCGCCATTCCTCGCCGAGCTCGCCGCCGCCGCGGATGTGCGCGATCACGTAGATCAGGCCGCGGTCGAGCAGGCTGACGCGCGGCGCGCTGAACGACACCGGCATGCTGACCCCGTAGGAACCGGCTGGGGCTTGGTGCGGTCGAGGTCGGCGCGGTAGACGACGGACAGCGGGATCTTCGTGCCGTCGCGGGCCGTGGCCCAGAGGCGCCCGGACTTGTAATTCTTCGCGTCGAAGCCGCCGAGCACCTCGGTCTGCTTGACCAGCGTGAAGGCGCCGGTCGCGAGATCGGCCGTGTAGGTGGTCACCGGACGGACGAGCGACTGGTAATTGAGGCGCACGGAGGTGGCGTCGTAGCTCCAGTTGCCGCCGGTGGAGACCTCGTAGGCGGCCTCGGGCATCTCGAGTCGCTTCGACTTGCCGGTGGCGAAATCATAGACCCGCAGGTGCGGCAGGCCGTTCTCGCGCTCGTCGACGACCATGTGCGTGGCGAACATGTCGAGGCCCTCGACCTTGATCGCCGGGTTGTGCGGGATGACATCCGAGAGATCGCCGGGCATCGTGTCCGGGGCGGAGGCGACCCGGTAGTTCTTCGCGCCGCCCTGGTTGGTGACATAATAGAACCGGCCGTCGCGGTGCTCGGTGTAGTATTTCACGTTCTCGGTGCGGCCGAGCAGGCTGCGCAGCGCGAGGCTGGGGCTGTCGGCGGGCAGGACGAGCGACTCGGAGGTCAGCTTGCTCTCGCTGTGGCAGACCATGAACTTGCCGTCGCGGGTGCGGAAGACGTCGACGTTGTAGAGCTCGTCCTTGTCCTCGTAGACCAGCTCGTATTTCCCGGTGCTGAGGGTCCAGCGGTGGACCTTGTCCGAGCGCTTGGCCTCGTTCTCGGTGACGTAATAGATGACGTCGTGGCCCGCGCCCCAGTCGAGGCTGGAGACCTTGCCGATCGCCTGCGGGACGAGCGTCTTGGTGGCGAGGTCCATGACGAAGACCTCGTATTGGCGGTAGCCGGTCCAGTCGATGGAGTAGGCAAGGCGCGCGCCGTCCTCGCTGACCTTGTAGGAGCCGACGGCGATGTAGGTGTTCGTGCCGATCATCTTGTTCAGGTCGAGGAGGATCTCCTCGGCGGCGCCGGCGGCCGTGCCCTGGCGGCAATAGATCGGATACTGCCGGTCCTTCTCGGTGCGGGTGTAGTAGGCGTAACCCTTGAAGATCACGGGGGCGGACGAGTCGTCCTCCTTGATGCGGCCGACCATCTCCGCGTAGAGCGCGGCGCGCAGTTCCTTGGCCGGCGCGAGCACGGCCTCGGTGTAGGCGTTCTCCTGCTCGAGGTAGTTGACGACCTCGGGCGTGCCCTTCTCGCGGAGCCAGAAGTAGTCGTCGATGCGCTTGTCCTCATGGACGGTGACGTCCTTGGGCTTCTTGGCGGCGACGGGCGGCTTGGGGTTGGCCAGGTCGAAGGCCTGGGCGGACAGGGTGACGAGGGACATGAGAACGAGGTGGCGGAGCATAGGGCGGGGGATGAAAATCAGACCTTAGCGAAGAGCTCGTCCATACTGCAACCAAGTCCCGGCAGGCGGGGATCGGTCAGCGGGTGGTGGTGGGCGAGGATGTCGGTGAGGGTGAAACCGAATTCGCCGAGGCCGTAGACCTCGACGTTGAGGTAGCGCGGGTCGACCATCCAGAGCCGCGGGAGGCGGAGGGCGGACCAGAGCTCCTTCTTGATGACGGTGTCGACGTGGTGGTCGCCCGGCAGCAGGACCTCGGCGACGAGGTAGAGACGCGCGGGGCCGGCGAGGCCCGGGTCGGAGCGGACCACCGTCAGGTCCGGCCGCAGGATGCAGTCATCGGCGAGCTGGAGGCTGGAGCGCCGGGGCAGAAGCTGCAGCGCGGAGTCCGGCGGGAGCGCGGCGGCGACGAGACGGTGCAGGCGCCCGACGAGGATTTCATGGGCGGCCGGCGGGGCCCGGCGGCTGGCGGTCTCGCCCTGGATGACTTCCTCGTAGGACTCGAACATGCGCGGGGCTCAGGACGAGCGCGGCCGGGGCGCCGGGAAGACCAGCCGGTTGGCCAGCTCGGTCAGGCGGGTGGTCAGCAGCGCGTTTTCCTTCTCGGGAGTCGATTCGTAGGTGCTGCGCTGCGTGACCCGCTCGGCGAGCTCGGTGCTCAGGACGTAGACGTGGCGGTTGCGCACGAAGAGGAGCGTGCCGCGCTTGGCGGTGACGCGCTGGGCCGGCGGGGCTCCCAACACGCCCTCCTTCGGCTCGAAGTGCGAGCCGCCCGGCAGCTCCGCGTAGGTGATGAGGGAGCCGTCGTGCAGCTCGGGGACAAACCGGGCGCTTTCGATCTTCGAGCCGGGGAAGCGCCGGTCGAAGTCCGCGAGCACGAAGTCGGTGAAAAAATACAGCAGGTAGTCCCGCAGGCCGCGGGTATCGAGTTCCCAGCGCTGCAGGGCGTCCTGCGGGAAGCAGGCGATGCTGATGTGCGTGCTGTAACTGTCGGAGAAGGTGACGACGTTCTCCGTGTCGCTGACGGTGCCGCCCAGCTCGCGCAGCACGGGCAGCGGGAGGCTGAACTCGCCGGTGGCGGAAAAGTAGGTGTCGCCCTCGAGTTTTCCCGCCAGCGGCGCGCCCTGGGCGGACACGGCGGCCGGGACCAGGGCGCCGGCGGCGAGGAGCAGGAACAGGCGGAGCATGGGGACGGAAACTAGCGAGACGGGGATGATTTTCAAGCGGCCCCGGCTCAGACCCTAAGCCGCCGCCAGAGTGCCACCGGAATCTGTTCGGGCCGGGTGTGCGGGCCGAGGCCGGCGGCCGACAGCTCCGCGAGCCAGGCCGCGCCGCCGTCGGGGAGCTTGTGGCGCAGGAGGCCGCCGATCTGCTTCCGGCGCTGCTGGAAGCAGGCGCGGATGACGGCCTTGACGGCCGCGGGGAAGACGAAGGGGTCCGGCAGGCGCGTGAGGTGGAGCAGGTAGGACTCGATGTCCGGCTGCGGGTAGAAGCACGAGCCGTCGACCTTGTGGCCCGGGGCGACGGCATAGGCGGCCTGCAAGGTGATGGAGATGGCGCCGAAGGTCTTGGAGCCCGGTTGCGCGACGTAGCGCTGGGCGGCCTCCTGCTGGAGCATGAGGACCATGCGGTCCGGCAGCGGCCCGGAGAGCACGCCGTCGAGCCAGGGCGTGGCGATGGCGTA
>JAYRXZ010000071.1:0-479 GCA_041917235.1 Lacunisphaera sp. | reverse complement strand
AGGTTGGCGACGATCTTGAAGGAGCCCGTGCGGTCGGCGGGCAGGCCGGCCAGCGGATGCTCGACCCCGTCGCCCTCCATCAGGTGCAGGCGCGGGTTGGTGGCGGCGAGCGTGGCGGCGAGGTGCTGGTGCAGGCCGTAGTCGCGCTCGATGGCCCAGACCTCGGCGCCCGCGTCGAGCAGGGCGTTGGTCAGCGTGCCCAGGCCGGGGCCGATCTCCACGACGGTGTCGCCGGCCGTGACGCCGCCGAGTTCCAGGGACTTGCGGACGATGTTGCCGTCGACGAGGAAGTTCTGCCCGAGGAAACGCTTCGGCTCGTGCCCGAGCTGGGTGAGCAGGTCGCGCGTGGACTTCGGGGTCAGCGGCAGGCTCATACCGCGTGGAAGCTGCGGATGACGGCGGCCGGATCCTCGGCCCGCATCAGGGACTCGCCGACCAGCACGGCGTGGGCGCCGGCGGCCTTGACGCGCGCGGCGTCG
>JAYRXZ010000070.1:0-13381 GCA_041917235.1 Lacunisphaera sp. | reverse complement strand
TGATTGCTAGGGCGGGGTCCCCGAACCCCGTCTGCGTAGGCGATATCACGTTCGAGGCGGGGGTCGGAGACCCCGCCCTACATCGCTCTCACTTCGCCCAGGTGTCCTTGAGCGTGATCGTGCGGTTGAAGATGGGCTTGGCCGGGGTCGAATCCTTGGCGTCGAGGCTGAAGTAGCCGAGGCGCTCGAACTGGTAGCGATCTTCCAGCTTCGCCGTGGCGAGGGAGGCTTCGAGCTTGGCGGTGACGACCTCGAGGGACTTCGGGTTCACGACCTTCAGGAAATTTTCCTCGGCGGCGGGCTCGGGCACGGTGAAGAGGCGGTCGTAGAGGCGGACCTCGGCGTCGACGCACTTGGTGGCGCTGACCCAATGGATGGTGCCCTTGACCTTCTTGTCGGCGTTGGGCTGGCCGTGGCGGGTGTCGAGCTGGGCCGTGCAGCGGATCTCGGTGATGGCGCCGCTCGCGTCCTTCACCAGCTCGTCGCACTTGATGATGCAGGCATATTTGAGGCGCACCTCGCCGCCCGGCTTCAGGCGGAAGTATTTCGGCGGCGGCACCTCGGCGAAGTCGTCGGCCTCGATGAACACCTCGCGGGTCAGGGCGATCGGGCGCGTCGTCGGGTTCTCGTCCTGCGGGTTGTTGGTCGCCGTGCAATCGACGGTCTCGCCAGCGGCGAGGTTGGTGAGGACGAGCTTGACCGGCTTGAGGACGGCCAGCCGGCGGGCGGCGGTGGTGTTGAGTTCGCCGCGCACGGCGTTCTCGAAGACGGCGGCCTCGGTGAGCGAATCGAACTTGGTGACGCCGACGCCGGTGACAAAGGCGCGGAGGGCGCTGGCCGGGATGCCGCGGCGGCGGAGGCCGGAAAGCGTGGGCATGCGCGGGTCGTCCCAGCCGGTGACAACCTTCTCGGTGACGAGGGTCAGCAGCTTGCGCTTGGAGACGAGGGTGTAGGCGAGGTTGAGCTTCGCGAACTCGTATTGGTGCGGCAGGGCGCGCGGCAGGCCGAGGCTTTCCAGGATCCAGTCGTAGAGCGGGCGGTGATCGACGAACTCGAGCGTGCAGATGGAGTGCGTGATGCCCTCGAGGTAGTCGCTCAGGCAGTGGGCGTAGTCGTAGAGCGGGTAGATGCACCACTTGTCGCCGGCGTGGTGGTGGGCGACGTGGCGGATGCGGTAGAGCAGGGGATCGCGCAGCCACATGTTGGGCGACGCCATGTCGATCTTGCTGCGAAGCGAACGGGCGCCGTCGGGAAACTCGCCGGCCTTCATGCGCGTGAAGAGGTCGAGGTTCTCCGCGACACTGCGGTTGCGGAACGGGCTGTCCTTGCCCGGCGTGTCGGGCGAGCCGCGGTATTTCTCGGTATCCTCGGCGCTCAGGTCGCAGACGTAGGCCTTGCCGCGCTTGATGAGCTCGACGGCGTATTCGTAGAGCTGGTCAAAGTAATCGGAGGCAAAGAACGCCTCGCTGTTCGCGCTAGGGGGCACCGGCGCGAGGTAGTAGTCGGGCTGGCCGTTGCTGGTGAGCTTGGCCGGGTGGGCGCCCTTCGGCTTGAAGCCGAGGCAGTGGTCGGCCCAGCCGGCGATGAGCCATTGCACGTCGGTGGTGATGGACTCGACGTATTCGACGTCCTCCTTGACCGGGTTGGTGTCGTCGAACCGCAGGTTGCACTGGCCCTGGTGCTCGCGGGCGATGCCGAAGTTGAGGCAAATGGACTTCGCGTGGCCGATGTGCAGGTAGCCGTTGGGCTCGGGCGGGAAGCGGGTGACGATCTTGGCGTAGCGTTTTTCCGCGACGTGGCCGGCGACGATGTCGCGGATGAAGTCACTGGGGACGGGCGCGGGTGCGGTGGTCTCGGCGGGCATGAAGCGGGCAAATTGCGGAATCGTCGCGGGCGATGCAACGCCGCAATTTTTACGTGCGGGCGGATGCCAAAAATAAGCCTTTGCCTTCACGCATTGCGGCCTGACTATTCCGTCCCCATGAGCGACTTCCACGCATGAGCGCCCACCAGGTCACCTCCACCGCGGGCGACCGCCTGAAGCGGCTGGCCCCCTTCGGGATCGGCCACACCAAGCCCAAGCATTTCCGCGACATGGCCGGGGTGGTCTGGGCCAACCGCGACAACCTGGGCTACGCCTGGAAGGTCATCAGCCGGGGCGTGTGCGACGGCTGCGCCCTCGGGGTGGCCGGCCTGCACGACTGGACCATCGACGGCGTGCACCTGTGCATGACGCGCCTGAATCTGCTCCGCCTGAACACCATGCCCGAGATGGACCATGCGCTGCTCGGCGACGCGTCCGCCATGGCCAGGCTCGACAACCGCCAGCTGCGCGAGCTCGGCCGGCTGGCCTACCCGATGTTGCGGCGCAAGGGGGAGAAAGGTTTCTCGCGCATCAGCTGGGACCAGGCGCTGGACCTGGCCGGGGAAAAGCTGCGGGCGGCGGACCCGAAGCGCGTGGCGTTTTTCCTCACGGCGCGCGGCATCACCAACGAGGTCTATTACGCCGGCCAGAAGGCCGCGCGTTTCCTCGGCACGAGCCACATCGACAACGCCGCGCGCATCTGTCACTCGCCCTCGACCGTGGCGATGAAGCAGACGCTCGGGCTGAGCGCCTCGACCTGCAGCTACAGCGACTGGATGGGCACGGACCTCGTCGTTTTCTTCGGCTCCAACCCGGCGAACGACCAGCCGGTCAGCACGAAATACCTGCACATCGCCAAGAAGAAGGGCACGAAGATCGCGCTCGTGAATCCCTACCTCGAGCCGGGCATGAAACGCTACTGGGTGCCGTCCGAGACGGACAGCGCGCTCTTTGGCACCAACCTCGCCGACCACTGGTTCCCGGTCGCGCAGGGCGGCGACATTGCGCTGCTCTACGGTGTGCTCAAGCGGCTGCTCGACACGGGCAACGTCAATCGCGATTTCGTGGAAAAACACACCACGGGCTTCGCGGCGCTGGAGCTGCGCGCCCGGCAGCTGACGTGGGAGGAACTGGAAGCCGGCAGCGGCCTGCCGCGCAGCAGCATTGAGGAATTCGCCGACCTCATCGGCCACGCCCGCTCGGCGGTGTTCGTCTGGAGCATGGGCATCACGCAGCACTCCTTCGGCGGTGACGCCGTGCAGATGATCCTCAATGTGGCGCTGGCGCGCGGATTTATCGGCCGCGACTATTGCGGCGTCATGCCGATCCGCGGCCACTCCTCGGTGCAGGGCGGCGCGGAGATGGGGGCCTATGCCACGGCATTCCCCGGCGGCCTGCCGGTGACAACGGCCAATGCGTTGGCCCTGACCGCGCAATATGGTTTCCCGGTGCCGGACAAGCCCGGACTGACGACGACCGAGATGGTCGAGGCCGCGGCCCGCGGCGAGCTTGATGTGTTTTACCTGCTCGGCGGGAATTTCCTGCGCACGCTGCCGGAGCCGGAGTATGTCCGCGCCGCGCTGGCCCGGGTGCCGCTGCGCATCCACCAGGACATCATCGTGACCGACCAGATGTTCATCGAACCCGGCGAGGCCGTGCTGCTGCTGCCCGGCAAGACCCGCTACGAGCAGGACGACGGCGGCACGGAGACCAGCACCGAGCGGCGCGTGATGTTCACCCCGGAAATTCCCCGGCAGGTCGGCGAGGCCCGGGCGGAGTGGAAGATTTTGTTCGATGTCGCCGCGGCGGCGTTCCCCGAACGGGCGGCGCCTTTGCGCGGCGTGACCGGCCAGGCCCTGCGCGAGGAGATTGCGCGCGTCGTGCCGTTCTACGACGGGGTGCAGCACCTCAAGAAGACGGGTGACGCCTTCCAATACGGTGGACGGCACCTCTGCCGGGACGGTATCTGCGCCACGCCCGATGGCCGGGCCCAACTCCGGGCCGTGGACCTGCCGACGCCGCCGCCCAAGGACGGCACGTTTCATGTCAGCACGCGGCGCGGCAAGCAGTTCAACACCCTGATTTACGCTGACGTCGATCCGCTTAACGGCGCGCCACGTGACGCCGTGCTGATGAGCGACGAGGATGCCGCGCGCCTGCATCTCAAGCAGGGCGACCGCATCGGGCTGGTCAACGACCTCGGTCGCTACGAGGGCACCGTGTTCCTGGCCCCGCTGGCGCCGGGCAACCTGCAGGTTCACTGGCCGGAGGGAAACGTGATCGTCCACCGCGGCCGGGTTGACGCGCTCAGCGGCGTGCCGGACTACAACGCCCGGGTGCGCGTGGAGGTTTCCCCGGCGTCATGAAACCTGCCGCCCTGACCCGAGAATGGCCGGTCCGCCGGGTGAGCGGGCGCAGCGCCGCCGCGGTCGAAACCGACGTGCTCGCCGTCGAGGAGCCCCTGGAACTCCGCGTGCGCGGCCGCTCGGTCGCCGTGGTGATGCGCACGCCGGGGCACGACGCCGACCTGGCGGCCGGGTTCCTGCTGACGGAGGGCGTGGTGCGCTCTGCGGATGACATCTACGACATCATGCAGTGCCGGACGACGAAGCGGGCCGAGACGGGCAACGTGGTCGAGGTTGTGCTGCCGAAGGACGTGCGGGTAGATTTTGATTCGCTCACGCGCCACGTTTTCAGCGCGACGAGCTGCGGCCTGTGCGGCAAAGCGACAATCGAGGCCGTCCGGCAGCATTTTCCCAAGGTGAAGCGGCCGCTCCGCGTGACGGCCAGGGTGCTGCAGTCGCTGCCCGCGCAGCTGGCCGCGGCGCAGCCGACCTTCAAGTCCACCGGCGGCCTGCACGCGACGGCGCTCTTTGATGAGCGCGGCACGATGCTCGCGGCCCGGGAGGACGTGGGCCGGCACAATGCGATGGACAAGGTGCTCGGCCATGCGTTGCGCGCCGGGTGGCTGCCGCTGGAGCGGCACATCCTGCTCGTAAGCGGGCGGGTGTCGTTCGAGATCATGCAGAAGGCGCTGGCCGCGCGCGTGTCGGTGGTCGCGGGCATCTCGGCGCCCACGAGCCTCGCGGCGGAGTTCGCCCTGGCGAACAACCAGACGCTGGTCGGTTTCCTGCGCGGAGACCGGCTGAACGTCTATGCGGGCCGCCTGGCCCCGGACCGATGAACATCGCGGCGCTCTACATTTCGCCCGGGCACAATTATTTCGGCCGCCACGGGCAGCCGCCCGGGGAGCATCCGTTGCTGGAAGTGCCGGCCGTGGAGTGCGTGGCCGGGCGCGGCCTGATCGGCGACCGGTTTCTCGACTACAAGGACGACTACGCCGGGCAGATCACGTTTTTTGCCGGCGAGGTTTACGACGAGATCCGGCGGGCGCTCAAACAAGCGGAACGGCCGGCCGCGGTGTTCCGGCGCAACGTGCTCACGCGGGGCGCCGATCTGAACGCACTCATCGGCCGGGAATTCGAGGTGCAGGGCGTGCGGTTTATCGGCACGCGCGAGTGTTCGCCCTGTTACTGGATGGACCAGGCGTTTGCGCCCGGTGCGGAGGCCTGGCTGAAGGGCCGGGGTGGCCTGCGGGCGCGTATCCTCACCTCCGGCCGGCTCAAGGTGGATTTGCCGCCATGCTGAGCGGACTCATCCTGGCCGGCGGACGCTCGTCGCGGATGGGCCGCGACAAGGCCACGCTGACACTGCCCGACGGCCGCACCTTGTTGCAGCGGCAGGCGGACATCCTGCGGGCCACGGGCGTGACCAACCTGCTCGTCTCGGTCCGGCCGGACAGCGAAACCAACCTACCTGGGGCCACGCTGGTGCCTGATGCCATGCCGGACGCCGGGCCGCTCGCCGGCATTGCGGCCGGCCTGCGGGCGGCGCCGCCGGGATTGGTGCTCGTGCTGGCCGTCGACATGGCGGAGATGCAGAGCGGGCATTTGCGGCAGCTCGTGGAACGGGCAACGCCGGAGCGCGGCGTTGTGCCGATGCTGGCCGGCCAGTGCGAACCGCTGGCGGCGATTTATCCATCGGGGCTGGCCGGCTCGGCGGAGGCGGCGGTGGCCGCCGGGCAGCTGGCCGTGCACCGGTGGGTGCGCAGCGAGGCGGCGCGACTGCTCCTGTGGGAAACGCCGGCCGAGTGGGCCGGAGTCTTGCACAGCTGGAACACGGCGGCCGATCTGCCGCCGCCGAGGTAGGCGCGGACTTCCGCCTTCGCCGGGCCGATGGCGGACGGGCCGTTCCGCGCCTAGGCGGCGAGCGGAGTCATCGCCCCGCCTATTTGGCCGGCGGAGTCGCCGGAAGACTGGCGAGTAACTGATCGAACTTTGCCTTCGCCTCGGCGTCGGCGGGAAAGCGCAGGCCGAGCTTGGCGATGGAGGTGGCGATGGCCGGCGCGCCGGCCTGGTGGTAGAGCTGGGCGGCGTTGTAGAGCAGAGCGCTGTTGCGCGGGAACGCCCGGATGCCCTCGTCGAGCACCGCAAGATTATCGGGGGTCGGCGCCGCGGCGCTCTGCGCCCAGGCGGCGGCGATCAGCTCATAGGTCTCGGGCAGGGGGGGCGTCTGCTTGCGGGCCTCGAATAGCGGCGTGAGCACGGCGCCCAGCTGGGCCGCGCCGAGCTTGCCGTTGGTGGAGGGCTTGGCGGCGGCCTCGGCGAGGCGGAGGCGGGCCAGCTCGACGTAGGCGGAGGGCCGTCGGACGCCGGCCTTCACGGCGGGCTCCAGCAGCTCGCGGGCGCGGTCGGCGTGGTTGAGCGCGCTCTCGGTGAGGCCCATGCCGGCGACCAGCAGGGGTTCGCGGGCGCCGCGGAGATAGGCGGAGCGATAGGCGGCGAGCGCGGTGTCGTGGTGGCCGCCGAGGCGCAGGGCGTCGCCCTTGATGACCGCGACCTCGGCCGGCGTGGCCTCGCGCAGCTCGATGGACTTGGCGGTGAACCGGTCTTCCTTCTGCAGCGGGTAGCGCTGGTATTTGTGCTTCGTGTGCAGGATGTAGCCGCGCAGCTCCTTGTTCATGCCCGCGTAGTCGGTCTTGAAGCACTCCTTGAACAGCGCCTCGCTGAGCGGCTCGCGCGCCAGCCGGGAGACGAAGGTGCTCAGGGCCTGCTGGTAGCGGAGATCCTCGCCGAACATGCAGAAGTGCACGAAGAGGTAGGCCTGCTTGGCCCAGAAATTGTTGCCGAGCGGGTTCTGCGTCGTGGGATCGTCGGCCGTCAGGGCGAAGAACTGGTCGAGCGGGATGAGCTTGCGGTGCTGGAGGACGACGTTGAACGGTTGTTCGCCGACGACCGCGTCGGTGCTGGCCGTCGGGTCGTTGGGATCGGCGTCGGCGGACTGGCCGCCGGAAGCGGCGCCCCGGAGCGAGTTGATCTTGCCGTAGATCAGCGCAGTATCGAGCAGCTCGATGTCCATGACGATCTGGGCGAGGCCTTCCTCGAGCCAGATGGGGGCGCGGACCTGGCTCTGGCTGATGAGGTAGCGGACGTATTCGCGGTAGAGCTGCTTGTAGTGGTCGACCTCGTAGTCGGCCCCGGTCGCGCCCTCCACCGCGAGATTGTTGGGATCGATGGCGGTGCGGTCGGTCTCGACGTCGACCACGATCGCGATCTGCTCGCGGTTGCGCAGGAAAAGGCTGGGCACGATGCTGTCGTTCTTGACCATGCCGGCGGGCGGAAAGGCGTCGAACTTGCCGCCCTTGCCGCAAAGGATGAGGGTGGACGCGGCGAGCGGCTTGGCCGGCGCCGGCCACACCAGGGACATGGCCCGCGTAAACATGGCGAAATCGGCCAGCAGGTTACGGGTGGCGCGGTCAGAGGCATTGGACAGGACCTCGAAGTTGCCGACGCGGGCGTAGCGCCACGACTCGGGCGGCGGCAGGTCGGGGCTCTCGTTGACCTGGAAGGTCGGAAGTTTAACCGTCTCGCCGCCCGGTGGCGGCTGGTTCTGGGCGAAAGCCGGGGCCAGGCCGGCGAGGAAAAGAAACACAGTGGCGGCGAAGCCACGCAGGCGGGTCGGGTAGTTCATGGCGTCGGGGGAGAGGGATCTTGGTAAAACGCCGCCGGCACCGCGTAAGTTACGGATATGACGCGGACCGGTCAGCCGGCCTTGCCGTGGGGCGGGGTGGTCCGGCCGCGGGCGTTGGGGGAGACGCCGTCGGAGCCCATCTCCTTGATCAGGCTGGTGAAGTAGGGGATGAGCTGCTTCTTGCGGCTGACGACGCCGGGCAGGTCGAAGATCTCGTCCTGCTCGACGTGGGCGTAGGAAATGCGGCGGATGAGCTCGGCCTCTCCCTTCACGAGCATGAGCGAATTCTGGGTATTGATGTCGGTGACGAGCAGGGCGGCGAAGGAGAGCTTCTCGGCGGTGCGGACCTCCGCCAGGGCCGAGGACAGGGCCTTGGCATGCTGCCAGAAATTGTCGAAGCCGAGTTCCTCGACCTGGGACACGGCGAAGCGGATGCCCTCCTCGTCGTAGATCTTGAAGTCGGAGCGGACGACCTTGTCCGGGGTGCTGGCCAGGATGACCGAGCCGGAGCTGAAGATCAGCTGGGCAAGGTCCTGGGCCTTGAGGCCGGCGAGGGACTGGAGCCAGTTCAGGACGTCGGCGTCCTTGGCGGTGGAGGTGGGGCTCTGGAGGAGGAGCGTGTCGGAGATGAGCCCGGCCATCATGATGCCCGCGAGGTTGGGCGCGGGGGTGAGCTGGTGGCGGCGGAAGAGGTCGGCGATGATGGTGCAGGTGGAGCCGACCGGCTCGTTGATGAAGAGGATGGGCTGGGGCGTGGCCATCGGCCCGAGACGGTGGTGGTCGATGATCTCGGTGATGGTGACCTCGTCGGCGCCGGGGACGGCCTGGGTGAGCTCGTTGTGGTCGACCAGCACAAGGCGCGTAGGCACGGGCTTGAGGAGGTCGGACTTGGTGATGATGCCGAGGAGCGTGCCATCGTCGCCCGTGACCATCATGGCGCCGGGGGCGCCGGGGCCGAATTTCTTGCGGACCTCGGTGATGCGGCTGTCGGGGTTGAGTGCCAGGAAGTGCTGGTCGGCCAGCGGCTCGATCGTGGCGGCGGTGCGGACGAACCAGGCGGTGGTCGCGGTGTCGTGCGGGCTGACAAAGATGCTGACCTTGCGGGCCTGGGCGAGGGCGACGACGGCGGGGTCGACCGGGAGGTTGCCGCTGATGATGATGGCGCGGATGCCGAGCTCGATGGCGCGCTGCTGGACGTCGCGCCGGTCGCCGACGATGATGATGGAGCGGCCGGCGGGGATGTTGTCCTTCTCGGAGATCTTCCAGAAAGTGCCGACGTCCATCGCGCCGATGCGCACGAAGAGTTCCTCGAGGCGGTCGCCGTCGACCAGGTGGAGGACGGAGGCGCGGAGCGATTGCACGATGCGGGCAAGGCTGGTGCGGACCTTGCCGAGGGCGCGCGGCTCGTCGAGGCGGGGGATGAAGAAATGGCCGAGCTGGGCCAGCGTGATGGTGCCGGTGGCGCGGTTGTCGGAGGAGACGACGGGCAGGACGCTGAGTTTGTGCTGGTCGATCAGGCGCAGGGCCTCGGCGCAGGTCGTGCCCAGGCTGACGGCGATGGGGTTGACCGTCATCAGGTCGTGGACGCGCGGGGAAACGTCGCTCAGGTAGAGCGGCAGCGGCGTGCGGAAGCGCTCGAGGATGGCGTCGATGCGGGCGTTGGAGTTGCCGCAGCGGGCCGCGACGTAGCCAGACTCGCCGCGCGCCTCCTTAAAGGCGGCGTAGGCGATGGCCGAGCAGATGGAGTCAGCGTCGGGGTTTTTGTGGCCGATGACGAAAGTGGGGGTGGCGGTAGCCATGAGTGGTCGGAGCCTACGGGGTGGCGCATCTCCAGGTGAAGACATAAAAGAGCCCGGCCGGACGAAGCCGGGGGAATTTATCCCAAACGGCCGGAAGGATTAGGGCGCCTTCTCGGCCGGTGTGCCCGCCAGGCTGCCGACCCCGGCGGGCGGGGTGGCGTAGACGCGGGGGTTGGCGGCGGGATTGGCGTTGAAGGGCAGGGCCTGGAGGATGGAGCTGCCCTTGCGGCCGTTGTTGAGCGTGAGCTGCGTGGCGGCCTCGGTCAGGTTGGGGTAGAACTGGATGTTGCCGCCGAGGAAGGCGACGTGGCCGCCGGTGTCCTTGTAGGTGCCGTTGTCGGGGCTCCAGGTGCCGGTGGCGAGCAGGCCGCGGGTGAAGGCCACGGGCGTCGAGGGCGGGTCGCTCATCCGCAGGCCGCCGACGAGTTCGAAGCTGAGCGTGCGGTTCGTGACGAAACCCGGGTCGAGGACGGCGCGGTTCGTGGGGCTGACGATGGCGGCGGGGTAGGTGCCGTTGAAGGCGGGGTCGTTTTTCGCGAAATAAAAGGTCGGGTCGGTCAGGATGCCGCGCTGGGCGAGGATGCCGGCCCACAGGAACGGGCCTGATCCGCCGGTGACGGGCGCGGGGCTCTGGGCGAGGAGGGCGGCGGGGTCGGGGAGGCGGTCGTTGTTGTCCGCGGCATAGATCGTGGCGGCCTTGACGATCTCGCGGAGGTTGTTGGCGTCGACCGTCCGCTGGGCGGTCTCACGGACCTTGCCGACGGTGGGAAAAATCAGCGCGGCGAGGATGCCGATGATGGCGATGACGGTCAGCAGCTCAATGAGCGTGAAGCCGGCCGGGCCGGCGGGAGGGCGCGTTTTCATGGTGGTGCAAAACAGCGGCCCGCACCGGCACAGTGCATACCTCGAAGGTATGAACACAAGTCCATTTTCGTGACGGGGCTGGACAACCGCCGGGGCTTTGCTGGAATGCCCGCATCATGGTCATTTATCTTGATGGCAAGTATGTCGATTCCGCCGAGGCCAAGGTCTCGGTCTTTGATCACGGCCTGCTTTACGGCGACGGCGTGTTCGAGGGCATCCGCATCTACGGCGGCAACGTCTACCGGCTCGACGACCATCTGGAGCGCCTCGAGCTTTCCGCCAAGGCCATCATGCTCAGCGTGCCGCTCGACCGCGCCGCGATGTCCGAGGCGGTCTGCGAGACCTGCCGCCGGAACAACCTCAAGGACGGCTACATCCGCCTCGTCATCACGCGCGGCGTGGGCGATCTCGGCCTGGCCCCGTGGCTGTGCGAGAAACCCTCGCTCTTCATCATCGCGAGCAAGATCTCACTCTACCCGCAGGAGCACTACGACAACGGCCTGAGCATCGTCACCGTGCCGACGCGCCGCATCGCGCCCGACGCGCTGCCGTCGACCGTCAAGTCGCTGAACTACCTCAACAACATCCTCGCCAAGATCGAGGCCCGCCAGGCCGGCGCGCTCGAGGCCATCATGCTCAACCAGCAGGGCTATGTCGCGGAGTGCACCGCCGACAACATCTTTACCGTCTACAAGGGCGAGATCATCACCCCGGCCGCGTCGCAGGGCGCGCTCAAGGGCATCACCCGCGCCACCATCTTCGACATCGCCAAGGAACTCGGCATCCCGATGAAGGAGGCCGACCTGACCCGTTACGACGTGTGGTGCGCCGACGAGTGCTTCCTCACCGGCACCGGCGCCGAGGTCATTCCCGTCGTCAAGCTCGACGGCCGGGTCATCGGCAACGGCAAGCCCGGCCCGATCACCGGCCGCGTGCTCACCAGCTTCCGCAAGCGGGTGCTCGTCGAGGGCACGCGGACCTGAGGGTCTTTTTTGGAGGCGGGACCATCAGTCCCGCGGGCCAGGCGCGGCGATCCCGGAGCCTCGCGGGGCTGATGGCCCCGCCTCCATTTATCCCACCCTCCGCGCTTGCTTTGCGGGGGCGGCCTTGGCACACGTTTTGCAGGGAAGAAAGGGCCTGTGCCCGACGCATTTGCGTTTCCGGGCCGGGGCGTTATCCTCCCCCTTAATCACTCATGGCCAACCCTCTCAAGTGCGACCTCTGCGCGAAGCCCGCCACCGTCCACCTCACCCAGATCGTCAACAGCAAGATTCACAAAGTCGATCTGTGCGAGGCCTGTGCGCAGGCCAAGGGCGTGACCGACCCCAGCGGCTTCTCCCTGGCCGACCTGCTCCTCAAGGCCTCCCTCAATCCCGAGCCCGCCGGCGACACCAAGTGCGAGTCCTGCGGCTTCACGCAGCAGGACTTCAAGAAGACCGGCCGCTTCGGCTGCCCGGCCTGCTACAACCACTTCAGCGGCCTCCTCGAGCCGATGCTCGAGACCATGCACAAGGGCAGCACGCACACCGGCAAGGTCCCGCAGCGCGCCCTGGCCCGCAAATCCCTCTACGAGCGCCTCACCCAACTCGAAACCGAGCTCGACCAGGCCATCAAGGCCGAGCGTTATGAGGATGCGGCGCGCTATCGTGATGAAATCTCCCAGGTCCGCTCGACGACCGGCCGCAAGCCCGGCGCGAAACATGAAGATTAACGAACTCATCGAGTCCCACTCCGAGCTGACGGACACCTCCGCCAGCAAGAGCGCCGTTGTGCTCATGACGCGCATCCGCCTCGCGCGGAACCTCGCCGCGCAGCCGTTCCCCGGCTGGGCGAAGGAGGCGCAGAAGAAGGAAATCCGCGACCAGTGCATGCAGGCCGTAGCCGCCCTGCCGCAGATGAAGCGCGGCCTCGCCATCCCGGTCGAGAGCCTCGACGAGCTGCAGAAACAGATCCTGGTCGAACGCCACCTCATCAGCCGCGAGCTCTGCCACGCCAAGTCCGGCTCCGGCATCGTCATCAGCAAGGACCAGTCCTGCGTCGTCATGGTGAACGAGGAGGATCACCTCCGCATCCAGGTCCTGCGCTCCGGTTTCCAGTTCAAGAAGGTCTGGGCGACGATCAACCAGCTCGACACGGACCTCGAGGAGCACATGGACTATGCGTTCTCGCCGAAACTCGGCTACCTGTCCGCGTGCCCGACCAACCTCGGCACCGGCATCCGCGCCTCGGCCATGATGCACCTGCCGGCGCTCGTCATCTCCAGCCAGATGGAAAAGGTCGTCCGCGCCGTCAACCAGCTCGGCATGGCCGTGCGCGGCCTGTTCGGCGAGGGCTCCGACGCCAGCGGCAGCATCTTCCAGATCTCCAACCAGACCACGCTCGGCGAGAGCGAGGAGGGCATCATCAAGCACCTGCACGGCGTCCTCACGACGATCGTCGACCAGGAGCTCAACGCCCGCGAGAAGCTGCTCGAGACCGACCCGAACAAGCTGTTCGACAAGATCGGCCGCGCCTTCGGCATCCTGCAGAACGGCTACCTGCTCAACTCCGGCGAGGCCATGAACCTGCTCTCGCTCATCCGTCTCGGCATCGATCTCGGCATCTTCGCCGACGGCCAGCGCGCCGTGGTCGACCGCCTCTTCATCGAGTGCCAGCCCGGCCACGTGCAGCACGCCGCCAAGGGCTCCTTCGAGCCCAGCCAGCGCGATGTCCTCCGGGCCGAGCGCCTGCGCCTCGAATTTGCCAAAGTGACCGCCCCTGACTTCAGTAACGCCGCGAAGTAACCGATTTACCAAACCACCTCATGGAACCAATGAACAACTTC
>JAYRXZ010000069.1:0-14597 GCA_041917235.1 Lacunisphaera sp. | reverse complement strand
GCCGTTCCTTCATGGTGGGCTTAAACGTGGGTGGCGCGCGGGCGCGCCACCTACAGCTTGGAGATCTTCACGCCGGCGTCGGTCAGGATGGGCGCGACCAGCGGGTCGTTGAGGTAATCCTCGTGATACTTGATCTCGGCGATGCCGGAGGCGGCGAGGATTTTGGCGCAGTTGATGCAGGGGTAATGCGTCACGTAGGCCGTGCAGCCGTCCACGCTCGACCCGCGGCGGGCGGCGTCGGCGATGGCGTTCTGCTCGGCGTGGACCGTCGCCTGCTCATGGTTGTCGCGGACCCGCGAGACGTGCGGCGTGCCCGGCAGGAAGCCGTTGTAGCCCGCCGCCACCAGCCGGTTCTTCCGGTCGCCGGCCGTCACGATGACGCACCCGACGTTCAGCCGCTCGCAGTTGGAGCGCGAGGCGATGAGCTTGGCCGTCGCCATGAAATACTCGTCCCAGCTCGGGCGCGAGGTGAAGGCCTGCGTGGCCTGCGCGATGAGGTCGATCGGGTTCTGCTCTTTGCCGGCTGCCATGGGCTCAACGGTGGGAAGGGCCCCGCGTCTGGCAATCCGTAAACGTCACTTGCGCGGCACCGCCCCGCCCCTCAACCTCCGCGCATGGCCTCGCTCCAGCAACTCGTCGACTACTGCGACAAACGCACCCGCCGCCCGGCGTTCAAGGACTTCCCGGGCGCGCACAACGGGCTGCAGGTCGCCAACGACGGGCGCGTGACCCGCATCGGCGCCGCGGTGGACGCGGGGCTCGTGCCGTTCGAGACCGCCGCCGAGCGGGGCGTGGATTTCCTCATCGTGCACCACGGCCTGTTCTGGGGCGGCGTCCAGCCGCTGACCGGCCCGGTCTACAGCCGTTTCGCGGCGCTGGTCCGCGGCAACTGCGCCGTTTATTCCAGCCACCTGCCCCTCGACGCCCACGAGGAGATCGGCAACAACGCCATCCTCGCGCGCCAGCTCGGCCTGAAGCCCAAAACCCGCTTCCTCCCGCACGAGGGCGAGTTCATCGGCTGCATCGCGCCCAACCGGCTCAAGCGCTCCCAGCTCTGCGCGCGCCTCGAGGAGCTTTACCCGCGCGTCGTCGCGATCGACTGTGGCAGCGCCGCGCCGAAGCAGGTCGCCTTCTGCAGCGGCAGCGGCAACAGCGCCGTGCCCCAGCTGGTCGCGGCCGGCGTCGACACCCTCATCACTGGCGAGCTCCGCGAGGAGTGGTTCAACTACGCCCAGGAGCACCGCCTCAACCTGATTTGCTGCGGCCACTACGCGACCGAGGTCCACGGCGTGAAGGCCCTCGCCGCCGAGCTGGCGAAAAAATTCCACCTGCCCTGGGAATTCATCGAAACGGAGAACCCCCTGTGAAAATCGCCATCCTGCACGGCCCCAACCTCGACCGCCTCGGCAAGCGCGAGCCGGAGATCTACGGCCGCGCCACGCTCAAAGACCTCGAGCAACTCATCCGCACCGAGGCCCGGAAGCTCGGCTTCTCGACTGTCTTCTTCCAGTCCGCCCACGAGGGCGCGCTGGTGGACAGGATCCACGCCCTCACCGACCGCGGGATCGATGCCTTCATCGTCAACTTCGGCGCCTATTCCCACACCAGCATCGCGCTGCACGACGCCCTCGCGGCCTCCGGCCTGCCCGCGGTCGAGGTCCACATTTCCGACATCAAGAAGCGCGAGAAATTTCGCCACAAGTCCATGACCGCCGGCGCCTGCATCGGCATGATCTGCGGGAAGGGTTTCCCGGGCTACGTCGAGGCCTTGCGGCTGCTCGCCAAGCTCTGAACGATGGGCCAGCACCTGCCCGATTTTGCCGAGCCGCGGTGGTTCGTCTGCCACACGAAACCGCGCTGCGAAAAGAAGTTCGACGACCTGATGGCGCGCGAGCGCTTCCCGCACTACCTGCCGCTGATCCAAAGCGTGCGGCGCTACGGCGCCCAGAAGAAGACCTTCACCAAGCCGCTGTTCGCGGGCTACGTCTTCGCCCGGCTGGAACCCGCCCGCAAGGACCGCATCTACCAGCAGGACCTGCTCGTCCGCGCCATGCTGGTTGAGAACGAGGAGGTCTTCCTGCGGCAGATCGAGGACGTGAAGACCATCTGCGCCTCCGGCTTCGAGGCCGCCATCCACCCGCTGGTCCGCAAGGGCACCCACGTCCGCGTGCAGGGCGGGCCGCTGCACGGCCTCGAGGGCTACGTGGACGATCCCGCGAACCCCCAGGGTATTGTGGTGTCAGTGGATGTGTTGCAACAGGGCCTGCTGGTCCGTTTGCCGCTTGAAAGTCTCCAACTTCTTCCCTGACTCACCACTTCATGCTCCGCCGCGCCCTCCTGCTTCTGACCGCCGGTCTCAGCACCGTCCCGGCCCTAGCGCAGACCCCCGACGCGCCCGCCCCCGGCCAGCCGCGCCCGATCCTGTCCCGCATCCTCGACGGCGACCTGCCGCAGCTGGACATCCCCGGCACCTTCAAGATCCTCCTCCGGCCCCATTTCGGCGACCTGGTGCGCCGCGACTACATGCGCACCGAGGCCGGCCTCCGCTGGGCGCTGAACAAGAATTTCGACATCAGCGGCGAGGCCTCGGTGTATTTCAACCACGGTCTCGGCGACACCAACGAGGGTTACGGTGTCGGCCGCGTGCGGGTGGGCTCGCGCTACCTGCTCGATGAGTGGCCCCGCGCCGGCTACGACACGAGCCTGGCGCTCACGATGGAAGCCCCGGTCGGCGATCCGCCGGTCGACATGACCGACGGCCAGTATCACCTCACCCCCAGCTTCATCGTCCAGCGTCCCTCGGTCCGCCACCCCAAGTTCACCGCCTTCGCCGGCCTCGGGCTCGACCTGATCGACCCGAGCGACATCCCCGGCCAGTTCGGCACCAACCAGCCGCACGAGGACTCGATGAACGGCACGCTGGGCGCCATCTACGACCTCGGCCAGCTCAAGTATATCGTCTCCGCCACCTACGCGACCACCGCCGTCCTGGGCAACAACACCGAGCACTTTGTCTACCTGCAGCCGAGCGTGCAGTGGTATGTGCCGCGCAAGTTCACCTTCAAGTCCAAGACCCAGTGGATCGTCGGCCTCGGCGTCCGCACCAGCTGGGGCCCTGACGGCACCGACTTCAGCGTGCGCACCCGCGTGCGCGCCGAGATCACCTTCCGCCAGCTCATGCGCAACATCCGCGACCTGAACAAGCCGAAGGAGCCCGCCGCGCCCTAGCGCAGCAGCACCCAGAGCCACGCGCCGAGGTGCAGCGTGCCGCAGGCCGCGAGCGCCGCGGCAAAGTCGTCCGCCACGATGCCCCACCCGCCCGGCCAGCGCTGCAGCCGGGAAATGCCGAGCGGCTTGAGGATGTCGTAGAACCGGAAGAGCCCGAACCCGGCTAGCAGCGCCACCCAGTCGGCCAGGCCGGCCACATAACCCGCGCGCCAGCCGAGGAACACCAGCGGCATCACCGCGAACTCGTCGAGGATCACCTCGCCCGGGTCCTTCTTCCCGAGCCGGCGGGCCGCGTCGCCGCAGAACGCCACCGCGACGTAGCTGAGCAGCACCGACCAGGCAAAGATCACCTCCCAGCGCGAGTGCCGGAACAGGAGCGCGAAATACAGCAGGCCCGCCAGCGAGCCCCACGTGCCGGGCGCCGGCAGCCGGGCGCCCAGCGGGCCGAGCGTGGCCACCGTCACGACGAACCGGGTGGAGAAAATCCGCGGCCAGCGTGGCTCCGGCAGGTCCATGATATCAGTCCTGCACCACGTGCCCGTGCCGCCTAAAATACGAGATCCCGGAGGTGACCGTCAGGACCGCGGACAGGGCATAGAGGCCCAGGCCGCCCCAGTGCACCACCCGGACCATCGTGTCCTCGGTGCCGCCGAACAGGTCGCCGAAATCCTTCGCGAACATCCGCGCCCCGAGCAGCCAGCCGATGGCGTTGAGCTGCACGAAGGTCTTCACCTTGCCGCCCGCATCGGCCTCGACCACGAGACCCTTCGTCGCCGCCGCCATGCGCAGGCCGGAGATGGTGAACTCGCGCGCGATGATCAGCAGGAGCAGCAGCATGGCCGTGATGCGGAAGCCCGCGAAATAGCCGCCGTTCACCAGCGCGATCATCAGGCCGATGACCATCACCTTGTCGATCACCGCGTCCATGAACCGGCCGAAGGCCGACACCTGGTTGGCCCGGCGCGCGAGCAGGCCGTCCAGCCAGTCCGTCAGCGCCGAGGCGATGAAGAGCCAGAAGGCCCACGTCGCCGCCCACTGCCAGTCCGAATACATCAGGGCCACGATGACGAACATCATGGGCACGCGCGAAATCGTCAGCACATTGGGCAGGGTGAACTTCACCCGCCCAGTCCAGACAACCGCCCCGGACTTGGCAATCCCTTGGTTTGCTGTAGGGCGGGATCTCCGTATCCCGCCTTTGTTCGCGCACATCAGCGCCGAGGCGGGATACGGAGATCCCGCCCTACAATTTGCCCGCCTTGACACAAAACGTCCTCGCCATCCCTTGGCACCCTGCAATCCTGTCCCCGGTCCGCCGCATGAAACTCTGCATCTACCCCGGAACCTTCGACCCGTTCACCAACGGCCACCTCGACGTGCTGCAGCGCGCCGCCAAGCTCTTCAAGCACGTGCGCGTCGCCGTGGCCATCGACTCGACCAAGAAACCCCTCTTCAGCCCCGAGCGGCGCGTCGCCCTCATCCGGGCCAACCTCCGCGGCCTGCCCAACGTCGACGTCGTGAGCTTTGACGGCCTGCTCGTCGAGTTCGCCCGCAAGGAGAAGGCCGTCGCCATTATTCGCGGTCTGCGCGCCCTCTCCGACTTCGAGTTCGAGTTCAACATGGCCCTCATGAACCGCCACCTCGAGCCCAAGGTGGAGACCATCTTCGTCATGCCGAAGGAGTCCTACAGCTACACCAGCTCCTCGCTCGTGAAGCAGATCGCCAAGCTCGGCGGCGACGTCTCGAAGTTCGTTCCGTCCAACGTCGCCAAGGCGCTGCGCGGGGCCTACCCGGGCAAATAGCCCGGAAGACGGACGAGGTTGGGATTGCCCCGGGTGCGGTCCGTGGCAGCTTGGCGGGAGTCCCATCCCCCTATGCACACCGCCTCGTTCCTTCGCCGGCTGCTGCCGGTGATCCTCGCCGCGCTGGGTCTTGTCGCCCTCGCTTCCGCCGTCGAATCCGCCCCCGGCTATTATCGTTTCCCCGCCATCCACGGCGACACGATCGTCTTCACCGCCGAGGGCGACCTCTGGCGGGCCAGCGCTTCCGGCGGCACCGCCCAGCGGCTGACCACCCACGCCGGCCTGGAATTCGGCGCCGCCATCTCGCCCGACGGCAAGTGGCTCGCGTTCTCCGCCCAATACGAGGGCCCGACCGAGGTCTACGTCATGCCGCTCGGCGGCGGCCTGCCCAAGCGCCTGACCTACGAGGGTGAAACCGCGCAGGTCCGCGGCTGGACGCCCGACGGCAAGGTCCTCTACGCCACGCAGCATTTCGCCACCCTGCCCGACTCCGCGCTCGTCGCGCTCGACCCCGCCACCGGCGCCCGCACCTTCCTCCCGCTCGCGCAGGCCGACGAGGGCGTTTACGACGATGCGGGCAAGACGCTGTTCTTCACCCGCTATTCCTTCCAGGGCAGCCACGCCAAGCGCTACGCCGGCGGCACCGCGCAGAACCTCTGGCGCCTCGACCCCGGCGCGAAGGAGGCGGTCCGCCTCCAGCCCGACTACGCGGGCAGCGAGCGCTGGCCGATGTTCTGGGCCGGACGCGTCTATTTCGCCAGCGAGCGTGACGGCACCAGCAACCTGTGGTCGATGAAGCCCGACGGCTCCGACTTGAAGCAGCACACGCGCCACGCCGATTTCGGCATCAAGCGCCCGATGCAGCAGGGCGGGCGCATCGTCTACCAGAACGGCGCGGACCTCTACCTGCATGACCTCAAGTCCGGCCAGTCCACGAAGCTCGCGCTCACCCTCGCCTCCGACTTCGACCAGATGCGCGAGACCTGGGTGACCAAGCCCGCGGACTTCCAGACCGGCTTCAATTTCTCGCCGGAGGGCGACCGCGTCGCCCTCGTCGTGCGCGGGCAGGTGTTTGTCGCCCCGGTCGGCGCCGGCCGCCTGGCCGAGGTCACGCGCGCCAGCGGCGTGCGCTACCGCTCCGCCAGCTTCAGCGCCGATGGCAAGTCGCTGCTCGTCCTGTCCGACGAGAGCGGCGAGGTGGAATTCTGGCGCACCCCCGCCAACGGCGTCGGCGCGCGCGAGCAGCTGACCAAGGGCAGCCAGGTGCTGCGCGTTTCGGGCCTCGCCTCGCCGGACGGCAAGTGGATCGCCTCCGCCGAGCGCGACCAGGAGCTGCGCCTGTTCAACACCGAGACCAAGGAGACCCGCTCCATCGCCCGCTCGATGGACCGGGACTTCGACGGTGCCACGCTGGACTGGTCGCCGGACAGCCGCTGGCTCGCCTACACGCTCACCGCCCCGACCGGCAATTCCCAGGTCGTGCTCTACAGCGTCGAGTCCAGCCAGTCCACGCCGGTCACCAGCGACCGCGTGATCAGCGACGAGGGCACCTTCAGCCCGGACGGCAAGTGGCTGTATTTCCTCTCCGACCGCTCGTTCTTCTCCCCCATCGGCGCGCCCTGGGGCCCGCGCCAGCCCGAGCCGGTGCTCGACCGGACCACCAAGATCTACGCCCTCGCCCTCGGCCGCGAGACCCGCTCGCCCTTCCAGCCCGCCGACGAACTCGTCGAGTCCGACAAGAAGCCCGCGGCCAAGGAGGACAAGAAAGCCGACGCCGACAAGCCCGCCGAACCCGCGAAGAAATCCGAGAAGCCGAAGGCCGAGATCGTCCTCGAGGGCATCATGACCCGCCTCTGGGAAGTCCCGGTCCCCGCCGGCAATTACCAGAACCTGACCGTCACGGACAAATTCATCTACACCCTCGACCGCGAGCCCGTCACCCCGGCGAACGCCAACTCGCCCACGCGGCGCCTGGTGGCCGTCGAGATCAAGAACAAGGACGTCGAGCCGGTCACCGTCGCCAGCGGCCTGTCTTCCTACCGGGTTTCCGCCGACGGCAAGAAGCTGCTCCTCCTGCAGAAGGAGGACTTCCATGTCGTCGACAGCGCCGCCAAGGCCGCGACCCTCGACGCCAAGTCCAAGGTCAACCTTGGCGCCCTGAAGTTCGCCTACTCGCCGCGCGAGAGCTGGAAGCAGATGTTCACCGACGCGTGGCGGCTGCACCGCGACTATTATTACGACAAGAAGATGCACGGCGTCGACTGGACGGCCAACCTCGCCAAGCACCTGCCGCTGGTCGACCGGGTCACCGACCGCTCCGAGCTCAACGACGCGCTCAACTACCTTGTCAGCGAGCTCTCCTCGCTGCACACCGACGCGCGCGGCGGCGAGTTCCGCAAGGTCGACCCCGAGATCGGCGTCGCCACCCTCGGCGCCCGCTGGACCCGCGACGAGGCCGCCGGCGGCTACCGGCTGGAACACATCTACCAGGGCGACCCGGACTTCCCCGACAAGCTCGGACCGCTCCTGAAGCCGGGCCTGGGCGTCAAGGCCGGCGACGTCGTCCTCGAGATCAACGGCGTCTCCACCCTCTCCGTGCCCGACGCGGCCGCCCTCCTCCGCAACCAGGCCGGCCGCCAGGTGCTGCTGAAGCTCGCGCCCGCCGCGGGCGGCGACGCCTTTGCCCGCATCGTCACGCCGCTGGCCGCCAGCGAGGCCGCCAACCTGCGTTACGACGACTGGGAGCACTCGCGCCGGCTCAAGGTCGACGAGAAGTCCGCCGGCCAGATCGGCTACGCCCACATCCGCGCCATGGGCACGGCCAACTACTACGAGTTTGTCCGCAACTACTACGCCGCCGCCAACAAGGGCGGGCTCATCCTCGACCTCCGCCACAACCGCGGCGGCAACATCGACAGCTGGCTGCTCTCCCGGCTCATGCGCCCGGCGTGGATGTGGTGGGCCCCGCGCGACGGCAACCCGACCGCGAACTTCCAGAATTCCTTCCGCGGCCACCTGGTCGTGCTGGTCGACGCCTTCACCGCCTCCGACGGCGAGACCATGGCCAACGGCGTGCGCCACCTGAAGCTCGGCCAGAGCATCGGCACCCGCACCTGGGGCGGCGGCATCTGGCTGCGCGGCGGCATCAACGCCCTGGTCGACCGCGGCTACGCCCGCGCCGCCGAGACCGGCTCCTTCATCCCCGGCGAGGGCTGGGTCATCGAGGGACCCGGCTTCACGCCGGACTTCATTGTGGACAATACTCCCGTCGCCACCTTCCGCGGCGAGGACGCCCAGCTCGACGCCGCGATCAAATACCTCCAGCAAAAGATCGCCGCCGAGCCGAGGCACCTGCTGCCCGCGATTCCGGCCTATCCGGACAAGTCGCTGAAGAAGTAAAGCAGGGTTGCCGCTTGTCGGCGGACCAGATCGGTAGGGGCTGTTGCCCTCAGCGGCCCTTCGAAAGGCGCTTGAGGGCAAGCGCCCCTACCCTTGATGCCCGGCGGCAAGCACGGGCCCTGCATAGCAAGTTCTCCGGCCCGCCTTACTTCACGCCGGCCGCCTTGAGCGTGGCCTCCATGTAGGCCGCGTAATCGGCCTTCAGCTTCTTGAGCGAGTCCATGTGGATATACATCATGTGGCCGGCCTCGTAGTAGCTCATGGTGATGTTGCCGCGCACCGCCGGGTCCAGGCCCATGTGCTTCACGGTGTAGTCCGTGGCGAAATACGGCGTGGCGAGGTCGTAGTAGCCGTTGGCCACCCAGACCTTCAGGAACGGGTTCTTCGTCATCGCGCGCTTCAGCGTCTCCGCAACGTTCAGGTATTCGTTCTCGACGTTGGCATAGCTCCACGGCTGCACGCGGCCCGTGAGGATCTCATAGGAGAGGTCGTTCTCATATTTCAGGTCGCGCCGGGCGTAGTCGTTCATCGCCGAGGTGTAGCCGCCGAGGATGGCTTCCATGCTGGGGTCGAAGAAACCGCCGCCGGAACGCGCCCCGCCGCCGTCGTTGTCGGCGATGCCGACGATGCGGCTGTCGAGCCGGCCGATGTTGCGGTTCTCGTTCTTCATGAGCTCGGTGACGAACCCGAAGATGTTGATGCGGAGGTTCTGCTTGAGCACGTATTCCTCGGTCAGGCCGGTGAGGCTCACCAGTTCCTTGGCGATGCGGCTGCGCTCGGCGGCCGGCAGCGCGTCGCCCTGCATGAGCGCGAGGGAGTAGTCCTTCAGCACGAACTGCTCGGCGCGGGCGAGCGTCTTGGCCAGGTCCTTGGCGAGGTCGCCCTTGAGCTTGCCGTGATACCAGGCCGACGCGGTGTAGGTCGGCAGGAAAAGCTGGTAAGGCAGGTCGTTGCCCGGCGCGAAGCGCGCCGTCTGGAAGTTCATGATCGAGGACACGAGCATGATGCCGTTGAGGTAGAAGTCGTATTTCTGCTGCAGGTAGTCCGAGAGTCCGGCGGCGCGCGTGGTGCCGTAACTCTCGCCGACGAGGAACTTCGGCGAGGCCCAGCGCTGGTTGCGCGTGGTCCACAGGCGGATGAACTCGCCGACCGACTCGATGTCGCCGGTGAAGCCGTGGAACTGCTTCGCGTCGACGTCCTTCGCCGCGCGGCTGTAGCCGGTCGACACCGGGTCGATGAACACGAGGTCGGTCTGGTCGAGCCACGACCATTCGTTGTCCACCCACTTGTAGGGCGGCGGCAGCGAGTCGCCCTTGTCGGTCATGACGACCCGCTTCGGGCCGAGGGCGCCGAGGTGCAGCCAGACGGACGACGAGCCGGGGCCGCCGTTGAACGAGAAGGTCAGCGGGCGCTTCGCGGGATCGTTCTCGCCGAGCTTGGTGTAGGCGACGAAGAAGATGTTGGCGCGGGGCTCGCCCTTCTCGGTCTTCAGCACGAGGTAGCCGGCCGTGGCCTGGTATTTGATGAGCTTCCCACCGACGGTGATCTCGTGCTCGGTCACGGAGAGGACCGGGTCCTTCTCCTCCTTCGGGGCGGCCGGCGCGGGCTTCTTGTCGGCGGCCTTTTCCTTGGGCTCTTCCTGGGCTTGGGCCAGGGTGAAGGTGACGGTGAGGAGAATCAGCCAGAGGCAGCGGACCAGTTTCATGGGTAAGGGAGGTTGGGGATGAACGGCAGGCAGCGAACCGGCCGCCCCTATGACACGCAACCCGAAATCGGTGGATTGTAACCCGACATGAGCCACGGCGTCTCAGCGACGGCGGCGCTCATCCACGACAACGGTCGGACCGTTGGAATGGGTTGCTTCCACATCTCCGATCCGCCTTTCATCGCACCACTCATGGCCTCCTCCCGCCTCGTTTCTGTCACCGTTGCCGTCGCCGTCCTCGCGGCCGCCGGCGGTGGCTATTATTATTACCAGCGTTCGCGCACCGCGGAGCAGCCGCCGGCCTACAACACGACCCAGGTCGCCCGCGGCAGCATCCGCCAGGTCGTCACGGCCACCGGCCAGCTGGACGCGGTGCTCTCGGTCGACGTGGGCAGCCAGATTTCCGGCCTGATCATCAAGCTGCACGCCGATTTCAACACCGTGGTCAAAAAGGACCAGGTCATCGCCGAGATCGACCCGGCCACCTACCAGCAGCGACTCCGCCAGGCCGAGGCCGACCTCGCCTCCACCAAGGCCAGCAACCGCCTCCAGCAGCTCAATACCGAGCGCACCCGCGAGCTCGCCGCCAAGTCCCTCGTCACCCAGCAGGAGGTCGACCAGGCCGAGGCCCTGCTGGCCCAGTCCAACGCCTCGCTGCTCACCCGCCAGGCCGCCGTGGAGAACGCCAACGTCGACCTCGCCCGCTGCACCATCCGCTCGCCCATCGACGGCATCGTGATCTCCAAGCAGACCGAGGAGGGCAAGACCGTCGCCGCCAGCCTCAACGCCCCCACCCTGTTCACCATCGCGAACGATCTCGCCAAGATGCAGATCACCGCCGCCGTCGCCGAGGCCGACATCGGCTCCGTCCAGCAGGGCCAGGCGGTCACGTTCACCGTCGACGCCTTCCCGAACCGCTCCTTCACCGGCACCGTCACCCAGGTCCGCAACGCCCCGAAGACCGTCAGCAACGTCGTCACCTACGACACCATCATCAGCGTCGACAACCGCGACCTCAAGCTGCGCCCGGGCATGACGGCCAACGTCTCGATCATCGTCGCGAGCCGCGAGAACACCCTGCGCATTCCCAACTCCGCCCTCCGCGTCCGCCTGCCGGATTTGCCGGGCGACCGGCCCGGACAAACCCCGGCCGGCCAGCCGGCCGGAACGGGGCAAGCCGGCGGCACCGCCACGACCGCTCCGGCCGCGACCGGCGGCGGCAACAACGCGAGTGAGCGCCGCACCCGCGAGGGCGGCGCCAACGCCGAGGGCGGCGGTCGCCGCGGCGGCGGCTTCATGGGCCCCGACGCCACCCCCGAGCAGCGCGAGAAGTTCCGCGCCGTCATGGCCGAGGTCGGCATCACCAGTTTCCGCGACGCCACCCCCGAGCAGCGCGAGCAGCTCCGCAAGCTCCTAGTCGAGCGCGGCCTCGCCCCCGCCCCGGCCGCGCCGGGCGAGGTGGTGATCACCACCCGCACCATTTACCGCCTGCCCGGCGGCAACAAGGCCGCCACCCCGGAACCGGTCTCGGTCAAGGTCGGCATCACGGACGGCATCGCCTCCGAGATCATCGACGGCAGCGGCCTCGGCGAGGGTGATGTCATCATCACCGGTCTCGCCGCCGCCGGCGGCGCGGCCGGCCAGCAGCCCGCGGCTAATCCCTTCGGCGGCGGCCGGCGCTTCTAAGGCCCCCATGTCATCCGTCGTCCAGCTGGAGGAGATCCACAAGATCTACGAATCGGGCGAGGTGCCCGTGCACGCCGTCCGCGGCGTGACCCTCACCATCGGCGCCGGCGAGTTCGTCGCCGTCATGGGCGCCAGCGGCTCGGGCAAGTCCACCATGATGAACCTGCTCGGCTGCCTGGACCGGCCGACCAGGGGCCGTTACCTGCTCGGCGGCACCGACGTGTCCGCCCTCGACCGCAACCAGCTGGCCGACCTCCGCAACCAGAAGCTCGGCTTCGTCTTCCAGGGCTTCAACCTCCTTTCCCGCACCACCGCCCGCGAGAACGTCGAGCTGCCCATGCTCTACGGCCGCCGCCACTTCACCTCGAAGGAGGTCCGCGACCGCGCCCTGCGCAGCCTCGACATCGTCGGCCTGTCCCAGCGCGCCGACCACTTCCCCAGCCAGCTCTCCGGCGGCCAGCAGCAGCGCGTCGCCATCGCCCGCGCCCTCATCAACGAGCCGCAGATCCTCCTCGCCGACGAGCCCACCGGCAACCTCGACTCCAAGACCTCCGTCGAGATCATGGGCGTCTTCCAGAAGCTCAACGAGCAGGGCATCACCATCGTGATGGTCACGCACGAGCTCGACATCGCCCACTACTGCAAGCGCAACCTCATCATGCGCGACGGCCGCCTCGTCAGCGACGTGCAGGTCGCGCACCGTCTCAACGCCGCCGACGAGATGCGCAAGATCCTCGAGGCCGAGGCCGCGGCCAAGCTCACCGCCTGATCCTGCCATGCGCTTCGCCAACATCATCAAGGTCGCCCTCCGCGCGCTGCGCCGCAGCGCCATGCGCTCCGTCCTGACCGCCCTCGGCATCATCATCGGCGTCGCCGCCGTCATCGCCATGGTCAGCATCGGCAACGGCGCCAAGTCCCAGGTCGAGTCCTCCATCGCCAGCCTCGGCCAGAACCTCATCAACATCTTTCCCGGCAGTATGACCTCGGGCGGCATGCGCGGCGGCTGGGGCTCCGCCAGCAGCCTCACCGTCGAGGACGCCCTCGCCATCCAGCGCGAGGTGGCCGGCGTCGCCGCGATCACCCCGGAGATGCGCGACCGCTCCCAGGTCCTCGCCAACGGCCTCAACTGGAACACCTCCGTGCTCGGCGAGGACATCTCCTACCTCGACATCCGCCTCTGGAGCCTCGCCGACGGCGAGATGTTCACCGAGGCCGACGTCCGCTCCGGCACCAAGGTCTGCGTCATCGGCAAGACCGTCGCCGCGCAGCTGTTCCCCGACATGGACCCGATCGGGCAGAACATCCGCGTGCGCAACATCCCCTTCAAGATCGTCGGCGTGCTCAGCGCGAAGGGCTTCAACTATTTCGGCCAGGACCAGGACGACGTCATGGTCATCCCCTACACCAGCTTCCTCAAGCGCCTCGCCCGGCGGCCCAACCTCAACTCCATCCTCGTCCAGGCCACGTCGCCCGACGTGATGGCACGCGTGCAGCAGGACATCACCGACCTGCTCCAGCAGCGCCGCAACGGCCGCGACCCCGACTTCACCGTGCGCAACCAGCAGGAACTCGCCGAGGCCGCCACCGCCACGACCAAGACCATGACCGTCCTCCTCGGCGCCATCGCCGGCGTGTCGCTCATCGTCGGCGGCATCGGCATCATGAACATCATGCTCGTCTCCGTCACCGAGCGCACCCGCGAGATCGGCATCCGCCTCGCCGTGGGCGCGCACGGCCGCGACGTGCTCACGCAGTTCCTGGTCGAGGCCATCATCCTCAGCGTCATGGGCGGCGCGCTCGGCGTGCTGCTCGGCGTCGGCGCGTCGCAGCTCGTGTCCAAGCTCAACGGCTGGCCCGTGCTCGTGTCGACCTCCGCCATCTTCGGCGCCGTCGCGTTCAGCGCCGCCATCGGCGTCTTCTTCGGCTTCTATCCCGCCCGCAAGGCCGCCCAGCTCGACCCGATCGAGGCGCTGCGGTATGAGTGAGGCATTGTTGGAGGCGGGGCCATCAGCCTCCAAACCGCCGTCCGTCCCATTCCCGGGAATCGTGACTCCCGCCACCGGCGGTTTTGGCCTTAGGCGAAGGGCGTAGGCTTTCAGGCGCGTATTATTTATCCGCCTGTCCGCACGGGGGTTAGGCGCGACCTTTGGAACTTGGCACGATGCAAGCAATAGGTCCCCCAACAACTGATCATCCCATGAACAATTCCAGCAAGCTCCTCACTCTCGCCCTCGTCGCCGCCACCGCTGGCCTCGCCGCCTTCGGCCTCACCAACACCGAGTTCGCCGCGCGCCTCCCGCTCGAAAGCTTCCTCGCCGCCACGGTCTCCCTCGGCCTGGTCCGCGTCGCCTTCTCGGACTACGCGCGCCGCCCGAAGCCGCTGAGCGTCCCGGCCGTCGCCCTGCTGCGTCCGGCCGCCCGCCGCACCGTCCGCGTGTCCGCCTGCGTCGAGCGCATCGCCGCCTGATCGTCGCGCGTGGGCCAGCGAGCTCGCTCGCGCCGGTCGGTGCCCATCGCACGCCGCTACAGCTCCCCGCTCCGGCGCTCTTGACACTTGTCACCTGTCACTTGTCACTTCCTCCGCAATGGCAGCCAATGATCCCGCGCCCCACCGCATCTTAGTTGCGGACGACCAGCCCGATGTGCTCGAAGCCCTGCGCCTCCTTCTGAAGGCCGAGGGTTACCAGATCGAGACCGCCAAGTCACCGGCCGCGGTGATCAAGGCCATCGAGGCGCGCGACTTCGCCCTCGCCATCATCGACCTCAACTACGCGCGC
>JAYRXZ010000068.1:0-14691 GCA_041917235.1 Lacunisphaera sp. | reverse complement strand
CACTCTACCTCGCCCTCACCGGTGCCCGCGACCTCAGCACGATCGAGACCGCCCCGGCCAACCGCCTGCCGATCCAGACGATCGTGAAGAGCTACGACGAGAAGCTCGTCGTCGAGGCGATCCAGCACGAGCTCCGCCGCGGCGGCCAGGTGTTCTACCTCCACAACCGCGTGATGAGCATCGACCTCGTCGCGGCCCGCCTGCGCGAACTCCTGCCGGGCACGACCGTCGGCGTCGGCCACGGCAAGATGGGCGCCGACGGCCTCGAGCGGATGATGACCGACTTCGTCGCCGGCAAATACCAGGTGCTCGTCTGCACCACGATCATCGAGAGCGGCCTCGACATCCCGAACTGCAACACGCTCATCATCGAGGGCGCGGACCGTTTCGGCCTCTCGCAACTCTACCAGCTCCGCGGGCGCGTCGGCCGGTTCAAACACCAGGCCTACGCCTACCTGCTGCTGCACCGGCACACGCGGCTGCTCGACATCGCCCGCCAGCGCCTGACCGCCATGCGCCAGCACAACCAGCTCGGCGCCGGCTTCCGCATCGCCATGCGCGACCTCGAGCTGCGCGGCGCCGGCAACCTCCTCGGCGCCGAGCAGAGCGGCCACATCGTCGGCGTCGGCTTCGAGCTGTATTGCCAGCTGCTGCGGCAGAGCGTGGCGCGGCTGAAGGGCGAGAAACACGCCGCGCTCGTCCGCGCCAACGTGAAGCTCGACTTCGTCTTCGTCGGCGAGGGCGCCGGCGCCGAGGCCCGCAGCGAGGCGACCGACAGTTTCAGCGCCCTGAAGCAGGCCGAGCGCACCGAGGGCGAGATCGCGAAGATCCAGGCCCGGCTGCCCGCCGCCTACATCGGCGAGACCCGCCTGCGCATCGATTTTTACCGCCGGCTGGCCATGGCCGAGAACCCGAAGCAGGTGAAGGACCTCGAGGCCGAGCTGCGCGACCGCTTCGGCAAGTTCGGCGAGCCGGTCAAGGCGCTCCTGCTGGTCACCGAAATCCGGGTGCGCGCGGAACAAAAGGGCGTTTTGTCAGTCGAGTCGCAAGGCAGCCGGCTGAAATGCCTCCGCAACTCGGGCCGCCGCGACGACTTCATCCAACTGAGCAGCCGCTTTCCCCGCTTGACCGCCCCCACCCCCCTTGCAAGGTTGAGGGAAATAATTATTTTCCTGCAAAATCTACCCGTTCCATGAGTCTCCGAGGTTCCCGCGTTTCATCCACATCACTGCTCGCTTTCGCCGGCCTCTTCCTGGGCCTGATCGCCGCCCGTGGCCAACTCGCGACCACCCCGCCGGACAATCTTAACCTGCGCTATGCCAACGGTATAGTGGCCATCGCCGAGGACAAGATCATCACCGTCGACGACGTCCGCCGCGAAATCGGCCCGCTGGTCCCCGAGATCCAGAAACAGAGCCGCAACGAGCGCGAATTCAACGAGAAGCTCGAGGCCCTGCAGGAGGACATCGTCCAGAACCTCATCGACCGCGTCCTGATCGTGAAGGACTTCTATTCGGACGAGAAGCGCCGGGTGCCCGAAAGCTACGTGGATAACGCCGTCGCCGAGACGATCATCACCCAGTTCGACGGCGACCGGAGCAAGTTCCTCGCCTACCTCCGTTCCCGCGGCATTTCCCAGAAGGATTACAAGAAGGAGCAGGAGGAGGACATGATCTACGGCTACATGCGCCAGCAGAAGGCCAAGTCCGCCAGCACGATCAGCCCGGTCAAGATCGAGGCCTTCTACGCCGAGAACAAGGACCGCTTCTACCAGGAGGACAGCGTCCACCTCCGCCTCATCCAGGTTTCCCGCAGCGCCGACGACACGGACGACACGCTCCGCGCCAAGGCCGGAACCATCATGACCGAGCTGGCCGCCGGCGCCGAGTTTGGCGACGTCGCCCGCAAATACAGCCAGGACTCCCGCAAGGGCAAGGGTGGCGACTGGGGCTGGCAGCGCCGCTCCGACCTCCGCAAGGAATTCAGCGACGTCATCTTCACCCTCGAGAAGGGCCAGCGCAGCGAGCCCCTCATCATGCCCGAGGGCGCCTTCATCTTCTACGCCGAGGACCGCAAGCACGCCGGCGTGCTGCCGCTCGACGAGGTCCGCCCCGACATTGAGCGCACGCTCGTGCAGCAGGGTTCCCGCCAGGCCACCGAGCGCTGGCTCGAGAAGCTCCGACGCAACGCCTACGTGAAGCACTTCTGAGTGCCTTAGCTCGCGGGCCAGCGGGCGAAGCCCCGGCCCATGAGCAACGATCCCTCCTACCAGCCCCTCCGCGTCAAGGACCTCGCGGTCAGCGACCGGCCGCAGGAACGCCTCGAAAAGCTCGGCCCCGCCGCGCTCAGCGACACCGAGTTGCTCGCCATGCTGCTCCGCAGCGGCAGCCGGGGCCACAACGTCATCAGCATCGCCCAGCGCCTCATCGCCGAGGCCGGCTCGCTCGCCGCGCTCTTAAAATGGAACGAGGCCGACTTCCGCCGCCTCACCGGCATCGGCCGCGTCAAGGCCCTGCAGCTCGTCACCGTGATGGAGATCGTGCGCCGTGGCCTGGCGGCGGGAGCTTCGCCCGAGGACGGAGTCCTCAACCGCCCGGAGCTGATCCATGCCCATTTCAAGCCGCTGATCACCGGCCTCGCCGTCGAGAAGTTCTGGGTGCTCTGCCTCAACCGCAAGAACCGGCTCCTGAAGCAGGTCGAGGTCACCTCCGGCACGGCCACGAGCTCCCTCGCCCACCCGCGCGAAGTCTTCCGTGAGGCCATCCGCCATGGCGCCACGGCCGTCGTGTGCGTCCACAACCACCCCAGCGGCGACCCGGCGCCCAGCGCGGCCGATGTGCAGGTCACGAGGCAGCTCCGCGACGCCGCCAAGGCCGTGGACATCGAGTTGCTGGATCACGTGATCGTCGGCCGCCCCGGCGCCGACCCACAGGGCCGGGGCTACTACAGCTTTCGCGAAGCCGGGGTGATTTAGGCAGGGCGGTGACTCCGCTCACCGCCCGGCGCTGACGGAGTCTGCGCCCTACCATTTCCGGTAAATAGAAATCCCGCTACCCTTTCGAGTAGCGGGACTTCCGTTAGATTGGTGGTGGAGACTGGAGTCGAACCAGTGAACGGCAAGAGCCGAATTGATTTACAGTCTCTCGGCTCAAAAAATAAGTTACTGAAACGCAGGGAGATATTTTGCGATCGCATACTGTGCTACGTCTGACGCTACGTCGCCGTCCTTGGCGGCTATGCTACTCGAGGAACTGCTCAGCCTCGTTACAATGTGGGAAGTATCTCGATTATCTTTTCTATCCGCTGAGACAGTGAGGTAAAGTCTTCCGCTGGTTCTCCATCATAACCATTGATAGCGAATAGGGCTCTTGCCGCACATAGGCTCATACTAATGTTATCAAATTGGTGGGTTTCCTTAAACTTCCCGATAGCAGAACGCCAAGTAGCATGAACCACATTACTATAGCTCCGATAGAGTAGGTTGTATTCGGCTTCGTGTCGCCCTCTTACAGCGAACGTGTATAAACTTAACCCCTCTTGTTCTATCAACGGGGTGCCCTTGAATATTTCGGTAAGGACACTCTTAGATTTCTCCCAGTTATCTTTTGCGTCATTTACAGTATATCCTCCTGAACGCTCAAACGCACACTTAACCAATTTCAAATCTCTACGGTGTTCAAAATAGGCGACGTGAAATAGTTCTATTGGGTCTAGTCTGACAGCGGACAGTAGAAACAATGACTCAAGACAGGTTCTGACCAAGGACGAAGAAGCGTAATACATTCCCTGTTCTCGAAGCGTGATGTAACCGTCAGCTATTCTCTTTATGTGGTGTGCCTGATGCGCCACGTAGAGCTGAGCCTGGGTAAGAGGATGAGTGCTTTTGTTTATCTTTTCTAACTTCTCAGCTAGTTTGCTGTTCGCTTCTTTTAAGCCAGCCAAACTATCCTTCTCAAAGTCTTCTTTGGGATTACTCATGTAGGTCGTCTGTCGGCCTCACGATAAATACAGTGAGGCACTACTTGAAACAACAGTAGAACTTTTCCAAATGCGCGCCTACGTTAGAAAAGCCGGACCGGCATGAATTAAAGATGCCGACCGACGATCTATAGCGTTGATTGCCAATCAACGTTTGCCTGCTACGTCGCTTGCTACGTTTTGCGTCAATTTTTTGGGCCAATAGGGCTCTATAACTGAATTGGGCCGGTAAAATAGAAATCCCGCTACCCTTTCGAGTAGCGGGACTTCCGTTAGATTGGTGGTGGAGACTGGAGTCGAACCAGTGAACGGCAAGAGCCGAATTGATTTACAGTCAACGTCCTTTGGCCACTTGGATACTCCACCATCAAAAGAACGAACGGTGAAGGTATGGGGCGGTTTCTCGCTTTGCCAAGAGGTTTTTTGCACGGGGGCGAAAGCCGGCCTGCGGTCCGCAAACCCATGCCATCGCGCCCGCTTGCCAACCGGCCAATCGCTGCAAACCTAGCTCGGCGATGGAGACGCTGCAGAAATACTACGACGCGCTCGTCGAGCACCCCTTCACCAACGGCGTGGTGCCCCACCTGCTCACGGTCGCGGGTTTCCTCCTGGCATTCTTCGCCATCGCCCGGCTCATGAGCCAGCGCAAGCAGCCGGGCAACACCTTCGCCTGGCTCTTCCTCATCGCCTTCGTGCCCTACGTGGGCGTGCCGCTCTACCTGATGTTCGGCGGCCGCAAGCTGCGGCGGCTCGCGGCCCTCAAGGCGCCGCTCACCTCCACCCCCACCATCGCGCCCTTCGACACCCTGGAGCAGACGCTGGCCTCCCGCGTCTTCACCCGCAACGGCGCCTGCCCGCCCGTGGGCGGCAACCGCGTCAGCTTCCTCACCTCCGGCGAGGAGTCATTCGAACGGCTCGAATACGGCATCCGCCACGCGAAGCACAGCATCCACATCATGACGTTCATCCTCGGCCGTGACGCCGTGGGCAAACGCCTCGTCAAGCTCCTGGCCCAGCGGGCGAAGGAAGGCGTGAAGGTCCGCCTGCTGCTCGACGGCCTCGGCTGCTTCCTCAGCGCCGGCAGCTTCTGCGATCCCATCCGGCAGGCCGGCGGCGAGGTCGTGAAATTCATGCCGGTGATGCCGCTCCAGACGCCGCACTCGGCCAACCTCCGGAATCACCGCAAGATCGCCATCTTCGACCACCGCGTCGCCGCGCTCGGCGGCCGCAACCTCGCGATCGAATACATGGGCCCCACCGCGCTCAAGCGCCGCTGGCGCGACCTCGGCGGCGTGGTCGAGGGCCCGGCGGTGCGCGTGCTCGACGAGATCTTCCTCGCCGACTGGGCCTTTGCCAGCGGCCAGCCGCTGGCCAAGCTGCAGCAGGAACTGCCCGCGGAAGCCCCCGCTCCGGCCGGCGACAGCGAGGTGCAGATCGTCGCCAGCGGCCCCGACGTGGCCGGCGACCCGCTTTACGAGGGCATCCTCTCGCTCGTGCAGCAGGCGGAACGCAGCGTGTGGATCGTCACGCCCTATTTCATTCCCGACGAGGTGCTCTTCCGCTCGCTGCTGGTGCAGGCGCGCGCGGGCATCGACATCCGCATCGTGGTGCCGGCCCGCTCCAACCACCCGATCACGGACCTCGCCCGCCGCCACTACCTGCGCGACCTGCAGGCCGCCGGCGTCAAGGTGCTGCTCTACGGTCCGGGCATGCTGCACGCCAAGATGCTGCTGGTGGACGAGCAGACCGGCCTCTTCGGCTCGGCCAACATGGACCTGCGCAGCCTCTTCCTGAACTTCGAGGTCGGTGCCGTCACCTACTCGCCGGCCGAGGCCGCGACGATCGGGGGATGGATGCGGGAAATCTTCGCGCAATCGACCCCGATGTTGGAGCGTCGCAAGAAACCCCGGTTGCTGCCGACCATCGGCGAGGAAATCGCCCGCCTGCTGGCGCCGCTGCTGTAGGGCGGAGGTGTAGGGTGGATCGAGGTGGAACCTGGCCTCCGGACAGGTTTTCAGGATGCGCGCATGGGAAAACCCGTCCGGAGGCCGGGTTCCACCGTGAGGCAAGAAAAAGGCGGGGTCAGCGACCCCGCCCTGGAAACCTGGAATCGCCCGGACCTCAGGCCGCGACCGCGGCGTGATCGAGCAGCTCCAGCGCCTGCTGCAATTCCCGGCGCATCTCGGCGAGGGCGGCGCGCGCCTCGTCGATCTGGTGGTTGGCGCGCTCGGCGTAGGCGGCCTTCTTCTCGGCGTATTCCGCCTTCATCGCGTCGGCCTTCACGGCGTATTCCGCCTTGAGGGTGGCCCAGCGCTCGCCGATCTCGTGCAGCTTGGCATCCTTGGCCTGCAGCAGCGCGTGGAGGCGGGCGTTGGCGCTGACCTTCGGGCAGGCGATGTGTTCGCCAAGGCGGCGGCGGGCGTCGGCCACCTGCGCGAGCAGGATCTTGTCCTCCGGCACCCGGCGCAGGCCGCGCACAAGGCGCACCTTCTCGAGGGTCCAGATGGTCCACTTGGTCGGGTCCCACTGCCACCACTTCACGCCGTTGCGATAGTCGTGCTGGAACTCGTGGTGATAGTTGTGGTAGCCCTCGCCGAACGTGAAGATCGCCATGAACCAGCTGTCGCGGGCGCTGCACTTGTTCGAGTAGGGCTGGTTGCCGACGGTGTGGCAGAGCGAGTTGATGAAAAAGGTCATGTGCTGCACGGCCACCACGCGGGCCACGCCGGCGAGCAGAAAACCGCCGAGCGCCCCGGCCCAGCCGGCATGCCAGTAGCCCAGCGCCGCCGGCAGCAGGAAGCTGGTGACCACCGCGATCGGCACGTAGAAGCGGTCCTGCCACATCACGAGCGGGTCCTTGCGCAGGTCGGCGACGTTGTCCCACGGCGGCTCGGGATCGAGCTTGAAGAGGATCCAGCCGATGTGGGCGTGGAAGAATCCCTTGGAGATGTCATAGGGATCCTCGTCGTGGTCCACGTGCTTGTGGTGCCGGCGGTGATCGGAGACCCAGGCGAGCGCGCAGTTCTCGAAGGCCGCGGCGCCGAAGATCAGGGTGAGGAGCCGCACCGGCCAGCTGGCCTGAAAGGCCATGTGCGAGAACAGGCGGTGATAACCGAGCGTGATGCTCAGGCCGGTCGCGATGAAAAACAGGAAGAACATCGACACCTGGAAGGCGTCCACGCCGTAGTGCCAGAGATACCACGGCACGCCGGTCAGGGTCACGATGGTCGTCCCGATGAGGAACGAGCTGTTGGTCCAGTTGATACGGTCAAACGGGAGGCGGAGTTTCACGGCAGTGAAGGTGCGCACAAGTCGGGCCGGGGCGAGCGAAAATCCACGGTATATTTCTGCCAGTCAGACCTTTTTATTGAACGGGGGGAGGATGCAACCCGCTCGCGGGCCCGCTGCTTAGGGCAGCCGCCCGAGCCGCCCTGACAACGGCCAGGAAACCTTACGCGTCTTTCCACCCCAGAGTGGCGCCAGCTCCGCCTCCAGCGCCGTCACCGGATCGAAGCCCTGTTCCTTGCTGAAGCGGGCCACGGCCGACCAAGTCCGCAGGTAGGTCGTGAACTCGCCGAGCGTCCACTCGAGTTCCATCGCCGCGACCGGAAAGGGTTGCTCGGCAAAGGCAAAGTCCAGCTCCCGGTAGCCGGTCTCCGGATGATGGCGCTCCGGCGGCCAAAAGGGTCCGATCGGGCCGTTGTAGAAACGATATACCGTCGCATCGATCTCCGGAGTGATCACGCACAACCCGTAGGTCCACAGCGCCACCACCCCGCCCGGACGCAGCACGCGCTTTACCTCGACATAGAATTTCGGCCGGTCGAACCAGTGCACCGCCTGCGCCACGGTCACAAGATCCACGGAGGCGTCGCCGAGCATTGGCGCCGACTCCGCCGACTGATGATAGGCGACGCGCGGATGCGGAGTCGCCTGGGCCAGCTGAGCGGCGCTCGGCTCGGTCGCCACCACCCGCGCGAAATGCGCGGCAAGCGCCACCGCCGCCTGGCCGTTGCCGGTGCCCGCGTCCCAGGCGAGTGATTTTCCCGGAGCCAGCCGGGCGAGCTCCGCAAACAGGGCGGCCGGATAGGTCGGCCGCGCCTTGGCGTAAGTCGCCGCCTGCGTGGAGAAATGATCCTTGAAACTCACGCGGACAGAATCGCATGACAGCAGCGGAGAATCCAGCGCCTTCAAGCTGTAGCGGCGCTCTATGAGCGTCGTTGTGTCTTGTAGCGCGGGGTCTCCGAACCCCGCCTGATTCGGCCGTGGCAACGCGTTCGAGGCGGGATTCGGAGATCCCGCCCTACATGTCACACCGCGTGCCTCGCGACGAACGCCTTGATCGCCGCCGCGTCGGCCGGCAGCCGGTGCTTCACGATGGGCCGGGTCTTGAGCGTCTCCAGCGCCGGATGCACCGGCGTCTGGCCCGTGGCGGCCCGGATGGCCTCGGGGAACTTCGCCGGGTGCGCCGTGGCGAGCACGACGCTCACGCGCGCCGGGTTCAGTTCCTTGAAGGCACAGGCCGTGTGCGGGTCGACGAGGTAGTGATACCGGTCGTAAACCTGCCGGATGATGCCGCTGATCTCCTCGTCGGCCGCCCGCGAGGAGCTGAAGGCGGCCTTGTTGAGCACGTCGAAACGGTAGGCGCCGGTCGCCTTGATCTGCGCCATCACCGCCTTCACGCGGATCGGGTTCTCGTCGAGCGCGTAGTAGAGAAAGCGCTCGAAGTTCGACGCCACCTGGATGTCCATCGACGGCGCCAGGCTCGGCTGCACGTCCTCGCTCCGGTATTCCGCGGTGGTGAACAGGCGGTGCAGGATGTCGTTGCGGTTGGTCGCGACCTTGAAGCCCTTGACCGGCACGCCCATGCGCGACAGCAGCCACCCGGCGAAGATATTGCCGAAATTGCCCGTCGGCACGACGAACTCGACGTTGGCGCGCTCCTTCGCCGGCAGGCGCAACCAGGCCGACAGGTAATACATGCACTGGCCGAGCACCCGGGCGAGGTTGATGGAGTTCACCGCCGACAGGCGGTGCTGCGCCGCGAAGTCATGGTCCGCAAAGATGTCCTTCAGCACGCGTTGGGCGTCGTCGAAGCTGCCGTCGATGGCGATGGCGTGGACGTTCGCCGCGCCGGTGCAGGTCATCTGCCGCTCCTGGAGCGGCGACACCCGGCCCTCGGGATAAAGGATGAAGATGGCGGTGTTCGGCTTGCCCAGCAGGCCGTGGATCGCCGCCGCGCCGGTGTCGCCGGAGGTGGCGCCGAGGACGTTGATCCCCGACCCGCGCGACGCGCACTGGTGCTCGTAGAGGTTGCCGAGCAGCTGCAGGGCGAAATCCTTGAAGGCGAGCGTCGGCCCGTGGAAGAGCTCGAGCACGAACAGCCGGTCATCGAGCCTCCGCAGCGGCGCGAGCGTCTCCGCCTGGCCGAAGGTGCCGTAGGTCTTCTGCACGATGCCGCGCAGCACGTCCGGCGGGAGGTCCGTGGCGAACAGCTTCAGGAACTCATACGCCAGGTCCGCGAAGCCGAGCGACTCCCACTTCGCCAGGTGCGGCGCGAGGTTCGGCAGCTTCTGCGGCAGGAACAGGCCGCCGTCCGGCGCCAGGCCGATGGCCACGGCTTCGGAGAAGCCGACGGGTTCGGTCTGGCCGCGCGTGCTGACGAATTTCATGCCTCCATCCGATAAGCGAAGGCCCGCGGCGTCAATCCGGTCTTACTTGGAAAGCCCGAACGCCTCGTGCGCGGCGCGGACAGCCTCGTCGGCCTTGGTGCGGTCGATGGCGAGGGTGATCTTGATCTCCGAGGTGCTGATGAGCTGGATGTTGATGCCCTTCTCGCCGAGCGCGGTGAAGAGCGCGGCGGCCACGCCGGCGTGGGTGCGCATGCCGACGCCGACCACGGAGAGCTTGGCGATGTTGTCGAAGGCCTTGACCTCGCCGCCGCCGAGCTTCTTCAGCACGGCCGGCAGGACGCGCACGGCGTTCTGCGCGTCGTCGCGCTGCACGGTGAAGGTGATGTCCGCCGCGCCGGCATGCGCCGCGTTCTGGACGATCATGTCCACGTTGACGTTGGCGTCGGCCAGGGCGTTGAAGATGACGGCCGCCGCCGCCGGCTTGTCGGGCAGGCCGGTGATGACGACCTTGGCCTGGTCCTTGTCGACCGCGACGCCGCGGACGATGACTTTTTCCATGGAGGCGACTTCTTCTTTCACGATGGTTCCCGGGTTGTGGTTAAAGCTGGAGCGGACCTCAAAGACGACGCCGTATTTCTTGGCGAACTCGACGGAGCGGGACTGCATGACCTTCGAGCCGAGGCTGGCGAGCTCGAGCATCTCGTCGTAGCTGATCTCGTCGATTTTCTTCGCGGTCTTCACGATGCGCGGGTCGGTGGTGTAGACGCCGTCGACGTCGGTGTAGATCTCGCACTTGTCGGCCTTGCAGGCCGCCGCCAGCGCGATGGCGGTCAGGTCGGAGCCGCCGCGGCCGAGCGTGGTGATCTGCCCGGCCTCGTTGATGCCCTGGAAGCCGGCGACGATGACGACCTTGCCGGCCTTGAGATCGCTGAGGACACCCTTGGGCACGATCTGCTTGATCTTGGCCTTGGTGAAAACCTGGTCGGTGACGATGCCCGCCTGCGCGCCGGTGTAGGACACGGCCGGAACGCCGATCGCGTGCAGCGCCATCGCGGTCAGGGCGATGGTCTCCTGCTCGCCGATGGCCAGCAGCATGTCCATTTCGCGCGTGTCGGGCCGGTCGTTGATGGACTTGGCGCGGGCGATGAGCTCATTGGTCACGCCGGAACGCGCCGACACCACGACGATCAGGCTGTGGCCCTCGGCGCGCGTCTTCTGGATGCGCTGGGCCACATTCTTGATGCGGTCGACGTCACCCACCGAGGTGCCGCCGTATTTCTGAACGATGAGAGCCATGGATGAAGCCCGCTTAAATGGCTCAGCCGGACGGGGTTTGGCAAGGCGCGAGTGCGCCCCGCGCGTCATAACCCCGCGCCGCTAACCACTTGCGCGCGTCAGGGTTGCGCCGGCGGTTTCTTGGCGAACTTGTTCTCCGTGCCGTTCAGCAGCCGCGTGATGTTGCTGCGGTGCCGGATGATGACGAACAGGCCGATGGCCGTGATGGCGATGTTCAGCGGCAGCGGGTTGCCGCGGATCCAGCTGGCGGCCGGCACGGCCACCGCGGCCAGGATCGAGCCAAGGGAGACATAGCGCGTCAGGGAAAACGTGATGAGCCAGACCAGCGCGCCGATCAGGCACGAGACCGGCATGAGCACGAGCACGCCACCCGCGGCGGTGGCCACGCCCTTGCCGCCCTTGAAACCGGTGAAGATCGAGAACGAGTGCCCGAGGATGGCGCCGATGACGCCCGCGAGGCCCAGCAGCCTCCAGTCCTGGCCGCTGATGACGGCCGCGCCGCTGCCGTTCTGCAGGTCGACCGAGACGCTCATGCTGGTCCAGGAGAACACGCTCCAGGCGGACGCGATCGCGCCCTTGAGCACGTCGAGGCCGAAGACCAGGTTGCCCGCGCGCTTGCCCTTGGCGCCGAACTTCTCGCCGAGCACGCGCTTGACGTTGGTCGCCCCCGGGTTGCCGCTGCCTTCCTTGAATATGTCCACGCCGTGCGCCCGGGCCACCATGGCCCCGAAAGGCAGTGACCCGAGGAAGTATCCGATGACGGCGGAACCGAGAAGCCAGGCGTAAAACATCAGAGTTTGACCACCACAGCCTGCTTGATGGCGCGATGGCTGGTCAACTCCTTAAGGGCCGCCTCCGAGGGGGCGCTGTCCAGATTTAACACACACAGCGCCGTGCCGCCGGCATTGTTGCGGCTCAGGGACATGGCGGCGATGTTCACCTGGTCGCGGCCCAGCAGCGTGCCGACCATGCCGATGATGCCGGGCTCGTCGTGGTTCTCGTAGATGAGCAGGGCGCCGGCCGGCGCGGCCTCGACCTCGCGGTCGTTGAGCGCGATCAGGCGCGGGGCATTGGCCTTGCCGATGAGCGTGCCGGCCGCGCTGACGCTGGTGCCGTCGGCGGCGATGGCCTTCACCTCCATCAGCTCGGTGTAGTCAGTGTCGGCCGTGGACTTGATGACCTCGGCCTTCACGCCGAGGCGCTCGAGGTTGAGCGGGGCGTTGACGTAATTCACACTCTCGCCGCTGATGCGGCGGAGGTAGCCGCGCTGGATCGAGCGCGTGACCGCGGTGGCGTCGATGTCCACCATCTTGCCCCAGTAGGTGATGCGCAGCGTGACGACCGGACCGGGCGCGATCTGCTGGACGAGCGTGCCGAGCTTGGCACCAAGCTCGAGATACGGCCCGAGGACTTTGAGGGCCGCGGCGTCGATGTTGGGCATGTTGACGGCATTGCGGATGACGCCGCCGTTGAGCACGTCGGTGATCTGCTCGGCCACCTCGACGCCCACGGCGTCCTGCGCCTCGGCGGTCGAGGCGCCGAGGTGCGGCGTGAGGGTGACGTTCGGCAGCGTGCGCAGCTCGCTGTCCTTGGCCAGCGGCTCCTCCTCGAACACGTCGAGGCCGGCGGCGGCGACCTGGCCGGACTTGAGCGCGGCGACCAGCGCCGCCTCCTTGATGATGCCGCCGCGCGCGCAGTTGAAGATGCGCAGGCCCTTCTTCGTCTTCGCGAAGGCGGCCTCGTCGATCATGTATTTCGTCTGGTCGGTCAGCGGCATGTGCACCGTGATGTAGTCCGACTGCCGCAGCAGCTCGTCGAGCGTGACGCCCTCGACCTGGATGGCCTTGGCGCGGCTCGGGGCGAGATACGGGTCGAAGGCCAGCACGCGCATGCCGAAGGCCTGGGCGCGCTTCGCCACCTCGGCGCCGATGCGGCCGAGGCCGACGATGCCGAGGGTCTTCTTGAACAGCTCGATGCCGGAGAAGCTCTTGCGGTCCCACTGCCCCGCCCTCATCGACGCGGCGGCCTGCGGCACGGGGCGCGCCCCGCACAGGATGTGCGTGAAGGTCAGCTCGGCGGTCGCGACCGTGTTGCCCGACGGCGTGTTCATCACGATGACACCGCGCTCGGTGGCGGCCTCGACGTCCACGTTGTCCACGCCGACGCCGGCCCGGCCGACGACCTTTAGCAGCGGCGCGGCGGCGAACACCTCGGCCGTGATCTTCGTCTCCGACCGCACGGCAATGGCGTGCACGTCCCTGACCAGCTCCAGCAATTTGGCCGGCGGCGTGTTGTAGGCCTCGACGACCTCGAAGCCGGGCTGGGCCCGGAAATATGCAACGCCTGACGGTGAGATTTTGTCCGCGACCAGGATCTTCATGGGTTCGGCCAAGAAGCCGTCCCACCCTCCAAAAGGCAACCCCGCAGGCCCGGAGACCCGCGGGGTGGCGGCAGATTTATGACTCGCGGCTCCCCTGTAGGGGCGCCGCTCGTCGGCGGACCTAGGCCCGGCGACAAGCACCGGCCTTGCAAGAATCCAATCACGCCGCGAGCGGCGGATAATCCGTGTAGCCGCGCGTGTCGCCGCCGTAGAACGTGGCGGGCACCGGCGCGTTGAGCGCGGCGCCGAGCTGCAGCCGGCGCGGCAGGTCGGGATTGGCGATGAAGAGCTTGCCCCACGCCACGGCATCAGCCTCGCCGGCGCCGAGCACGGCCTGCGCCGTTTCGGCGGTGAGGCCGTCGTTCACGATGTAGACACCGCCAAAGGCACGCTTGAGCGCGGGCCCGAGCCGCTGGCCTTCGAGTGACTCGCGCGCAAACAGGAAGGCGATCTTCCGTTTGCCGAGTTCCGTCGCCAGATAGCCGAAGGTCGCCGCCGGGTTGCTGTCCTTGATCCCCATCGAGCCGCCCCGCGGAGCGATATGGTAGCCGACGCGGTCCGCACCCCACACCGAGATCGCGGCGTCCGTGACCTCGAGCGCGAAGCGCGCCCGGTTCTCGATGGAACCGCCGTATTGGTCGGTGCGCCGGTTGGTGCCGTCCTGCAGGAACTGGTCGATCAGGTAGCCGTTGGCGCCGTGGATCTCGACGCCGTCGAAGCCGGCGCGCAGCGCGTTGACCGCGCCGAGCCGGTAGGCGGCCACGACGCGCGGGATTTCACTCAGCTCCAGGGCGCGCGGCACGACGTGCGCCTTCAGCGGGCGGACGAGGCTGACGTGACCGGTCGGGGCAACGGCGCTGGGCGCAACCGGCAGCGCGCCGTTCAGGTAAACCGGGTCCGAAATGGCGCCGACGTGCCAAAGCTGCAGGACGATCCGGCCGCCGGCGGCATGCACCGCGCGGGTGATCTTCGTCCAGGCCGCGACCTGCTCCTCCGACCAGATGCCGGGGGTGTCGGGATAGCCCACGCCCATCGGGTCGACCGCCGTGGCCTCCGTCAGGATCAGGCCCGCCGAGGCGCGTTGCACGTAATATTCCAGCATCGTGTCGGTCGGCACGCGGCCGGCGCCGGCGCGGCACCGGGTGAGCGGGGCCATGATGATGCGGTTCGGCAGCGTGAGCGCGCCGACCTTGAGCGGAGTGTGCAGGAGGGACATGGCGTTGCGATATAGCCATGTCCCGCCGCGATGCAAACAACGGGACGTCAAATCCCGCCGCTCACTTCCCCCAGCCCGCGTAATGCGCGCCGAAGCCCATCCGGTAGGCCCAGTCCTCGATGGTCTTGGAAACGGGGGTCGTGCCGCTGGAGCCGCCGTGGCCGGCGTTCGACTCGATGTGGATGAGC
>JAYRXZ010000067.1:0-15169 GCA_041917235.1 Lacunisphaera sp. | reverse complement strand
CGCAGAAACCGCGGTCTGACGCCCATGCTCAACGCACCCACCCTCGAAGACTCTTCCGCTCCGCGCCCCGCGCCGGTGCGACCCGAGCTGCTCGCGCCGGCCGGCGACTGGGAGTGCGCCAAGGCCGCCGTGGAAAACGGCGCGGACGCCATCTACTTCGGCCTGGAGCGTTTCAACGCCCGCATGCGGGCCAGGAACTTCACGGTCGCCGACCTGCCGAAGCTCATGGAGTTCCTTCACCGGCGCGGCGTGCGCGGTTACGTGACGTTCAATACGCTGGTCTTTGCCGACGAGATCGCCCCGGCCGCCGAATACCTGAAGGCCATCATCACCGCCGGGGTCGACGCCGCCATTGTGCAGGACATCGGCATCTGCCGGCTCATCCGCTCGCTGTCGCCTGATTTCCCGATCCACACGTCCACGCAAATGACCGTAACGAGCGCGGCCGGCGTGGATTTCGCCCGCGAACTCGGGGCCAACCTCGTCGTCCTCGCCCGCGAGAACTCCCTCAAGGAGATCGCCGCCATGCGCGACGCACAACTCGCCGCCGGCACGTCCATGCCCCTCGAGGTCTTCGTGCATGGCGCGCTCTGCGTGGCCTACTCCGGCCAGTGCCTCACCAGCGAGTCGCTCGGCGGACGTTCCGCCAACCGCGGCGAATGCGCCCAAGCGTGCCGCATGCCTTACGAGCTGGTGTCCGACGGCAGAACGGTGGACCTCGGTGACCGCCGCTACCTGCTCAGCCCACAGGATCTCTCCGGCCTCGAAGTGCTGCCCGATCTGGTGCGCTCCGGTGTCGCCTCCCTGAAGATCGAAGGCCGCCTCAAGAGCACGGAATACGTCGCCAGCATCACCCGTGTCTACCGCCAGGCGCTGGACAAGGTGATGACCGAGGTCTTCGGCCCGGCGCCCGTCCCCGAAAACGCCGTGATGGACGACGTGCGCCGCCAGTCGCTCTACGACCTCGAGATGGGGTTCTCGCGCGGCCTCTACACCGGCTGGTTCCGCGGCATCCAGAATCAGGAACTCGCGCACGCCCGCTTCGGCACCAAGCGCGGCGTCTATCTCGGCCAGGTCAAGTGGGTCGGACCCGACAGTGTCTCCCTCCAGCTCACCGGTCCCGCCAAGCCGGGCGACGGCATCGTGTTCGACGCCGGTCGCCCGGATGAAAAGGAACAGGGCGGCCGCATCTATTACGTGGACGCACGCGGCGGCGACACCGTGCTCCGTTTCGGACGCGGCGACATCGACTTTGCCCGCGTGCACGTGGGCGACCGGGTCTGGAAAACCAACGACCCCGAGCTCGACCGCCGCGTGCGCGCGACCTTCGAGGGCGACCAGATCCGTTTCCGCCGCGAGGTCCACCTCGAGGTCCACGGCGCCACCGGCACCCCGCTCACGCTGTTCGCCCGCGACGAGCAGGGCCACGTGGCCAAGGCCGAGTCCACGCTGCCGCTGGCCCGCGCCGAGAAACAGCCCCTCACCACGGAGCGCCTCACCGACCAGCTCGGCCGGCTCGGTGGCACGCCGTTCAAGCTCGGCACGCTGCAAAACCATCTCGAGGGCGACGTCATCCTGCCGGTCAAGGAACTCAACGAGCTGCGCCGGCGCATCGCCACCGAATTGGAGGCCCAGCGCGCCAGGCCGTTGCGCTGGCAGTTGGCGGAGAAATTCTCCCCGCCCCGTTTCCAACCCCAGCCGGCCGCGACCGACGCCGAGCTGATCGTCGTCATCCGCGAACCGCACCAGCTGGACGCCGCTTGGACCGCCGGGGCGCGCACCTTCTATTGCGAGTTCGAGAACCCGAAGCATTACCGCGACACCGTCGCCCGCTTCCGCGAATTGCGCGGCCCCGATACCGCCGCCTCGATCTGGGTGGCCGCGCCGCGCGTGTTCAAGCCCGGCGAGGAGTGGATCATCAAGCAGGTGCTTTCCTGCGAGGCCGACGGCTATTTGGTCCGCAATTATGACCACCTGAAAGCCTTTGCCGGCCGGCGCGTCCGCGGTGATTTCTCCCTCAACGTCGCCAACCCGCTCACCGCGGATTATTTCATCAACCACCACGGGCTGGAGCGCGTCACCGCCTCCTACGACCTGAACATCGGCCAGCTCGAGGCGCTGCTGCAGAACGCGCCGGGCTCGTGGTTCGACATCACGCTGCACCAGCACATGCCGATGTTTCACATGGAGCACTGCGTGTTCTGCGCCTTCCTCTCCCAGGGCAAGGACTACCGCGACTGCGGCCGGCCGTGCGACACGCACCGCGTGGCGCTGCGCGACCGCGTCGGTGCCGAGCACCCGCTCAAGGCCGACGCCGGCTGCCGCAACACCGTCTACAACAGCCGCGCCCAGACCGGCGCGGAATACGCCGCGCGCCTGATGGCCCTCGGGGCCCGGAGCTTCCGCGTGGAATTCCTGACGGAGCCGGCCGACGAGGTCACGCGCACCGTCGAGCGCTACCGGCAGCTGCTCGGCGGCCAGGTCAGCGGGGCGGAACTGTGGAGGGAACTGAAGCTGATCAACCAGCTCGGCGTCACCCGCGGCCAGATGGAGACGCCGGCCCGCGTGCTGCCCCGGAAGGGCACCTGAGGCCGTCCGGTTTTTAATCCTTATAAGCCCTTCGGGCTAAATCCTCGCCGCCCGGCTCAAATATTGTCGCCTCGGGGGAAAGCCGGCCCCTAGGCTTCGCGCACCCTGACATGAGCGAAGCCCAGAAACCCTCCGCCCCGGCACCGACCCCCGCGCCTCCGGCCAACGGCGACTTGGAAATCAAGGACGCCCGGATCATTTTCGAGCCCATCTGGGACGACCTCGAGGCCCACTTCGGCCGCCAGCACCTGCGCTTCCCCAAGGAGATCATCCTCCTCGGCGGCGCCCCCGGCGCCGGCAAGGGCACCAACACCGCCTTCATCGCCAAGACCCGCGGCCTGACCTGCACGCCGATCGTGATGAGCTCGCTGCTCGACACGCCGGAGATGAAGAAGATCAAGGACGCCGGCAACATGATCGGCGACCGCGAGGTGCTCGCCGTCCTCCTGCGGCGACTGCTCAAGCCCGAATACCGCGACGGCGTCATCCTCGACGGCTTCCCCCGCACCAAGGTGCAGGTCGAGTGCCTGAAGATGCTTTACGAGAAGATGACCCAGCTGTGGCGCGAGTTCTACGGCACGCCGCTCGCCATCCATTTCCGCCAGCCGGTCATGCAGATCGTGGTGCTCTTCATCGACGAGAAGGAGAGCGTCGCGCGCCAGCTCAAGCGCGGCCGCGAGGTCAAGGTCCACAACGAGGAGGTCCGCCGCTCCGGCCACGGCGTGCTGCATGAGGAACGCGTCACCGACTTCGACGAGAAGCTCGCGCGCCGCCGCTACCGCGTGTTCAAGGAGCAGACCTGGGACGCCCTGCTCTCGCTGAAGGACGTCTTCCATTACCACCTGATCAACGCCCAGGGGACTTTCGCCGAGGTCGAGCAGAACATCCTCGAGGAGCTGGAATACCAGAGCTCGCTCGAGCTCGACCCGCGCACCTACGACCGTCTGCGCACGCTGCCGCTCGCCAGCGAGATCATCGTCCATGCCCGGCAGGAACTCGTGAAGCGCCTCGACGGCTACGAGCTCAACCACCCCGAGGTCTTCCAGCGGGTCGTCACGCTCATCGAGAAGAAGATGATGCCGATCATCACGCGGCACGCCCTCTCCGGCCACGCCAACATCAACAGCGAGGACGCCGTCTTCGACGAGCCGCTCGCGCTGGCCATGCTGATCGACATCTTTTCCGAGCGCGGTTACCATGCCGTCGTCGACGTGCACCGCATCGAGATTCCCGAGACGGTGGACCTGAAGACCGGCAAGATCACCTGCCGCCTGAAGAAGGTCTACCGCTGTATCATCCGGTTCAAGGGTTCCGAGATCCGCCGCGGGTGATCCGCGGGCACCGGCGCTGGCATGAACGTCCTTGAATCCGCGCGCCTGACGCTGCGCCGGCTCACGCCGGAGGACGCACCCTTCATCCTCGAGCTGCTGAACGACCCGCTGTTCCTGCGCTTTGTCGGCGACAAGGGTGTGCGCACCCTCGAGGGCGCCCGGGGCTACATCGTCAACGGCCCGATGGCCAGTTACGCACAGCACGGCTTCGGATTGTTCCTGGTTTCCCTGAAGGACAGCGGCACGCCCATCGGCATCTGCGGGCTCTTGAAGCGCGAGGTGCTGGAGGATGTGGACGTGGGCTTTGCCTACCTGCCCCAGTTCAGCGGCCAGGGCTACGCGACCGAGGCCGCCCGCGCGACCATCGACTACGGGCGGACCGTGCTGAGCCTGAAGCGCATCGTCGCGATCACCGCTCCGGACAACGTTGGCTCGCAGAACGTGCTGCGGAAAATCGGCCTGCGCCACGAGAAAACCCTCCGGCTGCCCGCCTATCAGACGGACAGCCTGCTGTTCACGCCCGCCGCGGAGTGATCAAGGTCCCGCCGGCCGCGGCGACTCTGCCTCCCGGACCAGCCGCGTCGCCGCGGCGTCATCCGGCAGCAACCGCGCGATCTCGCGCGCCAGCACCCGGGCCGACTCGGGTTCATCCCGGGCCAGCAGGTCGCGCACGAGCTTGAAGGCCGCACTGCGGGACGCGCCACCCTTGATGACAAGTTCCTTGAGCGCCGCCAGGGCCAGCGGGCGCTGGTCAAGACCGAGGCGCACCTGCACCTCCCGCACCTTTACCTCCGATGCCCCGGCCGCCAGCCAGGCCGGCGGTTTGTCGCGAAGGTATTTCAGCAAACGATCCGCCTGGGCCCACTCCTGACCGAGGATGCTCCGGTCCAGCGCCGCCAGCGCCAGCGCCTGGGTGGCCACGGCGGCGGCCACGTCATCGGCCAGATTCAGCGCCCGGAGGGCCTGTTGCACCCGGACGGTGGCGGCCGGCGCCGCTCCGATCTCCTCCGCCAGCAGGCGGGCCTCATCGAGGCGGCTGCGCGCCGCCAGCCTCTGCACGACCTGCACCAGCTGGAGCACATCGGACTCGCCGCGATGGCGGTCGAGGGCCGCCCGCGCCGCGGTGCGACTGGCGATCTGGTCGAGCGTCAGATAGGCCAGCTCGACCTCGCGCGCCGCTAGCTCGGCGTCCAGGGCCGGCAGCCACGCCGGCTTCTGCGCGCGGATGGCCCGGGCCAGGTCGCGGGCCGCCACGAGCGAATCCTGCTGCAGCAGGGTATCGAGCTGCTGGCGGGCCTCGCCAGCAGTGGCAGGCAGGAGGATCAGGCTGCCGGCCGGGGTCTCGGCCGTCTTGCTCGCCGCCGGCACGGACGCCGTGGCCGCCAGCGTTTCCTCCAGTTGCTTCTGCGCTACCAGCAGCGGTTCGCTCCACGGGTAAAATTGCAGGCCGCCCCGCACCACCTCGGCGGCGCCAGCCGGGTTGCCGGCCTGCTGCAGCACCTTGGCGGCGAGCTGGTAAACCGGCACCTGGGCCTGTCCGCGGGCGGCGGTGAGATGGGCCGCCAGGAAGGTCACCTGATCAGGCGTGCCGGCAAAGGCCGCGCGCGTCAGCCGCTTGATGAACTCGGGGTGAAAACGCTGGGAGTTCTTGAGCGTGTCGATGTTGTTCTCCCAGGCGCGGAGATACCGGGTGGCGGCCTCGATTTCGCCGCGGCGCAGGTAGAGTTCCGTCTGGTGCACCTGGAAGGCGAACTGGCTCAACCGCGCCCCGGCGGCCACCCGCTGGGCCCGGGCGACCACATCCGGCAGATCGAGATTCACGGCCAATGCCGCCAGCGCCTGCAAGGCGCCGTCGCTGCCCCGAAACAACTGGTAATACTCCTGCTCCGCCGCGTCGCGGTAGCTCGGCCGCTTCATCCGGTGCCAGGCCTGGAAGCCCAGCAGATAAGGGCCGGGCTTGTCGGGCGTCTCGGCCTTGAGCCGGCGCAACGCGCTCAGGAGAAGATCCGCGTCACCCGATACCACGGCCACCTCGGCGGCCTGCCGCCAGGTTCCCGCCGCGACCACCGGGGCGGCCAGCGACCGGTCCAGGAGCACCCGGGCCTCGGCCGCGCGCCCGGTGCGCTGCAACAGCTCCAGCTCCAAGGCCGATAGCGCCGCCCGGCCGGCCGCATCCGCCGGCGGCGTGATGGCCGCAAACGCGGCGGCGGCCTCGGCCGGGCGCCCGAGTTGCAGCAGCAAGCCAACGCGCGCCCGCTCCAGCGTCCGCCGGGTTTCGTCCGGCAGCGGCCGGGCCGGAGCCGCCTGCAAGAGGCCCTCCACCACGTCCAGTCCATGCGACTGAATCTGGAAGGCGGCATAGAAACCGAGCAGGCCGGTGATAAATTTGGGGTCCCCGGAGGAATGCTTGAGGCCCTCCTCCATCAGGGTCACGGCCCGTGCCGGCTCGTGGCCCGCCATCAACCGGGCGAGCGTCAGCCGGCCCTCGACGTTGCCGGGGGAGCGGCTGAGACCGACGCGCAGGTTGTAGAAGGCCGTGGTATAGTCTCGCGCCTTGATCGCATCGAGCGCCCCGAGCACGGCGGTGTCGCCGCGTTTGGTCCGAAGGCCCGGCCAACGCCAGGGCGCGGCGAGGTCGAACCAGCCGACCTGGTTGTGCGGCTGCCGTTCGAGCCAGGAGAACAGCGCGGTGGCCGCCAGCAGCCAGCCGGCCAGGGCCAGCGCCGCCAGGCCGATGATCAGCCGGCGGTGATAGATTTCAAACCGCCACAGCGGGTTGGCCTGCCGCTCAATGCGCAGCGCGACGGAGCGCAGCAGCCAGAGCCGGCGGTCGCCGGGCTCCAGGACGCGCTTCAGCGAGGGGTTGAACTTGAAGTGCAGCTGCAAGGCCCGCCATGAAGCCGCAGGGGGCAGCCCCGGGCAATCCGCAATTACCCGGGAAATCCCCGAGCCGGGGTCACTCGTAGCGGAGCGCCTCGATGGGGTCGAGGGAGGCGGCCTTCCACGCCGGGTAGAAGCCGAAGCCGACGCCGATGCCCGAGCAGACCAGCAGGCCGATGGCGGCCCAGTCCCACGGGAAGACCAGGGCGGCCTTGAGCATGACCGCCACCAGGTTGCCGACGCCGATGCCAAACAGGATCCCCATGACACCACCGGCCAGCGAGATGGCGACCGCCTCGATGAGGAACTGCGTGAGAATGTTCTTTTTCCGCGCGCCGATGGACTTGCGGATGCCGATCTCCTTGGTCCGTTCCGTCACGCTGACCAGCATGATGTTCATGATGCCGACGCCGGCCGCCAGCAGCGCGATGCCGCTGATGACGAAGGAGCCGGCGGCGATGACGTCGGCGATCTTGGCGAACGCCGAGATGAGCGAGTCGTTGGAATAGAGCTCAAAGTCGTTTTCATCCTCGGGCTTCAGGCCGCGCACGATGCGCATAGCCGTGATGGCCTTCTCGATGGTGTCGTTGTAGACCAGCTGGCTGGGCGCCTGCGTGGCGATGTTGATGGTCACGCGCTCGCTGCCAAAGTCGTTCAGGAACCGGGTGACCGGCACCATGGCGATGTCGTCCTGGTTCTGGCCGAACTGGCTGCCCTTCGTGGCGAAGACCCCGATGACCGTGTAGGTGCGCTCGCGGATCTTGATGACCTTGCCGAGCGGGTTTTCGGCCGGGAAGAGCTTCTGCACGATGCTCTGCCCGATGATGATGACCGGGCGCGCCAGTTCGATGTCGTCCGGCGTGAAGTTGCGGCCGACGTCGACGCCATACTGGTTGGCGGCCAGGAAATGCTCGTTGGTGCCGCCGAAGGTGAGCCCCGGGGTGCTCTTGCGGCCGCCGTAGACGGCCTGGGCGATGCCGTTGCGGTCGAAAATCTTCAGGCAGATGATGTCGCTGACGCCCTCCATCAGGCGCTGGTAGCGCATCGCCTGATCGAGGGTGATGTCGCGGCGCAGCTCGAGCCGGCGGCGCTGCGAGCCGTCGCCCCCGCCGTTGGCCGGGAACTTGGAGAACTGGAACATGTTCGAGCCGAGGAAGCTCAACCCGGTCTCGATGGAGCCGCGCAGCGCCGACACGGCGGTCATGACGCCGATGACGGAGAACACGCCGATCGTGATGCCCGACATCGTCAGGAACGAGCGCAGCTTGTTCACCCCGAGCGAACCCAGGGCCATGCGGAGGATTTCGGCGAAGTTCATTCGTAGCGGAGGGCGACCACGGGATCGAGACGTGAGGCGCCCCAGGCCGGGGCGAAGCCGGACACGATGCCGGTGACGATGGAAACCATCATGCTGACCACGACCAGATCAGGCGAGAATTCGACCGGGAAGTTCGGCGCGGCCGACCGGATGCCCGTGAACATGAGGAAGGAAACCACCATGCCCACCAGGCCGCCGATCAGGCAGATGGAGACGGCCTCGATCAGGAACTGCATGAGGATGCTCCGGCGGCGGGCGCCGAGCGCCTTGCGGGTGCCGATCTCCTTGGTGCGTTCCTTCACGCTGACGAAGGTGATGTTCATGATGCCGATGGCGCCGACGAAGAGCGACAGGCCGGTGATGAACAGGCCGGCCATGGCGATGCCGGACTTGATCGGGTCGAGCTGGGCCTTGAACGCCTGCTGCTCGTTCAGCGAGAAATTGTCCCGCTCGCCGGGCAGCTGTCCGCGCACGCGGCGCATGGCGCCGGTCAGCTCCTCCTTGGCGGCTTCCAGCCGGTTCTTGTCCGTGACCTTGACCCGCAGCTGGGCGCCGCGCGGGCCGAAGTATTTCAGGAAGGCGTTGAGCGGCACGACGGCCTGGTTGTCGAAGCTGAACAGGCCGAGAAACTCGCCCTGCTTCGCGAACACCCCGATGACCGTGAAGGGCTGGCCGGCGACCAGCACCGTCTGCTCCAGTGGCGAGCCGTTGGGGAAGAGCGCCTCGGCCACATCGTAGCCGAGCACGACGACCTGGCGGCCGGAATTGGCCTCGGTGTCGTTGAAGAGACGGCCCTCCTTGTATTCGGCGCCACTGATCCGGGCATAGTCGGCGGTCGTGCCGATCGTGAACACGGAGCTGACCTTGGCGTCGTCCTTCTTGATAGCCACGCCCCGCTGGACCAACGGGATTGCCACCTCCAACAGGCTGTTCGGGGTGGCGGCAATGATTCGGTTCAGGGCATCGGCATCGCGCGGCTTGATGTTGGGCCGGTTGGCATAGTTCCACCAGTCCTCGACCCCGCCCCACGGCCACTTCTGCACGTAGACGACGTCGTCGCCGAGCATGGCGAGGCTGTTCTGGAAGCCGGTGTCGATGCCGCGAATGGCCGTGCCCATCAGAGTGACGGCCACGATGCCGATGATCACGCCGAGGGCGGTGAGCACCGAACGCATCTTGTTGGCCCGGATCTGGGTCAGCGCGATGCGGAAGGATTCAGTGAACTCGTAATAGAGACGTTTCATGGGGCGCGAAGGTTCGGGGTGGACGGATGGTGTTCGCGGTAGAGCCCAGTTGTGTCGGGAAAAACTCAGTGCTGGCGGACGTCGGACTCGATCAGGCCATCGCGTAGGCGGACGATGCGGCGGGCGTGGCGGGCGATGTCCTCCTCGTGGGTGACGACGATGATGGTGTTGCCCTGCTCATAGAGGTCCTCGAGCAGCTGCATGATCTCCTCGCCGGTGCGGGAGTCGAGGTTGCCGGTCGGCTCGTCGGCGAGGATGATGGAGGGGTTGTTGACGAGGGCGCGGGCGATGGCCACGCGCTGGCGCTGGCCGCCGGAGAGCTCGTTCGGCTTGTGGCCCATGCGCTCGCCCAGGCCGACATCATGCAGGGCCTTGACCGCCTTCTCGCGGCGCACCGAGGGCGAATAGCCGGCGTAGATCAGGGGCAGCTCGACGTTGGCCAGGGTGGTCGAGCGCGGGAGCAGGTTGAAGGTCTGGAAGACGAAGCCGATCTCGCGGTTGCGGATGTCGGCCAGCTCGTCGTCGGTCATGCTCGAGACGTCCTTGCCCGTGAAGTGGTATTTGCCGGTGGTCGGGGTGTCGAGGCAGCCGAGCATGTTCATCATGGTCGACTTGCCGGAGCCGGACGGGCCCATGACGGCAAGGTATTCGTTGCGGCGGACGTTCAGCGAGACGCCGCGGAGGGCATGGACGATCTCCTCGCCCATCTTGTAGAGCTTGGTGACGTTCTCGATCTCGATGACCACCGGGCCGGGCGCGCGGTAATTGCGCGGCACGGCGGAGGCGGGGGCGGTGGAGGAACTCATGGTGGTGGCGAGGATGGCGCGGAGCAGAGCCCGCGCCCGTCCTTACTTGGCGGCTTCCTCTTTCTTGGCCTTTTCGATCATTACCTTGCTGCCGTCCTTCAGGCGGCGGCTGATGGCGGCGTAGCTGCCGGAGACGACCTCGTCGCCGGCCTTGATGCCTTTCTTGATCTCGATGGAGGTGTTGTCGGCCAGGCCGGTCTCGACCAGCTGCTGCTTGACGGTGTCGCCGTTCTTGATGAAGACCACGCGCTGGAGGTTGTCACGGTTGCGGCGGGCGTCCTCCTTCTCGTTGACGACCTCGAGGTCGTTGCCGGAGCGCTCCTTGGCCTCCTTGGCCTTGGCGGCCTGGACCTCCTCCGCGGTCTTGCCGCCGGCGGCGCGGACGGTGACGCTCTGGATTGGCACGGCGACGACGTTCGTCACGGTCTCGGTCTCGATGTCCACCGTGGCGCTCATGCCCGGGCGAAGCTTCACGTCGCGGTCCTTCACACGGATCTTGACCAGAAAGTTGGTAACCTCGTCCGAGGCGGAGGAGGCAGCGGACTGGGCGCCGGTGGTGATGGCCGAGCTGCTGATCTCGCCGACCACGCCGGCGAACTTGCGGCCGGGGAACGCGTCCACGGTCACGACGGCGGGGTCGTTGACCTTGACGTTGATGATGTCGTTCTCGTTGACCTTCACGCGGACCTCCATGCTGGCCAGGTCGGCGATGCGCATGATCTCGGTGCCGGCGAAGGAGCCGGTGCCGACGACGCGCTCGCCCACCTCGCTGGTCAGGGAGCTGATGCTGCCGTCCATGGGGGAGTAGATGGTGGTCTTGGCCAGCGAATCGCGGGCCTGGCTCAGGGAGCCCTCGGTGCGGCGGATCTGCGCCAGGGAGGAGTCGAAGTCGGCCTTGGCCACGTCGATGTTGGTCTTGGCGGCGGTGAAATCGGCGTCGGAGACGAGCTGCTTGGCGTAGAGCTCCTGGGCCTGCTTGAAGTCCTGCTCGGCCTTGGTCAGGCGGGCCTGGCTCAGGACGCTGGCCGCCTTGGCGGAGGCGAGCGCGGCTTCCTGCTGCTCGAGCTGGGCCTGGTAGAAGTCGGGCTTGATGCGGACGAGGAGGTCGCCCTTCTTGACCGCCTGGCCCTCGATCACGGGGATCTCAATGAGTTCGCCGGCGACCTCGGGGGAAATCTTGACCTCGACCTCGGGCTGAACCTTGCCGGTCGCCGTGACGAGGTGGGTGATGGTCTTGACCACGGCCTTTTCCGTGGTCACCGGGATGCCGGTATCCTTCTTGCGCGAGGCGGCAAAGACAACGAGCGCGACGAGGACCAGCGCGGCCACGCCGAGCAGGATGAAGAGCTTGCGCTTGGATTTCTTCTTCGGGGCGGCGGGGGACGCGGGGGCGGATGGGTTCGTAGGTGCGGACATGGGAATCAGTTGGGCGGTTAGAATGGGACGAAAGACGGGGGGTTGGCCAGCGCTTTACGCAGATTGCCGCCCGGACCGGTCCGGAAACACAGAAGGGCCCCTGTGGGCCCTTCTGCAACACAACTGATAACTACGAACGGGCGCAGTGAAACAGCGGTGGCCTGACCGGAAAACACCAGAGCGATGAGGCGGGAGGTTTTAGCGACGAACCACCCCGGGACCGGGATGAAAGGCGGCAGGCCGCGGGTGGTGCTGGGCATGGGCTCAAAACACACGGTTTTTGCCCAAAGTTGCAGCCAGTTTTGATGAACGGGCGCCGGGCCCGGATGAATGGTCGGCCCCCGCCGGCCGGCCCGCCGGCGGGATCAGCGGCCGGTCTGTTCCCAGGCCAGCGCCGCCCCGACGATGCCGGCATCGTTGTTCATGCGGGCGGGCACGATGCGGGCCTTGGGCTTGAGGTATTTGAACCACTTGTCCGACTTCTTGCTCACGCCTCCACCGATGATGATCAGGTCCGGCGAGCAGAGGCGCTCGGCGACCTGGAAAAAGACGTTCACGCGCAGCGCCCATTCCTGCCAGCTCAGCCCGCGCCGCTTCTTCACGGCGGCCGAGGCGAAACGCTCGATGGGCTTGCCCTTCCACGGGATGTGGCCGAACTCAACGTTCGGCATAAGCCGGCCCTGGTAAAACAGCGCCGAGCCGATGCCCGTGCCGAAGGTCAGCATCAGCACCGAACCCTGGTGCCCCTTCCCCGCCCCGAACCTCATCTCGGCCAGGCCGGCGGCGTCAGCGTCGTTGAAAAGCCGGGCCTTGCCGCCGGTCGCCCGGCTGAAGAGCGCGGCGCCGTCCTTGTTCTCCCAGTTGTGCCCGAGGTTGCCGACCACGCCGATGCGGTCGCCCTGGATGACGCTCGGAAAGCCGATGCCGACGGGCCCCTTCCAGTTGAAATGCCGGGCGATCTCGCGCGCCGCCGCCAGGCCCTGGGCCGTCGGACAGGGCGCGTCGATCTCGACGCGATGGCGTTCCGCCAGCAGCTTGCCGGTTTTGGTGTCAACGGGCGCACCCTTGAAGGCGGAGCCGCCGATATCGATGCCTAGGACTTTCATGGGCGCCGAGCTAGGAGGGATTTTTCGCCTGTTGCAACTCCGCGGGTGTGGCGGCGCGCACGGCCACCAACTCCACCTCGAAATGCAGCTCCTGTCCGGCCAGCGGGTGGTTCGCGTCGAGCATCACCTGGTCGCCCTCGATGGCCACCACCGTGACCACCGGCGCCTGCCGGTCCGGGCCGGTCTGGAACTGGTCGCCCACCCGCACGTCGCCCACGGGCAGGTTCGCCCGCGGGACCTGCTGCACCAGCTCGGCCTCGCGCAGGCCGTAGGCGCGCTCGGGCGGCACCACGACGGTGCGCTTCTCGCCAGCGGCCATCTGCAACAGCGGCTCCTCCAGCCCGTCGATGATCTGGCCGCAGCCCTCGAGAAATGGCATCGGCTCCCCGCCGCGGGACGTATCGAGCATCCGGCCGCCGGCATCACGCAGCGTGTAATGGAAACTCAGCAGGCGCATGGTCAGGTCTCCTCGCGCAGGACAGCGAGCGGCGGATGGTCGCAGATGCCGCGGTTCGACAGCAGGCCCGTCGTCACCGTCATCGCGCTCACGGCGGCCCAGCCGCCCAGCAGCACCACGGCGGACGGCGCCACCCATTTCACCTGGAAGACATAATAGGCCAGCGCCCAGTTCGCGCCGATGGCGAGCACCGCGCCCACCGCCGCGCCGAGCGTGCCGAGCGCGAGGTATTCGGCAAACATGATGCGGTTCACCTGCGCCTTGGTCGCGCCGAGCGTGCGCAGCAGCACGCTCTCGCGCACCCGCTGCGACCGGCCGATCAACACCGCGCCCGCCAGCACGATGGCGCCGGTGATCACGGTGAACAGGGCGATGAACTCGACGACAAACGAGGCCTTCGAATAGACGCTGTCGATCGTCTGCATGATGATCGCCAGGTCGATGGCCGAGACGTTCGGGTGGTCGCGCACGACGGCCTGCTGGACCTTCGCGGACTGCTCGGCGTCGGCGGCGCGCAGGGCCATGACGTGGAACTTGGGCGCGCTGTCGAGCACGCCCAACGGAAACACAATGAAGAAGTTCGGCTGCATCCGGCGCCAGTCCACCGCGCGCAGGCTGCCGACCCTGGTCTTCACCGGCACGCCCTGCACGTCGAAGACGATCTCGTCACCCACCGCCACCTGCATGTCGCGGGCGAGGTTTTCCTCGATCGAGATCGGCGCGGGCTCCGTGCCCGGCTCGACCCGGCCGGTAAATTGTCCGCCCGTGAGTTTTTCGGTGTCGGTCATCTCGCCGCGATAGGTCGAGCGGTATTCCCGGCGGAGCGTCCAGCCCGGGATGCCCGACTTCGGGTCCTTCAGGATGTCCGCCACGACGCGGCCCTTCACCGACGCGATGCGCATGGTGATGATGGCGGCATGCTGCTTCACCGGCGCGCCGTTTTCCGCCAGGAGCTTCTGCAACGGCTCCACCTGATCGTCCTGGATGTCGAAGAGCATGAGGTTCGGCCGGTCGTTGCCGCCGACCACGCGCAGCTGGCTGAGCAGGGTGTCCCGCGACAGGTAGAGGGTCATCATCAGGAACGTGCCCATGCCGAGCGACACGAGCAGCAGCAGCGTGCGGTTGTTCGGCCGGTGGAGGTTGGCCACGCCCTGGCGCCAGGCGTAGGGCAGCGCGCGCAGGTTGAGCTTCTTGGCCAGCCACGACACAGCCTTGGCCAGTCCCGCCAGGATGGCGAAACCCAGCAGCAACGCCACGCCGAAGCCGGCGCCCCACTGCCAGCGACCGGTCTGCCAGACCGCAAAGGCGAAGATCAGGACCACGATCACGCCCAGCAACACCACCTGCCACCAGTCGCGCCGGCGTCCGTTGGTGTCGGCCAGCGCCGAGCGCAGCGTCAGCAACGGCGACACGCGCCTGACCTCGAGCAGGGGCAGGAGCGCGAACAGCACGCTCACCACCAGCCCCGCCCCGAGCCCCTGCCCCAGTGCAGCCCATGAGATGGAGAACTCGAACGCAAAAGGCAGGAAATCCCGCAGCAGGCCCGGCAGCGCGAGTTGCACTCCGATGCCAAGCAGGGCGCCAAGGCCCGCGCCCACGATGCCCAACCCCAGGCCCTGCAGCAGGTAGATCGAAAAGGCCGTCCGGGCCGAGGCGCCCAGGCAGCGCAGGATGGCGACCGTCGGCAGCTTCTGGCGGATGTGCGCGTGGATCGCGCTGGCCACGCCGATGGCGCCGAGGAAGAGCGAGGCAAAGCCGACGAGGCTGAGGAAGGCGTTCACATTGCGGATGGACTGGCCCAGCTCGCGCTTGCGCTCCTCCACGGTGTCGGTGCCCAGCCGGAACTCGCGGAACCGCTCCCGCTGATCGCGCACCAGCGCTTCCACGTCGAAGCCCGGGGCGTATTTCACATAGACGCGGTGCCGGGCGAGGCTGCCGGCCTGCAGCAGGCCGGTGTCACCAACCACGGCGAAGGGGATGAACACCCGCGGCGCCATGGTGGCCACGGCGGCGGCCTCGCCC
>JAYRXZ010000066.1:0-15381 GCA_041917235.1 Lacunisphaera sp. | reverse complement strand
CTTTTCGTGAAAGAAATACAGTTTGTCTCCGGCGACGTGCGCCGCGAAGGCCATCTGGCAGCCGCCGCCGAGCGCGGCCTGCAGCGCCCGCTCGACGGTCACGCTGCGGGCGGTGGCCGCGTCGAGCACGGCAGCGAAACGCGCGGCGTCCTCGGTGCGGCTCTGGATGGCGATAGCCCCCTGCCCCACGGCCGGGACGCTTTCGTCGAGGTTGAGCGGGCGGAAGGTGATGCCCGGCCAGCTGTGGATACCAAGGCGGTTCATGCCGGCGCGAGCGAGGATGGTCGCGTCGGCGGCGCCGGCGGCGATCTTCTTGAGGCGCGTGTCCACATTGCCGCGGATCTCCGTGAAGGTGGCGGCCGGGAAAAGCCTCTTCACCTGCATCTGCCGGCGCGGGCTGCTGGTGGCGATGGTGGCCGGGGTGGTGACGCCCTCGCGCAGCACCAGCACGTCGCGGACGTCCTCGCGTGGCATGTAGCCGGCGACGACGAGGCCGGCGACGATCTCGCCCGGCAGGTCCTTGCAGCTATGGACGGCCACGTGGGCCTCGCCGCGCAGCAGCGCCTGCTCGAGCTCGGCGGTGAACAGGCCCTTGCCGCCCTGCTTGGTCAGCGACCACTCGGCCTGCCGGTCGCCGGTGGTGACCATCTTGAGCAGCTCGCACTCGGCGCCGGGGATCGTGGCGCGCAGGTGGGCGGCGACCATCTCGGTCTGGGTGAGGGCCAGCGGGCTTTTGCGGGTCGCGAGGAGGATTTTCATGAGATTGAATGGTAGGCGGTGAGGGACTCGAACCCCCGACACCCTCGGTGTAAGCGAGGTGCTCTAACCAACTGAGCTAACCGCCCGGAAGACGGCCAACAAACGGCAAGCCGCCGGGCCTCGCAAGGGAGAATTGGTAGGGCGCCTCCGTGGAGGGCCGGCCTCCCGGCCGGCCGCGGTCGGTCAGGAGACCGACCCTCCAGAAATGCCCCTCAGGCCTTCAGCGGCAACCCCAGCGCAATGATCTTCTCGGCGGTCTGGATGGCGTTGAGGGCGGCGCCCTTCCAGAGGTTGTCGCCGCTGACCCAGAGGGCCAGGCCGTTGTCGAGCGCGGTGTCCAGGCGGATGCGGCCGACGCCGCACTTCTCCTTCCGGCTGTAGGCGAGCGGCGTGGGATAGGCGTTCTTCGCCGGCTCATCGATCAGCTCGGCCCCCGGGAAGGCGGCGATGGCTCGGCGCGCGGCCTCGACCGAGACGGGGCGCTCGAACTCGGCATTGATGGAGACCGAGTGTGCGCGCACCACCGGCACGCGGATGCAGGTGGCCGAGACCCTGAGGTCCGGCAGGCCGAGGATCTTGCGGCTCTCGCTGCGCATCTTCGACTCCTCGCCGGTGTAACCGTCTGCGCCGAACGAGTCGATGTGCGGGATCAGATTCTGGAAGATCTGGTGCGGGTAAACCTCGCGAGTCAGCGGCTGCTTGGCGACGTGGGCCTGCGTCTGTTGCTCAAGTTCCACGATGGCGTCGGCGCCCGTGCCCGACACGGACTGGTAGGTCGAGAAGACGACGCGCTTCAAGCCGAACGCCCGGTGCAGCGGGTAGAGCGCCATGAGCGCGACGGCCGTCGAGCAGTTCGGGCTGGCGATGATGCCCTGGTGCGAGCGCAGGGCGTCCGGGTTGATTTCGGGGACGACCAGCGGGACGTTCGGGTCCATGCGGAACGCCGAGCTCTTGTCGATGACGAGGCAGCCGCGCTTCACGGCCTCGGGCGCCAGGGCCTTGGTGACGGAGCCGCCGGCGGCGAAGAAGCAGACGTTCAGGCCGGCGAAGGCGTCGGGGGTCGCCTCCAGCACGGTGATCTTTTTCCCGCCGAAATCGATGCTCTTGCCCGCGGAACGCGCGGAGGCCAGCGGCCTCAGCTCCGCGAGCGGAAATGCGTGCGCCTGCAGCAGGGCAATCAGCTCTTGACCGACTGCTCCCGTGGCCCCGACGATGCCGACCCGGTAGGAATTATTGTTCACAGTGAATGAAAGGTTGGAACGGTTAGAAGAAAGGTGCGCGGCGCTGGGAATCAAGCCCACACCGCGTGTCATAGCCGTGTCCATCGCACAGCAAACGCTGATGTTTTTCCAAGACTGTGCTTTGCAGAAGAGCCATGTCATATCCACTTCGCTGCGCCCGCCCTCGAATGTGAAGGATTCCCTCGGCACGCCGCGCGGCCTGCATGTCATCGCCGAGAAGCACGGGGCCGGCACGCCGCCGGGCATCGTGTTCAAGGCCCGCGTCAGCACCGGCAACCATTTTGGCGAGTTCGATGCCGCCCAGCAGGCGAAAAACCTCATCACCAGCCGCATCCTCTGGCTCCGCGGTCTGGAGCCGGGCGTGAACGCCGGCACCAACGCCGCGGGCGAGGTCGTCGACACCTACGCCCGCTACGTCTACATCCACGGCACCAACCACGAGGAGCGCCTGGGCACCCCCTTCAGCGGCGGCTGCATCGAGATGAAAAACCTGGAGATCATCGCGCTGTTCGACCAGGTGCGCACGGGCGACCTGGTGTGGATCGAGGATTGAGCATCGGCATCATGGACGCCTCCCAAGTCCCGAAAATCGAATCCAGTCTGCGCTACCTGGCCGGAGCGGTGCTGGTTGCGGTTTCCGCCTATCTGGTCCGCCTGCCGGGCATGGTAGACGTTTCCGTCTTCTGGCTGCCCTGGACCGGCCTGATGCAAGAACACGGCTGGATCCAAGGTTATGCGGCGGCTCATAGCGATTACCCTCCCGGGGCCTTTCTTTTCCTGCATCTCGTCGGCCAGCTCTCGGCCCACACCGGGATTGGAAACGTGCTCCTGCTAAAAATCGCGCTGGCCGGCTGCGCCCTGGCCAGCGCGGCAATCTTCCTGCTCTGGCGGCGCAATTTCTGGGTGGCCGTCGCCTTCGCGTTCGCGCTGCTGCTCAATTCGGCGGCTCACGGCTACCTCGACACCGTCTGGCTCCCCCCCCTGCTCCTCTGCCTGTGGGCGCTGGAATCCGGCCGGTTAACCGCCGCGGGCGCGCTGTTCGCCCTGGCGGTCCTCATCAAATGGCAGCCGGTGCTGCTCGCGCCGTTCCTCGCGATGCATGCCGCCCGCGCCTACCGCGGGGACCCCACCCCCTTTGCGTCCCGGTTGCTGGCGCTCGCCCGGGCGCTGGCGGGGGCCGTCGCGGTGGCGCTGCCCGTGTTTTGGGTGGTTCCGCCTGCGGAAATCCTGAAGGCCTTTGCCCTGGCGGGAGAACACCCCGGACTCAGCTACCAGGCGCTGAACGTGAACTGGATCATCCAGCAGATCCACTACCAGCAGGCCGGCCACGCGGGGTCGGGCCTGCTTCCCTTTCTGCAGGGATTGCCCCATCCGTTGCTCGTCTGGCCGCGCCGCATCTTCTACCTGCTCTTTGCGTTGCTCCTGCTCGTTCAATTCTGGCGCGGCGGCTCCTACCGGGGCTTCCTTTGGTATGCGCTGACGGGATTTCTGACCTATTGCACCGTGAACAACGGCGTGCACGAGAATCACCTCTTTCTCGTGATGGCCCTCGCCTTTGTGCTCGCCGCGCACGCGCCGCCGACCGCCTGGCTGGTCGCCGGTTTCGCCGCCCTCACGACCAACGTGAACCTTTTTGTTTTCTACGGTCTGGACGGGAATTCACCCTTCTACCGCACGCCCTACACCTCGGTCCCGCTCAATGGATTTTTGCTCGCCTGGTCCGCGCTGAATTTCTGGTTCTTCATCCTCTGCTGGAGCCACTGCTTGCGCGGTGCCTTGCGCGAGCAATCCGTCCCGCTGCCCGTCCGGGCATCGGGTTCATCGGCTACCGCCGCTTAGGCCGAGGCCCAAAAACGCGCGGTCTTAAGAATTCCGGCCAAACAGCAGCCGCAGTGAATTGAGGCAAACCACCAGCGTGCTGCCCTCGTGGGCCGCAACGCCGATCGCCAGGGGCACCGCGCCGAACGCCGTGGCGATGACCATGATGATGACCACGCCGAGCGAGATCGTGAGGTTCTGCCGGATGATGGCCTTGGCGCGCCGGCTCAGGCGCTCGGCCGCGAGAAAGTTCTCGATGCGGTCGTGCATCAGGATGACCTCGGCCTGTTCCAGCGCGGCGTCGCTGCCGCGCGCGCCCATGGCCACGCTCACGTCGGCCGCGGCCAGGCTGGGCGCGTCGTTCACGCCGTCACCGACCATGGCCACCTTCTGGCCGCCGTTCGCGGCCCGGAGTTCCTGGATCGCGGCGACCTTCATCTCGGGCGTCAGGTGGGCGCGGACCTCGTCGAGACCGAGTTCGCGGGCCACCGACTCGGCGGCCTGGCGGCGGTCGCCGGTCAGCATGACCGAGCGGATGCCCATGGCCTTCAGCTCGGCCAGCACGGCCTTGGACTCCAGCCGGATCTGGTCGCGCAGCAGCACCCGGCCGATCATGTCTCGGCCGACGATCCAAACCTCGGAGAGTTCGGCCGAGGCCGGCGGCAGCTTGGCGGCCCAGCCGGCGAGCGGGCCGGATTCCAGCAGTTCCCGCCGGCCCAGCAATGCCTGCCCGCCGCTGTAACTGCCGCGGACGCCCTGCCCCACGATGTTCTGAAAATCCGCGAGCGGCAGCTCCCGCACGCCGCGCGCCTTCGCGTCGCGCACGATGGCCCGGGCCAGCGGGTGCTCCGACTTCGCCTCGAGCGCGTAGGCGAGCTCCATGATCTCGGTTTCCCGGCCGGCCGGGAAACTCTCGTAGCCCACCACCGCCAGTTCGCCGGTCGTAAGCGTGCCGGTCTTGTCGAGGGCCACCACATCGATGTCGGCCAGCTTCTCGATCGCCGCGCCGCCGCGGAACAGGACGCCATGCCGCGCCCCCCACGCGATGGCCGCGAGGATGGCGGACGGGATCGACAGCACGAGCGCGCAGGGGCTGGCCACGACCATGAGCGTCATGGCCCGGTAGAACGCGGAGCGCAGCTCCGGGGTGTTCGTGAAAGCCGGCAGGTCGAAGGCCAGCCACCACACCAGGAACATGGCGAAGGACCCGCCGATGACGGCGTAGGTGTATCCGGTGCCGAACTTGTCCGTGAAGCGTTCGCTCGGCGCCTTCAGCTTCTGGGCCGTCTGGATGAGCCGGATGATCTTCTGCAGCGTGCTCTCGCCGGGCAGGCGCACGACCTCGTAGTCGAGCGAGCCCCACAGGTTGATCGTGCCGCTGAACACCTGGTCGCCCTTGCCCTTCTCGACCGGCGTGGCTTCGCCGGTGAGGTTGGCTTCGTCGCAGGCGCTCTTGCCGGAGGTCACGAGGCCGTCGGCCGGGAAAGCCCCGCCCGGCCGCACCCGCACCAGCGAGCCGACCTGCAGTTCCTCGACCGCGATCTCGCGTTCGCGGCCGTCCGCCTCGATCACCGTGGCGCGCTTTGGCGCGGACTTGAGCAGCGAGCTGACCTCGCGCTGGGTGCGGTCGAGGGCGTATTCCTCCATGGCGCCGGAGGCGGAGAACAGGAACAGGAGGAGCACCGCCTCGCCCCAGGCGCCGATGAACATCGCGCCGAGCGCCACCGCCAGCATCAGGAAATGAATATCGATCTCGCGCTTCTTGAGGTTCTCCCACGAGTCGACCGCCGCATCCCAGCCGCCCGTGACAATGCCGGCGAGGAAGAGAGCCTTCGCCAGCCAGGGCAGGCCGGGCAGGAAATATTCGGCGAGCAGTCCCGCGATGCCCGCGCCGCCGCAGATCGCGGCGAGCACGGCGAGCAATCGCCATTCCTGGTCCGCGGGCGTCGGCTCGGCCTTGATCTCCGGCCACTCCATCTCGCGCCAGAGCCACATCTTCTCGGCCGTCTGGCCCATGTTGCGGCCGATCACCACGGCGTCGCCGTCGCGCTTCAGGGAAAACCCGAGCGCGGCGAGGCGCGCCGGCTGGTCGGCAAACCGGGCCTCCACGGCGGCGATGGTCGCGGCCAGGTGCTGCTCGAGGTCGGCCAGGTTGACCTGCCCGATGGTCGCCACCGAGACCTGCCGGGCGGCCGGGTCGAGCCGGACGGCGCCGACCCCGGGCTGCTCGCACAGGAAGCGCACCAGTTCCTCGGTCCAGTTGCCGCCGGTGCCTGTGCTGCTCGGATTGCCCATGCCGCAGGATGCTCTGCGCCGCCCGGCTTCGCAAATATCAATTGCACCCCGGATGCTTAATAAGCTCAGTGAGCGCCCATGATTGGCCTGAATGATGACTCCGGACCGGGCGCAGCCGCCGGCCCCAAGCCCTCTCGCGTCCGCGAGCTGGTGGAGGAATTGTTCGGCGAAACCGGGGTGCTCTGCGACGCCCTCAGCCTGGAGCACCGCCCGGAGCAGGAGCAGATGGCCTGCGTGACCGCCGGCGCCCTGTATCGCGACGAGCCGCTGCTGTTCGAGGCCGGCACCGGCGTCGGCAAATCCCTCGCCTACCTCATCCCGGGCATCATCCACGCCGTCGACCAGGGCCGGCAGCTCATCGTGTCGACCCACACGATCTCGCTGCAGGAGCAGATCGAGCAGAAGGACCTGCCCATCTGCCGCCGCGTGTTCAAGGCCGCGCCCGACCTGGCGCGCTACGCCGACTTCCGCTCGACGGTGCTCGTCGGCAAGTCAAACTACCTGTGCCCCACCCGGCTCAGCCACGCGCTCGCCGACCGCGCCAGCCTGTTCGCCGACGCCGACTACGAGGAGCTGCAGCGCATCGCCGCCTGGGCCGACACGACCGCCACCGGCCTGCGGCACGAGCTGAAGCCGCCGCCGCGGCCCGAGGTGTGGGACGCCGTCAACGCCGACTCCTCCGCCTGCTCGCGCAAGCACTGCGACGACGGCAAGTGCCATTACCAGCGCGCCCGCGCCCGGCTCCGCACGGCGCAGGTCATCATCGTCAACCACGCCCTGCTCTTCGCCCTCATCAACGCCGGCGGCGCCCGCGCCCAGGGCTCCGGCCCCGACGCGCGCGGTGTGCTTTTCCCCGACGACTTTCTGGTGCTCGACGAGGCGCACACGGTGCCGGAGGTGGCGACGGACAACTTCGGCCTCTCGCTCAGCAGCTACGGCGTGGACCGCGCGCTCAAGTATCTCTTCAACCCCCGCAGCAAGCGCGGCCTGTTCAAGAAGCACGGCGGCGCCGCGGGCCAGCAGCTGGTGCTCGACGCGCTTGAGGCCTCGCAGCAGTTCTTCAACTTCCTCGCCGCCCGCGTGCTCGACCAGCGCGCCATCGTGCGCATCCGCGAGACGGGCGCGGCCGAGCCCATGCTCGACGGCCCGCTCGGCGCCTTGCACCGCCTGCTCGCCCAGCTGGCCGACAAGCTCGAGGACGGCCGCGAACGCGACGAGTTGCTAGAGCAGCAGCAGCGCATCAAGGGCCTGCAGGCCGGCATCACCGAGTGGCTGACCCTCGGCGACAAGGGCCACGTCTACTGGACCGAGCGCAGCGGCCGCAAACAGACCATCGTCTCCCTCCGCAGCGCGCCCATCGACGTGGCGCCCGAGCTGCGCCAGCACCTCTTCGGCTGCCGCACGAGCGTCGTCTGCACCAGCGCCACGCTCGCCATGGGCGGCAGCATCGAACCCTTCGCGCTCCGCATCGGTGCGGACGCCGCCCAGACCATGGCGGTGAAGTCGCCCTTCGATTTCGACAAAAACATGCGCGTGTTCGTCGCGTCCGATGTTCCCCTGCCCTCGCCCAAGGAGGCCAAGCTGGCGATCGAGACCCTGACCGACTACATCCGCTTCTGCACCGACAAGGTGCGCGGCGGCTCGCTCGTGCTGTTCACCAGCTACACCGACATGCGCGCCGTGGCGGCCGCACTTGAGCCCGGCTGGCGCGCGGCCGGCCGGCCCTTCCTCATGCAAGGCGCCGATCTGTCGCGCACCGAGCTCGCCCAGCAGATGCGCCAGCTCGGCAACGCGGTCCTGTTCGGCACCGACAGTTTCTGGACCGGCGTGGATGTCCCGGGCGCGGCGCTGTCGCAGGTCATCATCACCCGCCTGCCCTTCGACCCGCCCACGCATCCCATCACCGAGGCCAAGTGCGAGCACATCCGCGACGCGGGGGGCAACCCGTTCAACGAACTCACCCTGCCTGACGCGCTCATCAAGTTCAGGCAGGGCGTTGGCCGCCTTATCCGCAACAAAACCGACCGCGGGACGGTCACGATCCTCGATTCGCGGGTCCTGGCCAAGGCCTACGGCCGCGAATTCCTAGGCTCTTTGCCCACGGACGCTTACGAGCGAATGGACCTCGGCGACCGCGACCGTGTTTTTAGACCTTTCCCTTGAAGCAAACCTGCCCTTAGTGTGCGGCCAGTAATGAAGTTGCGATCCTTTGCCCACACCGACGTCGGCCGCGTCCGCCCCGAAAACGAGGACAGTTTTCTGTGCAACGACACGCACGGACTCTATGCGGTGGCGGACGGGATCGGGGGTCTCCCCGCCGGCGGACAGGCCAGCCAGCTGACGGTGGCGACCTTGGAGAAGATTTTTACGAGCCATGCGGCCGGCCATAAGCTCAACTACCCCCGCATCATCTCGGAGGTGAACGACCAGGTGTTCCGCCTGGGGCGCGTGCTGAGCCCGCAGTTCGGCATCGGCTCGACCCTGACCTTCGCGCACATCACCGGCGTGAAGCTGCACATCGGCCACGTCGGCGATTCGTGCGCCCTGCGCCTGCGCTCCAAGAGCCTCGAGCAGCTCACGACCGACCACACCATCGAGAACGAGCTGAAGGAACGCACCGCACGCGGCGAACCCATCGGCATGCTGATGGAGAACCGCAACGCCCTCACCCGCTGCATCGGCCAGCCGCCGCCGCTCGAGTCCGACTGCACCGAGCACACCATCCTGCCCAAGGACCGCTACCTGCTCAGCAGCGACGGCATCACCCGCTTTGTGGACATCAGGGAAATCGGCGAGATTATCGCCTCCGCGACCGAGCCCGAGGCCGCCGCCCGCCAGCTCATCGACCGCGCCAACGAGCGCGGCGGTCTGGACAATTCCACGGCCGTGGTGCTCTTTTTCGACTGAGCAACTTGGAGGGTCGGTCTCCTGACCGACCGCGGCCGGCCGGGAGGCCGGCCCTCCACCGATCCACGGCTTTGTGACTACTCCCTCTCGCTCCCAGCAATTCACCGCCCTCGTCGCCAAGCAGCCGGACAACGAGCTTTTCCGGTTCAGCCTCGCCCAGGCCCTCCTCGCCGAGAACCGCCCGGCCGAAGCCGTCGAGCATCTGCAGTTTTGCGCCGGCAAGAAGGCCGACTGGATGATGCCCCGCATCCTGCTAGGCAAGACCCTCATCGGCCTGGGCCGCCGCGCCGAGGCGCGGCCCTGGCTGGAACAGGCCCTGCAACTCGCCATCAGTCAAAGCCACGAGGATCCCGAGCGGGAACTGCGGGCGATGCTATCCGATCTTGGGTAGGGCGCGTTATCCTTAACGCACCGAGCGGCGGCTTAGCGACAAGCCGCCCTGCCTCAGGCACCCCACAGCGGCGTCGGATACTTACCGGCCTTGATGAGCCCGCTGATCTCCGCCTGTGATGCCGCCAGGTCCTCGCGATAGGTGATGCCGAACCAGGCATCGCTGCTCCGGAGCAAGGCCACCCGGGCCACGCCGCGTTCGTTCAGGGTGCTCAGCGCCGTCGGCAGATAAAACTCCGCCTTCGGGTCGCCGGCATGCTTCGCCTGGAAATCGGCGAACAGCTTCTCCAGCTGCGGGAAGACCGCCGGCGTGAAGCCCCAGAAATTCAACGAGACGATCTCTTGCCCGGTGAGGTGATGCCACGCCCCCACGGCATCGGTATACCGCGCCCCGTCCGCTGTCTTCTCGATGTTGGTGATCTCCGTGATGCTCTTCAACCGGCCGGCCGCATCCGTGGCGCACAGGCCGCGGCTCACCGTCCCGAATTCGGACAAGGTCTGCTTCAGGGGATATCCCACCATGGCGTAGTCCGGCGACGCGGCGAAATGCGCGGCCAGCGCCCGGTAGCCCGCGGCGCCGTAGAAATCGTCGGCGTTGATGACGGCAAACGGCCGGCTCACTTCCTTCTTTGCCGCCAGCACGGCATGCCCCGTGCCCCAGGGCTTGGTGCGGCCGGCGCCCGTTTCCTGGAAGGCATAACTGACGTCCATCCGCGACTCGAGCCGCCGGCCGATGGCGTCACGGAAGTCCGCCTCGATGTCCTTGCGGATGACGAGCACCAGCCGGCCAAAGCCGGCCCGCAGCGCGTCATACGCGGAATATTCGATGATGAGCTCGCCGGCCGGTCCGACCGGCTGCACCTGCTTGAGGCCGCCGAAACGGCTGCCCATGCCAGCGGCGAGGATGACAAGATCGTATGAGGGCTTGGCCACGGCGGACACGGAACACACGGAAACCCTTCCCGTAAAACAAAAAGCCGCCACCCGGAGGGCGACGGCTTAATTGGTGCCAGGGGCGAGGATTGAACTCGCGACCAAAGGCTTATGAGTCCTCTGCTCTACCACTGAGCTACCCTGGCGAAAGGGACGCGGAAGAAGTCACATTTTTCCCCGGAAATCCACAAGATTTTTCGCGCCGCCCTCCGGACACGGAAAGCCCCGAAACGAAGCCTTTTCAAGCCGGGGCTTTCTCCTACAGTGGCCCCGGCATGACCGACCCCACCCGAGGAGACGAAACCCGCACGTTTGAGCTGCTGCGACGGGTCAAGTCCGACGGGCTTCCGGCCGACACCCTGGCGCAGTTGCACAGCGCGCAGGACAGCGCCACGGACAAGCAGGCGGCCATCATGCTCGTCGAGGACAATGCCCAGCTACGCGGCGTCATCGTCCAGATCCTCGGGACCCTGGGTTATGACAACGTCACCGAGGCGGCCGACGGCCAGGTCGCGCTCGACCTCCTCGCCCAGCGGGACTTCGACCTCATCGTCCTGGACATCGAGATGCCGCGCGTGGACGGCTTCCAGGTGCTGGCGGCGCTCAAGCGCGACCCGGCCCGCCGTCACCTGCCGGTCATCGTCGCCTCCGGCCTCGACCGGCTGGACGCCGTGGTGCGCTGCATCGAGCTCGGGGCCGAGGATTTCCTGCCCAAGCCGGTCAACGCCGTCCTGCTCGGCGCGCGGGTGGGCGCCTCGCTCGAGCGCAAGCGCCTGCGCGACCTGGAGCGCCTGCGGCTCCTTGAGCTGCAGCAGGAGAAGCAACTCCTGCAGGCCGAGCAGGAAAAATCCGAAAGCCTGCTCCTGAACATCCTGCCCAAGGCCATCGCCGAGCGGCTCAAGCGCGGCGAGCACACCATCGCCGAGCGGCATGCGGAGGTCACGGTGCTGTTCGCCGACCTCGTCGAGTTCAGCGCCTTGTCCACCCACACCGACCCGCAGGAACTCGTGGCCCTGCTCAACGACCTGTTCTCGCGCTTCGACCGCCTGGCCGGACAGCACCGGCTGGAGAAAATCAAGACCATCGGGGACTGCTACCTCGTGGTCGGCGGCCTGCCGGAACCGAGCGCCAGCCACGCAACCGACGTCGCCGCCATGGCGCTGGCCATGCTCGCCGCCCTTGCCGACCTCAACCGCGAGCGGGGCCTCAACCTGGGCCTGCGCATCGGCCTGAATTCCGGCCCCGTCGTGGCCGGTGTCATCGGCAGCCGGAAATTCACCTACGACCTGTGGGGCGTGACCGTGAACCTCGCCGACCGCGTGCAATCCTCCGGCTTGCCCAACCGCGTCAACGTGTCCGCGAGCACCTACGAACTCCTGCAAAAGGATTTCCGCCTCACCGAGCGCGGCACCGTGGAATGCAAGGGCCTCGGCCAGGTCCGCACCTACCTGCTCGAGGGCCGGAAGTAGCCGCCGCGCTCAGATATCCTCCACCCCCAGCCATCGGAAATGGGTGATGACGAAGCGCCGGCCAAAGCCCGGCATCGGCTCCGGTGTGCGCTGCACGATGGCTTCGCAGAAGGCCGCGGCCTCGATTCTGGCCGGATCGGCGGGATTGAGCGCCTCGCCATACGCGCGAATGCGGAAGGTGTCCGAGCGAACCGTCAACATCGGGCCCAGCGCCGCCAGGATCTCCGTGAAATCGGGTGAGCTGGCGGACGGAAAGATTGTGGCCAGGTAGGTCGCGAATCCGAGGGTCGAGGTGAAGGGCGCGTTGGCCGCCTTGCCCGCGGTCGTGCCGGCGAAGTTGTTGCCGATGAGATTGCCGCGATTGGCCACGTTCGGCACCGGCGTCACGCCCGGCATGGTGTTGTAGGTATCGAGCAGGCTGCGCCACACCAGCGTGGACGACGTGTTGAGGTTGATCATGCCCGAGCGGTAGCGCGACCCGGTCACGACCCGGGGTGTCAGCGTCACATAGTGAAAACAATCCTGCAGGACGGAGGGCGTCACAGGCGACAGCAACCCCATCTGCTCGTAGGAAAGCAGCGCGGGCAGGACGGCGGCGTTGGCCTCCAACGCGGTCCTGAGCCGCAGTTGGTTGGTGAGCATGGACGAGCCGATGACCGGAGCCGAGGCGGGCACCGCCCGCTGGTCCGGAGGCGCGTAGGCCCCGAGTTTGATGCCCTCGTCCGTGACCAGATACGCGTAGCTTCCGACCGTCGCGGGAACGCCGGGTGAGCCCGGGGAATCCGGAACCGTGATCGGAATCTTCCCGGCGATCACATGCTCCTTCTCCACATTGGCGGAGGTCGAGCCCGCGGCGCCGACGCTGCCTTGGGCGATCAACTCAATCGTGTCCGGGCCGGCGCTGGTTGCGCTGATCGCACCGGAGGTCAACCACGTTACAAAACTGCCGTCATCGCGCCAGACCCCGCACCAGTATCGCATCGTCGCGTTCTGGCCGGCTGCCACCCCGGTGATGCCCGCCATTCCCGTGATACGGCTGTCGTCGCCTGCATGGCGCTGCAACTCGCCCAGGGCGACGCCGAGGGCGAGCAAGGCGTTCTGCCGGGCCTGGGTCTGATAGGCGCTCGCGGAGGACATCTCACTGCCGACCTTGGTCAGGGCGCTGAGCGCAAATACCGCCAGCACCAGCAACGCCAGCAGGCCCAGCGTGATGACCAGGGCGAAGCCGCGTGGCCGGCCCCGGCTCATAATGCAGCCCCCTTGATCTCGATGCGTCGGGTAAACACCTTGGAATTCGCCTCCACCACGCCCCACCACCACTGGGCGTCGGTGGCGTAAAATGACGGGCGCGTGACGCGGCCGGCCTCGATGGCCTCCACCAGGGCCGCGCCCTCCTCGCTCAGGATACGAAGCATGACGTCGGCCACTTCGGGGTAAAGAGTGTCGGTGGCCGTGCTGTTGCCGATCGCCTGATGCGACAGGTCGCCGGTGCCGGCGGGATAGATCCGCCGCAATGTGCGGTCCGGATTGCGCACATGCAGCCAGCAGCCGAAATCGACCACGTTCGAGCCCAGCAGATTGGCGTGGCTGGGATTCATCACGTTCCGCGCCGCGCGATACGCGGTTGAGCTGGCACTCGCGGGATTGTTGCCGGTGCTCGCGTAACCGCCGGAGGTGACATCATAACCCGCGGCAAACGTGTCGGCGTTGCTGATCGCCGAGCGGTAAAGCGCGTAGCGGATCGCCGCCGGATTCGTGGCTTGGGGATCGCCGGTGACCGGACGGCGCGCAACCTGGTAGGCGACGACGATCGGCAGACTGCCGCCGGATTCCACGTTGGTGGTCACAAAACGCAGCCAGCTGCCGGACAACCCGAAGCGCGCATGCTGGAGCAACCTTTCGCCGCCGGCCGCGGCCGCAGGCAGCGGGAGCCGGCTGCCGCCGTTGGCCGGTTTCATTATTCCGGGGCCCAGCAGCCAGCCATGGTTGGACAGATTCCCAGTGGAGTCGAGAATGTCAGCCGCCAGCCAGCGGTTTGAGTCACGGCGCCAGATCGCCGACTGCAAGTCCTGCTCCAGCAGATCAAACACCTGCCGCGCGGTCGTCGCCTGGGTGTGGTTCGCCTGGCTGCGCCGCCAGAGGTTCAGCACGTTGGTCGTCACCGCCAGCATCAACCCGGCGATGACCAGCGTGATGGTCACCGCCACCAGCAGTTCCAGCAGCGTGAAGGCGCGGATGAGGGAAGACCGGCTCATCGATTCAGCGCCAAGGTGAACGTCACCTGATTGCGATCTGCCAGCCGGGTCGGCGGGGTCACGCCGGGCAGCCGGTAGGGCCAGGAAACCCGCACATAAAGCGCCAGAAACGCCTTCTGCCCGTCAAAGCGCAGCGGCTCGGATGGAAATTTCCAGCACTCCACCAGGTAGTATTGCTCGCCGGCCGGGAGCAGACCCGGCACCGGCAGGTATTCCAAGGAATCGACCCGGATGGCGTCTCGGGCCGCCACCAACGACAGGCCTCCGTCGAGCGGCGAGGCCATCACCGGCACCCGGTCCGCGAGGCCGTCAAACCCGGCGGCCGCCAGCCGCGCTAATTCGAGCCGGAGCGGCGCAGGCAACCGCTGGGCGGTCAACTCAGCATCGGAATCCGCGCTCTGCCGCGAAAGACCGGCCATGAGTCCGAGGATGACCGTGACCGCGGAGACGAACAGGCCGATCGCAATGATGACCTCCAGCAGGGTGAAACCGCGGGTTGGACGGAACAGCTTCATCAGAACGAACCTCGCTCGTTGACGAGGGCCGGCACGCCGTAGGCGCTCAGGATTAATCCCCGCACCGCCTGGGGGTCGCCGAGTTGGACCGGAGAGTCGCCCGGCTGAAAGCTGCCGGGTGGTCGCCGGATTCCGAGGGCGATGAGCAAGGTCCCTTTCGGCGGCGGGCCGCTGTCCAGTGCGGCCAGTGTGCCGTTGGGGGTGAAGCCCATGCCGGTCCATAACTGCACCGCCGTGTCGCCCTCGAGCATGAAGGATAACGACTGGTTGGTGAACAAATCCGACACCAAGTCAGCCGCGGGATCGGTCACTCGCTTCCAATCCGCCGGGTTGGCCACCAGGCCGTCGCTCCGGGCAAGCGTCGCTGGCATCACATACACGCCCCCGGGCAGGGTGATCGTGGCGAGAGTGTCCCAGTCGGCGGGACTCGGGCCGGCCTGCCGCGCAAGCTGCAGCACCAGGTGCCGCAGGTAGCGCTCGGGCGCATGCGCGTCAGTGTTCACCAACAGGCGGGTTTTCCGGCCGGTCGCCGCCGCCTTGGCGCGCGCCGTGGTGATCAAATTGGCCAGGGTGGCCTGCCCGGACTGCAACGCGGCCGTGGCCCCGCCACCCGTCAGGCCGCCGACGAGAAAGAAGGACATCGCTCCAATCAGGCCGATGACGACCAGCAGCTCCAGCAACGTGTAGGCGTTGGCCGCGCGGAGTTTCATTTCCAGCTGAAGATGAATTCCGGGTTATTGGCCTCGGCGCCGGGCGCGGGCGCGTAGAAGATCACCCCGGCGCGAACGCCGGTGACGGG
>JAYRXZ010000065.1:0-15518 GCA_041917235.1 Lacunisphaera sp. | reverse complement strand
ACGCAGCGCCTTTGCGCCGGGCGGGTTGAAGCCCGGGGCGTCGGCCGCGAGTTCCTCGAACGTCGCGGCCGGAAAGGCCGTGGCAAACGCCGCGCGCAGCACCCCGGCCATGCGGGCCAGGCCGGCGGCGTGGCCGGAGCCGGAGTTGATGTTGGCCCAGCGCTCGAGCTGCGCGCCGAGTTCGGCGGCGCGGGCGGGCATGGCGGCGATGACGGGGGGAACGGACATGGGGAAATGATCAGAGCCCCGCGGGCTTGCCGTCGGGGAGCGTCACACGCGGGGCGTCGGCGCCGTCGAGCTCGCGGAGCCGGGCCAGCGGGTCGTCCTCCAGCCGGAGGAACTTGAAGCCGAGGAGGCGCGCCTTGCCGGCCTGGTCGCGCTCGGCGTTGTGGGCGGTCTCGCGGGCGATGAACTGCGCCATGGTCTCCTCGCGCACGGCGGGCTCGGCGGAGTGGATGATGTGCAGCGTGCCGTCGGGCCCGTGGGCGACGAGGCCGACGTGCCCCACCCACGCGCTGCCGCCGAAGGTGTCGTTGACGGCGACGCCGGGCTTAACGATGCCGCGAACAACGTTGATGAAATCGCCGTCGCGCAGGTGCGGTGCCGCGCGGGCGATCTCGGCGTAAGGCAGGTAGGCGTCCTTGTGCTCCTCAACCGGGAAGCTGGTCTGCAGCTTGTAACGGCCCTGAAGGAATTTGCTCCGGTCGATGCGCTGGTTGAACTTCACGGCCGTGCCGGCCGCGAGCTCCCCGGTGATCTCGCGGACGAGCCAGCGGTTGGACGGGTTCCAGTCGGCCTCGGTGTAATGGTTGCGGGTGGCCACGCCGATGCGGCCGTCGCGGTAGCGGATGCGCTGGAGCAGACGCATGAAGCCGCTCCAGTCCCGGCCCAGCGCCATGGCGTAGACATGCTCGGCGAAGACCAGGCAGTCGCTCTTGCCGAGGCAATACAGCGGCTGCGGGTCGTGCGTCTCGAACGGCATCTCGCCGAGCAGGTAGAGCTCGTAGGGCTGCCCGATGTTCTTGCGGGCGAGGTGCAGGATGCGTTTCCGCAGGTCGGGCTCCCGCGCCTGCAGCGGCCCGAGGTAGGCGCCGACCTCGGCCTCGGTGAACTGGTAGAGCGGCTTGCCGGCCGCGGGCACCTCCGCGCCCGGGGCGACGGTTGCGCCCAGGATCAGGACGGCGCAGGCGAGAGACAGACGGTAACGGCGTTTCATGGGGGGAGATGAAAAGGGGCGACCCGGTTGGATCGCCCCCGATGAATCAAGTGCAGCGCGGTTTACTTGAACTTGTATTCCACGGACAGCGTGAAGGCGCGGCCGCGCGGGTCGGCGATACGCGGCTCCCACGAGCTGCCGGCACCGGTGTTGGTGTCGTAGGCGATGCTGAACGGCGGATCCTCGTTCAGGATGTTCTTGATGCCGGCGATGATCGTCAGGTCCTTGTTCCAGCGGTAGGTCAGGCTGGCGTTGTAGGTGATGTATTCGTCGACCTTCGGGTTGTAGTCCGGGGCGAACGGCAGGAACGTGCCGTTGGCGATGCCGGGCGGGACGTAGTCCATGTAGCCGGCGCGGTAGAGCTGGCTGAGGCGGGCCGTCCACTTGTCCTTCTTGTAGGCCACCGAGGCGGTGTATTTCCACTTCAGGCCGATATCGCTCGCGCGGGTGAAGCGGCCGACCTCGCTGGCGCCGAAGGGGGCGCTGGCGATCAGGCGGGACTTCTTCTCGAGCAGCTGGCTGACGTTCACGTCGGCGATCAGCTTGCCGCCCCAGAGGTCGAACTCGCCGCGGGCGGTGTATTCGAGGCCCTTGGTCTGGGTCTCGCCGGCGTTGATCGGGCGGGCGTCGATGGCGACGATCTGGTTCGTGCCGTTGCGGAGGATGGCATCCGGGAAGAGCTGGTAGTTGGCCAGGATTACCGAGGTGCCCAGCACCTGGATCGTGCCGGTGCGCTCGACCGACCACCAGTCGACACCGAGGGTGATGTTCTTGACGGGGGAGATCACGATGCCGACCGACTTCATGTCGGCCTCCTCGGGCTCAAGCGTGGACTTGCCGCCGCTGACGATGTTCATGGTGTTCGGCGGGATGAGCAGGCCGGTGACCGGGTCGGTCAGGTCGGCGCCGGCGTAGATCGAGGTGAAGCTCGGGTCGAACTGCTGCTTGAAGGTCGGCACGCGGAAGCCGGTGCTGTAGGAACCGCGGATGAGGACCTGCTCGATGGGCGTGAAGCGCACCGTGACCTTCGGGTTGGTGGTGCTGCCGAAGCCGGTATAGTCGTCGCGCCGGCCGGCCAGGTTGAGGTCGAGGTTCTTCAGGACCGGGATCTGGAGCTCGGCGAAGACGGCCTTGACCGTGCGTTCGAGGGTGCCGGCGGTGGCCAGGGCGTTGTCAAAGGGCACGTTGAAGATCAGGGAGTCGGCCGTGCTGACGTTGGCGCGCTGGTCGCCGGCGAAGAAGTATTCCTCCTTGCGCCAGTCGAGGCCGACGGCCGCCTGGACCGTGCCGCCCGGCAGCTGGAAGAGCGGGCCGGAGGTGGCGAAGTCCGCCTGCGTGGTGGTGAAGGTGCCGCCGTAGAGCTCGACGCCGGTGGCGGAGGCGGCCGCCAGGCCGTCGATCGCCGCCTGCGACTGCTCATAGGAGAACGGGCTCAGCACGCCGGTCTTGATGAGGTTCACGAAGGGCACGGTGTAGTAGTAGCCGTTCAGCAGTTTCGACTTCGACTTGCTCTCGGACTGCATGACGCCGGCGCGGTATTCCCAGTCGGAGAAGAACGAGCCCGGCAGGGGCAGCGGCCCCTCCAGGCCGACGAGGAAGCGGCGGGTGTCGCTGACCGTGTTGATCTCGCGGTTGCCGCCGGGCAGGGAGCGCCAGCGGAAGGCGAGCGGCAGGCCGCGGTTAACCTCGAGCGCCGGGAAGAAGGCGACGAGGGCGTTGAAGACGCGGTTGTAGTCGGCCCCGGTGCTGGGATAGACCATGCCCGAGAGCGGATTCGGGACCACCGTGCCGTTGGCGGTGGTGGTGGTGGTCTGGGCGCCGGCGGCCGTCAGGCTGGCGGTGCTCCACTGGTTCGGTGAGAAGCTCTTGGAGGAATCGGAACGGCCGATCACGGCCTCCAGGGTGAGCAGGTGGTTGCCGAGCTTGTAGGAGCCGCGGCCCACGAAGTTGGTGTTCTTGACCGGCTGCTGGAGGACGGCGGCGCGGCCGGTGTCCCAGGCGGCGCCGTATTTGCCGCTGCCGGCGGCGGACGTCGCGCCCCAGAGGATCTCCTCGTAGGGCCCCATGCCGTCGAGGCCGGCGTAGCCGCCGGTGTTCGTCGGGAGGTCGAAGATGTTGATGCCGTTGACGCGGATGGCGGCGTTGGCCGGGTCGATGGGACCGGTGCTGCTGGGCCCGAGCGCGGTCGGCAGGTTGGCGATGGCGAACAGCGTGGCGATCGGGGTGCCGCGCGTGTCGGGCGAGATGCCCCGGTTGGGCTGGAAGGTGTTGACGAAGTCGCGGTCGGCGCCGTCCAGCCGCTTGTGGTCCGCAAAGGCCAGCGACGCCATGAAGTTCCACCCGTCCTTGTTCAGGTCGCCCCAGCCGCCGACCACGGAGTAGCGGAAGACGTTGCCGCCGCCGTCCTGAGTGACGTCGGAAGCGGCGTTGGCCACGAGGCCCTGGAAGTCGCTTTTGGTGATGAAATTGATCACGCCGCCGATGGCGTCGGTGCCGTAGATGGCGGAGGCGCCGTCCTTGAGGACCTCGACGCGCTCGATGGCGGCGAAGGGGATGGAGTTGAGGTCGACTACGCCGCCGTTGAGGCCGTGCGAGGCGACGCGGCGGCCGTTGAGGAGGATGAGGGTGGCGTTGGCGCCCTGGCCACGGAGGTTGGCGGCGGTCGCGCCGTTGTTGCCGCGCTGCGCGCCGGCGACGACGTCGGCGTTCGACGCGAGATTGTCGAGGCCGTTGCCGTTGATGTTGAGGTTCATGATCAGCTGCTCGGCGCTCGCGATGCCCTCCTGCTCCATGTCGAGCTTGGTGAACACGGAGAGCGGCAGCGCGCCCTCGTCGGCGATGCGCTTGATCATCGAGCCGGTGACGACGAACTTCTCAAGCTTGACGGGCTGGTCGGGCGGGGTGGCGGTCGGAGCGGCGGCGGTTTGGGCCATCGCGTTGAGGCTGAGGCTCGCGGCGGCGATAACCCCAAACCAGGTGGATCGGTTCCACAGATAACGTGCGTTCATAGGCATTCGGTTTCCTGACCTTGGTGTATGTGTGTGAACGGGGAGGAAGATTCCTCTTCCGCCCCAGTTTTGTGGTTCCCTCTATAAGCCGCACCCCGCCGCGTCCAAGCAGAATCCTGATAATTTCCGGCCAGCCCCGGCGTATCCCGGCCGCGGTCCGGGGCATTTTGGCACTTTCGTCAAATAGTTCGTCACTTCTGACAATGCCCCGGAAAGCTCAGCGCGGCCCCGGCGCCGCTTTGCCGCTGTGTCGGAAAGCGAGCGGCGGGACGCCGTAGGCCTGCCGGAAGGCGCGGCTAAAACTGTAGATGGAGGTGAAGCCGCACTGCTCCGCGACCTCCGAGACCCGCTGCGGGCCGAGTCGCAGCAGGCCGCAGGCCTGCTCCAGTCTCAGCCGCCGGAGGTGCCGCCCTATGCTCACGCCGCACGAGGCCCGGAAACGCGCGCGGAGGTGGCTCGGGCTGATGCCGAGCGCGCGCGCAATCTCCTTGAGGTTGGGGTGTTCGCCGCTGCGCTGGGCCAGCTGGTTGACCCGCGTCAGCAGTCCGGGCACCGGTGACTTGCCCTCGACCCGGACCGGGCCCGCGGGCCGGAGGCGCCGCAGCCGGGCCAGCAGCAGCGCCAAAAGCAGCACCGACAGGTCGGCCGTGCGTTCGGTCTCGTAGGCCTCAACCAGTTCCGCCGCCAGGGCCTGCAACGGGGGCGTCAGCTCGAACGGCTGGTGGCGCAGCGCGGCCAGCGGCGCGCCATCCGCGAGTTCGAAGGTCACGAACAGCCACGCCAGGCTCTCGCGCTGCGCGTCGGTGTAATGGTGGAATTGGAAGGGAAACACCAGCAGGCCGTGCCCGGGTCGCAGGCGGATGTTCTGGTCGTCGACACACACCGTGACCGCCGTGCGCAGGGCGCACATCAGCACGAAGCGGTGGTGCAGCGCCCGGCCGCGCCGCGGCCGGTTGAGGTCGGTCGCGGAGGTGCGCTGGAAGCACACGATGTTGTCCGGCAACATCAGGTTGCTGGCGGGCCGCCCGATCAGCTGGTGCATGGGCTGGGGCAGCCGGTCGACAAGTTGGGCGAGCTTGGGGGCGGAGCGGGTTGTCATTTTCGTCAAAAACATCGTCATTTCTGCTATTGGTTATGCCGGGCGCGAGCCTTATCCTTCGTGTTCCGGCGTCTTGTGCGCCCTTCCCTTCCTCCCATGCCGATCACCATCCTCGAGCGTTGTCACCAAGAGCAGGTCGCCCTGGCCGTCTACGGCCACAGCCGGGACGCCGCCCGGGCCGTGGCCGGCGAGATCGCCGCGCTCATCCGCGCCCGGCAGGCCGAGAAACGCGGCGTCGTCCTGGGCCTGGCCACCGGCTCCACGCCGATCAGCCTCTACGCGGAGCTGGTCCGCCTGCACCGCGAGGAGAAGCTCAGCTTCGCCAACGTCACCACCTTCAACCTCGACGAATACTACCCGCTGCCCCCGGAGCACGCGCAGAGCTACCGGCGCTTCATGCGGACCCACCTCTTCGACCACGTGGACATCGACCCGGCCCGCACCCACGTGCCCTCGGGCACGGTGCCCAAGGCCGAGGTTGACGCGCACTGCGCCGCCTACGAGGCGATGATCGCGGCCGCCGGCGGCATCGACTTCCAGATCCTCGGCATCGGCCGCACCGGCCACATCGGCTTCAACGAGCCCGGCAGCGCCCGCCACTCGCTCACGCGCCTGGTCACGCTCGACCCGCTCACGCGCCGCGACGCCGCCGGCGACTTCGGCGGCGACGCCGGCACGCCGCGGCACGCTCTGACCATGGGCGTCCGCTCGATCATGAACGCCCGGCGCGTCGTGCTCATGGCCTGGGGCCAGCACAAGGCCGACATCGTCCGCGTCGCCGTCGAGGGCGAGGTCAACAACCACGTCACCGCGTCCTTCCTGCAGGAACACCCCGCCGCCCTCTTCGTGCTCGATGCCGCCGCCGCCGGCTCGCTCACGCGCTACCGCACCCCGTGGCTCGTCGGCCCGCTCTCCGACCAGGGACTCGCCTGGGACGAGCGCATGACGCGCCGCGCCATCCTCTGGCTCTCCCAGCTCCGCCAGAAACCCATCCTCAAGCTCACCGACGACGACTACAACGAGGCCGGCCTGCAGGACCTGCTCCGCGCCCACGGCTCGGCCTACGACGCGAACCTGATCGGGTTCTACCAGATGCAGCACACCATCACCGGCTGGCCGGGCGGACGCGACCCGAAGAAGACCAAGCCCGGCGACGCCCCGGTGCGCCCGCTGCGCGCGCCCTCGGCGACGACCTTCCCCAAGCGCGTGCTCGTGCTTTCCCCCCACCCCGACGACGACGTCATCTCGATGGGCGGCACGCTCTGCCGCCTGGTCGACCAGGGCCACGAGGTGCACATCGCCTACGAGGTCTCGGGCGCCGGCGCCGTCTCCGACGAGTCGCTGTGGCATCTGCTGGCCTTTGTGCGCGACAGCGGGCTGGTTGACTCCGGCAAGCGCGCGCCGCTCGACCAGGTCTGCGCCGGGCTGGGCAACGGCTCGACCCTGCCGGCCACGCCGGAACTGATGTCATGGAAGGGCCTGATCCGCCGCCACGAAGCCATCGCCGCCGCGCGCGTGTGCGGCGTGCCGGAAGCGCGCCTGCACTTCATGGACCTGCCGCTCTACAACGCCGCGCCGCGCGCGCGTTCCTACGGCAAGGACGACGTCGCCCGCATGAGCGCCCTGCTCGACCAGTTCAAGCCGCACCTCATCTACGCCGCCGGCGACCTCGACGACCCGCACGGCACCCACCGCCTCTGCCTCCAGGTGCTGCGCGACGCCCTCGCCGCGGCGTCCGCCGCCAAGGCCGCGTGGCTGGCCGACACCGAGCTCTGGCTCTACCGCGGGGCCTGGGCCGAGTGGCCGCTCGACGAGATCGACCTCGCCGTGCCCCTCAGCCCGCAGGAGGTGCTGCGCCGCCGCCGGGCCATCTTCCGCCACGAGACCCAGAAGGACCAGGCGCTTTTCCTCGGCGAGGACCGCCGCGAGTTCTGGCAGCGCACCGAGGACCGCAGCCGCCGGCTGGCCCAGGCCTACAACGCCCTCGGCCTCGCCGAATACGAGGCCATCGAGGCCTTCAAGGGCTACTCCCCGGCCGAGTTCCTCAAGTCAGCGGCGTTCTGAGGCAGGGTTAACCGCAGGGAACCCAAGGATCGCAAAGAGGATTCTTTGTGCTCCCTGCGTTCTTTGCGGTTAAATTTCTCAGATCTTCAAAAACCACTTCTTCCGCCACAGCGCCCAGGCGATGGCGAGGAAGACCAACACGAAGCTCAGCGCGAACAGCAGCGACGCGTTCACCGGGCTGGCCAGCGGCACGAAGCCTCCCTGGTAGATCCAGGTCTTCAGCGTCACAGCCTTGCCGTCCGCGCCGGTCCACTTGATCAGGTAGAGCAGTTTGCCGATGAGGCCCGCCAGCACGAACATCGCGAGCGCGTTGGAGCCGTAGATGACGAGCGGCGCCGCCCAGCGCCGCCAGCCGCGCACGTCGATCAGCCAGTGAAACCCGCCGAGCAGCACCATGGCCCAGCCGGCCATGAACGCCGCGTAGGAGCTCGTCCAAAGGTTCTTGTTGATCGGCAACACGAGACCCCAGGCCGCGCCGATCGCCAGCAGGACCGCGCCGTCGCGGACCAGGCGAAGTGAAAGCGCCGGCCCGCTGAGTGTCCGCACCAGGTGGCCCGCGACCGCGCCGAGCAGCGTCGTGGCGATGGCCGGGATCGTGGACAGGATTCCCTCCGGATCAAAACCCGGCGCCGGTGCGCCGCTCCACGTGTGGCCCGCGAGCAGGTGCGAATCGATCCACCAACAGAGGTTGCCCGTCGGCTCGAGCACGCCGGCACCGTAACCCGGCACCGGCACGAACGAAAGCAGCGCCCAGTAGCCGAGCAGCAGCCCCGCGGTCCAGCCGAGCTGACCCTTCCACGTCGTGCGGAGGAAGATCGCCCCGGCCGCGAGGTAGCAGAGCCCGATCCGTTGCAGCACGCCGGGGATCCGGAGCTTCTCCAACGAGAAATTGTGCGCCGGCAGCAGGCCGAACGGAAAGGCCGCGAGGAACAACCCGAGCCCGAAGATGATGGCCGAGCGGACCAGCACGTGCCGGAACAGCGCCCCGCGGTCCGCCCCCTGCTCAACCCGGCGCGCGAACGACAGCGCCATCGCCACGCCCACGATCCACAGGAAAAACGGGAAGATCATGTCCGTCGGCGTCCACCCGTGCCAGGGTGCGTGGGCCAGCGGCGGGTAGAGGTCGCTCCACGAGCCCGGGTTGTTCACCAGCAGCATGCCGGCGATCGTCGCCCCGCGGAAGGCGTCGAGGGAGAGGAGACGCGGGGTGGCTGTCATTTTAGTAATGTAGGGCCGCCGCTTGTCGGCGCGCCTCTTCATATGCGGACCAAGGCACGGCGACAAGCGCCGGCCCTACATTTCGTTGGGTCCGCAAACTCATCTCCTCACTTCCCGCCCGGATACCCCGCGATCAACACCGCGAGTTCGTCGACCGGGTCGCCGGCCTTGGCGTCGGCCGGCACGGGATGGCGGTTCAGCATCAGGCTGAACACGAGCTTCTCGCCGCCCGCTGCGGTCACATAGCCCGAGAGCGAGCTCGCATAGCGCAGCGTGCCGGTCTTCGCGAGGACGTTGCCCTCGGCGGCCGTGCCCTTCATGCGACGGCGCAGCGAGCCGTCGACGCCGGCGACGGGCAGCGACGCCATGAACGCGTCGCGTTCCTTATGCGTGGCCATGAACTGCAGCAGGCGCGCGGTGTCCGCGGCCGTGGTGAGGTTGTTGCGGGACAGGCCCGAGCCTTCCTCGAAGATCGTGCCGCCGGGCGCGATGCCCGCGGACCGGAGAAACCTGCCCAGCGCCGCCACCGCCAGTTCCTCGGACTGACGCCACGCCGGCGTGTCCGCCTGGCGGTCCAGCTCGCCGATGTGCCCGAAGACCAGGTCGGTCTTCAGGTTCTGCGACGGCTTGTTGATGCTCGCGACGATGTCGCGCAGCGGGGCGGACTTGATCTCGCCGAGCTTGACCGCGCCGGTGCGCGGCGCCTCGGGCCAGCGGACGCCGACCGCCTTGCCCTCGACCGTGATACCGGCGCGCTTGAGCGCCTCCTGCAACGACCGGGCAAACCAGTCGGCCGGGCGTTCCATGGTGGCCTCGCTCTCCTCCACCTTGCCGTCGACGGGCAGCTCGCCCTGCAGCAGCACGCGGTTCTCGCCGGGGAAACGCAGCACCTGGATCCGGCGCGGACTGCCGGCGGCGGTCGTGACGGTGCGGTTGTCGATCACCAGCCCGCTCAGCGGCTGCTTGAACTCCGCGATGCAGGGCTGGCCGGCGGCCTTCGCGGGCGTGATGTGCAGGTCGACATAGTTTTCCTCGAGCGAGATCGCGGAGATCTCCGCGCCGTAATAGTCCTGCAGGTCGCCCACCGCCCAGCCCGCGCCCTGCGGCGGCTGGCGCAGCCAGGTGGCGTCGGCCACGAGGTCGCCGGTGATCCGCTTCACGCCGGCCTGTTTCAGGACGGCGATGAACGGCTCGAAGGCCGTCCAGAAATCCTTCTTTTCCGAACGCGGGTTCCAGCCCGGGTCGCCGCGGCCGCTGACGATCAGGTCGCCCTTGACCGTGCCGGACGTGTCCACCGGCGCCGTGGCGAGCAGCGGGGTCACGATGCGGTAGTCGCCGCCGAGCCGGTCGAGCGCCAGTGCCGTGGCGTAGAGCTTGGCATTCGAGGCCGGGCTGAGCCGCAGGTTCGGCTGGTGCTCGAAGAGGGTGCGACCCGTGTCGAGCGAGACGACCTTCGCGCCCCACATCGCCCCGGCGAAACGCGGCTGGGCGATATAATTTTGCAGCTGCGCCGCCAGCGCGACCTGGGCGCCGGCAAAGCGGCAGGCCGCCCCCGGCTTGTCCGCCGTGCGCTCGCCGTTGGCGATGACCGGCACGCCGTTGACGAGCACCCAGGGGAAACCGACGGCATAGTGGTGCGGGTCGCGGAAGGTCGAGGGATCGCCCACCTTCTCCGGGTCAAAGAGCGTGATGTCGGCCCAGTAACCCTCGCGCAGCTCGCCGCGGCGGTCGAACCGGAAGGTCCGGGCCGGCAGGCTGCTCATCTTGCGGACGGCATCCTCGAGCGTCAGCACCTTCAGCTCGCGCACGTAGCGGCCCAGCACGCGCGCGTTGTTGCCGTAACCGCGCGGGTGCGGGACGTCCTTGCCGAACTCGCGCAGGCCGCTGTCGGAAGCGACCATGGTGTTGGGGTGGCGCAGGAACTTCTGCAGGTCCGCCTCGTTCATGCCGTGGAAGACGCCCTGGGCGCCGCCGTTCTTCTCGAGGTCGAGGATCACCTCGATCTGGGCGTCGAGCGAATCCGATCCCTTCAGCTTCTGCGCGGCCTCGAGGATGTTCATGCCGTTGATCGACGTGTCGTGGCGGAAGGAGGCCACGACGGCGTAGGCGTAGTCCTGCCGGCCGCGGGTCATGATGTTCTGCTTCATGCGCGCGACGAGGTCCGCCTTCTTCACCGGGTCGGCCAGCATCGCGAGGAACTTCTCGCGGCCGCCGTCAAACGCGTCGTCGGGGATCAGCTGGCGCATCCGCGTGCTGGAGGCGGTGTAGGCATACTGGTCCTGCGTGATGTCGAGCCCTCCGGCCCGCGCCGCCTCGATGTAGGCCAGGATCTCGTCGGCCCGGCCCCAGGCGTTCTCACCCGAGAGCTTGATGTGCGAGACCTCGGCGCGCAGCCGGGCCTCGCGCGCGACCCGGAAAACCTCGTCGAGGGCGTCCTTGATCCGGGCGTTCTCGTAGCGCATGTGGCTGGCGTAGATGCCGCCGTAGGGCGTGACCGCCTTCGCCAGCTCCACGATCTCGTCGGTCTTGGCAAACACGCCCGGCAGGTAGATCAACCCGGTGGACAGGCCCACGGCGCCGGCCTGCATCGCGCGGTCGACCAGACCCTTCATCTTCGCCATCTCCTCCGGCGTCGGCCCGCGGTCGAAGCTGCCGCCCATGGCGGCGGCGCGCACGGTGTTGTGGCCGATGAGCGTGGTGACGTTGACCGACACCCCGTTTTTCTCGGCGTCGCGGTAGAACTTGCCGACGTCCAGCTCCGAGCCGCCGCAGTTGCCGACGACGATGCTGGTGACGCCCATGCGGATGAAGTTCTCCGGCTGCGGCTGGTCGGGGATCTCGTCGGCGTGCGTGTGCACGTCGACAAAGCCCGGGGCGACGACGAGCCCGGTGGCGTCGATCTCGCGCCGCGCCGTGCCCTCGACCCGCCCGAGGCGGACAATGCGGCCGTCCTTCACCGCCACGTCGGCGTAAAAGGCGGGGTTGCCCGTGCCGTCGACCACGCGCCCATGACGGATGATGACGTCGTATTCCTGGGCGAATGAGAACGAGGTCAGGACCAGCAGGCCAATCAAGGCAGAAACCTGAGACCTGAAACCTGAAACCTGAAAACCGATCTTCGACCAAAAGCGGGGATGCGCATGCAGGCAGGGGAAAAATCGCATGGCCCGAGTCTTCACGATACGAAGCCACGGGGTCGAATCAAAACAGGTTGGCCGCAAAAAGGCGCAAGAGGCGCAAGATTTTCCAATCCAGTTTCATTATTTGCGCCTTCTGCGCCTTTTTGCGGCCAATTCTCCTCAGCTTTCAGCTTTCAAGTTTCAGCCCTCTGTATTTGCTGCCCGTCGGATGAACGGCTACCTCAACCCCGGCGACTGGCTCGTGATAGTCGCCTACCTCGGCGGCATCATCGGGCTCGGCGTCTGGTTCGGGCGCGACCAGCGCAACACGCGCGACTATTTCCTCGGCAGCCGCAACATCCCGTGGTGGGGCATCGGCCTCTCGATCGTCGCCGCGGAGACGAGCGCCCTGACCGTCATCGGCGTCCCCGCCATCGCCTACGGCTCGAACCTGATGTTCCTCCAGATGATCGTGGGTTACGTCATCGCCCGCGTCCTCCTCGCGATCTTCATGGTGCCGCACTACCTGAAGGGCGAGATCTACTCGCCCTACCAGCTGCTGGAACAGCACCTCGGCCGCGGGCCGCGCCGCCTGGCGGGGGCGTTCTTCCTCTTCCTCGAGACCCTCGCCGCCGGCGTCCGCGTGTATGTCGCCTGCATCCCCATCCGCCTGATGCTCGGCGAGCGCGTCTGCAGTCTCTGGGGGATCACCGACCCCATCCTCGGCGCCATCCTGATCTTCGTCAGCCTGTCGCTGCTCTACACCTACATCGGCGGCGTGAAGGCCGTCATCTGGACCGACGCCGTGCAATTCGGCCTGTTCCTCGGCGGCGGGCTCTTCGCCCTGTTCTACATCCCCACCCTCGTCGACGGCGGCTGGAGCGCGGCGCTGGCCCAGGCGGGCGAGGCCGGCAAGCTCGCGTGGCTCAACACGAGCTTCACCTTCTCCGCCCCCTTCAACATCTGGATGGGCGTCATCGGCGGCACCGTGCTGGTGCTTTCCACCCACGGCGCCGAGCAGCTGATCGTCCAGCGCGTCCTCGCCTGCGGCACCGTGGCGGACGGACGGAAGGCGCTCATCCTGAGCGGCGTCCTCATCTTCCCGCTCTTCCTGATCTTCCTCCTCGTCGGCGCGATGCTGTGGGTCTTCTACCAGGGCCACCCGTTCCAGATCCCGCTCCCGGAGGCGCGGCCGGGCATCAAGTCCAACGACTTCATCTTCCCGATCTTCATGCTGACGGAGGTGCCGCACCTGCTGAAGGGTTTCCTCATCGTCGCGATCCTGGCCGCGGCGATGTCGTCCATCAGCTCCGCCATCACCTCCCTCGCGTCGGTCTCGACGATGGACTTCATCAAGCCGCTCGTGAAGGGCCGCAGCGAGGAATACTACCTGCGCTTCAGCAAATACTCGACCGTCGCCTGGGCCGGCGCGCTGGTCTTCACGGCGTGGCTGACGCGCGAGGTCACCTTCGTCCTCAATGCCGCGTTCTCCCTGCGCGGGCTCACCGCCGGCGCGCTGCTCGGCTCGCTGCTCATCGCGCTCTTCTGGCGCCGCCTCGGGGCGCGCGCCGCCATGGCGGGCATGATCGCCTCGCTCGTCGTGATGAATCTCATCTACTGGCCGCCCAACATCCCGGCGCTGCGCGAGCCGTGGCTGAAGGTCTTCGGCGCGGAGGTCTTCTGGCCGTGGTTCACGCTGATCGGGACGCTGGTCACGCTCGGCGTGGCGTGGCTGGTGTCGAAGGTTGCACCAGCCTGCGACGAAACCAGAAAACCCGATTAACCGCAAAGAACGCAAAGAGCGCAAAAACCAGACGAGAAAGTCCGGTAATTTTTGCGCCCTTTGCGTTCCCTGCGGTTAAAAATCATTTCGGGGTGACTCCGTGGCCCGCTTTGATAGCCGCCACTGAAATATTCCCGCCATCCAGCGCAAACCCGCCCTCGAACGGGTTGGTCGCCATGAAGAGCGGCGTGTCGAGGTCCGCGAAGGTGAACCCACCCTGCCCCGCGGCGAAACACGCCGACGTGGTCATCGCGAGCAGCGACTCGACGTTGCCGCCGATCATGAGGCCGAGGCCGGTGCGCTTGGCGACGGCCGCGATGTCCAGCGCGACCGAGAGGCCGGCTTTCATCAATTTGATGTTCAGGAATTGTGCGGCTTTCGCATCGGCGATCTTCTGAGCATCGGCGCCCGAGCAGACGCTTTCGTCCGCCGCCACCGGCCAGCCGCTTTCCTCGCCGAGAGCCTTCATGCCGGCCAGGTCGTCCTTGGGCAGCCACTGCTCCAGCAGCGCCGGCTTGATGCCCAGCTTGCGCAGGCCCTGCACCAGCGCGGTCGCGTCGGCCCGCGAAACCCCCGCGTTGCCGTCCAAAATCAGGGGTGAGTCCGGCGCCACGCCGTGGATGGCCGCCAGCCGCGCGAGATCGTAGGCCGGGCCCTTGGGGCCGCCAACCTTGACCTTGATCATGCGGATGCGCCGGTCGCGGATCGCCCGCGCATCGATCGCCGCCTGCTCCGGCGAGCCGGTGGTCACGGTCATGTCGGTCTCAAGCGTCGTGCCCGCGCCGCCGAAATATTTCCACATCGGGACGCCGTCGCGGCGGTTCAGGGCGTCGAGCAACGCCATCTCGAAGGCGCACTGGGCCGAGCCGCAGGCCGCCCCGCCCCGGGCCCGGAATTCCGCGGCCAGCGCGCGCCAGTCGTCGGCCGGCTGGCCGACCAGCCAGGCTTGCGCGGCCTTCAAGGCCGCCAGCGCCTGGGCCTGGGTCTCGCCGTTGTAGGGCGGCAGCGGCGCCGCCTCGCCGTAGCCGGTGAAGCCGCCGTCGAACTCGACGGTGACGAGCACATTGTTCGCCATGGCCTGCGCCCCGCCGGAGATCCCGAACGGCGTGTGCAGGGCGATGTCGAGCGGCTTGAAATCAAAACGACGGATGGAGGAACGGGCGGTCACAGGGATGAATAGTTGCGGGCCGAGGGTTGAGGGACGGGCGCGTGGTGGAAAGGCGAATCCCCGGCCACAAACCTAGCCGATCGGCCATCTTTCACACGAAGGCGCGAAGAATAGGAACGAGACCGGGATATTTAACCGCGAAATGGCGCAAGAAACGAAAAATAGCGTCATTCAGAGATCCAAATTCATTCGTTTTGATTCTGCGCTTTCTGCGCCTTTTTGCGGCCAACCGGCCTTGGATCCATCCGTGCTTATCCGTGTAGTCCGTGGTCGATTTCAGGTCCCAGGTTTCAGGTCTCAGGTTTCCCTGTCAGCCATAGGCCCGGCGACGGCTGAAGGTTTCTGTCTTTCCCCGCTGCCTGCTTTTTAGCTGCAAATCCGCCCGGAGCCGCGCAACCTGCGGCCAGTTTCATTCCACGCATGAAATCCAAGCCCACGGTCCTGATCATTGAAGACGATGCCACCACCCGCAAGGTGCTGACCGGCACCCTGGCGATGGCGGGCCTCCCGGTGCACACGGCCAGCTCGGCCGAGGAGGCCTCGAACGTCCTGGCGGAGAAGACGGTCGACGTGATTGTCACGGACCTGATGATGCCCCAGTTCAACGGGGTGGAACTGATCCAGGCGGTGCGGGAAGCGCCGCACACGAAGCACGTCCCGATCCTGGTCTTCACCTCCGGCGGCAACCTGCAGCTGATGGAGCAGGCCATGATGTCCGGCGCCAACGAAATCTGCCAGAAGCACAACACCCCGCCCGCCAAGCTGGTCGAGAAAATCCTGAAGCTGCACGAGGGGAAGTAGGTGGAGAGCGTTGCCCCCAACGCGCTTCAGGAGTCCCAGTTT
>JAYRXZ010000064.1:0-16806 GCA_041917235.1 Lacunisphaera sp. | reverse complement strand
CAAGATCGCCCGCCTCGGCCTGAAGACCGACCGGGACTAGCGCCGGACGGCGCGGAAACCTGAAACCTGAGACCTGAAACCTGAGTGAAACAGGCATTCAGACCAAGCCATCTTTGACACTGAGGACGCAGAGAACGCAGAGCTCGAACTCCGTGTCCTCTGTGGTCTCTGCGGTAAAACGCTTTGGCCGATAAAAAAGACGCGGTCCGGAGACCGCGCCTGCAAGGAACCGAAACCGCCCCGGTCAGGCCGCGGCGACGGCGCGGGCCCGGCGACGCCAGGCCGCGAGGCCCAGCGCGAGCGCGCCGAACATCGCCGCGTAGGTCGACGGCTCGGGGATGGCGGAGACGCCCGTGCCGTAGAGGTTGTCGAAGCTGGCCTCGCCAAGGGCGATCGTGGGGCTGACGTCCGGGCCGGCCTCATCCCAACCCGAGTTGCCGAACAGGTAGAGGGAGAAGGTGTCGGAGCCGGACATGCCCCAGAGCGATTGCACGTTCACGCTTTGGGAGGGCATGGATGTGTAGGAATATCCGTTGGTCGTGTCCGCATCGAAGCTGGCGGTCAGCATCTTGGTGCCTGCGTCGTAGGAAAGCAGCAACGCCGTGAAACTGGCGGCGGTCACAGACGGATTGTAACCGTATTCCGTCCCGTCGGCAGCCGCACCATTCGAGAAAATGGATGTCTGGAAACCGCGGTTGTATGTATTGGAAGTGGTGCTGAACAGATTGGAGGAAACGAGGAAGCCATCAAACGTCGGCACCATCCCGCTCACTCCCACCGTGGCTGAACCCGGCGTCACCATCATGCCCAGGTTGATGAACTGCCCGGATCCGTTGGTGAAGATGCCGCCCGGCGCGGCATAGTTCGCATCCACCCGGACCGACCAGCTGGTGCCGTAGGAAAGGGTGCCACCGGTGTATTGCATGTAGCTGAACTGGGTGTTCGTCGGCGCTCCATTGGTGTAGTAATTCCCCACGTTGCCCGAAATCTGGAATGTGCCCGTATTGCCCACCAGGGTCGCCGGGGAGCCCCAGTTCGTGTCGCTCGAGAAATCACTGAGAACCGTTTGCGCGCTGGCGGTGAAAAGCGGCGCAAGCAGCGCCGCGACGAGAACCATTTTCTTGGGAGTATGCATGGGAGGGCGGGTTGATACGGGCAGGCCAAGGCTAACTTTCGCAAAAAACCTGCCTCAAGACGGCAGACATAGGAAATTCCCTGATTTTTGCCGGAGGTCCGCTGACCCGCGATTGTCGGTTCCGCCGGCAGGGACGGTTGCCCCCAACCGCCTTCACCACCCCGCGACGGTCCTGAATTTAATCGCCGGCTCCCTGCTCCCCGCTCTTCCAGGTTTCAAGTTTCAGGTTTCAGGTTTCTCTTCCGCCTCCTGACATAGGGCTGTCAGTGTATTCTGCTAGAGTCGTCCGTGCCTCCGATATCAACCTTCCCGATCGGTTTAACCGCCGAGAGCACAGTGTTCGCAGAGAATTTATCCCTGCGGCCTCTGCGTTCTTTGCGGTTAAAAATCAGCATCGATTAGTGCCCATCAACGGTTAAAAACCCCAGTCACCATGGCCAAGAGCACCCTCAAACGTCTCCCGCCCAAAAAACGTCCGCGCAAGGCCAAGGCCAACACCCGCGGCGCCGGCGCCACCGAGGCGCTCCTGCCGGAACTGACCGGCGCCGCCCTCGAGACCAAGGCCGCCATCGAGCGCGCCAGCGGCGTGGTCGTCGGCCAATACGCCGAGCCCATCGGCCGGCACCCGCTCCTGCTGGCCGTGCTGCCCATCGCCAGCGTCGAGCCGACCCCCTTCCAACGCGACGTGTCCGACATGCACCACAAGAAGCTGGCCGATGTCATCGACCGCACCGGCATGTTCCTCGATCCCATCATCGCCATCACGGCGCCGAAGGAGGGTTTCTGGACGCCCAACGGCGGCCACCGCCTCGCCGCCATGCGCCGCCTCGGCGCGAAGTCCATCACCGCCCTCGTCGTCCCGAAGCGCGAGGTCGCCTGGCAGATCCTCGCCCTCAACACCGAGAAGGCCCACAACCTGAAGGACAAGTCCCTCGAGGTCATCCGCATCTTCCGCAACCTGCTCGAGGACAGCGCCAGCAAGGCCGAGAAGGATTTCTCGTATTACTTCGAGGAGGCGTCGCTCATCACGATGGGCCTCTGCTACGAGCAGAAGCCGCGCTTCAGCGGCGGCGTCTACAACTCCTTCGTCCGCCGCCTGACCGCGTTCAGCGACGACCCGCTGACCAAATCCCTCAAGGCCCACGAGCGCATCGCCACGATGCTGCTGGAGCTCGACGAGAAGGTCGCCGAGGCCGTGGCCAAGCTGAAGGCCAAGGGGTTTGTCAGCCCGTATCTGAAGACCTTCGTCGTCGCCCGCTCGAACCCGCTGCGCTTCATGAAGGAGCCGCCGGAGCTCGAGGACCTCATCAAGACGATCCGCGGCAAGGTCGAGCGGATGAACGTGGACCGGATCAAGCAGGAGGACATCACTTCGTCGGGCGGGACGCCCGACGAGGAAACCTGAGGGCTGAAACCTGAGACCTGAGGATTTCCGGTAGGGCGCGTTATCCTTAACGCGCCGTTCTTCGCGGCGGATTAAGGATAATCCGCCCTACCTGCTTTTCAGGTTTCAAGATTCAGCCGCCCAGCAAGGGCCGTTGAGGGCAGCGGCCCCTACCCTCGCCTCAGTGTCGGCGGCCCAAGTTTCAGGTTCCAAGTTTCCGGTTTCAGGTTTCTAATGGGTGAAACCCTTCCTCCCATGTCCAAACCCGTCTGCTATTCCACCAAGGCCTTTGCCGCCGCCAGCGCCTCCTCCCGCCTCGCCGGCACCACCATCGAGCGCCGCTCGCCGACGGCCAACGACGTCCAGATCGAGATCCTTTACTGCGGCGTCTGCCACTCCGACCTCCACTTCGCCCGCGACGAGTGGCACTTCACCCAGTATCCCGCCGTGCCGGGCCACGAGATCGTCGGCCGCGTGACGGCCGTCGGCAGCGGCGTGAAGAAATTCAAGGTCGGCGAGACCGTCGGCGTCGGCTGCCTGGTTGATTCGTGTCGCACCTGCCCGGACTGCCGCGCCGGCCTCGAGCAGTTCTGCGCGGGCATGGTCATGACCTACGGCAGCATGGACAAGCACCTCAACGCCCCGACCCTCGGCGGCTACGCCCAGAGCATCGTCGTGAGGGAGGAGTTCGTGCTCCGCCTGCCGGCCAACCTCAGTCCCGCCGCCGCCGCGCCGCTGCTGTGCGCGGGCATCACCACCTATTCTCCGTTGAAACACTGGAAGGTCGGCCCCGGCCAGAAGGTCGGCATCGTCGGCCTGGGCGGCCTCGGCCACATGGGCGTCAAGTTCGCCAAGGCCTTCGGCGCCCACGTCGTCCTCTTCACCACGTCGCCCGGCAAGGCCGCCGACGCCCTCAAGCTCGGCGCCCACGAGGTCGTGATCTCCAAGGATGCCGCCCAGATGGCGGCGCAGGCCGGCAGCTTCGACTTCATCCTGGACACCGTGTCCGCCGACCACGACATCAACGCCCTGCTCAACCTGCTGAAGCACGACGGCAACCTGACGCTCGTCGGCGCGCCCGAGAAGCCGCTGCCCGTGGCGGCCATGCCCCTGCTCTTCCGCCGCCGCTCGCTCAACGGCTCGCTCATCGGCGGCCTGCCCGAGACGCAGGAGATGCTGGATTTCTGCGGGAAGCACAACATCACCTCCGACATCGAGATGATCCGCATGGACCAGATCAACGAGGCCTACGAGCGCATGCTCAAGAGCGACGTCAAATACCGCTTCGTGATCGACATGGCGTCGCTGAAGTGAGGGCGTTCGCCCTCACGTAAACCTGAAACTTGAAACCTGAAACCTGAGGATTAAAACCCAACCCCAGGCTCCCGTCCTCCGAGTCTTCCTTTTCAGGTTTCAGGTCTCAGGTTTCAGGTTTCTGTCTTCCCCGGCATCGTCATGAGCAGCTTCCGCGTCCGTCCCCGTTTCGAGCACACCGTCGAGCTGAGCCGCGAGGCCACGCGCGAAAAGATCCTGGCCGCGCTGGCCGCCCACTCGCCCGCACTGGAAGTGAGATCCTTCCCCGAGTTCATCGGCCTCCACATTCCGGCGGCGGAACGGCGCCACTGGTCGCCGCGGCTCTTCCTCAGCCTCGAGGCCACGCCGGAGGGCACCACCCGCATCGAAGGCATCTACGGCCCCGAGATCGAGGTCTGGTCCGTCTTCCTCTACGGCTACCTGATCACCGGCCTGCTCGGCACCTTCTCCGGCCTCTACGGCTGTGCCCAGCTGGTGATCGACGACGAGCCCTGGGCCTTCTATGTGACCGGCTCGATGGCGATCATCGCCGGCCTGCTCTACCTGGCCGCACAGCTCGGCCAGAAGCTCGGCGCGTGGCAGACCTTCCAACTGCACCAGGCCTACCAGGCCGCCATCGGCCGTCCCGCGGAGATCGAGTGAGCGGGCGGCAATAAAAAGCCCGCGGGCCGAAGGCGCCGCGGGCGGAATGAAAACTCAGGTTGCTTCGCCATCTCTGCGCAGCGCTCCGTCAGCTTTCAGCCTTCAGGTTTCGGATTCTTAGCTGGCGCTCTTCATCATCTTCTCGCCTTCCGCGCACTCGGCCTCGTTCAGCGAGCCGTCCTTGTTCTTGTCCGCCTTGGTGAACATCGCCGCGCATCCGGCATCATGCTCGGCGGCCGACAGCTTGCCGTCGTTGTTCTTGTCCAGCTTCTTGATCATCTCGGCGGAGGTCGGGTCCGACTTGACCGGCTTGGCGGGCTTGGTGCCCGGCATGGCCATGTCGGCCTTCATCTTCGCATGGGCGGCGGTCATCTCGGTGGCGGTGACGAAGCCGTCACGGTCGCCGTCCATGTCGGTGAACATCTTGCTGCCGCCGGTCACATGCTCCGCGGAGGAGATCCGGCCGTCGCCGTTGGCATCCATCGCCTTGAACATGTCCGCGGGCGTGTGCTTGCCCCCGTGGGATTCGGCGAAGGCGGCCGGGAGCAGGGCGAGCGCGAGGCCGCAGGCAAGGATCAGGGAGGTTTTGTTTTTGGTCTGGTTCATGGGATTCATTCTGGGTTGAGGGATTCTGTTGCCCCTCAAGCTACCCGCCCCCGCGCGATTCCGCCAAAGGAGCTTTCCCGGGTCAGCCCATCGGGGTAAATGCAGCCGGCTCCCCGTTCTGTCCTCCGTCCCCTGTCATCCGTCCTCCACCCGTCTGCCTTGGCCATTCTAAGGAAGAAGCTTGACCGCTGCCTTAGACCTTCTAGGTAAGCGGGCATGGCCAAGAAAGAAGACCTCCTCCAGGGCACCCTCGACATGCTCGTCCTCCGCGTCCTCAGCCGCGGCGAGCTCCACGGCTGGGGCATCACGCTCAGGCTCGAGCAGCTCTCGAAGAGCGCGCTCCAGGTCGACGAGGGCTCCCTCTACCCCGCCCTCTACCGCATGGAGGAGAAGGGCTGGATCGAGGCCGAGTGGAAGATGACCGAGAACAACCGCCGCGCGAAGTATTACACCCTGACCCGCGCCGGCCGCAAACAGCTCGAGGCCGCCACCGAAAGCTGGGACCGCATGTCCGCCATCATCGCCCTGGTGATGAACTCCGCCTGAGCGTCCAGACCTCAGCTTTCAAGTTTCAGCTTTCAGCTTTCTCCCCAACATGAATCCCCTCCACCGCTTCACCCGCCCCCTCCGCTCGCTTTTCGGCAAATCGAGGCTCGAACGCGACATGGCCGAGGAGATGCGTTTCCACCTCGAGCAGCGCGCGGCCGACCGGCAGGCCGACGGCCTGTCGCCCGAGGAGGCGCGCTACGCGGCCGAGCGGAAGTTCGGCAACGTCGCCAGCCTGCAGGAACAGGCCCGCGAGGGCCGCGGCGGGCGGGGGCTGGAGGATTTCGGGAAGGACCTGCGGCAGGCCGCACTCTCCCTGGTCAAATCCCCGGGCTTCGCCCTCCTGGCCATCGGCACGCTCAGCCTCGGCATCGGCGCCAACACCGCGATGTTCAACGTGCTCAAGACCATGGTGCTGAAACCCGTGCCCTACGCGGACGCCCCCGCGCTGGACCGCTTTTTCCGCGCCACGCCCCAGAATCCGGACGGCAACTTCTCCGCCGCCGACTTCCGCGACCTGCAGCGCGCCGCCGACGGCTACGGCCAGGTGGCGGCCTATGCCGTCGGCACGGCGAGCCTGGCCGGCCCGGGCCGCCCCGCCGAGATGGCCGAGACGGTGCGGGTCACCCCCAACTTCCTCGGCCTGCTGGGCGTCCAGCCGCAGCTCGGCCGGGACTTCCGCCCCGGCGAGGATACCCCGGGCAGCGACCGCGTCGTCATCCTCAGCCAGCGCACCTGGCGCGGCCGCTTCGGCGCCCGGCCCGAGGCGATCGGCGGCACGATCCGCGTGGACGGCGTGCCGCACCAGATCATCGGCGTGCTGCCCGACTCCTTCAACGACTGGCGCCACCTCGGCTGGGTGGACTTCTTCCGCCCGCTGGCGCTCGACCCCGCGCAGGCGGCCGACCGCTCCGGCACGTCCCTGCGGGTCCTCGGCCGGCGCGCCGCCACCCTGTCCCGCGCCGACACCGACGGTTACGTCGCCGGCCTCGGCGCGCGGCTGGCCGCGGAATATCCCGAGGCCAACACCGCGAGCACCTGGCGCACCGAGTCCCTCCAGTCCACCGTGGCGGGCCGCAGCAGCAAGGATGTGCTGCCGCTGCTCATCGGCCTCTCCGGCTTCGTCCTCCTCATCGCCTGCTCGAACCTCGCGAACCTCCTCCTCGTCCGCACGATGACCCGGGCGCGCGAATTCGCCGTCCGGGCCGCCCTCGGGGCCTCGCGCCTGCAACTGCTCCGTCCGCTCGTGGCCGAGGCCCTGGTCCTCGCCCTGGCCGGCGGCGCCGGCGCCCTCCTCGTGGCCCAGTGGGTCGGCCACTGGCTGGCCCAGCGCTCCACCGGCGACAACGGCGAGCAGGTCATCTTCACCGTCGACTGGCCGGTCTTCGGCTGGGCCCTGGGCGCGGCCCTGGTCACGGCCGTGGGCTTCGGCCTGGCCCCGGCGCTCTTCGCCCTGCGGCTCGACCTCAACCACACCCTCAAGAGCGGCGGCCGGGGCACCACGGGCGGCCGCGGGCACCAGCGCTTCCGCTCGGTCCTCATCGCGGGCCAGTTCGCCCTCGCCATGGTCCTGCTCGCCGGCGCCGGCCTCTTCATCCGCGGCCTCGACGACCTCAACAACCGCCGCGCGGGCTGGGACTCCAGCCAGCTGGTCAGCGGCACCTTCGTGCTGCCCGTGGCCACCTACGGCACCCCGGAACAGATCAACGCCTTCCACCGCCGCGCGCTCGAGCGCCTGGAAGCCCTGCCCGGCGCCGCCTCCGCGGGCCTGGCCTCGTCCTCGCCCTTCATCGACTGGAGCAACTCCCGGAAATTCCTGGTCGAGGGCCGCGAGCGCCCGGAGCGCGGCCGCGAGCCCCTCGCCGTGATCAACGCCGTGACCCCGCACTACCTCGAGAGCGTCGGCACCCGCCTGCTCTCGGGCCGCGCCTTCGGCGAACAGGACCGGGCCGGCGCCCCGCGCACCTACCTCATCAACCAGGCGATGGCCACGGGCCTCTTCGCCGGCGAGAACCCCGTCGGCCGCCGCCTCGCGCTCGCCGGCACCCCGGGCGACGAGTCGGGCGAGATCGTCGGTGTCGTGGCCGACGTCCAGTCCAACACCCCGGCGACGAACCGCATCACCTACCAGCTCTACCTGCCGATGGCCCAGGAACCGGCGCGCCACAACGAGCTGTTTGTCCGCGCCAGCGGCGTCGCGCCGGCCGCGCTCGTCGCCGACATCCGCAGCCTCATGACCGGGCTCGACCAGGACCTGCCGGTCCGCGAACTCCAGTCGGCCGACCTCACCGTCAACCGCGCCAACTACCAACTCGCCGTCCTGCGCGACATGCTGGCGTCCTTCGCCGTGCTCGGGCTCGGCCTCGCCGCGCTCGGCATCTACGGTGTCATCGCGCGGGCGATGGCCCAGCGCCGCGGCGAGTTCGCAATCCGGCTGGCCCTGGGCGCCGGCGCGCGCGACGTCACGCGCCTCGTGCTCGCCTCGGGCGTGCGGCTGGCGCTCGTCGGGGCCGCGCTCGGCCTGCTCGGCGCGCTCGGCGTGGCCCGGCTGCTCGCCTCCGGCTTCCCCGGCATGGCGCTGAACAGCGTGTCCGTGCTCGCGGGCACGGCGCTCCTGCTCGTCGCCGTCGCCCTGCTCGCCTGCTGGCTGCCCGCCCGCCGCGCCGCCCAGGTCGACGCCATCGACGCGCTGCGCGCGGACTAGGCGGCGCCGCCCCGGCCGCTTTGCCGGGTTGAGTTTTGCCCCGCGCCTGCTTTGCTCCGCGCCATGTTGAAACGCCTTCTTCCCCTCGGGCTGGCCCTGCTGTTCGCCATTGGCCCGGTCACCGCCGTCGAGCCGACCAACCTCTCCACCGTCAAGCAGCAGGTCGCCTACTACGTCGCTTCCGGCGAATACGGCAAGGAAGTGACGCGCATCGCCGCCGCAGCGAACCAGTATCTCAGCCGGCGCCTCCCCCGGGGCATCCCCCGCTACAACAAGACCGCCCAAAAGCTCGCCGTGGTGTTCGACATCGACGAGACCACCCTCAGCAACGTCCGCCACATCCAGGCCAACGACTACGGCTACATCCCGAAGGTCTGGGATGCCTGGGTCGCCGAGGGCCAGGCCACCGCCATCTTCCCCGTGCAGGCCGTCTACAACACCGCCGTCAACGCCAAGGTGGACGTCTTCTTCATCACCGGCCGCAGCCCCGACGGCGCCGCCGCCACCGAGCGCAACCTGCGGCAGGTCGGCTACGAGACCTGGGCCCGCATCATCTACAAGCCCGCCGACTTCGCCGAGTCCACCCGCGCCTTCAAGATCGACGCGCGCCGCAAGCTCGCGGCCGAGGGCTACCTGATCATCCTCAACATCGGCGACCAGAACAGCGACCTCGTCGGCGGCTACGCCGAGCGGGTCTTCAAGCTGCCGAATCCGTTCTACATCGTGAATTGATGGCGGCCCGTCCGCCCAACCGGTGGCCTCGGCCGGCCGCCGCCGCCGGCCCGTCGCACGACATTTGACCCGGTCCGCTGCGGCCGTGTGCTCCGGCCATGCGCCTGATTTTTCTGCTGCTGGGCTGCGTCCTCGCCGCAGCCGGTCTCGCGGCCGACGTGCGGGAGTGGACCAGCCCGCTCTCCCCCGAGCTGCGGCGGCTGGCCGGCCTGGGCAGCCTGTCGCGCCTCACCACCGTGCACGCGCTCGTGGCCACGCCGCCCGGCTTCGACCCGGCGCGGCCGTGGCCGGTCCTGCTGGTCAGCGCGACCTCGGACCCCGGCTACAACTCCAGCCGCGTGCATGCGCGGCAATTCCTGGCGATCGCCGCCGCCGCGGGCTGGGTGGTGCTGGCCGCCGATCCGCCGTCACCCCTGCCCCCGCAGCTCGACACCAATGAGATCCGCCACGCCCTCGCGCTCGCCGCGTTCCGCGACCTCGCGCGCGACTGGCCCGGCGTGGAAAAGTGGCCCCTCGCCCTGGCCGGCCACTCCGGCGGCGCCAAGCGCACCGGCTGGCTGGGCGCGATGTTCGCCCGCGACGGGCGCCTGCCCGTCGGCCTCTTCCAGAGCGGTTGCAACGCCAGCACCGCCGACGCCGCCATCAACCGCTATGGCCCGCCGCGCCGGGAGTTCCGCCGCGTGCCCGTCTTCCTCAGCAGCGGCGACGCCGACCGCATCGCCACCGTGCGCGACCACGCGCTGGTCGAAAAGACGCTGCGCGAGGACGGCTTCACCCGCGTGCGGCGGGAGGTGTTCGCCGGCGGGCATGTCCTGCACACGCCGCACGCGGCCCTGGCCCTCGCGTGGTTCGACGAGTTGCGCGGGGCCGGACAGCCGGCGCCGGCTCACTTGGCCGGCTCGGCGGGGCCGGCCGGAGCCGCCGCCGCGGCCGGCGCCGGCTCCCAGAAATAATGCCCCGTCTGCACGCGGTTGTAGCGGATCCACACCGCGCCGGCCACCAGCGCGGCGAGGATGACGATGAGGATGAACTGCCGGCGGCGGGCCGCGGCCTCCTTGTCCTCGTAGGGATCCTCGAGCGAGAGCTTCGCGCCGGGCGGCTTCACCGCCATGTCGGTCAGCGCCGTGCCGAAGGGAATGTTGATCTTCACGCGGCCGTTGATCGCCCAGCCGTTGCCCTCGAGCAGCGGCCCGAGCGTGCGCTGCCGGAGCTTGATCCAGGCGATGACCATCGAGGGCAGCGAGATGACGAGGATCAGCGCCACGACCACGAGCGGCAGCTGCCAGAGGGCCAGCTTGGCCAGGCCGGTCGCGATCGCGCCGAGCGCGCCGCCGATGGCGCCGACGGCGACACCCATCGCGGCCACGGCGCCGACGTCGATCTTCTTCGGCTCGGCGGGCTTGGCCTTGTCCACGTTGGCGGTCGTCTCCGCGGCGGCCGCGAGCTTGCCCGACGAGGCGGCCTCGGCGGCGGCGGCGCGCTTGGCCACCTGCTCCTCGATCATGCGGACGAACTTCTTGTAAGGTGACCAGAACGCCTGCCGGATGCTGATCGGGTTGTCCACGATGGTGGTGATGACGGCATCCCAATCGCGCCCCTGGCGGTCGTAGAAGACGCCGTTGCGTCCCACAAAGAGGTAGTCGCTGTCACCTTGGGTGAAGCAGGCCGCCACCTTCATCGAGGCGCCGCCGGGCCGCTTGCAATCCACGTAGGCGATGTAGGCCTTGCTCATCGCGGCGAGCGGGTTGGCGCCCTCGACGCGGACGCACAGCTCCGTGCTGCGGCTGTCGAGGTAGAGCGTGCCGGCCTGGAAGACGGCCCACTTGTCGCGCGAGTAGAAGTCGGCGAAGTTCACGAAGTTGTGCAGCAGCGCGCGCAGGTCGCGGTGGTAGTGCGTCAGGCGGTCGACGTCGGTGATGGCCTTGAACTCGGGCTCGAGCGCCTTGTCCCGGGCGATCAGGTCGGCCAGCACCGCCCGGCCCTGGCCGGCGAGGATGGCCTTCACGCGGGGCAGGCCGAGCTTCTCGACGGCGCTGCCGGCCTTGCCGCCCAGCCAGGTCTCGTAGGCGGAGAACCGGGCGTTGAGCTCGGCCCATTCCTCGGCCGTGAGCGCCTTTTTTCCGGCGCCATAAATCGGGCTGACGACCGCCTGATGCAAGGTTACCAGGGCCGCGGCCCAGGCGGGGTTGACACCTTCCAACAGGGGGAGCGGACGCCCGGCCTCGATGCGAGCGAGCGGGAAACCGGCGACCTCCTCGGCGGTGATCTTCAGGTCCTTGGCGGCGATGGCGAGGTATTCGCTCTCCGCGCGGTTGAGCGCCACGGTGGCGCGGCTGTCGAAGGCGGCCAGCCGGCAACGGCCGTAATAGTCCTCCGCCTTGGGGCGCACAGCCTTGAGCGCCGCCACGGCGGCATCGGTCGCGTCGCCCAGCACGGCGATGTCCTTGGCCGAGCTCTGTCCCACCCACGCGGCGTAGGCGGCCAGCTCGGCGAAGAAGGCATCCACCTTTTCCGCGGTGACTCCGACCGAGCCCGTGCGGTCCGCGGTGCCCCCAAAACAGGCGATGATATCCTTGATCAAGGCCTGCGCCTCGGCGTCCTCCGTGGCCTCGGGCGGGATCACGCCGTCGCCGTTGAGCGGCGTGGCGGAAAAGATCTTGGCCGTGTCGGCGGCATCGTCCGCGGTGATGGTGTCCGAGCCCCTTTTCCCCAGGTTGGCCAGCACCTGTTTGGCGGAGGCCAGCAGCACCTTGCCCTCGGGGGTCGCGTCGTTGATCGCCGCAAGGGGCAGCGTGGCGCTGCCTTTTAAAAGGTCGCCGGGCTCCTTCAAACGGGCCGCCGCCCACTTGATGGCGGCGATCAGCTCCGGCACCCGGATGCGGCCGTCGCCGTCCGTGTCGATCATCGCGAGGGTCTTCTCGTCGAGCTCGAGGCCCTTGACGGGGCAGCTCAGCGCCACCCACAGCTTCTGGTCGAGGTGCTCGAGGTTGAGCAGGTCGGCGCCGGTTTCGAGGGAGACCTGGTCGAGTTCGCCGGTCCGGAAGAATTTCCAAGTGTGCATGGTGGGCAAGTGTGCTGACCGACAGCTTTTGCGCCTGGGGCGCCTTTGGCAAACGCGAAGGTCCGGGGATTTGAACCACGGAACACACGGAATACACGGAAGGAATCTTACGGGAGGAAACCGATGATTGATCCAATTTCCGTGTGTTCCGTGTATTCCGTGGTTTACCCGGCTCGTTCATCAGTGAAATTTTCTCTGACGCATCGCCAAAGCCATGGCTTGCCGCGCGCCGCGGCCCGGAACTAGTCTGCGCAGCGCCCGTCTCCCGTTGCCCGCCTCCCCCGCCCCACCGCCTTTATGTCCACCGCCCAGACCCCCGCCGGCGTCGATCGCCGCACCTTCGTCAAGACCCTCTCCGCCGCCGGCCTCGCCCTGGGCGCCGCCCCCGCCGCCTTCGCGCAAGCCGTCGCCCCCCGCCGCCGCTTCGCCATCATCGGCTGCGGCGGCCGGCACAAGATGTATCAGGACGCCATTGAGACGACCTACAAGGAGCACGCCCAGCTCGTCGCCCTCTGCGACCTGAACCAGGGCCGCGTCGAGGTCGCCCAAAAACTGTCCGCCGCGAACGGCGCCCCCGTGCCCCCGGGTTACTCGCATGTCGACTACGAGAGGATGATCAAGGAGACGAAACCCGACTTCATCATCGTCACCACCGTCGACGCCACGCACGCCGACTACATCGTCCGCGGCCTCGAGGCCGGCTGCGACGTCATCACCGAGAAGCCCCTCACCACGACCGCGGCGATGTGCCAGCGCATCCTCGACGCCACCAAGAAGACCGGCCGCCACCTCCGCGTCACCTTCAACTACCGCTACTCGCCGCCCCGCACCCAGGTGAAGGACATCCTGATGAGCGGCGAGATCGGCGACGTGCTCTCGGTGGACTTCCACTGGATGCTGAACACGACGCACGGCGCCGACTACTTCCGCCGCTGGCACGGCGAGAAGAAGAACTCGGGCGGACTCATGATCCACAAGGCCTCCCACCACTTCGACCTCGTCAACTGGTGGCTCGGCGCCTCCCCCGCCTCCGTCTTCGCCACCGGCAAGCGGGAGTTCTACACCCCCGCCATGGCGAAGCGCCTCGGCCTCGACTCCCACCACGAGCGCTGCCACACCTGCCCCGAGCAGGACAAGTGCGGCTTCTTCTTCAGCCTCGCGAACAATCCCGGGCTGAAGTCCCTCTACCTCGACCAGGAGAAATACGACGGCTACTACCGCGACCAGTGCGTGTTCGCCCCGCGCATCGACATCGAGGACACGATGAACGTCCTCGTGACCTACGACAACCAGGTCACCCTCGCCTACTCGCTGAACGCCTTCAACGCCTGGGAGGGCTACCACGTCGTCTTCAACGGCACCAAGGGCCGCCTCGAGCACACCATCGTCGAGCAGATCTACGTCAACGCCGGCAACTCCGACGCCGCGCAGGGCGCCATCGCCGACGGCGGCGTCACCACCCGCGTCATCCCGCTGCGCGGCGCCGCCCGCAAGCAGGAGCCCTGGACCGGCACCGGCAGCCACGGCGGCGGCGACAAGGTGATGCTCGACGAGATCTTCCTGCCCGACGCCCCGGCCGACAAATACCTGCGCGCCTCCAACGAGCACGCCGGCGCCAACTCGATCCTCATCGGCGTCGCCGCCAACGAGTGCTTCAAGACCGGCCTGCCGGTGAAGATCGCCGACCTCGTCACCGGCCTCGAGAAGCCGAAATACGCCCCCATGCCCTCGCGCACCGGCCCCCTGCCGATGCCCGAGCGCCTGGAGATCCGCCGCGGGGCGGAGTGATTTGCCTCGGTTTTGCGCCAGCAAGAACCGGGGACAAACACCGGGCGGCCAGCAGGCCGCAACGGTGTCCCCGACTCTTGGCTCGCGGCTCCCCGCTCCGCGCTTCAAGCTGACCCCATGCACCGCGTCATCCACCAGTGGCACAGCCCGCGTCTCGACAAGAACATGGAGGTGGCGGTCTACGGCCACTACGGGTTCGCCCTGCTGATGTTCCCCACCGCGGCGGCCGACTTCCTCGAGTATGAGCGCTTCCACGTCATCGACTCGATCAGCCACTACATCAACAGCGGCTGGGTGAAGGTCTTCTCGATCAACTCCATCAACAACGAGAGCTGGCTGAACGACCACATGGACCCGCGCCACAAGGCCATCCGCCACCAGCAGTTCAACGGCTACGTCACCGAGGAGGTCATCCCCTTCATCCATTCCCAGTGCGGCGGCCGCGTGATGACCATCACCGCCGGCGCCTCCTTCGGCGCGCTGCACAGCGCCAACACCCTCTTCCGCCGGCCCGACCTGATCGACGGCTGCATCGCGATGTCCGGCGCCTACGACCTCAAGGACTACACCAAGGGTTACTGGGACGAGGATGTGTATTTCAACTCGCCGATCGACTACCTGCCCAACCTCACCGACGAGGGCACGCTCGCCCACCTGCGCGCCAAGTCGCACATCCATTTCGTCGGCGGCCAGGGCGCGTATGAAAAACCGTCCTCCGCCCTCGAGCTGGGCCGCATCCTTTCCGCCAAGGGCATCCCGCACACGGTCGACCTCTGGGGCCACGACGTGAACCACGACTGGCCCTGGTGGCGGAAGATGCTGCCGCACTACCTCGGCACGAAGTTCTGAAGTGTGAGATTAACCACGAAGACACAGAGGCACTAAGAAGACTGCTCTGCTCTGTGTCTTGGTGCCTCTGTGCTTCAAATCACCAGGCCGTTTCCAGACAGACTGAAGCTCGCTGAGGGTTCCTGGAGGCGCGGAGGGGATTCGAACCCCACGGGCTATCATCCGCCGGCGACCCTGCTCGGCCGCGCCATGTTCAGGAACCTGTTTCGCCCCCACTCTACTTACCGGGATCACGCCGGCAACGCCGCCCCGGGCCCTGGACGCACTCCGCAGCCCGCCTGCTGGACCTGATGAAATTGCTTACTGGGGGACTTGCGCGAGTCGTGTTCGCGTATCCCCTTGCAGCCGGACGCCTTGCCCACGGGGCATTGTGGTAGGGGCCGTTGCCCTCAACGGCCCGGGCGCTTGAGGGCAAGCGCCCCTACCACAGCTGACCTCAATCCCCGAACTTGATCCCCTGCGCCAGCGGCAGGGCGTCCGAGTAGTTGATCGTGACCGTCTGCCGGCGCATGTAGGTCTTCCAAGCGTCGGAACCGCTCTCGCGGCCGCCGCCGGTCTCCTTCTCGCCGCCGAAGGCCCCGCCGATCTCGGCGCCGCTGGTGCCGATGTTGACGTTCGCAATGCCGCAGTCGCTGCCGCGCGCCGAGAGGAACTGCTCCGCCTCGCGCAGATCGGTCGTGAAGATCGCCGAGCTCAGGCCCTGCGGCACGCCGTTCTGCATGGCGACGGCCTCGTCGAGCGTCTTGTAACCCATGACATACAGGATCGGGGCAAAGGTCTCATGCTGCACCACCGGCCAGTCGTTCTTCGCCTCCGCGATGCACGGCGTCACGTAATTGCCGGCGAGCTTGCCGCCGCCAAAGAGGATTTTGCCGCCCTGCTTTTTCAGCTCGCTGATCGCCTTCTGCATGGCCTCGACCGCCGCCGCGTCGATGAGCGGGCCGACGAGGTTGCCGGACTCGAGCGGGCTGCCGATGGGCAGCTGCTTGTAGGCGGCGATGAGCGACTCGGTGAACTTCGCCTTGATGGACTCGTGGACGATGATGCGGCGCGTGCTCGTGCAGCGCTGGCCGGCCGTGCCGACGGCGCCGAAGACAATGGCGCGTTTCGCCAGCTTCAGGTCGGCCGAGGGCGCCACGATGATCGCGTTGTTGCCGCCGAGCTCGAGCAGCGAACGGCCGAAGCGCTTGGCCACGACCTCGCCGACGCGGCGGCCCATGCGGGTCGAGCCGGTGGCCGAGACGAGCGGGATGCGGCGGTCGTTGGTCAGGAGTTCGCCGACCGTCGGGCCGTCGCCGATGACAAGGGAGAAGATGGCGGGATCGACGCCGTTGGCCCGGCAGACCTTCTCCGCGATCTTGATGCAGGCGATGGCGGTGAGCGGGGTCTTCTCGGACGGCTTCCAGAGGGTCGAGTCGCCGCACGCCGCCGCGAGCGCGCTGTTCCAGGCCCAGACGGCGACGGGGAAATTGAAGGCCGAGATGATGCCGACGACGCCGAGCGGCTGCCACTGTTCCATCATGCGGTGGCCCGGGCGCTCGGAGGCGATGGTCAGGCCGTGCAGCTGGCGCGAGAGGCCGGTGGCAAAGTCGCAGATGTCGATCATCTCCTGCACCTCGCCGCCGCCCTCGGGCAGGATCTTGCCCGCCTCGAGCGACACGAGCTGGCCGAGCTCGGTCTTCAGATCGCGCAGGGCGTTGCCCAGCTGGCGGACGACCTCGCCGCGCTTCGGCGCCGGCACGTCGCGCCAGGCGAGGAAGGCCTTCTGCGCCGCGGTCACGGCCGCCTCGTAATCCTCCGGCGTCGCCTGCCGGACCTTGCCGAGCAGCGAGCCGTCGATCGGGGAATATTTCTCGAGCACGGCGCCCGAGCCACCCCAGGTGCCGGCGAAGACGCCGGCGTTGGCGGTCTTCTGCGAGAGCCCGAGCTTGGGGAAGATCGCCTTGGCGACGGCGGAGACGGAGGTGGATTTGGAGGCCATGGTTCTGAAATTGTAGGGCGGGGTCTCCGAACCCCGCCTGATCGATTTTCGCTCTCTGTGGCGG
>JAYRXZ010000063.1:0-17256 GCA_041917235.1 Lacunisphaera sp. | reverse complement strand
CGATTTTACCCTTCTTGAAGACGAGGCGGATGTTGTCGAACGACGTGCCGAGATAAACGGTCGGGGCGTTGTATTGAATGACACCCTCGACGCTGTCCTTCACCGGGCACGAAAACACCTCGCCGTCCGGGATGTTGCGCAGGCCGCCGCACGGCACGGCGCCGATGCCCTTGATGGAAAACTTTAAATCCGTGCCCGGGCCCTTCAGGTGGACGCGGTCCGTCTTGTTCATCAGGTCGGCCAGCGCCTTCATGCCCGGGCCGTAGCGCGAGTAATCGAAGGTGCAGACGCGGAAATAGAAATCCTCAAAGGCCTGCGTGCTCATGCCGGCCTGCTGGGCCATGGCGGAAGACGGCCAGCGCAGCACGACCCACTTGGTCTTGTTCACGCGGTAATCGAGCACGGGCTTCATGACCTTGGCCACGGCCTGCACGCGGTCGGCCGGCACGTCGGAGGTCTCGAAGATATTGTCCGAGCCGCGCACGGCGATGTAGGCCTGCATGTGCTTCATGCGGGCCAGCTCGACCTCGGAAGTCGTGGCGTATTGCTCGACCGAGGCACCCTTGAGCAGCTCGCGCGTGATGCGGGCCCGCTGGACGTTCACATAGGGCAGAGCTCCACGCGCCTGGGCGGCGCGGACGAGCTCGATGGTGAAGGCGTCCGGCACATCGAAGGCATCGATGAGCACGCGCTCGCCTTTCTTCAGGTCGGTGGAGAAACCGGTCAGCACCTCGGCCAGCCGGGCAAAACGGGGATCACTCATGGCGCTACGCTCATGGTTGGCCGGGGCGCATTCAATCCCAAAGGTAGGGCGGCTTATTTGTCAGCCATAGGCCGGGCGACGGCTGATCCTTAAGCCGCCGCGGCGCGTTAAGGATAACGCGCCCTACCCTCACACCGGCGGATTCGTCGCCACGAGCGGCTCGCCGCGCGGGAAGCAGATCTTGCCGACCGCCTCCTGGAAGTCCGCCGCGCCGCGCAGGATCTCGATTTCCAGCCGCAGGTAGTAGCACGGCATGGGAAACTTCTCCGACGCCTCGATGCGCACGGCGTCCTTCTCGGTGGTGACCATGATCTCGACCCCGGCGTCAACCGCCTCGCGGAACACCTCACCGAGGTCCTCGTGCGTGAACCGGTAGTGGTCGAGGAAGCGGCGCGTGTAGACCAGCCTGGCGCCCGTCTCGCGCAGGAACGCCTCGAAGCTCTCCGGCGCGGCGATGCCGCTGAGGGCGCCAACCTTGCGCCCGGCCAGCGCCGTGAGCGGCAGGCGTTCGCCGGTGTCGATGCGCTGCAGGTATTGCGGCTTGTGCGCGCACTCTATGATCTCCGCCGTGGGGTTGAACTTCTGGATCATCGCCTCGAGCTCCTCGTCGCGCACGCCCTTGGACTTGGTGAGGAAGACGTAGGAGGCGCGCTTGAGGTGCTTCACCGGCTCGCGCAGGATGCCGCGCGGCAGCAGGTGGCCGTTGCCAAAGGGGTTGGTCTTGTCCACCAGCAGCAGGTTGAGCCGGCCCTTGAGCGGCAGGTATTGGAAGCCGTCGTCGAGCACCAGCGTGTCGCAGCCGAAGCGCTTGATGGCGAAGGCGCCCGCCTTCACGCGGTTCTTGTCCACGAGGACGACCACGCCCGGCAGGTTGCGCGCGAGCATGAACGGCTCGTCGCCGGCCACCTCGGAGTCGAGCAGCACCTGCTGGCCGTCGCTCACGATGCGCGGCGGCGGCTCCTCCGTGTGGTTGAGCCAGAACCACCACTTCTGCCACAGCGGCGGGGCCTTGCTCTTGTAGCCGCGCGAGAGGATGGCGACCTTGCGGCCGCGGTCGCGCAGGGCCTTGGCGAACATCTCGACGACCGGCGTCTTGCCCGTGCCGCCGACCGTCAGGTTGCCGACCACCACCACCAGGCAGCCGAGCGGCTGGTCGCGCAGGATGCGGTGGCGGTAGAGCCAGAGCCGCAGCTGCACAATGCCGCTGAAGAGATACGAGCACAGCTGCAGGAACGCCCCGAACAGCGCCGCCAGCGTCCCCTCGCGCCGCCCCATGATGACATCGATCGCGAACTGCTCGAATTCATCGGCTTTATGACGGAACCAGCGGTTGGGCATGAGCAAATTGGCTTTGACGCTACGGAGGTGGCGGTTGTGAGTCATTGCTAGCCATTGGTTTTGCCACATGCAACACCGGCTTCATCCCACCGCCATGAGCTACAAACTTTTCATCCCCGGCCCGATCGCCGTCTCCGAGAAAACCCTGCGCGCCATGGCGCAGCCCATGATCGGCCACCGCAGCACGGATTTCGTGGCGCTCTACCAGTCGATCACGCCGCAGCTCCAGGCCGTCTTCCACACCAAGGACCCGGTCTACCTCAGCACGAGCAGCGCCTGGGGCGTGATGGAGGGTTCCCTCCGGAACGTCGTGAAGAAAAAGGTTCTCTGCTGCATGAACGGCGCCTTTTCCGACAAGTGGCTCGACGTCGCCCAGCGCTGCGGCCTGGCCGCCGGCGCACTCAAGGCCGAATGGGGCCAGCCCGTCGACCCGGTCGCGCTGCGCGCCGCGCTGGCCACCGGCGAATACGACGCCGTCACCCTCATCCACAATGAGACCTCCTGCGGCTGCATGAGCGACCTGCCCGCGCTCATGGCCGTCCTCCGCGACTTCCCGGATGTCACCAGCATCGTCGACACCATCAGCTCCTGCAGTGCGCTGCCGATCAGGAAGGACGAGCTCGGCATCGACGTCATGATCACCGGCTCGCAAAAGGCCTTCGCCATGCCGCCGGGCCTCGCGATGTTCTCCGTCTCGAAGCGCGCCCTCGACAAGGCCGCCACGGTCACCGGCCGCGGCTACTATTTCGATTTCCTCGAGTTCCAGAAAAACCACGAGGGCGGCATGACGCCCAGCACGCCGGTCATCCCGCTGATCTACGCGCTGAAGTCCAAGCTCGAGGACTTCGCCGCCGAGGGACTGGAGAACCGCTACGCCCGCCACGCCCGCCTGAACCAGACGGTGCGCGACTGGGCCTTCGCCAAGGGCTTCAAACTGTTCCCGAAGGAGGGTTATGGCTCGGTGACGCTCAACTGCTTCGCCAACACCCTCAACGTCGACCTCCCCGCGCTGAACAAGATTCTGAAGTCCAAGCACGGCCTCGTGATCGACGGCGGCTATGGCAAGCTCAAGGGCAAGGCGTTCCGCATCTCGAACATGGGCGACGAAACCGACGAGACCATCGCGGTGCTGATCAAGGCGCTCGATGCGGCGCTCGCGGAACTAGGCGTGAAATGATCTTTTGAAGGTGGAGCCCGGCCTCTGGCCGGGCTTTCAGAGCGCACGCAAACCAACCTGTCCGGAGGCCAGGTTCCACCTCAAAAGTCGTCGCGTTTTCAGCGCGCCGAAAGACCACCTGAAAAAAGTATTGCTTGAAATTCTCCGGGCGGCGGCTAACGGCTCGTCCCCCGCATGAAGTGTCTCATCATTGCCGAGAAGCCCTCCGTTGCCGCCGATCTGGCGCGCGCGCTCGGCAAAATCCCCAAGAAAACCGACCACTACGAGAATGACGAATACGTCATCTCGTCGGCCGTCGGCCACCTGGTGGGACTCCAGATGCCCGAGGACATCGACAAGAAGAAATACGGCTTCTGGCGCCTGGAGACGCTCCCGATCATCCCCGACGAGTTCCAGCTCCAGCCCCTGCCCGAGGGCAAGGACCGCTTCGGCCAGCTCAAGAAGCTCCTCGCCCGCAAGGACGTCACCAGCGTCATCAACGCCTGCGACGCCGGCCGCGAGGGCGAGCTGATCTTCACTTATATATACCAGCTCACGAAGTGCAAAAAGCCCTTCAAGCGCCTGTGGATGTCCTCCATGACCAACGAGGGCATCACCGAGGCCTTCAAGCACCTCCGCAGCGCCGAGCAGATGCAGGGCCTGGCCGATGCCGCCCGCTGCCGCAGCGAGAGCGACTGGCTCATCGGCATCAACGGCACCCGCGCCCTGACCAAGCGCATGTTCGGCTCCCGCGCGGGCAACGTCGCCTCCGTCGGCCGCGTCCAAACCCCCACCCTCGCCATCGTCTACAACCGCGAGCTGGAGATCCGCAATTTCAAGCCCCGCGGCTACTGGCGCCTGACGGCCAGGTTCGGAGTCGCCAAGGGCGAATACGAGGGCAACTACCAGCGCCCGGATTACAAGAAGAGCGACGACGAGCACGACCGCATCGACCGCGTCTGGGACAAGGCCAAGGCCGAGGCCATCCTCGCCGCCTGCTCGGGCCAGCCGGTCGCCTCCGTCACCGAGGAAAAGAAGGCCAGCACCTCCGCCCCGCCGCGCCTCTACGACCTGACGACCCTGCAGCGCGAGGCGAACAGCCGCTTCGGCTTCCCGGCCAAACGCACGCTCCAGATCGCCCAGGCCCTCTACGAGCGCCACAAGATGATCACCTACCCCCGCACGGACTCGCGCGCCCTGCCGGAGGATTACATCCCGCTCGTCCGCCAGACCCTCGGCAACCTGCACGGCGACCTCAAGCAGCACGCGGAGCGCGTCCTCGAGTCCGGCTGGGTCCAGCCGAACAAGCGCATCTTCAACAACGCCCAGGTCTCCGACCACTTCGCCATCATCCCGACCCAGCATGAGGCCAAACACCTCGACGAGGCCGAGGCCAAGCTGTTCGACATGATCGCCCGGCGCTTCGTCGCCACGTTCCATCCGGTCGCCGAGTTCGACATCACCACCCGCATCAGCACGGTCGCCGGCCACGCCTTCAAGACCGAGGGCAAGGTGCTGACCGCCCCCGGCTGGCTCGCGGTTTACGGCAAGAACACGGTGGACGACGACTCGCCGGACTCGAAGGCGCTGCCCGCCCTCTCCCCCGAGGACAAGGCCAAGGCGAAGACGCTCGAGGCCAAACTGCACGAGGAAAGCACCCGCCCGCCGCCGCGCTACACCGAGTCCACGCTCCTCTCCGCCATGGAAGGCGCCGGCAAGCTCGTCGACGACGAGGAGCTCGCCGAGGCCATGAAGGAGCGCGGCCTGGGCACACCCGCCACGCGCGCCGACACCATCGAGGGCCTGATCAACCAGAAATACATCGACCGCGCGCAGCGCGAGCTCGTGCCCACCACCAAGGCCGAGCAGCTCTTCCAGTTCCTCGGCGCGGTCAAGATCGACAACCTCACCCGCCCCGCCATGACCGGCGAGTGGGAATTCCACCTCCGCGAGATGGAGCACGGCAAGTTCTCCCGCGAGAAGTTCATGGCGGAGATCGTCAAGGAGACGAAGGCCATCGTGGAGCGCGTGAAGGGTTTCGAGGAGGATGACTCCGTCGCCCGCACCACCGACATCATCTCCCCGACCGACGGCAAGCCGATGAAGGAAACCCTCCGCGGCTACAAGTCCCAGGACGGCGAGCTGATGGTCTATAAGATCGTCGGCGGCCGCCGCATGGAGGAGGCCGAGGTGAAGCAGCTCGTCGAGACCAAGCAGGTCGGCCCGCTCGACGGTTTCATCTCCAACAAGACCCGCAACCGCTTCTCCGCCGTGCTCAAGCTCGAGGAAGTCGAGGAAACGAAGAAGGACAAGGCGACCAAGGAGAACGTCACCACCAAGAAGTGGAAGACCGCCTTCGACTTCGGCGACAAGGTGGACATCGCCACGCTCACGCCCTTCTGGACCGACCCGAAGACCGGCGCCGAGATCTGCGAGAGCGGCAGCAGCTACATTGTCCGCGAGAAAAAGCCCGACGGCACCTGGGAGCAGACCTTCCGCGTCGGCCGCATCATGTGCCAGAAGCCGATCCCGCCCGAGCAGGCCATCAAGCTCATTGGCGAGGGCAAGACGGACCTCATCGAAAATTTCATCTCCAAGAAGGGCCGCCCGTTCAGCGCGTTCCTGAAGCGGGACGGCGGCAAGTTCTCCTGGGAATTCCCGCCGCGCGCCGCCAAGCTCGACAAGGATGGCAACCCGATCGTCCGCAAGCCGAAGGCCAAGGCCGACCTGTCCAAGGCCACCGTGATCGGCGAGAGCAAGATCCACCCGGGCGGCCAGCTCGTCGAGCTCGGCGACTCCTACTACGTCCGCAAGCCGGACCAGGACAACCGACAGGTCTTCAAGCTTTCCAAGAAGCTCTGCGAGATCGAGCTGCCCGCCGAGCAGGTGCAAAAGCTCCTGACCGACGGCCGCAGCGACCTGATCGAGGGCTTCGTCTCCAAGCGCGGCAACAAGTTCAGCGCCTACCTCGTCATGTCGCAAAAGCAGGACAAGGCGGACTTTGAATTCCCGCCGCGGTGATTGCTGGAGGGTCGGTCTCCTGACCGACCGCGGCCGGCCGGGAGGCCGGCCCTCCACGGTGTGCGGGAGATTCCACCCCGGCAGGCCAATCCATGCACGGTTTTTGACACGAATAGACCGGGGAATAGGCTTGTGGCAGTCTCGGGCGGGGAATTGAATTTTCACTGCCATGATCGTCACGACCGCCCAGCTCTTCAAACACGCTTACGGGAAATACGCCGTCGGCGCCTACAATATCAATAACGCCGAGCAGGCCATGGGCCTGTTCAAGGGTGCCATCGCCTCCAAGGCCCCCTTCATCATCCAGATTTCCAAGGGCGCGCGCAAATACACCGACAAGCGCATGCTCGAGGCCATCATCCGCGCCGCCTCCGACATCTTCCCGGAGGCCATCTTCGCGGTGCACCTCGACCACGGCGACGAGGAGACCTGCTACGACTGCATCAATTCCGGCTTCTTCAGCTCCGTGATGATCGACGCCTCGCACGACCCGTTCGAGAAGAACGTCGCCATCACCAAGCGCGTCGTCGACGCGGCCCACAAGAAGGGCATCTCCGTCGAGGCCGAGCTCGGCATGCTCGGCGGCGTCGAGGAGGACATCAAGGTCGAGGAAGGCCATGCCATGCTGACCAACCCCGACGAGGCCAAGGATTTTGTCGCCAAGACCGGCTGCGACTCCCTCGCGTGCGCCATCGGCACCTCGCACGGCGCCTTCAAGTTCAAGGGCAAGCAGTCCCTCCACTTCGACGTCCTCGAGAAGATCAAGGCCCGCCTGCCCGGCTTCCCGCTGGTCATGCACGGCTCGTCCTCCGTTCCGCAGGACGAGGTCGCCCGCATCAACGCCGCCGGCGGCCAGATCGCCGGCTCGATGGGCGTCGACGTCAACGAATACCTCCCCGCCGCCAAGCTTGGCGTCACCAAGATCAATATCGACACCGACGGCCGCCTGGTCTGGACCCGCGTGCACCGCGAGTTCTTCCGCGACAACCCCAAGGAGTTCGACTTCCGCCCGCCGGGCAAGGTGTTCATCGAGGAATACGCGAAGTTCATCGCCAGCCGCAACCAGCTGCTCGGCAGCGCCGGCCAGCTCGACGACCTGCGCAAGAGCCTCGGCAAGTAAGCCGCGCTTCCCGCCTTGAATTCAACGCCGCCCCGCAACGGGCGGCGTTTTTTATTCCCTGTAGGTGCATGCCGCACGCCGCTTTGCGCGCCAGCGCGCAACCTACACAAATGGCCATTGATAATCCGCCGGGCTGATGGCCCCGCCTCCATTTCAATCTCCCCTTTTTGCGTCATTTGCGCCTTTTTGCGGCCAATCCCGCATGCACCTGCTCTTCCTCCACGGCCCCGCGGCCGCCGGCAAATACACGGTGGCGAAGGAGCTCGCCGCCCTCACCGGCTTCGAGCTCTACCACAACCACCTTATCGTGGACGAGGTGCTGAAGGTGCACGCCTTCGGCACGCCGGGCTTTATCTCGGAGCGCGACCACCGCTGGCGCGAGTTCTTCACCCAATTTCCGGGTTCGGGCCGGGCGAACATCATCTTCACCTTCAATCCCGAGAACACGGTTCCACAGGCTTTCATCGACTGGCTGTTCGCCGAGCCCGTCCGCCGTGGGGTGAAATTCATCTCCGTTGAGATCACCGCGGACGAGACAACAATCGAAAGCCGCATCGCCTCCCAGCAGCGGCAGCAGTTCAAGAAGCTGACAGACGTCGCGCTCTACCGGCAGTTGCGGGACAGCGGCGTCTTCGCCACACCGCTCATCCCGCGCACCGACCTGCGGATCGATTCCGGCAAGCTCGCGCCGGCCGAAGCGGCCGGGCGCATTGCCGCGCATTTCCGGCTGGCCTGACCCGCGATTCCGCCTTTCGCGCCTGCGCGTTTTCTGCCTGACTTCCCGCATGCTGTCAGACTTCGACTCGCGACTTCACGCCTTCGCCGAGGTCATCGTGCGCGTCGGCCTGAACCTGCAGCCCGGCCAGCGCCTGCTCATCGCCGAGCCCTACGAACTGCAGGGCGTGGCCCGGAGCGCCGAGGTCATCGTCGAGGCCGTCATCAAGGCGGCCGCCACCGACGTCGAGGTCGTCTGGGGTGACGGACCGCGCCTGCGCGAATTCGCCGAGAAGGCCGACTGGCGCGGCTTCAGCCAGCTCGCCGCCGGCAACGCGAGGCGCCTGGCCGACGGCGTCCGCCGCGGCGACGCCCTGCTCTTCCTGCAAGGCAGCCAGCCGCGCCTGCTTGACGGCGTGCCGGCGGAACGCGTGGCCGAGCTGCGCCGCATCGGCTGGGAACACTTCGGTCCGGTCGCCCAGCAGCTGGTGCAGGGCGCCACCAACTGGACGGCCGCCCCCGCCCCGATCCCCGCCTGGGCCCACGCCGCCTATCCCGAGCTGCCCTCGGAGCAACGCCTCGCGGCACTCTGGCAGGACGTGTTCACGGCCACCCGCGTCAACGAGCCCTCCCCGGTTGCCGCGTGGAAGCTCCACCTGCGCCTGCTGCAGCGGGAATGCGCCAGCCTGAACATGCAGCGGCTCCGCACCCTGCGCTACAAAGGCGAAGGCACGGACCTGACCGTCACGCTGCCCCCGGGACATGTCTGGTGCACCGCACAGCTGGCCACCAAGTCCGGCCTGCCCTTCGTGGCCAACCTGCCCACGGAGGAAATCTTCACGGCTCCGCACCGCGACTCGGCCGAGGGCACCGTGCGGGTCTCGCGCCCGATCAGTTACAGCGGCGCCGTCATCGAGGGCATCGAGCTCGAGTTCAAGCGCGGTGCCCTGGTGGCCGCCTCGGCCCGGCGCGGCGCCGACCTGCTGGCCCGCCTGCTCGACACCGACGAGGGCGCCGGGCGGCTCGGTGAGGTGGCCATTGTCCCGGAGCAGACCTCGCTCGGCCGGGCCGACCGGCTGTTCTATCACCCGCTGCTCGACGAAAACGCCTCCAGCCACATCGCCCTCGGCGAGGCCTACGGCTTCTGTCAGCGACCGCCCGATCCCGCCGCCCTGAACCGCAGCCTCCTGCATGTGGACCTGCCGTTCGAGGCCAGCATCATTCGTCCCGGCACGGAACCGTCCTGAGGATTGCGCTGTCTCTCCGCCCCCGTGCCCAACACCCAGCCGCCCCATCCCGAGCCCGATCCCGACTTGCTGCGGCGCGCCCAGGCCGGCGACGAGACGGCCTTCGGCGTGATCATGCGCAGCCATTACGAGCGGACCTTCCGGCTGGTCTATGCGATCGTCCGCCACGAGGCGGACGCGCGCGACGTCTGCCAGGAAGTCTGGCTCACCGTCTGGCGCGAGTTGCCGAAATTCCGCGGTGACGCCCGGTTTGCCACGTGGCTGCATCCCATCGCCACCCGGCGCTCCCTCGACCACCTGCGCAAGCGCCGCCGCTGGTTCGACCGCTTCCTCCCCTTCGATACCGGCGACGACTCGGTGGAATCCTCCCCCGAGCCGGCCACGACCGACGACGCCGGCCGTCAGGCCGAGGGCCGCGAGCGCAAGGCCGCCCTGCAGGCCGCCATCGCCGCCCTGCCGCCGAAGCTGCGCGCCGTGCTTGCCTTGCGCGAGGTCGAGGGGCTTTCTTACGAGGAGATCGCCCAAGCCACCGCCATCCCGACCGGCACCGTCATGTCCCGCCTTTATCACGCGCGCCGCCTGCTGGCGCAAAAACTAGGAGCCAAACCATGAAGACCATCCGCCTCATCTTTCTGCTCGCCGCGCTCGCGGGCCTGGGCGCGGCCGCCCGGGCCGACAGCGCCAACATCCGCGGCATCCTCATCTCCGCCTCCAACGAAAGCGGCGAGACCGACCGCCGCCTCGCCCAATACGAGCCCACCCTGCGCCGCATCCTGCGCTTCGAGAGCTACCGCTTTCTCGGCGACGACAGCACCAGTCTCGAGGTGCCCGCCCAGGGCAGCCTGTCACTCGGCGACGGCCACGAACTCGAGGTCTCCACCGAAAAATCGGACGGCAAGTCCATCCACGTCAAAGTCCGCTGGTCGGCCGGCGGCCGCACCCTGATGAACACCGGCCTCGTGCTCCGGCCCGGTGTGCCCGCCGTGCTTGGCGGACCCTCGACGGGCAACAAGGGCGAGGTTTACGCGGTGATACTGGTGGGGCGTTGACCGCGTTATGTGGTGCGCTTGCGCGCAAGCACCCAACCTGCAAGGAGTTAAGATAATCCGAATTAATTGAATAAAGTCGAAGCGCGCCGCGTCCCAAGGAGTGAACCGCAACCCAGGAGGACATATGAAAAACAAAATCACCGCTCTCGCTCTCATCGCCGTCACCGCCCTCTCCCTCGCGCCGAAGCCTGCCAAGGCCGGCGACAAGGAGCTGGCGATTGTGGGCGGCCTCATCGGCGGGCTCATCATCGGCTCCGCCATCAACGAAAGCCGCCACTCGTCCGACTATCCGCACCGCAGCACGACCGTCATCGTCAACGGCCGCCGCGACCGCGACGACTGCGACGACGGCTACTGGAAGGAAGTCAGCGTGAAGGTCTGGGTGCCCGGCTGCTGGGTCATCGAGCGCAGCCGCCACGGTCACTCCACCAAGCGCTACATCAGCGGCCACTACACCTTCCGCACCGACCGCGTCTGGGTGTCCTACGACCGGAATGACCGTTATGACCGGCATGATCGCTATGACCGCGATGACCGGCGCCGCGACTACGGCCGGGGCCGCTGAACAAACGGACGATTGACGCCATGAACTGCCGCGACATCGAGCCCCTGCTCCTGGCCGAACGGGACGGCGTGCTGACTCCCAAGCAGCACGCCGAGCTCGCGGTGCATGTCGCCGGCTGCCCTGCCTGCCGCCAGGCGCGCGCCATCTACGGCGAGGCCGTCACCTTCCTGAAGACCGACGCCGCCAATGTCGCGGTGCCCGATGCGGACAAGGAATGGCGCACGATCCGAGCCCAACTCCACGGCGAGGGCGCCAAGCCCGCAAGACGGCACCCGCTTGCCCCGGTCATCTGGTTCAGCGCCCCCTTCACCGCCGCGGCCGCGCTGGCCTTCGCCTTCTTCGTTACCCGGTCTCCGGTCCCCCCGGCCACGAGCCTTACCCCCCCGGCCCCGGCCACCACCGAGATCGCTCGCGCCGACTTTGTCGAGGCCGGCGATGCCAACGCGTCCACCATGGTCTACGTTGACAAGGACAGCGGCTGGCTCGTCGTCTGGGCGACTAATACCGACCTCAAGACCAGCAGCTGAATCAGCCCACCGGCGCCAGCGGCCAGATCACCACGTCGACGCGGCGTGAGAAATAAACCTCAGGGTGCTGCGGCCCGAGGGCAATGGGCGACATCGTGTTGATCAGGAGGTTCATTTCCGCCTTCTGCAACGGCCACTTGGGATGCTGCACCTCGGCGCGCAGGATGCGGCCACCGCGTGATGCCGTGTAGAGGCAGTAGCGCTCCGTTGCCCATTCCGCAAAGCTGCCGGGCGCGGCCGGCGCCGGCTCGCCGCCCGCATACACTGCCTCAAACCGCCGCCCGCCGCGTTGCACGGCGTAGTGCAATCCATCCGGTATACTTGCCAACCGGATCCGCGCGCGCTCGTAGGGTAAATGAAAGAAGGTCCGCGCAAATGCGGCCACCAGCGGATTGACCACGTCGAGGCTCAGAAAACAAACACCGGGTTTGCCGTGATGGCTAACGTAGGTTCGCACATTGATCTCGGCAAAGTCACAGAGCCAGCCCGGGGCTGGCCAACCACGCTTGGTCACCCCTTCCATGCGGAACGGCACGATGCCGATCCAGGCCTTGCCGTCGTGCAGATCGGGTTGCAGCCCCCGCGGGAGCAGCGCGGCTATCGCCGCCGGCTCCACCTCGAAATGAACGAACAGCAAATCGCACCATGCCTGTTGCCAGGACCAAGGGCTGTCCGGCACGGGCCAGGGCCGGTGGTCGGTCTGCGCGAAGGCCGGGTGCGACCGGACCTCGCTCACGGCAGCCAGGGGAACTTCTCCGCCTTCGGCTTCCGCTTTTCCTTCTGCGCGGTCATGAACTCCTTCGCCTCCTCGGTCATGTAATAGAGCATGGTGGCGTTGCCGGCGAGTTCCTGGATGCCGCTCTGCCCGTCGAGCTCGGCGTTGAAGGCCGCCTTCAGGCACCGGATGGCCAGCGGGCTGCGCTGCAAGATTTCCTGCGCCCACGCGACACCCTCGGCCTCGAGGTCCTTCACCGGCACGACCCTGTTCACCAGGCCCATTTCTAGCGCCTCGGTGGCGTTGTATTGGCGGCAGAGAAACCAGATCTCGCGCGCCTTCTTCTGGCCAACCATGCGGGCGAGGTAGCTGGAACCGAAGCCGCCGTCGAAGCTGCCCATCTTGGGGCCGACCTGCCCGAAGATCGCATTATCGGCCGCGATGGTGAGGTCGCACATGACATGCAGCACATGGCCGCCGCCGATGGCGTAGCCGGCCACGAGCGCGATGACGACCTTGGGCATCGAGCGGATGAGTTTCTGCACCTCCAGCACATTGAGCCGCGGCACCCCCTGGCCGTCGATGTAGCCACCATGGCCGCGCACCGACTGGTCGCCACCGGCGCAGAAGGCGTATTTGCCGTCCTTCGCGGGCCCGGCGCCGGTCAGGAAGACGACGCCGATGGTCTGGTCCTCGCGGGCGTCCAGCAGGGCCTCATGCATCTCAGCCACCGTCTGCGGCCGGAAGGCGTTGCGCTTGTCCGGCCGGTTGATCGTGATCCGGGCCATGCCGGCGGCCTTGTGATAAAGGATATCGTCGTATTTCTTGGCGGTTTTCCAGGCGATGGACATGCCGCGAGACTGTGCTAAAAGCCTTGGGCGGCAATTATTTTCACCGGCCAGTCCCCGGCAAAGAGGCTTGCCAGCCATCGACTTGGCGAAGGCGGGTCAAGGCATTTTCCGGGCCGATCCTAAAACTGCTGGCTCGCCGGCCCCCCCGCCCCAACATTCCTCCACTTCATGCAAGCCACGGGCACAGCAGCAAAAGCCACGGCGGGCGCCGGCCTCACCCTCGGCGCGCTCGGCGTGGTGTTCGGCGACATCGGCACCAGCCCGCTGTATGCCTTGCGCGAATGCCTGAACTATCTGCCGCCCGTCGAGCGCGCCACCGGCGTGCTGGGCGCCCTTTCATTGGTCTTCTGGGCCATGCTGCTGGTCGTCGTGGGCAAATACCTCTGGTTTGTCACGCGGGCGGACAATCGCGGCGAAGGCGGCATCTTCGCGCTGCTGGCCCTGAGCCATGGCGATCGGGCCAAGTCCATGCAGGGCATCGGCGTGCTGACCCTGCTCATCCTGCTCGGCGCGGCCCTGCTCTATGGCGACGGCATCATCACGCCGGCAATCTCGGTGCTCGGCGCGGTGGAAGGCCTGAACACCTTCGATCCCAGCTTCGCCAAGAAGGTGCCTTTCATCTCCGCCCTGATCCTGGCCGGGCTCTTTCTCTTCCAGTCCCGCGGCACCAAGACCATCGGCCGCATCTTCGGGCCGGCGATGCTGGTGTGGTTCTTTGTCCTGGGCGCACTTGGCATCTGGCACATCCGGAACGCCCCGCAGGTCGTCGCGGCCCTCAACCCCCTCCTCGGCCTCCGGCTGCTCACGGATCACCCGAGTCAGGCCGCCGCGCTGCTCGGCTCCGTCGTGCTGGCCATCACGGGCGCCGAGGCGCTCTACGCCGACATGGGGCACTTCGGCCGCAAGCACATCGCCCGCGCATGGTATTTCTTCGCCTGGCCCGGACTCATCCTGAACTACTTCGGCCAGGGCGCGCGGGTGCTGGCGAATCCCGACGACCCGACTCACACCTTCTTCGCCATGGTTCCGGAGGGCATGCCCCGGCTCGCGCTGACACTGCTGTCCATCGTGGCCGCCATCATTGCCAGCCAGGCGATGATCACCGGCACCTTCTCCATCACGCGCCAGGCGATCCAGCTCGGCTTCTTCCCGCGCCTCAAGATCACATACACGAACCCCGACCAGTCCGGCCAGATCTACCTGCCGCTGGTCAACGGCCTGCTGGCCGCCGGGTCGATCTACGTGGTGCTCTCCTTCGGCTCGAGCGAGAAGCTGGTGGCCGCCTACGGCATCGCGGTGACGGGCACCATGGTGGTCACCTCCCTCGCCTTCTTCACCGTCCTGCGGAAGCACTGGCGCTGGTCGCCCTGGGCCGCCGCCCTCCTCTGCGGCCTGTTCCTGCTGGTGGACATCCCGCTCTTCGCCTCGAACATCCACAAGTTCGCCGACGGCGGCTGGTTCCCGGTCGTGATCGCCGCCGGCGTCATTGCCGTCATGCACACGTGGAAGAAGGGCAAGGACGAGATCTTCCGCCGCATCTACGCCAACGAGATCACCGAGGAGGAGCTGTGCAATATCGCCGGCTCCGACCGCATCGTGCGCGTGCGCGGCACCGCGGTCTTCATGGCCGGCAACCCGACCGGCACGCCCCTGGTGCTCCTCCATCACGTCAAGGCCAACAAGGTCCTGCATGACACCGTCGTCCTGCTCAGCGTCGTGACCGACGAGGTGCCCACCGTCCCGGCGGAAGAGCGCCTCGCGGTGCGCGAGATCGGCTCCGGCAACGGCGTGTGGCGGGCCATCGCCCGCTACGGCTACATGGAGTCGCCCGACGTCGAGCACCTCATGGAACAGGTCCGCGCGGCCGGCGTGCCGGTGAAGCTCAACGAGGCCACCTACTACTTCAACCGGGAGATGGTGATCACCGGCGGCGACACCCGGATGTGGCACTGGCAGAAGCGCCTCTATTCGCTCCTGAGCCGCAATGCCCGGCCGGTGCGCGACTATTACCGCCTGCCGCCGATGCAGATCATCGAGGTCGGCCTGCCGATCCAGCTCTAGCGGCTTGCACGCCGCGTCACGGACTGCCTTGCTGCGGTTCATGGTCTCGGACGTCAGGTCGCACCGTTTCATCAGCCACTTTCCCGCCGCACAGGGCGCGAAGCTGGCGAAGCAGGTGCGTTTGGTCCGCTTCCCGCACGAGGCGGTGATCTTCGAGGAGGACAGCGTCTCGAACTGCATCTACCTCGTGTTCACGGGCCGGGTGGCCTTGACCAAGAAATCTCCCGGTGGCGCCCCGCAGGTCCTGGCTTACAAGGGACCCGACGACTACTTCGGCGAACTCGGCGTGCTGGACGGTTCCAATCGCAGCACCACCGCCATCGCCGACGGCCCCGTCCAGCTGGGCCGCATCTCCCAGCAGGCGTTCCTGCGGCTGCTCTCCGAATCCTCGTGGCATACGGTGCTCCGGCTCTTCAGTCACGTCAGCGAGAACCTGCGCGCCACCAACGAGCGCTATGTCACCGAGGTCGTCCGCAAGGAGAAGATCACGCTCATCGGCGAGATGGCCAACAGCATGGTGCACGATTTCCGCGGCCCCTTCTCCACGATCAAGCTGGCGACCGAGCTGCTGGCGAAGCGCGACCCCAAGCCGGAGACGCAGGAACTCTGCGCCATGATCCTCCGGCAGGTCAGCCGGCTCGGCGGCATGGTCGAGGAGGTGCTGGACTTCGCCCGCGGCGAAACGCGCCTGCGGATCAAGGTCACGCCGCTGAGGGAGCTTTTCGACCAACTGCGGGAGAACAATGTCGTGCCCCTCGGCCGGGCCGGCGTGAAATTGCAGATCAAGCCCACCGCCCTCGAGCTGCCGCTCGACCACGAGCGCGCCCTGCGCGTGCTGCAGAACCTGGTCACCAACGCCTCCGAGGCCATCGCCAAGCGGCCCGGCGGCCGCATCACCGTCGCGGCGCGGCGCCTGAAGAACCAGTGTCTCATCACCGTCACCGACAACGGCCCGGGCGTCCCGCGCGAGATCCGCTCCACGCTCTTCGAGCCATTCGTGAGCCAGGGCAAGGTCAACGGCACCGGACTCGGGCTGGCGATCGCCAAGGCGGTCGTCGAGGCACACCATGGCGTGATCGACTTCAAGAGCACGCGCGCTGGCACGGTCTTCTCCGTCCACCTGCCGTTGTGACTGCAGGTAGGGCGCGGTATCCTTAACGCGCCGAGACGGCGGATGAGGGATAATCCGCCCTACCCGCTCACCCGCGCGAACATTTCCTTCCGCGTCGCCGCATCGCGCTTCCGGTCCGTCCGCAGCTCCAGCACGCGCACTCCGCGCGCCGGCAGCTTGCCGAGCAGTTGGGCGAAATGTTTCCAGTCCCTCACCAGCACGTGGCTGCAGCCATAAGCCGCGGCCAGCTGCCGGAAATCCGTCTGTTGCGGCGTGGCAAAGAACTCCTCGAACGGCGGTTCGAATTGCGCCACCGGCAAATGCCCGAAGATGCCGCCGCCGTCGTTGTTGACGAGCACGATGGTCAGGCTGCCCTTGAACCTGGGGACGGACAGAAACCCGTTCGTGTCGTGCAGCAGCGCCAGGTCGCCGGTCAGCAGCACCGCCGGCCGGTTGCGGTGGGCGACGCCCAGTGCCGTCGACAGCGTGCCGTCGATGCCGTTGGCGCCGCGGTTGCAGTGCACCGCCAGGCCGCGGCGGTTCGCCGGGCAGAAATACTCGAGGTCACGCACCGGCATGCTGTTCGCCACGAACACCGGCGTGCCCTTCGGCAGCAACCCCGGCAACAAGGCGCACGCCCGGCCCTCGAACCGGCCCTCGGTCGCCGCCACTGCACGGGCGAGCCGGCGTCCCAGCTTGCGCTCCGCGTCAAGCCACGACGCCAGCCACCCACGCGGCTTGGCGCCGGCGGTGATGGCGCCGTTCAGCGTCTCGACGTGACAGCGCACCAGGCTGGTCCGGTTGTGGAGGGCGTCCGGGTTCTGCACGTGCGAACTCACCAGGGTAACGGCGACATCCCCCGCCTGCAGCCACTGGCGCAGGGCTTTGCTCGTCGGCCAGTCGTGCAGACAGAGCACGTGGTCAGGCCGCAGCTGCCCGGTCAGGCTCGCGGAGCGGGCGATAAGATCGTAGGTCGTGACAAGGCTCGGCACAAGGTGCGCATGATGCCGCAGCGGCG
>JAYRXZ010000062.1:0-17975 GCA_041917235.1 Lacunisphaera sp. | reverse complement strand
CGGCCAGTGGTGCCGGGGCAAGTTCTTCGAGACCTTCTGCCCCCTCGGGCCGTGCCTGGTCACCACCGATGAACTGCCGGATCCCCACCGCCTGGCGATCTCCACGACCCTCAATGGGGCCAAGGTGCAGGACTGGCGCACGGGCGACATGATTTTCGACATTCCCGCGATCATTGAATTCCTCAGCGGCAGCACGACGCTGGTCCCGGGCACGGTCATCCTGACCGGGACACCCCATGGCGTGGGGATGGCCGCGCGGCCTCCCCGCTGGCTTCAGGCCGGCGACGTGGTCACCATCTCGATCGAAGGCATCGGGGCCCTGACCAACCACGTGGAGGAGGAGATTGCCGGCCCGCGCGAACCCGCGGGCCGGGGCGGACCCCGCCTGCAGTGAGCGATCACAACACAACAATGCGCACAGCACGCCTTACGTCAGTCGCGACGATATCTTATAACTTGCCGGTCGACCGCCCTTGTCGGCGGTAGTCGGAACCCTCACCTCAAACACCCCGAAGCTCATGATCACCCCAAGGCATATCCTGATCGTCCTATTCGCGTGTGGCCTCGCCGGCCATGCGCCGGCCCAGCAGGCCACCCCAGCCACTCCCGCCACCGAGCCCGCGCCGGGCGACCTGTTGCGCCTCCCGACGTTCGAAGTCCAGGCGGCATCGGACCGCGGCTACGGCGCCACGCGGTCCACCACCGGGTCGCGCATCAACGTTCCGATCCAGGATCTCGCGGCCAGCTTGGTCACCATCACGCCCCGGCTCATGCAGGATATCAACCCGCAGGAGCCCAGTGATGCGGCGAAGTATGTCTCCGGTGTCAACACCGCCACCGCCAAATACGGCGGCCAGTTCACGATCCGCGGTTACAACATCATCGGCGTCAACCACCGGGACGGATTGCCCGAGACCAGCATTGTGCCGACCACCGGCGGCGGCGCCACCGACTTGTCCGGCGTGGAGCGCATGGAGGTGATCAAGGGCCCGGCGGGCATCCTGTATGGGGCGCACACCATGGGCGGCATCCTGAACTTCGTCAGCAAGAAGCCCCTGCCGGAATCGCAACAGAGCGTCAAACTCACCACCGGCAGCTGGAACTTCAAGCGCGTCGACGCCGACAGCACCGGCCCGATCACCAAGCAGGGCAATTTCCTCTACCGGGTCAGCGCGGCCTACCAGGACGCCGACCTGCCCAACGGCCTGCCCTACGACCGGGAAACCATCACCGGCAACCTGGAATATCGGTTCGGGGCCAATACCAAGATCTGGACCCGCTACAACTACCTGCACTCCGACACCGCCTCGGATTCCAAGAACTGGTATACCGACTTCAACCAGGACTTCTCCACCTTCATGGGCCAACGCTCCCATTGGGGCGAGAGCGACTGGGGCCGGGACATCGTCTATCGCAACACCGAGTTCGGCCTCTCCACCAGCGTCACGGCGGGGCAGGCGACCTGGGACATGCGTCTGGTCGGCCGCTTCAACACGATGGCGTGGAATCAGGTGAGCTACAACCTCGCGTCCATCAACATGCTGAATGCGGCAGGCGTGCAGATCGGTCGCCTAGGGCTCAACGCCACCACGCCGACGGACGATTTCAGCAATCCGCAGCTGGCTCGCATTGTCGGCACCCGGAACCGGCAGAACGATCCGGAGCGCAACCGCGACCGCCTCGTGACGTTCGACCTCGTGGGCGACTTCGAGCTCGGCGCCACCAAGCACAAGCTGCTCACCAATTTCGAGATGAGCTCGAACTCCCGGGCCAAGGTCACCTACCGCTGGGATTATCCGGACATTGAGCTGACGAAAATCACACACGTTTCCGGCGATCCCCTCTCGGTCGCCACGAACAAGACGGTGATTGCGAACAATCGCTCCAACTCCAGCTCCTACGCGTGGGGCTTCCAGGAGAACATGACGATCCTCAATGACCGGGTGATCGTCGTGGGTGGCGCGCGCTACGACTGGCGCCAGCAGACCGACACGAACATCTTCCTGAACCTGGGCGGCGTGACCGAAAGCGTCAGCCAGTGGACGTATAAATACGGCATCGTGGGCAAGCCGGTCAAAGGCGCGGCGCTGTTTTATAATTACTCGGAAACTTTCAGTCCCGTCGTCCTGCGTGACGTCCTGACCAACGAGCGTTTTCCGAATCTCCTCGGTTCGATGCAGGAAGTCGGCTTGAAGACCGAGCTCTTCGACTCCCGCTTGATCACGACCCTGTCGTATTTCGACATGGTCCTCGAGAATTCCGTGATTTTCATCAGTGATCCCCTGGGCGGCCCGGGTCGCCTCGTCTCCGAGGGCAACGCGAACACCAAGGGCTGGGAGCTGGACATCGCCGCCTCGCCCGTGAAGGGCCTGTCCGTGATCGCCGGCATCGGCGACATCTCCTCGAAAACCGATGCGGGCCTGCGCCGGCGCGGTGTTTCCCAGGGTGTCAGCTACAAGCTGTTCGCCTCCTATGAATTCGGGCCCGGCGTGCTGAAGGGACTGAGCGTGGGTGCCGGCCACGAGTTCGCCAACAAGCGCGCCGGCGACACGACGGACGTGCTGAAGATGCCCTCCTACGACCTGACCGAGTTCATGCTGGCCTACCAGACCGGCGCCTGGCGCATCCAGGCCAATATCTACAACGTCTTCGACAGGGTATTCGCCTTCACCTCCGTCAACCGGAACAACGTCTGGCCTTCCGAGCCGCGCAATTTCCGTTTGAGCGCGGCCTACAGCTTCTGAAGCATCACGGGTGCCCGCGGCAGGCGAGGGGGCTCTTCCCCCGGCCGGCTGCGGGCGCCATTCCATCATGAAAGCCCAGCTCAAGGACGTGGTTCGCGCCCGGGTTCATTACGATCCCGACCGCTTTGTCTGCCAGGTTGGAGCCACCGTTTTGCAAACCGGGGAGCTGGCGGTGATCTACAATGAGACCCGCAAGCGGGAGCATATCGACTTTGACAGCATTGCGATGATTCTGTCCCGGGATGGCGGCCTGACCTGGGATGCGGCAAACCGCCGGACGATCTGGCCTTGCACCTATCACTTCGGCAGCGACACCCCGTCCATCACCCAGCTCAGGGACGGACGGCTGCTCGTCAATTTCTTCCAGTGGGCCTTTGTCAACCAGCAGGGCATCTACACGGACTATGGTCCGCAGGTCCGTCCTGCCGCCACCCGCACCCCCGACAGCGTGGGACTGGTGGTGTCGGACGACAACGGCCGGACTTGGTCGGAAGGTTACCGGGCGAACATTGCCCCCATGCGCTGGGCCCAGCCGATCGACGGGGTGGTGGAGCTGCCCGACGGCACCCTGCTCATGGCCTGCCACGGGCACCTGTTTTCCCGGGCCTGGATGGAGGTCGACAACCTGCACGAGCGATGCCGCTCCTTCATCCTGCGTTCCGACAACCGGGGATTGGATTGGGAGTATTACTCCACGATCGCATACGATCCGGCCACGATCATCTCCTTCGATGAGACCTCCCTGGTCCGTTGCGCCGACGGCACCCTGGTGGCGATGATCCGCACGATGCATGGCGTCAGGAACCGGCACCAGCATCTGTGGACCGCGTATTCGGAGGATGACGGGGAGTCCTGGAGCACGCCCAAGCCTACGAATATCTGGGGCTACCCGGCGGACCTGGTCGCCCTGCCTGACGGATCCGTGCTTTGCACCTATGGCTACCGGCGCGAACCCTACGGCATACGCGGCTGCCTGTCCAAGGACGGCCGGACGTGGGACGTCCGCAATGAGTTTGTGATCAGCACCGGAGGACAATCCACCCCGGACAAGGTCGGGGAGCTTTATTATCATATCGGATATCCCTCCACGGTGCGGCTGCCCGACGGTTCGTTCTGCACCATTTTTCATGAATGGTCCCAGGAAAAGCCTTACGTGCAATATGTCGTCTCGGTTAAATACAACCTCGCCACCTAGCCCCCGTTCTTGATGCGTCCCGCCGAATCCCGCAAAGCCGAAGCCGCCCGTGAATTTCGCCAGTCATGGCGTGTGGTCGGAGCCGCGATGCTGGGGATGGGACTGGGCTTCGGTGGCCTGCCCATGTATTCCTTCGGGGTATTCATCGACCCCCTGGTCCGGGAATTCGGCTGGTCCTTGGCGGAAGTCGGGTCATGGACCTTCTTTGCCAACATGGGTTACGTGGTGACCGTGGTGTTTACCGGGCATTTGACCGATCGGGTGGGCGTGCGGCGGGTGCTGCTCACGGCCATTCCCTTGTTTGCCACGGCCCTGGCGGCCATGGCCTTGTCCGGTGGGAGACTATGGATGTTGTATGCCATCGGCGTTTTCGTGGGGTGTGTGGGCACCGGGACCACCGCCGTTACGTATGCCCGGGCCGTTAACAGCTGGTTCGACGCCGGCCGCGGCACGGCGCTGGGGCTTACGTCCGCGGGCATCGGCCTGACCTCGATGGTGACGCCTTACTTGTTGCAGGCGGTCATCACCAACTTCGGCTGGCGATATGGTTCGCTGGCGATGGCGGCGCTGGCCCTCGTCAGCTTCCCGGTGGCCTATTTCTGGCTGGCGGAGCGCCGGGCGCAACCGTCCGCCGAGGCGAAAGTCGCGGTGGTCCCCGGTGACACCCGCGCGATGGCCATGCGCCGCCCGGTCTTCTGGCTGATTGCCGGCGGCTACCTGGCCACCTGTCTCGCCAACGGCGGGATCACCACCTACCTGGTTTCGTTCCTGATTAATGCCGGGCTGACCAACACGCAGGCGGCGGCTTATGCCGGAGTGCTGGGGGTCGCGTCGATGTGCGGCCGGCTGGCGGGCGGGGTGATCATCGATCGGTTTCACTTCGCCCTCGTGTGCGGCGGCCTGCTTTTTGCCCAGGCCTTGGCCTGCGCGGCCCTGGGCCTGCATCAGGTGGCCCTCGCCCCGTTCCTGATCTTTGTGATCGGGTTTGCCTTGGGGGTGGAGGTGGACTGCATGACCTATTCAACCGCCCGGTATTATGGCATGAAGGCCTTCAGCGAAATTTGCGGCATCTTCGGCCTGATGGGTGGGATCGGCATCGCTTTCGGTGCGGTTATTTTCGGCCGCCTTGCCGCCACCTCGGGCGGGTTTAGCACCGCCCTGTTCGCCTGCGCGGCCTTGGTCGCGATCGGGGCCTGTCTGTTCACGGCCGCTGTCCGCTATCCGTTCATAGACGCCCGGTCGGAAGCACGGACCCCTTGATCCGGCCGGCGGTCCCGCAAGTCCACGGTCGCGGGCGCCGGCATCCGGAGAAAACACAACAAAAACGCATCTATTTGCACGATCTGCGCCTGTCGGCGGTCCGGCCCCTGGTGTAAATTGATGAACCTTTGGCCGGCACGCATTCCGCCCAGAGGCTTTGACCCCAACTACCATGCTGCCCGAAATAATTCCCTCCTCCGTCGGACGTCTGGGCCCTTACCGCACGGTTCAACTCAGCAAGGTGCTTGATCCGGCCACCGAGCGCCGGCGCTGTGTGCTGCACCGCAAGGTGGTGGATGTAAACGGGGTTCGCGATTTCCACACGGACATCGATCTCACCACCCACCTGGGCACCCACGTGGAGGCCCCCAGTCATCATGGCAGCCTCACCAAGGATGTGACGGCATTGCCCGCGGATCACTATCTGGGACGCGGGGTCCGTCTCAATCTCACCACCTGCGCCCCCAGGGCCCTCATCACCCGCGCCGATCTCGAGGCGGCTGATCGCTCCCGCGTCCGCCCGGGTGATGTGCTCGTGCTTGATTCCCGGTTTCACTCCGAGCCCTTTGTGCACAATCCCAACGACCAGCGGCCCCATCTCAGCCGGGAGTCGGCGGAGTGGTTCCTGGAGAAAAGGGTGAAGGCGGTGGGTTTCGGCGATGGCATCTGCATCGAGAACAACATCGAACACTGCGTTGCCTGCCACGATATCATGCTCGGCAATGACATCCTGTTCCTCGAGGTGTTGAAAAATCTCGAGCACCTCAGGGCGGAGATATTCCTGATCGTGTATCTGCCGCTGCCGATTCGCGGACTCGACGCGAGTCCGGTCAATATTATGGCGATTGAAGGCATTCCCGGCTTTTGCGAGACGTGATGCCGTTCAATCCAACCCCGTGATCCGGACATGCTCCCGGCCCGGAACCCGACCGCTGCTTAACCAGACTGCGACCCATGCAAAAGACCCTGATTTACAATGATGACGGTTGGTCAACCTACATGCGCTATCCTGCGCCCATGTCCCCGGAAGACATTGTGCGGGCGACCGTGCTGCCCTTGGTGAACTCGGGCGTAAAGATCTATCAATTCTGCGCGCTCGGTTCCCATGCGGTGAACTACCGGTCCGGCTTTCTCCCGCTGGTCGGGGAGTGGATGAAAAACCAGAGCCGCATCGACAAGATGCACGTCTGGCGCATTCGCTCCACCGTGGAGCACCTGGCCAAGCTGGGCACCGATCCGCTGCAGATCGTGCTCGATGCGTGCCACCGGCACGGCCTCGAATGCCATTATTCCCTGCGCATGAACGATGGGCACCACACCTATGTGCGGCTGGATGGCAGCCAGGAATACCCGGAGCTTTTCTCGGACTGGCTGGACCGGAACCGTGATCTGCGGCTGCCCTCGGGCCGTCTGAACTATGCGCGGGCGGAGGTGCGCGATTACCGCCGGCGGCAGGTGGAGGATGTGCTGAACCGCTACCCGGTTGACGGCATCGACCTGGATTTCACGCGCAAGCGGCCGTGGTTTCCGGCCGGGGAGGAAACGAGGCATGCCCCGGTGATGACGGATTTCATCCGGGAGTTGAGCCGGCAGGTGCGCAAGGCCGGCCGCAAGTTCACCGCCCGCTTCGAGCACGATCCCGACATGATGATCCGCAGCGGCCTGGATATCACCGCCTGGCTGGAGGAGGGCCTGTTCGATCAGATCACCCTCGGCACGCTGGGCGATCACTGGCCTGATCCCCCGGTCGACTGGTGGGTCTCCCGGGCCGCGGCTTCGGGCTGCTTGGTGTGCCCGGGGATTGAGGGCCAGGTGTATCAGCTGAAAACGACGGTCGGCGGCGGCACCGGCACGCACCGCTCGCATGACGCGATGCACGATGGCTATGGGCCGCCTTCCATCGAGTATATGCGCGCGTTCGCGGCCCGCGCCTATCAGCTGGGGGCGCATGGGATCTCGTTTTTTAACTTCACCTGCTGCGACGGAGAGTTTCCGCGGGCGGCGCTCACGGAACTTGCCGACGAGGCCAACCTGCGGTTCCTGCCGAAGCAATACGTGCTGGCGCCCTGGTGGCCGGCCGATGAGATCCGCATCTATTGGAGCCTCTTTCTCAGCCATGTCCGGCTGGATCCCGGCCAGAACGAGGTGCACCACGGGTTCCTGGTGGCCGATGACATGGCGGAGGCGCGACGGTTGGACCTGGAGCGTCCCGCGTTGCTCACCCTGGAGGTCAAGAACCTCAACCGGATCACCGATGTGGCCTTCCGGATCAACGGGCAGGTGCTCGACTGGACGGGACATCTCTACAATCACTTCGATCATGGCTGCTGGATTGATGTGATCCAGCTGCGGGTGCCCCTGGGCTGCCTGCAGAAGGGGAAAAACATCTTCTCGATGCAGCGGCTGCAGGAGTGCCCGGGATTTGAAGGCGCCGTCGAGATGAGGAAATTCATCCTCGACCAGGCCTTCGCCACGGGGTTCAGCCCGGGCCGGCTGATCTGACCGGTTTCAGCGGCCGCCGGCCCAGACCCCCTGCATCAACAGGCTGTTGGGGATGCTCGGACTGCCGCGCTCGTTGCGGTGGATCTGGCCGACGACGACCTCGATGGCCGCCGCGCCGATTTTCTCGCCCCGGTAGTCGACCCCTTGCTTGCGGCTGTTCTTCTGCTCCAGCAGAAGCCAGGCGGTGACAACCGGCCCGCCGGCGAGCTTGGCTTTGGTCAGCCAGTTTTCGACCTGCTCCTCGGCCAGGAGAATGGCATCGGGTTTGTTCTGCCCGAGCCAGCGTTGGAAGGCGGCTGGTTGTCCCGCCGCGCAAAGCAAGGGAGGCAGCCGTTCCTCGGCCGGCCACTGCTGCTGTTCCGCCAAATAAGCGCCGAGCCATTTCCCCTCCACGCGGTCGCTCATGGACTGGGTCAGGACCAGACCGATCCGCCGGCAGCCCCGTTGCCGCAGCTCGCCGCAGGCGAGCTGGCCGCCCTGATAAAGGTCGGGCGAAACGCGATGCATCAGGGGAGTGTGCAGGCTGGTCCCGATCGTGACCGCGGCGAAGCCTTCCACCGCCAGGTCATAATGTCGGGCGGCCTCAGGAACCGGAGGGATGACGATGCCCCATTGCGAGCGGGCCAGCAGGATCTGGCGCAACCGGGATGGATCGATGCCGCTTTGCACCGGCTTGTGCACTTCAATGCCGTAGCCCAGTTCCCGGGCCCGGATCCTGGCCCCCTGGAGCAGGGGATTGAACAACAACAGCTGGGCGGAAGCATTGTCGCTCGGCCACAGGTCGATCCATGCAATATGGTGGGGGTCGGCCCGGCGGCGCTGCACATGCAGCTGGGCCATCAAGGTCGAAACGAGCGGGTTGGGCCTGTAACCGAGGCTTCGCGCCGTCCGCCTGATCTGCTGGCGGACGGCCGCACTGATGGTCGCGTCATCGCGCAGTGCCCGTGAAACGGTTGAGGTCGCCATGCCTAGGGACCGGGCAATCGTGCGCATCGTGACAGGGCCGTCAGATTTCACGCAACGATGTGCGCATCATGCGGCTGGCGGGTCAAGGGGGGAATGCATAGCAATCCACCCGTTCCAGCGAACCCCCGCCATGGTCACTCCTCTCGTTAACAGTTCCGCGGACAAGGAGCTTCCCGTCCGCCCCGACTGGGCGTCTGCGCTCGATGATTTTCTCGGTGAGCTGACAATCGAGCAGGCCAGCGTCGAGAAGATCGTGCTGAAGCAAAGCGACTCCAAGCTGGGCGGTTTCTCCCAGGAGTCGATGTTCTATGTCGCCGAGGGCGAGGCGGTTTTCCGGCTGGAAGAGTCGGAGTATACGCTGGAACGCGGCGGGTTGTTCCACCTGCGGCCCAATGTGGCCTGCCTCGCCCATGCCGGCCTCGGCCAGCCTTGCGTCATTGTTGAACTTCGCTTCAGCGCCCTGATCCTGGGGGAGGTGAGTTTCAGTGAGTTGGTCGAGTTTCCCGCCGCGATCGAGCCGGGCGTGAATTCCATCGTCGGACAGTATTTTATCGAGGCGATGGGTTTGACGGAGATGGCGCCGATCGGGCGCCGGCAGTGCCTGCGTTCGCTGACAACCCTCGCGATCATTTCATTCGTCCGGGACCACATTCCTGACGCAGGCAGCATGCTGGGTCGCGCCCAGGTCGTCCAGATTCGGCGGCTTTTGCCCGCGATAAGATTGTTGCGCACGAATGTTGGATCCGCCCACACCGTGCAAACCCTGGCTCAGGGCTGCGGCCTGTCGGTCGCGCAATTCCGCCGCCTGTTTTGTGCGATGTTTGCCATGTCCCCGACGCGGTATATCCAACGCCTGCGGGTGCGCGAGGCGTGTCGTTTGTTGAATTACAGCGATCAGACGGTCAGCGAAATCTGCCTTCGGATTGGCTACGAGCAGCCTTCGCACTTCCACAAGACCTTTAAACGCATTGTCGGCCTTACACCCAGGACCTATCGCGAGGAGTTGCTGGCCAGACGGCAGTCGCCGGCTGTCCGGTGCAAGAAAGGCCCGAAGGCGGCCTGAGCCTGTCGATAGGCGGCCAAAGTTTTGGCCTGGGCGCTTGCGCCCGAACCAGCCAAGAGGTGCCTGATTCCGGCTAAGAGCGTGAGCTCACGGGTGTCTGGCCGGGCCTTGTAAAAGAAGTTCCGGCAATACCTACGGCGCTTAAGGCAATATCTGCGGAGCCCGTTTTACGCGGCTCTGCGATGATGGGGCATACCCGGTGATAACCCGGTCCAGCCCTCCCGCCCCTCCATGTCCACCACGCCAATCGCCCCGCGGTTTGTCACTTGCGACGCCAACGAGGCCGTCGCCTCCGTCGCCTACCGGCTCAACGAGCTGATCGCCATCTATCCCATCACGCCCTCCTCGACCATGGCCGAGGTGTGCGACGAGTGGGCCGCCGCCGGCAAACCCAACCTCTGGGGCGAGGTGCCGCGCGTGGTCGAGATGCAGTCCGAGGGCGGCGTGGCCGGCGCGGTCCACGGCGGCCTGCTCGGGGGCGCGCTGACGACCACCTTCACCGCCTCGCAGGGCCTCCTGCTGATGATCCCCAACCTCTACAAGATCGCCGGCGAGCTGCTGCCGTTCACCATGCACGTCAGCGCCCGCGCGCTGGCCGCGCAGGGCCTGTCGATCTTCGGCGACCATCAGGACGTCATGGCCTGCCGCGCCACCGGCTGCGCCCTGCTGTGCTCCAACAACGGCCAGGAGGCGCAGGACCTCGCCCTGATCGCCCATGCCGCCAGCTACCGGGCGCGCGTGCCCTTCATCCACTTCTTCGACGGCTTCCGCACCTCGCACGAGGTCTCCAAGCTCGCCACGCTCTCCGACGACGACCTCCGCGCCGTCATCGACGAGCAGGACATCGCCGCCTTCCGCTCCCGGGCGCTGACGCCCGACAAGCCCACGCTGCGCGGCACGGCGCAGAACCCCGACGTGTATTTCCAGGGCCGCGAGGCCGTGAACCCGTTCTACGCCGGCCTGCCCAAGACCGTGCAGGCGGTGATGGACAAGTTCGCCGCCGTCACCGGCCGGCAATACCGGCTCTTCGACTACTACGGCGACCCGCACGCCGAGCACGTCATCGTCGCCATGGGCAGCGCGATCGAGACCATCGCCGAGACCGTCAGCTGGCTGAACGCCCGCGGCGGCAAGGTCGGCGTCATCGCCGTGCGCCTGTTCCTGCCCTTTGACGCCGCGGCCTTCCGTGCCGCCCTGCCGGCGACCGTCCGCTCGATCGCCGTCCTCGACCGCACCAAGGAGCCCGGCTCGTCCGGCGAACCCCTCTTCCAGAACGTCGTGGGCATGCTCGCCGAGGCCGCCATGGCCGGCGCCCTGATGCCGCGCGTCGTCGGCGGCCGCTACGGCCTCGGCTCGAAGGAATTCACCCCCGGCATGGTCCGGGCCGTGTTCGACAACCTCGCCGCGGCGAGCCCCAAGTCCCGGTTCACCGTCGGCATCCTCGACGACGTCAGCGGCCTGTCGCTGCCGTTCGACGCGGACTTCGACCTCGAGACGGCCGATGTGCGCCGCTGCGTCTTCGTCGGCCTCGGCGCCGACGGCACCGTCGGCGCCAACAAGAACTCGATCAAGATCATCGGCGAGCAGACCGACAACTTCGCGCAGGGCTACTTCGTCTACGACTCGAAGAAGTCCGGCTCGATGACCACCTCGCACCTGCGGTTCGGCCCGAAGCCGATCCGCGCGCCCTATCTCATCCGGCAGGCGAGCTTCGTGGCCTGCAGCCAGTTCAACTTCGTCGGCCGCACCGATGTGCTCGGCTATGCGGCGCCCGGCGCCACCGTGCTGCTCAACTCGCCCTACACGCCGGAGGACACCTGGCGGATGCTGCCGCGCGAGTGGCAGGAGCAGCTCATCGCCAAGCGGCTCAGGTTCTACGTCATCGACGCCACGCAGGTGGCGCAGGCGAGCGGCATGGGCCGCCGCACCAACACCGTGCTGCAGACCTGCTTCTTCTTCCTGTCCGGCGTGCTGCCGCAGGAGGAGGCGATCAGGCAGATCAAGAAGGCCATCGAGAAGACCTACGGCAAGAAGGGCGAGCAGGTCGTGAAGATGAACTACGCCGCCGTCGACGCCGCGCTCGCCGGCCTGCACGAGGTGAAGCTCCCCGCCGCGCCGGACAAGGCCGCGGTCACCACCGTGCCGCCGTCGTTCGACGACGCGCCGGAGTTCATCCAGCAGGTGACGGCGAAACTCCTCGCCAACCAGGGCGACCTCATGCCGGTCAGCGCCATCCCGCTCGACGGCTGCTGGCCCACGGGCACCGCCCGCTACGAGAAGCGCAACATCGCCCTCGAAATCCCGGCGTGGGACGCGTCCATCTGCATCCAGTGCAACAAGTGCGCGATGGTCTGCCCGCACGCGGCGATCCGCGCCAAGTTCTACGACCCGCGCGAGCTGACGACGGCCCCCGAGGGCTTCGCCTCGGTGCCGTTCCGCTCGACGGAGCAGCCCGGCCTGCGCTACACCCTCCAGGTCGCGCCCGAGGACTGCACCGGCTGCTCGCTGTGCGTGCAGGTCTGCCCGGCCAAGGACAAGAGCAACCCCCGCCACAAGGCCATCGACATGGTCGCGCAGCCGCCGCTGCTGGAGAAGGAGAAGGCCAACTGGGACTTCTTCCTCCAGCTGCCGGATCCCGACCGCACCAAGGTGGACATGACGTCGATCAAGGGTTCGCAATTCCAGCCGCCGCTCATCGAGTTCTCCGGCGCCTGCGCCGGCTGCGGCGAGACGCCCTACATCAAGCTGCTCACGCAGCTCGTCGGCGACCGCCTCGTCATCGCCAACGCCACCGGCTGCTCCTCCATCTACGGCGGCAACCTGCCGACCACGCCCTACTGCTCCAACCAGGAGGGCCGCGGCCCGGCCTGGGCCAACTCGCTCTTCGAGGACAACGCCGAGTTCGGCCTCGGGCTGCTGCTCGCCACCGAGCAGCGCACCCGCACCGCGCGGCGCCTGCTCGCCGACCTCGCCCCGCAGGTCGGCTTCGACCTCGCCAACCTGCTGCGCGACGCCGACCAAAGCGACGAGACCGGCATCGCCGCGCAGCGCAAGCGCGTGGCCGAGCTCCGCACCCTGCTCGCCGGGCTGACGGGCGAGACCGCCCGCCTGCTCGAGGTGCACGCCGACGACCTCGTCAAGAAGTCCGTCTGGATCATCGGCGGCGACGGCTGGGCCTACGACATCGGCTACGGCGGCCTCGACCATGTGCTCGCCTCCGGCGCCAACGTGAAGGTGCTCGTGCTCGACACCGAGGTTTACTCGAACACCGGCGGCCAGTCGTCCAAGTCCACGCCGATGGCGGCCGTGGCCAAGTTTGCCTCCGGCGGCAAGGCGGTGGCCAAGAAGGACCTCGCGCTCATGGCCATGCAATACGGCCACGTCTACGTCGCCAAGGTGGCCTTCGGCGCCAAGGACAGCCAGACGCTCACGGCCTTCCGCGAGGCCGAGGCGCACCAGGGCCCGGCGCTCATCATCGCCTACTCACACTGCATCGCCCACGGCTTCCCGCTCCACCTCGGCCTCGAGCAGCAGAAGCTCGCGGTCGACACCGGCTACTGGCCGCTCTTCCGCTACAACCCGGAGGTCGCCGCCCGCGGCGAGCCCGGCCTCAAGCTCGACTCCGGCGCGCCGAAGGGCGACCTCGCCCGGTTCATGGCCAACGAGACGCGCTTCGGCATCCTGAAGAACGTCGCCCCCGAGCGCGCCACCGAGCTCGCCGCCCAGGCGCAGGCGCAGGTCCGCTCACACTACGCCTACTACCAGCAGCTCGCCGCGACCCCGCCGGCTCCCGCCAACGGCACGCCGGCCACGCCGGTGGTCCCGCCCCCGGCCGCGAAAAACTGACCCCTCCACGCCATGCACGCCCCGAACATCACCACCAACTACCTCGGCCTGAAGCTGACCAGCCCGCTGATCGTCGGCGCCTCGCCGTTCTGCGACAACATCGACGCCGCCAGCCGGCTGGCGGACGCCGGCGCCAGCGCGATCATCATGCGCTCCCTCTTCGAGGAGCAGATCGACTACGAGCAGAAGGCGCTGTCCTTCCTGCTCGAGACCCCGTCGGAAAGCTTCGCCGAGGCCACGTCGTATTTTCCCGGCTACTCGGAATACCAGCTGACGCCGGACCATTACCTGAAGCAGATCGCCCTGCTGAAAAGCACGCTGCCCATCCCGGTCATCGCCTCGCTCAACGGCCACCGGCCGGGCGGCTGGACCGACTACGCCGTGAAGATGGAGCGGGCCGGCGCCGACGCGATCGAGCTGAACCTCTACCAGCTGGTCACCGACCCCCGCCAGAGCGGCGACGAGATCGAGGCGGACATGCTGCAGACGGTCCGCGAGGTCTCGGGCTCGGTGAAGATCCCGGTCGCGGTGAAGCTCTCGTCCTTCCACACCGCGCCCGCGCAGTTCGCCCTGGCGCTCGAGCACGCCGGCGCCAAGGGCGTGGTGCTGTTCAACCGCTTCTACCAGCCGGACTTCAACCTCGACGAGCTCGACGTGCAGCCGCAGCTGAAGCTGTCGGACTCGACGGAGCTCCTGCTGCGCCTGCGCTGGCTGGCGGTGCTCTCGCCGCACGTGAAGGGTTCGCTGTCCTGCACGGGCGGCGTGCACACCAAGGAGGACGTGATCAAGGCCCTGCTCGCCGGCGCGGACACGGTCCAGCTGGTGTCGGTGCTGCTGAAGCACGGCCCCCGGATGATGCACCTGCTGCGCGACGGCCTGCGGCACTGGATGGCCGAGCATGAATACCATGATATCGCGGAACTGCGCGGCGCCCTGAACCTGAAGCGCTGCCCCGACCCGGCGGCGCACGAGCGCGCGAACTACATCCGGATCCTGCAGAGCTGGCGGATATAAAGAGCCGGATTGCGCGCGAGCGGAGGATTTAGCATAGGTCCTATACGACCTATAGGGCCGATAGGTCTGCTTACATGGCAGACAATCGTTTCATCCCGGCCCACGGCGGTTACCAAGACCTGCTGGCCTTCCAGATGTCCCGCATCGTATATGATGGCACGGTGCGCTTTTGTGAGCGGTTTCTCGGGAAGCGCGACCGCACGGTGGATCAGATGGTGCAAGCGGCGCGTTCCGGGAAACAAAACATCCTCGAAGGCAGCCAGGCCTCGGGCACTTCCAAGGAAACGGAACTCAAGCTTGTAAACGTGGCTCGTGCGAGCCTCGAGGAACTGCTCGAGGATTATCAGGACTATCTGAGAACCAGGGGGCTAAAGCTCTGGGCGAAGGACAGCAAGGAAGCGCTCTATGTGCGGCGCCTAGGATCTCAGAAAAATAGGTCGTATGAGTCCTATAGGACCTATATCGACACCCGACCACCTGAAGTCGTGGCCAACATCCTGATCTGCCTGATCCACCAGACCAACTACCTGCTCGATCAGCTGCTGCGACAGCTGGAGGACGCTTTCGTGAAAGAGGGCGGCCTGCGCGAGCGCATGACCCGCGCCCGCCTGCGGAACCGGCGTTCCTAGAAGATCCCCAGGATCAGCGAGGGCAGCACCCCGAGGACCACCAGCAGCGCGGCGGCGGTGAGCAGCGCGAGCGCGGCGGGCACCGGGAGCTTCACGGCGGGGGCGTCCCCGGCCGGGGGCGCCACCAGGGCCTGCTTCAGGATCAGCAGGTAATAATAGAGCCCCACGGCGCTGAGGGCGATGGCGGCGATGGCCAGCCAGCCCACGGGACCGCCCAGGCCGCCGAGGCGGAGCACCGCGGCGAACACGGCGAACTTGCCGAAGAATCCGGCCAGCGGGGGGATGCCCGCCAGCGAGAGCACGAAGATCGCGAGGCAGCCCGCGAGCAGCGGCGAGCGCCTGTAGAGGCCGGCGAGGTCGGTCAGCTTCTGCGCCGGGCCGGCGGCCTCGAGCACGGAGAGCACGCCGAACGCGCCTACCGCGGCGAGCCCGTAGGTGGCGGCGTAGTAGAACAGCGGTCCGGGCCCGAGGCGGCCGGCGGCGATGACGCCGAGCAGCATGGCGCCGGCGTGGGCGATGGCGGAGTAGGCGAGCAGGCGGCGGACGTTGGTCTGCGCGAGGGCGCCGATGTTGCCGAGCAGGAGCGAGGCGGCGGCGATGAGCGCCACGACCGGGGCCCAGCCGACGCTGATGGGCACGTGCGCGATGGTGCCCACGGCGGAACCGAGCCCGGGCCAGAGCAGGCGGGTGAACACCACCAGCCCGGCGAGCTTCGAGGCCGAGGCGATGAGCGCGGCGGCGGGGGCGGGGGCGCCCTGGTAGACGTCGGGCGCCCACAGGTGGAACGGCGCGGCGGCGGCCTTGAAGCCGAAGGCGACGAGCACCATGCCGAGCGCCACCAGCAGGAGCGGCGACGGGCCGCGCATCGAGAGCTGCGCCGCGATCATGTCGAGGTCGAGCGAGCCGGTGAGGCCGTAGAGCAGGCTGAAGCCGAAGAGGAGGAACGCCGCCGCCATGCCGCCGAACAGGTAGTATTTCAGCGCAGCCTCGGCCGACTCGGGTCGGGTCTTGTCGAAGCCGGCCAGCACGTAGAGCGACAGGCTGGCCAGTTCCACCGCCAGGAAGACGATAAGCAGCTGGTTGGCCGCGGCCATCAGGGTGAAGCCGGTGGTGGCGCAGAGCAGGATGGCGACAAACTCGGCCGGGTGCCGCAGGCGGGCGGGCGAGGGCAGCAGGGCGACGGCGAGGGCCGCGAGGGTCACGACGCCCACGCGCGTGGCCGTGGCGAGGGTGTCGAGCATCAGCACGCCGCCGAAAGCGGGGCCGGTGCCGCCGGTGGTGACGGCCTTCCAGCCGGCGAGGGCGAGCGATAGCAGGCCGATGGCGAGGGCGACGTGGTGGCGGTTGGCGGGCCGGTGGCGCGCCCAGGCCATGTCGAAGGCGAGGACCAGCAGGGCGCCGAGCACGAGGTGCGCCTCGGGCTGCAGGGCTTGAAGGAGTCCGGCGTAGTCCAGTTTCATGAGGGACCTCCCGAGAGCAGGGCTTGGAAGACCGGGGAGTGCAGCGCCGGGCGGATCCAGTCCAGCAGCACATCCGGGCAGAGCCCAAGGTAGATCGTGGCGCCGAGCAGGAGGAGGGCGCCCGCCTTTTCGGGCCAGGTGATCGGCGGCAGCGGGTGCGGCGCCTCGGTGCAGACGTCAGGCCCGGTGCGGCCGAAGAACGACACCTGGACCGCGCGGAGCGTGAACGCGGCGGCGACCAGCACGCCGCCCGCGGCGGCCAGCGCCCAGAGCGGCTTGGTCTGCCACGTGCCGACGAGGATGGTCAGCTCGGCGGGGAAGCCGCTGAAGCCCGGCAGGCCCATGGAGGCGAGGCCGGCGAGGACGAAGACGACGGCGGCGAAAGGCATCAGCCGGTGCAGCGGCATGGCCTTCAGGTCGGCCAGGTGCCGCGTGTGCGTGCGCTCGTAGACCATGCGGCCGACGACGGCGAAGAGCAGGCCGGCGATGACGCCGTGCGAGAACATCTGGAGCACCGCGCCGCTGACGGCGGTGGCGTTGGCCGCGGCGAGGCCGAGCAGCACGAAGCCCATGTGGCTCACGCTCGAGTAGCCGATGACGAACTTGAAGTCCTCCTGCACCAGCGCCACGAAGCCCGCGTAGAGGATGCCGGTGATGGCGAGCCAGGCGATGACCGGCTGGAAGAACTCGAAGCCCACCGGGAAGAGCGGCATGGCCACGCGCAGGCAGCCGTAGGCGCCGAGCTTCATGACGACGCCCGCCAGCAGCATCGAGGCGCCCGTCGGGGCGGCCACGTGGCCGGTCGGCGCCCAGGTGTGGAAGGGGAACATGCCCGCCAGCACGGCGAAGCCGGTGAAGACGAGGGCGAACATGCCGAGCTGCTGCGTCCGCGTGAAGTCCGCCGCCGCCATGGCCAGCTGCGTGAGCCCGAAGCCTTGGCCGCTGGACGCGGCGTAGGCCCAGAGCATGCCCGCCAGCACCAGCGCGCTGCCGGCGAAGGAGTAGAGCACGAGCTTCATCGCGCCGTATTCGCGGTTGGTGGAGCCCCATTTCGCGATGAGGAAATACTTCGGCACGATCGCGATCTCGTAGAACACGAAGAGCACGAAGACGTCGGCGCTCAGGAACACGCCGCACACGCCGCCGATGAGCGCAAGGTAGAGGGCGAAGAACTCGCCGGTGCGTTCCTCGATGTTCCAGGAGAACAGCACGCCAGTCGTCGCCGCGAGCCCGGTCAGCACCATCAGCGTCAGGCTGATGCCGTCGGCCGCGAGGTGGTAGTTGATGCCGAGCTGG
>JAYRXZ010000061.1:0-18365 GCA_041917235.1 Lacunisphaera sp. | reverse complement strand
TTCGAACCAAGGCGGGATACGGTGATCCCGCCCTACAATTTCAAACCAGACCGATGCTCCTCCGTTCATTGGGCAATGAACATTGAACGATGGACATTGAACGATGAATTTCCTGTCCTGATTCCCGGCCCATGAGCGACGACCAAAAGCCTTTGCCTGCGGATGCGCAGCATTTGCCTGGCGACGGCCCGGACAAATCCCGGGCTGGCAGCAGCCAGCAACGGGAATCCGCCGGACAAACACCGGGTTTGCAGCAGCAAACAACGGTGCCGCCCGCTGAATCGCCCGCTCCGGCCACTGAAGCGCCAGCTTCACCCCCCAAAGCTTCAGCGACGGGGGGCGCCCCGGCCTCCACCCCATCGAAGCCGCCGATACCCATCGACTACGCGATGCCGGCGCAGAAGTCCTTTATCCCGTCGCCCGCGCTCATCCGCAACGTCGGTTGTCTGATCAAGCTGATCGCCGGCTTCACCGTCCTCATCTGCCTGGGTTATTTCGCCCTCGTCGCCCTGAACCCCAAGGCCCGCCAGTGGGCGCTGCAGGGCAGCCGGCCCGGCCCCGGCGGCGCCCCCGCCACCGGCAAGGGCCCCACGCCGTTCAAGGCCCTCAACCAGATCCTCGCCATCCCCGCCCAGGCCATGGGCAAGACGGACGACGTCGTGAAGGCGAACAACGCCCGCGTCGGCCAGCTCGACAACCTCGTCGCCGAGGAGGAAGGCAAGGCCAAGGGCGGCGGCAGTTCCCGCGCCAGCCGCCCCGTCGTCGATCCCTTCTCCACCCCCTCCGCCACCACCGGCACCAAGAGCGCCGGCGGTGCGACGGAAACGACCGATGGTTCGCCGCAGGCCGTCTCCGCCGCGGCCATGCTCGCCCTCGCCGAGAAACGCGCCGCCGCGGCCGGCTCCGAGCTCCCGGCTCCCAGCTCCCCGCTTCCCAAGCCCGCGGTCGTCGCCCCGCCCGCGCCGGACACGCCGAACGAAATGAAACTGCCCGGCGGCATCGTCATCGCCCAGGCCTCCCCGGACGGTGCCCCCCGCGCCAACGCGGGCTTTTTCTTCTGGGTGGTGAAGCTCAACGTCAGCGGCATCACGCAGAGCAAGCCCGCCCGCCTGCTCCTCAACAACCGCCTCACCTACGAGGGCGACGAGGTCAACCGCCCGCTCGGCATCGTCTTCACCCAGCTCGACACGGCGAACAAGCTCCTGGTCTTCAAGAACGCCACCGGCGCCACCGTCACGCGCAGCTACTGACAAGGCGAAAGCTGAAACCTGAAAGCTGAGAGCTGAAGGCCAACCGAGGCCTGCAACCCTCGGCATTCAGCTTTCAGCCCTCAGGTTTCGGTGTGTCATCGCCAGTTGAGTCCGTCGTAATTTTTCAGGTTTCAGGTCTCAGGTTTCAGGTTTCTGTATGTATGCTTGGCACCCCGCCCTTGGGTGTTACACCCTAGCACCCGCCTCCCCATGCCTCGCTCCCGCCACAGCCAACCTGTCTACGAACCCCCTCTATCACTAGGGGCTTGGGAGCCGAAGGCCCGGCGAAGGCTGCTGCCTGCCAAGGCGGGGTGTGTTGCGCCGCCCCTCCGCCAGCCAGCCAAACGGGGCTTCACCATCGTGGAAGTCATGATGGCGGCCGTGATCCTGGTCGTCGGCTTCATCGGCATGATCCAGGCCATCACCATCGGGTCGGAAATGCTGGCCACGGCCCGCCGGCAAAATCTCGCCACCCAGATCATCAATCACGAGCTGGAGAAACTTCGCCTTGTCGACTTCACCACCATCGACGGATATGCCGCCGGTCCCACCACCATCAGCATCGACAGCCAGTTTAGTGCCGCCATCACCGCCTGCGGACTGACCACCGACACCTCCAACAGCGCCAATCCTTATATTCAGCTTGATCGCTCGGTGGCCGATGTCGTCAGTGGCGGCATGTGCCAGGTCACCTTCACGGTCACTTGGCAGAAAAGCGGCACGACCGCGGTGGCCAATACCGTCACCGGCTCTTGGTTGGAAAAGCTGAGCCTGGGCGGAAACGCATCCATCCGCCGCACGTATGTGCGCAAAGGATTCGGTTTCTACGGCAAATACGGCCTGAACCTCAACGCGCAGCGCTCATGAGGCCATTTGCAAATTGTAGGGCTGCCGCTTGTCGGCACGCCTCCACCCGCCGCTCCGCTGCGTTCACCCTCGTCGAGATCTTGGTCGGCGCGACCTTGTCCGCTGCGGTGATGGCGGCAGTGCTCTCCAGCTACATCTACATGGGCCGCGGGCTAGGTCGTCTGGCCAATCAGCAGACCCTGGAAATGGAGGGGCGTCGCACACTCGCCTTGTTCGCCCGAGATGCACGCTTGGCAAGCAACCTAGTCACGATTTCCACACCAGCCGCTTATAGTTCTCCAGCCGCCAATCGCGTGGATCTAACCGTCCCAACCGCCTCCGGCACGAACACCATTACCTATTATTACAACAATAAGTCGGCGGATGATACGGTGACTGTAAACGGCACTACCATTTCCATGCCGGCGAATTCGCTCACTCGGTGTGTTTGGAATGGCACCTCTGTCTCCGCTTTCACCCTGCTCCGGCTCCGCAACATCAACAACACCGCGGTCGCCACCAGAAACGACCTGATCATCCGCTACTACGACTCCTCCGGCAACGAATACACTAGCTACGCCAATTATCTGTCCGGCATCAAACAACTGACGATCGAGTTTACGTCCGCGAACGGAAACAATAAGGGTGACGACACCACGAGCCCCCAATCCGCCACGTATCAGGCCAAGTCGGCCCGGATAATCCTCCGCAATCGGACCTTCCTGCAATGAGGCATTCCCGTTTTCAGTCTCAACGTGGATCGGTGCTTCTCGTAGCCCTGTGTTTCGTCACGGTTCTTGGCATCAGCCTGGCGAGCTATGTCGCGGTTTGCTCGCGCGCCATGCAGATCAGCAACCGCACCGCGCAAACCGGCCTGAGCCGACAACTGGCCGAGATGGGCCTTGAGGAAGCCTTGCGTGCCTTCAACAAGAATGACTGGAGCGACTGGTCGAACGGCACCGCCGTGGACTGGACAACCAGCGGCACCACTGCCACCGCCACACTCACCGTTCCCAGCGGAACCTTCGGCCAAGGCGTCACCGGCTCAGTCAAGATCCGGGTCGACAATTATAATGCCGCCCAACTTAGCTCCACTTGGACCAGCGGCACCAGCTATCGCCCAAGTGATACGGTCAATTATAACGGCACCTGGTATCGGTGCGTTCGCGCCACCTCCAGCCAAGTGCCTAACGGCATTTCCAACATGGGATACTGGGTGCCGACCCCCGTGAGCTCTTTCTGGGATTCAACTCTTAGCTACAAGGCGCAGGACGTGGTCTTCAACGCGACGAACAACACTTGGTATCGGTGCATTCTGGCTAATTCCAATCAGGCACCACCCAATGCCACCTATTGGGTTTCAATCCCGCGCATTACCCAAGACACAGGCTACACCAACACGAACATCGAGGTCGTGATGTATTTAGGCACTTGGTATTATTACAACAGCGGCTGGTATAGCATGCCGACAAATACTCCCATTATCTCCTGGGTCTGGCGCAGCGGCTACAATTACTCGTTCAATGACCTTGTTTACTACGGCAGCACTCCTGCCTGGTATCGTTGCACGGTCCCCCACACCAGCAGCGGTTCCATTCTGCCCACGAATACCGCCTATTGGGAGAATGCCTTGGCCTCGTCCTCCAATACGGGATCTTGGGCCTGGAACTCAGCCACGGCCTATAACCTGAACGATGTGGTTTATCGTGGGGGCAGTTTCTATCGCTGCATTTTGGCACACACCAACCAAGGCCCACCCAATGCCACCTACTGGTCTACCGCGCCCCTGAGATCCACCTCCTGGGACTCGGGACGACAATACAGCGCGAACGATGTCGTGAGTTATAAAGGCGTTTGGTATCGTTGCACGACCTCGAACAACGGCTCGAACCCCGCCTCCAGTGGCAATTGGTCGAGCACCGCGAATTCACCTTGGAGCCCCACCACCGCTTATTCCGCTAGCGCCTATGTTAGCTATGGCGGCATCTGGTATCGTTGCATTTCGGCCAACACCGGTCAGTCGCCAAATAATTCTACTTACTGGACCGCACTGACTGCGCCCGTGGTTTACGCCGAAGGCACAATTAACATCGCGGGCGGCGGATCCATCAAAACACAGTTGCGGGCAACAATCGCACCGGCTCCGCTTTTTCCCAACGCTGTCGCCGCAACAACCAATTTGACCATCTCGGGCGGCGGCACTGTTTCTAGTTACGACTCGGTCACCGATCCGACAGCCGCAAGCCCAGGGTATTCCGCCGTGCTCGCCTCGACCGGGACCACCAATCCGGCCATGACTGTTACGAGCAGCACGGTAAACGGGTATGTCGCTGCACCCTCCGCTTCTGCCACCGGTGCCCCTATGTGGACTTATGGCGGATCCGCTGTGCTCAAAGGATCTGCCATCGGGACCGGTATTGATACAACCCGCGTTAGCCGCAGCCCCTACATTCCAAAGTTCGCTATTCAGACTGTATCTGGTGGCACGCCGCTTCCCACGGCGACGGCTACCCTGGGAACGGTCGGCGCCACCACTCCATCAATTTATTATTACAACAATGCCGGTGTCTTGAACATGCGCCTCAATGGCGCCACGGAAATACTCAATATCGTGGGTCCCGTGATCCTTTATGTGTCCGGCAATTTCCGCATCGATGGCAGCGCCAGCGCCAAAGTGGTCATAACTCCCACCGGTTCACTTCGTCTGGTCGTAGCGCGGGATTTCAACATCGAGAGCACAGGCGGTGGCATCGACAACCAGACCAAGGATCCATCCAAGCTTACTGTGCTGTGCTCTCGTGTCGGCACGGATACATTCCTATATGCCGCAACCGCCCAACCGTTTTATGGAACCATCTACATTCCAAATTCCTCCAGCACTTTGACCATCGGTTCAGGGGTTACCATCTATGGCGCGATTTCGGCGCAAAACATCACGTTCAGCGGCGATGCCAATGTTTATTATGACACATCGCTGCGCTATGCTGTCACGCCTGGCGTCGACCAAGCTTACTCGATCAACGAGTGGCGCGAACTCACTGACTCTTCAGAGTTAGCCACCATGCCCTGACCGGCGGCAGCCACCTTGACGCCGGCGCTATACCCTGATTAATCCCGACTTAGCGCGTCACCTCCCTTGATCTTCAACAACCGCAACACCCGGCACAGCCTGCTGATAGAGATTAATCCCTATCAGATCCTCGCGGCCGCGATCGACCGGCCGGACAGCGGCCCGTGCGTCATCGAGTCCGCGGTGGAGTTCGACGCCAGCGACGATGCCGGCCTGCGCCAGTGGCTCGACGACAACTTCGACAAGGCCAAGTCCTGGATCCCCTGCATCGGCGGCTTCGCCCCCCCCGAGGCCCTCCTCCAGCGCGAGAGCATCCAGGCCCGCCGCCTGATCGAGGCCGACTACCTGCCCGAACTCGTCAAGGAACAGTATAAGATCGAGAATCCCGCGGCCTGGAAATTCGCCACGCTGAGCCCGCTCGAGGGCGCGCAGGTCGCCGCCGAGGGCATGGCCCGCCCGGCCCTGGTCTGCGGCGTCTCCAACACCGACGTCCACCAGGTCCAGCAGCGCATGCTCGACCACCGCCTGCTGCCCTACCGCCTCGAGATGAGCCTCCTGCCGCTCCTCGGCACCCTTTCGGACTTCAAGGCGCGCAACAACGACAAGCGCGCCACCGTCGTCGTCGTCATCGAGCAGGAGCACACCACCGCCTACATCCTCGGCAAGGAGGGCGTCAGCACCCCGGGCCCCGTGCGCCATGGCTTCTCCTCCATCGCCCAGGCCGCCTGCAAGGAGTTCGGCCTCAAGACCGCCGACGAGGTGCGCGACCGCCTCCAGCACGCCGACGACGAGCTCCTCCTCCGCGCCAGCAAGTTTGTCCGCGCCATCGGCCGCGATCTCAAGCCGCTCGTCGACTCCTACGAGATGACCACCGGCCAGCCGGTCGGCGAACTCTACTGCGCCTACCTGCCCGCCTCGCTCTCCTGGATCGCCGAGCCGCTCGCCCAGGTCGTGGGCCGCAACGCCTTCGCCTTCGATTGCGCCGGCTGGATGCCCACCGTCAACCTCCAGGCCGCCGACGGCCTGCCCGCCCTCGGCCAGCACTGGCTGGGCGCCCTCAGCCTCGTCGCCGACCTCCCCGGCCCCAAGCCGGCCAAGGATCCCAAGGACAACGACGTCTACCAGGGCCCGTGGCACCTCGACTGCCGCCTCACCGGCAACCTGCCGAGCAACGATCTCGTCCGCAGCCGGTTCGTCGCCAACACCATCGCCGGCACCATGGCGGTCGCCGCCATCATGATCACCTGCTGGCAGCTCTACCTCGGCAATTCCCTGCGCACGGAAATCTCCTACTGGACCCAGCGCATCCAGGAAAACCAGGCGCAGGCCAACGAGCTGAAGGCCCTCACCCGCACCCTGACTGACCAGACCGCCAAGCTCGACCAGGCCTATGGCCTCGTCTCCTCTCCCTACCTGCTCTCCGACCTCGTCATGGCCTTCGGCCGCACCCGCCTCGACCGGATGAGCATCGAAAGTCTCAACGGGTTCACTGGCGGCGTGGTCGTGCGCGGCACACTACGCGCCCCGTCCGAACAGGCTACGCAACAACTTCGCGCCTACGTGGAAACCTTACGCCGCGACAAGGAGCTGGGGCCGCTTTTCAGCACTGTAGCCCTCACCTCGTTGGAAAGAACTGAAGACGACAACAGCCTGCATTTTGAAGTAGCATGTCGATTCAAGGAGGTAAAACCGTGAACGCCCTCCTCCAACAGCTGCTGAGCTTTTTCCGGCGCCACCCGTTTGTCATCATCTGCAGCGCTCTCTCGATCCTGCTCTGGGTCGCCAACTATTTCATCTGGCAGCGCCAGCAGGAGCTGGCCGCGAACCACCAGACCCTGCAGCGCAATGGCGAGGACATGCTGCAATCCCTGACCAACCACAGCCGCGTCACCGCCGAGCTGGCGAGCGTCAAGGAAGCCCTGGCCTACATCGAACAAAACCTGATCCACGAGGGCGACCTGCCGGAAAACATGGGTTATTTCTACCAGCTGGAGACCGCCAGCCGTATCCGCCTGCAGTCGCTGAACCAGCTCAGCTCGATGCCCCCGCCTCCGGAGCAATCATACAAGACCGTGCCCTTCGCTCTGCGCACCGCCGGCTCATATCGCCAGGTGCTCCGCTTCCTGCGGGAGCTCGAGACCGGGCCTCGTCTATATAGGATTCAGACTTACTCATTCACTCAAGGAGGCTCCGCCGCTACCGGTGGCGGCAGGTCTTCGAGCGAAGTTGCGGATACCGGCCCGAGTCTTGTTACGCTGGACCTCACCATCGAAGTGCTCGCCCACCCATGAGCCCGACCCGCCACCCGATGCGCCGCCACTTCATCACTCTCTGTCTTCTGTCGTCCGTCCTCTGTTCTCCGCAGATCCGGGCGGCAGACCCGATCAGCACCGCCAGCGCCGCCGAGATCAAGCGCATCAGCGAACGTTACGAGCTGACCCGGAACCGCATCGAGGCGTTGCTGGGCATGCGGCTCAAGCCGGTGCCGCTCCCGGCCAACCCGCCTAATCCCTTCTACCAGGCGCCCGTCGAGGTGATCGGCCAGGAAACTGCGCCCGTCGCCGAGCCCGACGTTATCGTGCCGGAAGCCGCCGACATCAGCGACATCGACACGCTCCGGAAATATTCCACCACGTTGAAGGTCGGCGGCGTGATCACGCGCAACGGCGTGCTGCACCTGACCCTCAACAACACGACCTGTAAGGTCGGCGACATCATCACGGTCGGCCACAAGGACCGCCCCGTCTACCTGAAGCTGCTCACGCTCAGCACGTCGGATTTCACGATCGGCCTGAACGACGCGACCCTGGTCGTGCCGCTGCGGAAATAAGCCGCCGGTCGAATCAGCCGCCTGTCCGCAGGTGGTAGGGGCGGTTGCCCTCAACCGCCTTCGGGAAAGAATCCGGGGATGCCAGACTCGCGGAAGGCATTGCAGCACGTCCCGCCCGTCGCGGTCCGGGATTCCTGGTTTTTTATTACCATCTGCTGCCAGACCCGGACTCACAATCAGCTCTGCACTCCGGACAGAGCGGCCGGCTTGATCGAGGATGCGACATTCTATCACCGGCAACGACGCTGGGTCCTGTTCATCTTCCTGCTCATGCCGGACCACCTCCATATGATTGCCGGGTTTCCGAGACCGGAGAACCTGTCGGAAGTTATCCGCAGCTGGAAGCGTCTCACCGCAAGACGACATCAGATCAATTGGCAGCGCAATTATTTCGATCATCGCGTCCGACCGGATGAAGGACTTCAGCTTAAGGCTGACTATATCCGGCAAAATCCGGTCCGCGCCGGCTTGGTGCCCCGTCCGGAAGATTGGCCGCATTACGTGGATTATCTTTCGCTCGATGGCCGTTGAGGGCAACGGCCCCTACCATCCAATCCGGCGATCACCGTCGGTAGGGGCGCTTGCCCTCAAGCGCCTTTGATTTCCCTCCTCATTTCCTCCAAGAACCCCCTCAAATACTCCGTCCTCCGCCTCGCTTCCTTTTTCCCGCCTTCCGTCTGCATCGTCGTCTCCAGCGTCAGCAGCTTCGTATAAAAATGATCGACGCAGGCCGCCCGGTCGTCGGGCGCGCGCCGCTCGCAGAAGGGATCCTCGGGCGCATACAGCGGCCGGCCCAGTGCGCCGCCGAGCATCAAGCACCGCGCCAGCCCCACGGCCCCGAGCGCATCCAGGCGGTCGGCATCCTGCACCACCTTCGCCTCGATCGTCCGCGGCGCGAGCCCCGCGCTGAAACTGTGCGCCTCGATGGCGTGGGCGATTTCCGGCAGCAAATCCTCCGGCCAGCCCCACTCGCGCAGCCACGTCACGGCCTGCGCCGCCGCGAGCCGTGACGCCGTCGCCCGCTGCGGCGAATCCTTCGGCACGGTCACGCAGTCGTGCAGCCACGCCGCCGGCAGGACAATTTCAAGCCTCGCCCCTTCCGTCGCCGCCAGCGCGCGGGCATTGGCCACGACGCGCCGGATGTGCTCCAGGTCATGCGCCGCATCGCCGCCCGCCGCGGCCAGCTTCTCCGCGCAGCGTCGTTCCAGCTCGGCAATATTCATCGGCATGACTGAAGCAAAGACCGGCCCCGCCCAGCCGCAAGCCCCGCCTGCCTCCTGAAAATATGTAATATAATACGTTACAAATTTCCACGGTGTAGCGACTGACCCAAGACGCGGTTCAAGTTTGTGGAGGGTCGGTCTCCTGACCGACCGCGGCCGGCCGGGAGGCCGGCCCTCCAAGGATCATTCAAAGCGCGTTGGGGACAGCGCGCTCCACCTCACTGCGCCAGCAGCCGCTTCACCTCGGCCTCGAGCTTGGCGCCGCGCGCGTTCGTCGAGATCACCATGCCGCTCTTGTCCAGGAGGAACATGGCCGGGATGCCGCGGATGCCGTATTGCTTGCCGTAGGGATTGTTCCAGTAGGTGCCGTCGTAATACTGCGGCCACGGCATCTTGTGCTCGCGGGCGAAGGCGAGCACCTGCTCGGCCGTCTTCTGCCGCTTCGCGGGCTTGGCCGCGTCCGGCGCCTGGTCGAAGGAGATGCCCACGATCTCGAAGCCCTGCGCGTGGTATTGCTCGTAGACGGCCACGACGTTCGGGATCTCCTCGATGCAGGGCCCGCACCACGTCGCCCAGAAGTCGACCAGCACGACCTTGCCGCGCCACGCCGCGACATCCACCGCGCGGCCGTCCGCCGCCGTGAACTTCAGGTCCAGCGGCGCCTTGATCAGCTCGGCCAGCTGCATCTTCTGCGCGGCCATCTCGCGCACCTTCTCGTTCGGGTGGCCGGCGAAGGCCGCCCACTCCGCCATCGCCAGCTTCAGGTCGGCCGACTCGGCGTAATAGAAGAAATTGCCGATCAGGCCCGCCGCGCCGGCGTCGTCGGGATACTTATCCAGGAAGGCCGTGATCCTCGCCTTCAGCGCGGGCACGTCGTAGCCGCGCTTGTCGGCCGTCTCGAAGGCCGTGTTCAGCGCGTCGTTCACCTCCATGCGCGCCTGCATCTGCGCCAGCGCGCCGGGGGTGTCGGGCGTGGCCTTGAGCTCGGCGAGGAATTTCACGGCGTTCTTGTTCTTCGGGTCGAGCTCGAGGGATTTCGCGTAGTTCGCCAGCGCCGCGGCGCGGTCGCCGGCCTTCACGTCGGCCTCGCCGAGGCTGTCGTAGACGTTGGCCGACTCCGGAAAAAGTTCGACGTTCCACTGCAGGATGGTGCGCGCCTCCGCGAGCTTGCCCTCCTTGCCGAGGTAGCGGTAGCCGAGACCGTTTAATTGCGACTCGCTGAGGTAAAGGCCGGCGAACTTCGCCGCCCGGGCCTCGGCAAACTTCGCCTTCGCCGCCTCGAGCCCCGCCGTGTCGATCGTGTCCTGCAGCAGGTCGGACAGCGCGCGGCCCTTCAGTTCCAGCAGCTCGACCTCGAAGCGCAGCGTCGAGTTCGGCGGGATGGACCCGCGCTGCTTGTCGCCGTAAGCCAGCTCCGGCGGCACGATCAGGGTCGCCTTGTCGCCGACCCGGAGCAGCGCAAAACCCTCGTCCCAGCCCTTGATGACCTGCTTGCGACCGAGCGTGAACGCGAAGGGCGTGTTCCGCTCGCGCGAGCTGTCGAACACCGTGCCGTCCGGCAGCGTGCCCGTGTAATGCGCGATGATGACCTGCCCGGCCGTGGGCGCCTCGCCGGAGCCGGGCGAGGTAACCGCATATTTCAAGCCCGAGGCCGTGGTGGTGAAAGCCGGGGCTGTCTCCGCCCGGAGTAGGCCGGCGAGGGCAACCATGGCGACGCAGACGCAAGCGTGGAGGGACTTCATTGCTCCACCTTACGTTATTCGCCTACAGCCGGCAATCAGCCAAACGGACCAAGCCGTGCCGTTGAGGGCAACGGCCCCTACCGCCTTTGTATCCGGTAGGGGCGGTTGCCCCCAACCGCACGAACAAAACGCCCGCCGGAAAACCGGCGGGCGTCTGCAACACACATTGAACCAGGACTAAAAACGAGGACTACTTCGCGACAGGCAGGATGGTTACGCGGGACGCGCGGCCGGCGCCAAGGTAGGTCTTCGCCAGCGCACTGAGCTCGGCGGCCGTGATGGCCTCGATGTCGGGCAGGCGCGTCCGCGCCCACTCGAGCACCTCAGGCTTCTCCTGCGCCCGGCCAAGCACGTTGGCCCCCCAGTAATTGTTCGTGCGCTGCGATTCGCGGACCGCCGTCAGGGCCGGTTGCCGCATCCGGTTGAGTTCGTCGTCAGTCACACCGTTCTGCGCCAGATCCTCGCCGATGGCGACGATGAGGTCGGAGATCTTCTGCGCCTGCGCGGGCTCGACCACGCAACCGGCCTGCAGGTAACCGTAGCCCGGGAAGGTGTCGCTCGCGTTGCTGCCGGCGCTCGGGCTGTAGGTGCCGCCGATCTCCTCGCGGATTTTCACGCGCAGGCGGTCGTTGAGCACGCTGGCGAGCAGGCTCAGACGGCGCGCGCGCGGAGCCTCCAGGCCGTCGGTGGTGGGCCAATAGACCATCACGTTGCCCTTCGGAATCTCCGAGGTGATGGTGTAGGTCTTGGCGAAGGGCTCGGCCGGGAAGGCGATTTTCTTCAGCTCGGCGAGCGCCGGCTTCGGTTCGCGGGGCGGCAGCGCGCCCAAGGTCTGCGCCACGGCGGTGATGGCCGCCTCCACGTCGACATCGCCGACCACGGAGACCTCCAGCGGGCCGCGGGCCAGCTGCGGGGCGAGCCAGGCCTTCGCTTCGTCGAGGTTGCGGGCGAGCATCACTTCCTTTGGCGGCAGGCCGAAGCGCGGGTCGCCGCCGGCGAGGAGATTGGCCACCTCGGTGGCCATCGGGCCGTTGGCGGTGTGCTGGAAGCCAAGATACATCTGCTCGAGGCCCTTGCGCGCCTGCCGCAGCGCCTCCGGCCGCCAGCCGGCGTCGGTGAGCTGCGCGGCGATGAGCTGGAGCTGCAGGGCCAGGTCGCCGGGCGTGGTGTTGCCGGTGAGGGTGAAGGCGTCGCTGGCGGGCTGGAGCTGCGCCCCGACATTTTTGCCGGCGAGGAGCCGGCGGAGTTCGTCGGTGCTGTGCCGGCCGAGGCCGCCCACGCCGAAGGTGCCGCCCACCAGCGCGCTGAGCCCGCGCTGGCCGGCGGGCTCGGTGATGGTGCCGCTGCCGGCGCGCACGCCGACGCGGATGCGCCCGGCCTCGAAGCCGGTCTGCTTGAGGTTCAGCCGCACGCCATTGGCGAAGGCGACGAGGTGCACATCGAGGTCCGCGACGTGCTCGCGTTTCACGACCGTGCCCGGCGCGCCCCAGTCGGCGTAAGCCCAGGCAACGTCGGCCTGCGCGACGGGCGCGGCGACGGCGGTGGCGCGGGACCTGTCGTAGGCGGCGCTGATGGCCGCGGCGGCGTCGCCGGGGATGGTCACGTTGCCCGTGACAAGGACATAGCGGCCGGGCGCGGCGAAGGCGGCCCGGAGCGCGGCGAGGCAGTCGGCGACGGTGATCTTGGCGAGAGCCGGCTGGTAGAGCGCGAGTTCGGCGGCGGGATGGGTGAAGACCTCGCGGCCTGCGATGCCGTCGGCGATCTCGTTGGCCAGCGGGCCGGACCGGCGAGTGGACGCCGTCTTCACGGCCTGCTCAAGGCTGTTGGTGTAGGTGGCGATGATCTCCCTGAGTTCGCCGGGTTGGAAACCGTGTTCGAGTGCGCGGCGCAGCTCCTGCTCGCCGGCGGCCAGGGCCTCGGCCCACTGGCCGGGCTTGCAGGTCAGGCTGACGGCGGCCTGGCGGAAGAAGCGGAAATTGTCGGAAACACCCGCGCCGGCGCTGCTGAAGGGTGCGCCCTCTTTCTTCGCCAGCTCGCTGAACCGGCGGTTGAGGATCGCAACCGCGATCCGGCGGGGGAGCTGCTTGAGGCGGTTGGCGGCCGTGTCGGGCTCGTCGACATACGGCGTCAGACTGGTGACGCTCACGGTGGTCGCGGGCGCCTCGGGCTCGGCGTGGAAGCCGGTGCGCACCCCCTCGAAGCGGGCCAGCTCGCCGAGGACGGGCTCCGGCGCGGCCGGTGCACGGGCCGTGAGCGGGGTGAAGGCGGCGGTGATGAGTTTTTCCACGGCCGCGACGTCGAAGTCGCCGACGGCGACGACGGTCATCTTTTCCGGACGATACCACGTGTCCCAGAATTCCGTGAACCGCTCGCGGGGAGCGTGGGCGATGACCTCCTCCCGGCCGATGGGGAAGCGCCTGGGCAGCAGCGAGCCCGCCAGCATGAACTCATACCGCGCAACAAAGGTGCGGAAGGCCACGTTGTCGCGGGCGCGCCTCTCGCTGAGGATGATGCCGCGCTCCTTGTCGATCTCGACCGGCTGCAGCAGGAGGCCGCCGGCATAATCGGCGAACACCCGCAGACCTTCGGCCAGGGAGGCCTCGTCGGTCCTGGGCAGCTCGATCAGGTATTGGGTGCGGTCGAAGCTGGTGAAGGCGTTCGTGTCGCCGCCGAAGCTCATGCCCATGCGCTGGAAGAACTCGACGAGCGTGCCCGGCGCGTAGTGCGTGCTGCCGTTGAAGGCCATGTGCTCGAGGAAGTGCGCCAGGCCGCGCTGGTCCTCGCGCTCATGGAGCGAGCCGGCCTCGATGACCAGGCGCAACGCGGCGCGGCCCTGCGGTTCCTTGTTGGGGTAGACCACGTAGCGGACGCCATTGGGCAGCTGGCCGAAGCACGCCGCCGGGTCGGCCGGGAGGTCGCTGGTCTCGTGGGGAAAGGACGGGGCGGCGGCGAGCCGGACGGTGAGGAACAGGGCGGTGAAAAAAAAGAGTCGGGAAGTCATAGGGAGAATCGATGATAGCGAAAAACCAGCCCGGGCCTATGGGCCATGTGGCCTAAGATCAGGCTGGCAAAAAGAGGGAGCGGCCGGTTCCCCGGCAAGGGGGTCGGGGCGTAAAGCCCCTCCCACTTGCCTTCCTTCCACCGGCCGCCTTGCCCTCACTCCATCAGGCGCTTGAGCGCGGCCTCGAGCTTGTCGCCGTGCGTCTCGGTGGTGACGAGGAGCCCGTTGCGGTCGAGGAGGAAAGTGGCCGGGATGCTGCGGATGTTGTATTTCACCCCGAACGGATTCCGGCCGGGGCCGTCGTGGAACCAGTGGGGCCAATCAAGCTTCTCGTCGGCGATGAACTTAACGAGCTTCGCGCGATCGGGCAGCCGGTCGAAGGAGATGCCGAGGACGACGAAACCCTTGGGCCCCCACTTCGCGAGCGCCGCCTTCACGTAGGGCAGCTCCTTGATGCAAGGCACGCACCAGGTCGCCCAGCAGTCGATGAGCACCACCTTGCCGCGGTAGTCGGCGAGATCCACCTTGGTGCCGTCGGTCGCGGTGAACGTGAGCTCCATCGGGGTCGTCCGGAGCCGGAAAATCGCGAGCTGGCCCTCGCCATACTTGGCGAGGTCCTCGCTGTCCTTGGTGGCGGCGAGCCGCTCCAGGTGGGCGCCGACGGCGTCCGGCTGCTGCTGCTCGAGCTGGCGCACGTATTCCTGCTCGAGAAAGGTGCGGTAGGAGGATGCCGGCACCCGCGCGGTGATGGCCTCGATGCGCTGGCGCAAGGCGCCGAGATCGGCGCGACCGGTGGCGTCGACCTGGATCGCGATGTCATTCTTGGCGGCGACCCACTGGAGGCCGGCCCAGACGTTGTCGGGCCAGGTCTTGCGCCCGAGCACGTCGCTGACCGCGGCCCGCAGGTGTTGCTGCCAGGCCGGCCGCTGGCCGGCGGAGCGCGGATCCTCGCCCATCCAGCCGCCGAAGCTCGAGAGGTTGAAAAGGATGCCGCCCACGCGGCGTTCCTCGGGGAATTTCTCGAAGAACTCGAAGGCCTTGCCGGTCACGAGGTCGAAGTTGACGCCGTCGCGGCCGGTGTCGCGGCTGCCCATCCCGCGGGCATGTTCGGACCAGATGGCAGTGGCGACGGGATCGAGCACCGGGCGGGCGTCCTGGGCGGACAGGAGGCCGCCGCCGAGCGCGAGCAGCAGAACGAGGATGGAGCGGGTGGGCATAAGAAAAAGGGGGAAGCGACCGGATGGCCGGCCGCTTCCGGAGGGGGTTGGGTTACAGGCTCTTCTTCACCGACAAGGTGACGTAACGCTGGCGGGGATCCTCGAAGCGGCTGTAGGGGCTGTAGACGTCGGTGCGGAACTCAGGCTCCTTGTTGAAGACGTTGCGGACGCTCAGCGTCCACTTCGTCGCATTGAACCAGCGCCGCCAGTTCCCCTGGTAGTGGCCCGGGGCGATGTCGTAGGAAACCTGCGCATCCCACAGCGTGGCGGACGGGATCTTGGCGCCATCGAGGCCGTTGGCCGTCGGGAAGACCAGGCTGGGCGTCGTCGTGGAGGTCTGGTGGGAATCGATGTAGGTGGTGGTGATGCCGCCGGTCCAGCGCCCGCGCTCGAGGAACACCGAGCCGGTGCCGCGCCATTCGAGCGGGCTGCTGGCGGTGGTGCCGGTGGTGCCGACGCGCTCGACGATCGGGTTGACCGGCAGGATCTGGTCGCGGAAGGAGTCGGTCCAGGTCACGGACGCGAGCGTCGTGAGCTTGGTGCCGGCGGCGAGTTCGCGGGTGTAGCGCAGCTTGGCGTCGATGCCGGTGGTCTTGGTGAAGCCGACGTTGATCGGGCGGTAGTCGATCGAGGTCACCTCGCCGAGCCAGCCGGCGGCGATGTCGGCGGGCGACGGCGCGGCGCGCACGATGCGCCCGGGATAGGACTCGGGCGAGGCCAGGATGACCGACGGGCCGGCGGGGATGAGGATCGCATCCACCTTCTCGATCGCCCAGAAGTCGAGGGTGAGCGTCAGCCCGGGCAGCACCCGGGGCGTGAGGATGATGCCATAGTTCCAGGAGGTGGAGAGTTCGGGCTTGAGCGCCGGGTTGCCGCCGGAGATTTCCTCGTGCGGGTAGTTGTAGGTGAGGTTGCCGCGGGCCGGGTCGGTGAAGGGCGTGATGGCCGCGGGGTTCGAGCGCGGGCTCTCGTAGTTGGACTGGTCGGGCGGGAAGAAGCCCTCGGCATACGACACGCGGAAGGCGACATCCTTGGTCGGGGCGACGCGCAGCGCGACCATGGGGCTCGTCGCGGCGGTGGAGTCATCGGTGTTTTCCCAGCGCACGGCGGCGTTCAGCTCGGCGGACTCGATCGGGATCGGGCGCCACTTCGCACCGACGAGCGGGACCACCGTCTCGAGGAAGGCGGACTCGGTGCGGCGGCTCTGGTCCGCGGTGCTGTCGCTCGGCCCGATGATGCCGGTCGGAATCGCCGCGCGGATGGCCTCGCTCACGCGGACGGTGGCGTTCGTGCGATACTTGCTCCAGATGACCTCCGCGCCGGGCGACACGGTAAGCGGTCCGGCCGGAAGCTCGAACAGCTGGCCCACCGCGCGCAGGTTCAGCTGCGTGAGGCCGTTGTAATAGGTGAACTCGCGCCGGTATTCGAGATAGTCCGCCATCACGTCGCCGCGCGGGAAGACGTTGTGGTCGGCGAGCGGATTATAGAGGGCGCGGCGCTGGGCCTGGGTCAGCGTGCCGACCGCGGCGCTGGACACGAAGGTGTTGAGGTTCTGCCCGGTGTTGATGCCCGTGGAGTGGCTGCGGCCGTATTCGGCGGTGCCGTCGAGCGTCCATTCCCACTTGTCGTTGACCCGGCCCTTGACGCCGAGCAGCGCGCGCGCGCCCTGGCGCTCCTGGAAGAGCGACGGATCCGGCAGGTCGAGCGGGTCGTAGTAGACGACGACGGGCACGCCGACAAACCCCGGCGTGACGCCGGTGCGGAACGGATTCAGCGGATCCGTGGCCGTGAGGCTCATGGTCGAGAGGTTCATCGGGAACGAGAATTCCGAGCGGAAGTAGGTCACGCCGGCCTCGGCATACATCGAGAGCTTGTCCTTCACGAACTCGTGCTCGAGCTGGGAGGTGAGGGAATAGCGGTCCTCCGGGCGGTAGATGATCGACCGGTTGTAGCGGTTGCCGAGGTTGGCCTGGCCGGCCCCCGCCACAAACGAGCTGGGCGTGAGCCCCGTGCCGTCCTGGTTGGCCGGAATCGCGGCGTAGCGCGCGCCCGTCACGCCCGGGATCGGCAGGGTGCCGGTCGCGGAGTTGATCAGAATCGTGCCCGGCGTGCCGTTGAAGGCCTGGAGGATGTATTGCTCATAGGCCGAGCGGCCGCCGACGAGCGCGGTGGTGTTGGCCGGGTAGCGCTTGAGGAGGTTGTCGAGGTAGTTGCGGTCGCTGTTGTAGAGCGGCGCGCTGTGCTGGTAGTCGACCGTGAGGGAAAGCTGCGTGCGGCCCTCGTTGAAGGTGCGGCCCTCGAAGTAGGTCAATTGGAAGCGCTCCGCGCCGCCGTCGGTGCTCGTGCCGCCGGTGACGGTAAGGTCGCGGCCGGTGTAATCGCGGCGCAGGATGATGTTGATCGCGCCGCCGATGGCGCCGCCGCCGTAGATCGCGGAAGCCGACGACGGCAGGATCTCGATGCGCTCGATCGCGGCCATCGGGATGCGGTTGAGGTCGGGTCCGGCGGTGAGATTGCCACGCTGCAGGCGGCGACCGTTGACGAGGATCGTGGTCTGCAGCGAGGAGAAGCCGCGGAGCTTCACCTCGGAGTTCTGGTAGGTCGCACCACCGGCGAAGGCGGGGTTCATCGCCGCGCCCTGCAGCGACTGGCTGCCGTAGTCGCTCGTCTGGCCGACCACGCGGAAGAGTTCCTCCAAGGAGGTCACACCCATCCGGTCGATGTCGACGCGGTTGATGACATCGTAAGCCAGCGCGCCGTCCTCGCTGGTATTAAAGATGCTCTGGTTGACGGGACCGCTGATGCGGATGCCCTGCACCTCGTATTTTTCAAGCTCGAGGGCGCCGCTGTCACTCCTCGCCGGCTTTCCCGGGCGGTCGCCTGGCTCCATCTGCGCCGCCCGCTGGTCGTTTGGGCCGGCCTCCCTCCGGACGGCCAGCGCGCCGGTGCGTTCGTCCTGCACGGCGACGAGGCCGGTGCGGGCCAGCATGGCGTCGAGGGCGTCGCGGGCCGCATACTCGCCCTTGACCGCGTGGGTCTGGACCCCGCGCACCTGGTCAACCGGGTAGACGATCTGCACGCCCGACTGCTGCGAGTAGGTCTTGAGCGTTTGGGCGGCGTCCCCGGCCCCGAGATCGAAGGATTTTTTCTCCGCGGCGGCGGCGGCCGGCAGCGTGAGCAACGATA
>JAYRXZ010000060.1:0-19181 GCA_041917235.1 Lacunisphaera sp. | reverse complement strand
GGCAACATGGAGCTCGTCCTCGACCGCAAGGCGGCCGAGATGCGCATCTGGCCGGCCGTCAACGTCCAGTCCTCCGGCACCCGCAAGGAGGAACTGCTGATCAACGACCCCAAGACCCTCGAGGGCATCCACTTCTTCCGCCGCGCCCTGGTGCAGCAGAAGATCGAGGAGGCCACCGACACCATGGTCACCCGCCTGGGCAAGACTAAGACCAACGCCGAGTTCATCAAACTCATCGCCCGGTAAATTCACTCTTGCGCCGGCTTTTCGCCGCCGCGACAACTTCCCTTCCTCGCTCACCCTCTGACACGAAAGATCACTGAATGAACAGCTTCTCCGAGCAATGTCTCGATATGGCCCGGTCGATGTTGGCCCACAACCTCGACGCCATCAATGCCGACGGCACCATCACTCCCGTCCCGGGCGAAAGCCCCCGTTCCGATGAGCCGGGCCACGTCGCCTTCGCCCTCGGCGAATATTACCGCGCCACCGGCGAGACCACGCTCAAGGGCTACGACCTGATCGACCTCGCGGCCCGCACCATCACCGCCCAGGCCTTCACCGAGCCCGCCGGCGAGAACGGCGTCGCCTACGCCTCCCTCGGCCTCCTGTCCTTCGGCCCCTCCAAGGAGCGCAACCCCGTCTGGGAGCGCCTCGTCGAGGAGACCCGGCAGAAGCTCGACAAGCTCCTGCTCACCCGCAGCGACTACGACAACTACTGGCAGGCGTTCAACATCGCGAAGGCCGTGTGCCGCTACAGCCTCGGCCTCTCCAAGAAGGACGAGACCTCGCGCCTCATCGAGCGCCTTGCCGAGCGCATCGAGCAGACCAGCTCAGCCGGCTTTTTCGACGACGTCGAGAAGGGCATCGGCGGCCACTTCAACCTCTACGGCGTGATGACCCTCGTCTTCACCCGCTCGGCCCTGCAGCTCCACGCCAACTCCGCCCTGCGCGAGCGCAAGCTGCCCACCCTCCGCACCTACGCCGAGAAATACATCAAGATGATGCCCGACCTCGTCCGCCCGGACGGCCAGGGCTGGGCCTACGGCCGCGCCGCCGGCGCCTACGGCCAGATGCACTGCATCACGCTCATCCTCCAGGGTCTCCGCGACGGCTGGATCCCCGACGACCAGAAGAACAAGTATTTCGATATCCTGCGCCGCCTGTTCTATTACTTCTTCCATACCTACCTGGACCAGGAGCACGGCTTCCTCGACATTCGCGACGGCGAGCGCACGGCCTACGCCTCGCACACCACGCGCATGGCGAACTTCGACGCCGCCCGCTACCTCTGCCAGTGGTCCCGCCTCGCGAAGACCGTGCAGATGCCGGACAACGTGAAGCCCGACCCCGTGCGCACCAGCGGCCGCTTCGTCATCTTCGACAAGAGCAACCGCAAGGAGCAGGGCCTGTTCCTCTACCGCGACGCCGAGTCCGGCCTGCAGATCCAGCTGCCGCTCGTCAGCTCCGGCACCGATTGCACCGCGGACAACCTGCCGTTCCCGCACTGCCCCGGCGTCTTCGACTGGCCGAACAACTTCTACCTGCCCGTGATGACCCCGGAGCTCACCTTCGGCGAGCACGTCACGCTCCCGGCCTTCTACGGCCAGAAGTGCGTCACCGGCCTCGGACTCAAGAACTCCTTCTACTTCCGCTACGAACAGCCCGAGCTGATCAACACCAAGGAGGAGATCGTCAAGGGCCTCGGCAGCGTGAAGGTCCAGTGGACCTTCACCGGCAGCAAGATCTCCGCCGAGTTCGCCTACACGGTCAAAAACCAGGTGCAGCTCGACAAGTTCCGCCTGGCCCTGGTCATCGGCGCCCCGCACTCGCACTACCGCATGCCCTCCTCGCCCGCCCTCGGGCCGCTGGGCCACCGCTGCTCGGTGCTGAAGGACGATTTCCACGCCAACTGGGCCGAGACCGAGATCGTCAGCGCCGACCCGGTCTACCGGACCAACTACGGCAAGCTGCATTATGTCCAGATGTTCGTCCGCGATCATCCGCTCATCATGCGGCCCGGCCAGGTCTACCGTCTGGCGGTCAGCTTCGATCCGGACCTGACGGTCGCCGGGGCCTAAAGCCACTTGCAGGCGGGGTCGTTGACCCCGCCTTTTTTGTGTCCGCATCCAGGCCGGAGCTTCTCGCCTGACTTCGGGTCCAATGTCACGGACACGTTAAATCCCAACATCTTGCCCGCCCGGGGCCCGCAGCCTGCTTGCTAGCCGCGGGATCTCGGGTTTGCCTAGCCGCACCTCCCTTTCCCTTCCATGGCCAAAGATCCCACCACCGCCCCCTTTTCCAATCCGACCAAGCACGAGGACGATCTCATCAAACGCGTCCACCAGGACCTCATCGACGACTACGACGAGGAACTCGAGATGGAGCGCGAGGACTGGGAGCACGTCACGCCCGGTGATCCCGCCCGGCCAGTCGAGACCGACAGCACGAGGGAAGGCCGGAACCGTTACTTCAAGGAACTCTTCCGCATGCAGGGCGAGCTGGTGAAGATGCATGACTGGATCGTGGCCAGCGGACACCGGCTGGTGATCCTGTTCGAGGGCCGCGACGCCGCCGGCAAGGGTGGCGCCATCAAGCGCATCACCCAGCGCCTCAACCCTCGCGTCGCCCGCGTGGCCGCGCTCCCCGCCCCTTCCAGCCGCGAGAAGACGCAATGGTATTTCCAGCGCTACATCGCGCACCTGCCGGCCGCCGGCGAGATGGTCCTCTTCGACCGCAGTTGGTATAACCGTGCGGGCGTGGAGAAGGTCATGGGCTTCTGCACCGACGCCGAATACGAGGAGTTCTTCCGCTCCGTGCCCGAGTTCGAGAAGATGCTCGTGCGCTCCGGCATCCAGCTGATCAAATACTGGTTCTCCATCCCCGACGAGGAGCAGGAATTCCGGTTCCGCTGCCGCATCAACGACCCGCTCAAGCAGTGGAAGCTCAGCCCGATGGACCTCGAGTCGCGCAAGCGCTGGGAGGCCTACACGAAGGCCAAGGAGGTCATGTTCAAGCGCTCGCACATCCCCGAGGCGCCGTGGTGGGTGGTGCAGGCCAAGGACAAGAAGAAGGGCCGCCTCAATTGCATCCATCACCTGCTGTCCCAGGTGAAATACACCGAGGTCGCGCACAAGCCGATCAAGCTCCCGCCGCGCGAGCACAGCCCCGACTACCGCCGCGAGCCGATTTCCGCGAAGATGCTCGTGCCGGAAATCTACTGAGATTGGGCGGGGCCGCCCTCTACAGTGTTTTGGCCTGGGCGCTTTGGGCCAGGAGGACCCGCTGGCAGCTCGGGCATATCCCGTGCGTCACCTTCAGGCTCTGCGAGCGGCACCAGGCCTCCGCCTCATCCTTGCTGTCGCACCAAGCGCAGACCCGCGCACATTTTTCCTGGTCAACGGAGAGCACGGCAGCGGGAAGTTCCATCGGGCAATGGGTGAAGTCCGGCGCGCCGGACCATTCCCTGAGCCTAGCAGACCTCCGGCCGGACCGTAATGGGGTCTATCAGGTAACAGCCTCCCCTGAACAATCCCGCCTTGGCGGCTGGGTCCGGGCTACTGTGCCGGGCCGGAGCCCGGAGGGACCGGGGAGGACTCGACCACCTCGGGCACAGGAGCCGGAACGGGAGCAGATGTGGGCCGGGCCCGTTTAGTGATCGGCCTGGACGCAACCCGCTTGCGCGGTGCCGCCTTTGTCGCGAAGGCGGCAAGCTCCCCCTTGAGGGTCTTGACCTCCTTGCGGAGTTTCGTGGCGGCCCGCTTGGCTGACTTGAACTTGTCCTTTGCCGCCCGCAGGCCGAGCTTGGCCAGCTTGGCGGCCTTTTTCGCGAGATCAGCCTGGCGTTGCGCCGCGGCGATCCGGCTGAGCAATTTCTTCTTGGCGGCAGTGGCAGGAGCAGGGGCTTTCGCGGTCATGGACAGAAGGGGTTGCGGCACGGAGAAGGCCCCACCCTTGGCTGGGCGAAACCGGACAGCAACGCTCCGAATGTTACATTTTCAACGCCACCCGGCAACCGGCGGTCAGGCCGGCACGGAAGGCTCGGGGGCCGCCGGGGCGGCTGCCGGCTCGACTTTCGGCTTGGGCGTCCCGACGAGCACGCCGAGGTGTTCCTGGATCTTCTGGAAGAATTCCACGTTCAGGTCGCCCACCGGCACCTCGTAGAGCTGGTGCGTCGCCATGTGCTCGTAGATCTGCCGCTGGCCGTCCTCGGTGTAGCCGCGCAGCTTGATCTGCCGCTTCCGTTCCAGCATCAGCGCGAGGAATTGCAGCAGCGGCGTGTTCAGGCTCTGCGAGCCGGAATCCGGCGCCTCGCCGCCCACCGGCGTGGCCAGGGTCAGGAAAAGGTTGTCGGCCGTCAGCTTGAGGTTCCGGGCCGGGTCCTCCTCGGCCTTGCGCTGCTTGAAGGCCACCACCCAGCGGCAGTAGATGAAGGCCGGCGGCATGAAGCGGCCGTCCTCGCTCTCCAGCAGGTCGCGCCGGGCGACCTCCCCCGTCGCCTCCCGCACGAGGTAGCTGGCGACGCGGTCGTTCTCGGCGAAATCGCGGCCGCTGACGAAACACTTTGTGGCAATCGGGTGAAGAGTTAACTCCATGGGCGTTTTCTTGTTTACCCCCGCCTCCCCCGAACGCTAGCAAATTTCCGCATGAAAGGGCGCCTGATTGCGGTTGGTGACATCCATGGGTGCCACAAGGAATTTGCGGACCTCCTCGACAAGCTCGACCTCGGGAAGGACGACCGCCTGATCCTCCTGGGCGACCTGATCAACCGCGGCCCCGACAGCGGCAAGGTCGTCGAGCTGGCGCGCGAGCACGCCACCGCCTCGCTGCTCGGCAACCACGAGCTGCGCCACCTCAACTACCGGCGCACCGACGATCCCACCCATCTCAAGAAATACGACTACGCCACGATGGAGCAGCTCCGCGGGAAGGACTGGGACTACCTCGAGGGCATGAAGCTCACCTACGAGGACGAGGAAACGGGCGTCGTCTTCGTGCATGCCGGCTTCCTGCCCGGCCGCCCCTGGCAGAAGCAGCCCGCCCGCATCGTCACCCGCATCCAGGTCGTCGGCAAGGACGGCGAACCGCACAAGCGGTCCGAGGAGCCCGACGCGCCGCACTGGTCCACCCTGTGGGAGGGCCCGCCGTTCGTCGTTTACGGCCACACGCCCCGCGAGGACGTGGCCCGCACCAAATGGACGCTCGGCATCGACACCGCCTGCGTGCTCGGCGGCTGCCTGACGGCCTACATTTTGCCCGAAAAACGGATTGTGCAGGTGAAGGCGCGCGAGCGATACTTCACCTCATGACGAAATCCGCCGCGCCCCTGCTGCTGTGCATCGACCTGCAGCCGGCGTTCCTCGCGGCGATCCCCGACAGCCAGCGCGTGCACTGGCGCTGCTCCTTCGCCCTGGAGGCGGCCAAGGGCCTCGGCCTGCCCGTGCTTTTCACCGAACAGGTGCCGGCCAAGCTCGGCCACACCGCCGAGGACCTGCTGAAGCTCGCCGACGGGCCGGTAGTCATGGGCAAGGACGCCTTTTCGGCCCTCGGGGACAAAGCCATCGCCGCCCACCTCAAGGCCGGCGGCACAAAGCACCTGCTCATCTGCGGCATCGAAACCCCGGTGTGCGTCTACCAGACCGCCATCGATGCGCGGAAGGCCGGCTACGAGGTCACGCTGCTTTTCGACTGCCTCGGCGCCCGCCGCGCCGCGGACGCCACCGCCGTGCTTACGCACCTGGCCCAAGCCGGCTGCAGCGTGCTGCCCGCCGAATCCGTCTTCTATGCGTTACTCCGCGACGCCAGGCACCCCTTCTTCCGCGACTTCACCAAGCTGGTGAAGAAATACGGCTGACGGAGCCGGAAGACCGCCTGTGCTCAGGTGGGACTTTGCAGGGCTGGCGGCAGAGGTTTGTATGGCCATTCGGCCGGTATTCCGCTTTTTTGCTCTTCGCTCCCGGCTCCCCGCTCCAAGCTCCTCCCAATGGCTGACATCTCCACCTCCCTCGCCGTCCGCGACATCAAGGCCCTCGACCGCACCGGCGGTGACACCTTCACGAGCGTGCTGCTGATCCGGCGCATGTCCGAGCGCCCGACGAAGACCGGCAACCCCTTTCTCTCGGTCGAACTCGGCGACAAGACCGGCTCCTTCAACGTCAACTGCTTCAGCGACAATCCGTCCTTCGAGTTCTTCAAGACCCTCAAGGAGGGCGCCATTGTCCGCGTCGAGGCCAAGGTCGACTATTACCAGGGCCGGCTTTCGCCCAAGCTGCTGCGCGCCGAGGAAATCACGGCCGACCAGCTCGCCGGCTCGCCCCTCATGGCCAACCTCGTGGAGACCGCCCCGGAGGACGCCGACGCGCTCTGGACCGAGTTCCAGGGCCACATCGCCGCGATCACGCACGCCGAGCTGCGCGCCACGGTCCAGGCCGTGTTCGACGAGATCGGCGAGCCGTTCCGCACCGCCGCCGCGGCCGTCGCCATGCACCACGCCTACCGCCACGGCCTGCTGGAGCACACCTGCCACATGGCCCGCGCCGCGCGCGCGCTGCTGCCGCTTTATCCCGAGGTGGACGCCGACCTCGCCCTCGCCGGCGTGCTCGTGCACGACACCGGCAAGGTCATCGAATACCAGGGCGACCTCGTCACCAGCCGCAGCCGCAAGGGCATCCTGCAGGGCCACGTCGTGCTCGGCTACCAGCTAGTCCGCAAGGCCGGCCTGAAGGCGAAGCTCAACCCCGACCTCCTCGAGCGCCTCGAGCACATCGTGCTCAGCCACCAGGGCGAGCTTGAATGGGGCGCCGCCGTCATCGCCGCCACCCCGGAGGCCGTGTTCGTCGCCAAGATCGACGACCTCGACGCCAAGATGGGCATGGTGCAGAAGCTCCTGCGCCAGGCGGGCGAGAACGACGAATTTTCCGACCGCCACCTCGGGCTCAACGCCCAGCTGCTGCTGACCAAGCCGCAAAAGTAGCCGGCGCGGGCTAGTGGCCCATCAGCCGGTAGGACGCATACGTGCCGGCCGCCCCGGCGGCCGCTATCAACACCACCACGCCCGCCCGGCCCCAGACCGGCAGCTTCGACCAGATCCTGCGGCTCCACTGCCAAACCGCCCGCAGCCGGACCTCGATCCGGTCCAGAATGCGCGCCACGCCCCGGGACTCCGCGGCCAGCAGGCTCCCGGAGAGCAGGAAAAACAGTATCGCCGGCCCCGGCATGACGGCCAGCACCAGCCCAATCCCAAAGGCCAGCACCGCGATCACGAGCCGCAGGATGCGGCCCAGCCGGTGCGACCACCCGCCCCTCAGGCGCGCTGCGCGCGCCGCTTCGTAGCGGTCTTCAAAACGCCGGCCCGGGCTCCCGCCGGTCAAAGCGTGCCAGCGTTGCATGAGTGAGTGCGCCATGCCTGACAGACAGCCGGCGAGACCCGGCGTTGCCACCAATCGCGCCGCATCCCCGGAGTTACGTCAGCAGCTGCACGATCCGCACAATGGGCAGGAAGAGTGCGATGACGATGGTGCCCACCACCAGGGCGAGGAACAGGATCAGGATGGGCTCGATGAGCGAGCCGAGCCCGGCGACGGCGTGGTCCACCTCGTCCTCATAGATGTCGGCGATCTTGCCCAGCATCCCGGGCAGCTGGCCCGTGTGCTCGCCGACGTCGATCATGCTCGTGACCATCGGCGGGAAGACCGCCGTGGCCTCCAGCGGGCGGGCGACCGGCGCGCCCTCCTTCACGCGGTCATGCACCTCGGTGATGGCGCCGGCGACGCGGCTGTTGCCGCAGGTGTCGCGGGTGATGAGCAGGGCCGGCAGCATGGGCACGCCGCTCGACAGCAGCGTGCCGAGTGTCCGGCCGAAGCGCGCGATGATGGCCTTGAGGAAGAGGTCGCCGAACACCGGCAGCCTCACGACCAGCGTGTCAAGGAGCCGCGCTCCGGCCGGCGTCGTGCGGAAAACCTTGAAACCAACCCAGAGCGCGGCCGCGACCGCGAGCACGACGGGGTAATGGTGCTTCACGGCATCGCTGGCCGTGAGCACGGCCTGGGTGAGCGGCGGCAGCGGCGCCCCCTTGAGCAGGTCGGCGAAGATCTGCTTGAACTTCGGCACCACGAACACAAGCAGGCCGGCGAGGATGAGCACCGCCACGGCCATCACGAGGAGCGGATAGACCATGGCGGAGGTGATCCTGCCCTTCAGCTGCAGGCCCTTCTCCTGGAAACGCGCGAGCCGGTCGAGGACCACGTCGAGCACGCCGCCGGCCTCGCCCGCCCTGACCATGTTGAGGTAGAGCCGGTCGAAGACCCGCGGATGCTGCGCCATGGCCTCCGAGAGCGTGCCGCCGGACTTGATGGCCTCGGCCAATGCCTCGAGCACGCGGCGGAAGCCCGGGGTTTGCTCCTGGCGGGCCAACACCTCCAACCCGCGCAGCAACGGCATGCCCGCGTGCAGGAGCGTGGCCAGCTGCCGCGTGAACACCGCCAGGGCCTTCGCCCCGACCGGACGGACGAAAGGCAGGCGCAGCTGGACGGATGACAGAGGGCTGACGACAGGGGACGGAACGGGACGCGCAGCGGCGCGTGGTTTTGCCGGCCCGGCCACCGCCCCGGCGCGTTGGGGGATGACGTCCATCGGGAACAGCCCCTGCCCCTTGAGCATGGCGGCGACCTGTTTCACGTCCGGCGCGTCGAGCAGACCGGATTTCTCCGCGCCGTGCGCATCGAGGGCGGTGTAAGAAAAGCGAGGCATGTCAGGTGTATTTCACGACCTCCTCCACAGTCGTCTCACCGGCAAGGATGGCCGCGAGGCCGGCTTGGCGCAGCGGGATCATTCCCTGCTCCACCGCCTTGGTGCGGAACTCCACGAGCGATACGCCCTGCACGACCAGCTCGCGCAGCGCATCGGTCATGGGCAGGAACTCGAAGAGGCCGAGCCGGCCCTTGTAGCCGGTGTGATGACAGGCGGGACAGCCCGCGCCGGAGTAAAAGGGCCGGCCCCGCACTGCCGCCGGATCAGCACCAAGCTGTCGCAGCAGCACTTCACCCGGCTCAAAGGGTGCCCGGCAGGATGCGCACACGCGCCGCACCAGGCGCTGCGCCAGCACCGCCTCGAGCGTGGAGCCCAGCAGGAAGGGTTCGATGCCCATGTCCACGAGGCGGGTCACGGCCGAGGCCGCATCGTTGGTGTGCAGGGTGCTCAACACGAGATGACCCGTGAGCGAGGCCTGGATGGCAATCTGCGCCGTCTCCAGGTCGCGAATCTCGCCGACCATCACGATGTCGGGGTCCTGCCGGAGGAAAGCCCGCAAGGCCCGGGCAAACGTCAGTCCCGCGCCCAGGTTCACCGGCACCTGCATGATGCCATCGATCTCGTATTCCACCGGGTCTTCGACCGCCAGCAGCTTGGTGTCGACCGTGTTCAGCGCCTTCAGGCAGCTGTAGAGCGTGGTGGTCTTGCCCGAGCCCGTGGGCCCGGTGACGAGGAAAATCCCGTTGGGCCGGCGGATGACCTCCCCCACGCCGGACTGGATGGCGGCCGGCAGGCCGAGCTGGTGGAGCTCCAGCCGGACGGAGGACTGGTCGAGCACGCGGAGCACGACACTCTCGCCGAACTGGGTCGGCAGCGTGGAGACGCGCAGATCCACGGCGCGCCCGCCGAGGTTGAGCCTGATGCGGCCGTCCTGCGGCACGCGGCGCTCGGCGATGTTCAGGTTGGCGAGCACCTTGAGGCGGGACAGGACCGGCAGCGCGAGATTCTTCGGGGGCGGCGCCATCTCGTGGAGCACCCCGTCAATGCGGTAGCGGATCTTGAGGTCGCGTTCGAAGGGCTCGAAGTGAATGTCCGAGGCCTTGTCGCGGATGGCCTGGGCGAGCACGAGGTTGACGAAGCGGACGATGGGGGGTTGCCCCGCCAACTGCTCGATGTCGGCTTCGGTCAGCACCTCCTCCCCGGCATCGTCCACCGCTGCCCGGAGGTCATCGAGCGCGGCATCCGGGGATATTTCCGCCCCGCCGTAATGCTGCCGGATGAGCCGCTGCACGCACGCGGGGTCGGCGACGCTGACCTGCACGTCGCGCCCGAGGGCGAAGGTCAGGTCGTTCACCAGGTGGGGATTGAAGGGATCGACCGCGGCGACCGAAACCGAAAGGCCGTCGGCCGCGATCGGCGCGATGCCGTAGCCGCGGGCCACGGTGCCCCTGACGAGCGCGAGCGCGTCACCGGGCAGCGTCGCAGGCAGTTCGTCCGCGCAGCCGCACCCGAGGTGGTCGGCCACGGCGTGCAACAGCGTGGATTTCTCCAGCAACCCTAGGTCGAGGAGCTGCCGGGCCAGCGGTTTGCCCGAGGCCCGGTGGGCGTCGAAGGCCGCCTGAAGCGGGACGGGCTCCACCAGCCGGCGTCCGGCGAGGAGATCGAAAATGGCCTGGTCGTGTCCCTCGAACATGAGGAGACCGGCCGGGCCCGCGGCCGGAAAGGAGATGGTGGATTACAGCTCGCGCAGCTTGAAGCCCATGGTGGTGAGCTTTTCCCGCATGACGACGGGCTCCTGCGACTTCTCAAGGGCCTCATCGGGCTCGATGAGCTCGCGGTTCACGAGGCTCATCAGGTGGGTGTCGAGCGTGATCATGCCGAGGTTCGCGCCCGTCTGGATGTCGGAGGGGATGCGGAACGTCTTGTTGTCGCGGATGAGCGAGGCGATGGACGAGGTGTTGACCATGATCTCGTAGGCCGCGATGCGGCCGCCGGACTTCTTTTTGCAGAGCGACTGCGAGATGACGCAGATGATCGAGGTCGAAAGCTGCATGCGGATCATCTCCTTCATGTTGGCCGGGAAGGCGTCCACGATGCGGTCGACGGTCTTCGCGGCGCTGTTGGTGTGCAGCGTGCCGAACACCAGGTGGCCCGTCTCGGCGGCCGAGATGGCGGCCTCGATCGTCTCCAGGTCGCGCAACTCACCGACGAGGATGACGTCCGGGTCCTGGCGCAGGGCGCGCTTGATGGCCTCGGCGAAGCTCGGGACGTCGGAGCCGACCTCGCGCTGGGTGACGACGCACTTCTTGTGCGGGTGGTAATACTCGATCGGGTCCTCGATGGTGATGATGTGGCCGTCGCGGTTCTCGTTGATGTAGTTCATCATCGAGGCGAGCGTCGTGGACTTGCCGGAGCCGGTCGGGCCGGTGACGAGGAACAGGCCGCGCTGGCGGTAGAGCAGCTCCTTGATCTTGTCGGGCATGCCGATGGTGCGCAGGTCGAAGAGCTGGTTGGGAATCTGGCGGAGCACCATGCCGTAGTTGCCCTTGGCCTTGAGCACGGAGACGCGGAAGCGGGCCTTGTCGCCGAAGGCGAAGCCGAAGTCGGTGCCGCCATTGAGCTTCACGTTCTGGATGTGGTTGTCCGGGGTGATGGACAGCATCAGCTGCTCCGTGTCCTCGGGCCGCAGCTCGGGACCGTCGATCGGGGTCATGCTGCCGCGCAGGCGGAGGCAGGGCGGCACGCCAACCTGCAGGTGGAGATCGGAGCTCTTCTGGTCCACAACCAGCTCCAGGAGGTCATTCATTTCGTAGCTCATGCGATGGGTAGGGTTAAAGCGGGTCGCCAACGGTGACGGTCAAAACCTCGTCGATTGTCGTGAGCCCGGCAAGGACTTTACGGATGCCATCTTCGCGCATGGTCCGCATGCCATCGCGGCGGGCCTGCGCGCGCAAGCGGGCGGAAGTAACGTTGTCGTAAATCATCCCGCGGATGCCGTCGTGCACCCGGAAGATCTCAAAGATACCCATGCGGCCCTGGTAGCCGGTGCCGTTGCAGGCCGCGCAGCCGGCCCCATGGGCGAAGGCCGCGCCCGCCAGCTGGCCGGCCCCGAGGCCGAGGGCGTGCCGCTCGCGCACCGAGGGCGCGTAGGCCCGCCGGCAGGCGGGACAGATGCGCCGCACCAGGCGCTGGGCCATGACCGCGCGGAGGGCCGCGGACACGAGGAAGGGCTTGGCGCCGAGGTCGATCAGCCGCGTGACGGCCGAGGGTGCGTCGTTGGTGTGCAGGGTGCTGAACACCATGTGGCCGGTCAGCGAGGCGTTGATGGCGATCTCGGCCGTCTCCAGGTCGCGGATTTCGCCGACCATGACGATGTCCGGCGACTGCCGGAGCATGGCGCGCAGCGCGGCGGCGAAGGTCATGCCCGTCGCCGCGCTGACCGGCACCTGGTTGATGCCGGTGAGCTGGTATTCGACGGGGTCCTCCACCGTGATGATCTTGCGGTCGGGCCGGTTGAGGTGGTGCAGCGAGGCGTAAAGCGTGGTCGTCTTGCCCGAGCCGGTCGGGCCCGTGACGAGCATGATGCCGTCGAGCGAGGCGATGAGCCGCCCGAATTCCTGCTGGTCGTCCGGCAGGAAACCGAGTTCCGGCAGGCCGGGCTTCAGGCCCTCCTGGTCGAGGATGCGCATGACAATGCTCTCGCCGTGCGCCGTGGGCAGCGACGACACGCGCAGGTCCAGCGTGCGGCCACCCAGGTTGACCTGGATGCGTCCGTCCTGCGGCACGCGCTTCTCGGCGATGCTGATGTTCGCCATGATCTTCAGGCGCGAGATGATCGCCAGCTGCAGGCGCCGGGGCGGCGCGTCCACCTCGAGCAGCACCCCGTCGATCCGGTAGCGCACCCGGAAGCGCCGCTCCAGCGGCTCCAGGTGGATGTCGGACGCCCGGCGGCGGGCGGCCTCGGCGATGAGCGCGTGCACCAGCTGGTTGATGGGGGCGTCGAGGACACTCTCCTGCCCGGCCGCAGGGCTCGATGCCGTGAGCCCCGCCGTGGCTTCCGGGCCGCAGTCGGCCAACTCTTCCCCGGTGCCATAGTGGCGCCCGATGGCGGCCCGGAGGTCACCGGCGTCCGCCAAGGCCGCCCGGACCGGTTGCCCGGCAACGTGCGGCAGGCTGTCGATGACATCGACGGCAAGGGGATCGGCCACGGCGACCTGCAGCTCATCGCCGTCCCGGGCGAAAGGCATCACCGCATGCTCCGCCACAAACGACCGCGGCAGGGCGCCGAGCACATCCTCGGGAATGGATCGCCCGGCCAGTCTGACCCAGGGCATTCCGAATTCCCCGGCCACCGCCCGGAGCGACTCCTCCCGGTCGGAGCCGACGGCGAGCCCCCGTTCCAAGGCGATTTGGATCAGAGGGTCGGCGGTGGTCACGGGATGGTGAACCGAACCCGCAGGGCGGGCTCAGCGGTTGAGGCTCAGCAGAAACTCGGTGTTGGTCTTCGTCTTCTTGAGCCGCTGGATGAGCATGTCCATCGAGTCGGCCGCCGGCACACCCTGCATGGCGCGGCGCAGCGAGTAGATCTTGATGAGCTCGTCGGGGTGGTAGATGAGCTCCTCCTTGCGGGTGCCGCTCTTGTCGATGTTGAGCGCGGGGAAGATGCGCTTGTTGACGAGGTCGCGGTCGAGGTGAAGCTCCATGTTGCCGGTGCCCTTGAACTCCTCGAAGATGATCTCGTCCATGCGGCTGCCGGTGTCGACCAGCGCCGTGCCGATGATGGTGAGGCTGCCGCCGCCCTCGATGTTGCGGGCCGAGCCGAAGAAGCGCTTGGGCTTCTGCAGGGCGTTGGCCTCGAGGCCGCCGGACATGATCTTGCCGCTGTTCGAGGCCAGCGCGTTGTAGGCGCGGGCCAGGCGGGTGATCGAATCGAGCAGGATGACGACGTGCTCGCCCTGCTCGACGAGCCGGCGGGCCTTCTCGATGACCATCTCGGCGCAATGCACGTGGCTCTCCGGCGCCTCGTCGAAGGTGGAGCTGACGACCTCGCCCTTGCAGTGGCGTTTGAAGTCGGTGACCTCCTCGGGGCGCTCGTCCACGAGCAGGATGATGAGCTTCACGTCGGGCGAGTTCGCCGCGATGGAGTTCGCCATGTTCTGCATCAGCACGGTCTTGCCGGTGCGCGGCGGGGCGACGATCAGGCCGCGCTGGCCGAAGCCGATGGGCGTGACGATGTCCACCATGCGCATGGAAACGTCCTTCTGCCCCGGCATCTCGAGCAGGATGCGCTTGAGCGGGTAATACGGGACGAGTTCCTCGAAGGGGGGAACCTTGGAGATCTCGGCCGGCTTGCCGCCCATAACCGAGCGGATGGCGACCACGGCCGGGCAGCGGTCGTTGCCCTGCGGGGGCTGCAGCTGGACCTCGACCGCGTGGCCGCGCTTGAGGCCGAAATGCTTCACGAAGATCTCGGGGACGAAGGCGTCCTCGGGATAGAGGCGGTAATTGACGTCGTCGTGCACGACGAACCACAGGCCGCGGTCGGTCTGGTCGAGGTAGCCGCGGTCATAAAGCGGGATCTTCTGTTCCGAGATCGTGGCGAAGATCTGCGTGATGAGCTGGCGGCGGTTCGGCGCGCCCTCGAATTTCACCTCAAGTTTCTTCGCAAACGCGGTGAGCTCGGCCAGGTTCAGGGCGAAAAGCTCGTTCAGCCAGACCGGGTCGGTCTTGCTCGTGGCAATCTCGCCGGCGAGCTGGCCGATGGCCTCGAGGCTCTGGAAGCGCGCGGGGTCCGGCAGGTCGCCATAGTGGACGACCTCCTTCGGTGGCGCGGGCTGCGGAGGATGCTTCGGGGCGGGCTGGAAATTCGGGTTGCCGCCCCACTTGCCGCCGCCACCGCCACCCCCGCGGAATTTGCCGCGCTGGCGCCGGCCCCACTTGCCGCCGCCACCGCCGCCGTTGCCGTGTTGCTGGTATTGGCCGCCGTTGCCGCCACCGTTGCTCCCGCCATTGCCGCCGTCGGACTGGCCGCCGTCCGGTTCATGCTGCGGCTGGGACTGGCCCTGCTCGCCGCCTTGGGGAGCTGGCGCCTCGGCCTGCGGAGGAGGCGGCGGCGGGGTCTCGCGGACCGGCTCGGGGGCCGGGGCCGGCGGCGGAGCCGGGGGAGCCTCGGAAAAATCGATCTCCTTGGTCGCGACCTTCGGGGTCTTCTTGCCGCCCCGGATCAGGCGGGAGCGCGCGGGCTTCTTGGTTTCGGCCGTGTCTTTGCCGGCGGCTTTGTCTTCGTCGGATTTAGGAGGGACTGACATGAATGCGGCCTGCGGGCCGGTCGGGTTGGGAGTTCAAGAGGCGGTCTGCCAGCGCGTCGACCTGTTCACGGAGAAATTCGGGGGTGCCGTCATTCAGGAGAACGTGGTCTGCCAACTCGCACTTGCGGGCCAGTGGCAGTTGCCGGGCGATGCGCTCGCGGGCTTGTTCCGGGGGGATGCCTCGCTGTTCCAGCCGCCTCAATTGCAATTCGGAGTCTGTGGTGACGCAGACCGTGAAATCAAACCAATTCTCCAAACCCTTCTCAAACAACAGCGGAACCTCCACGATGAAGGCCGTGCCCCGGCTCGCCGCCACCACGTCGCGCCAGCGCGCCAGCAGGCGCGGGTGCAGCAGTTCCTCCAGCCAGGCGAGGGCCGCCGGATCCTTGAAGACCTTCTCCGCCACGCGGTCACGCCGCACGCTGCCGTCGGCCGCAACCATCGCGTCACCCAACCTCGCGCGGATGGCCTCGGCCACCTCGCGACTGGGCAGCAGCTCATCACGGACGACCTGGTCGGCATCCAGCCGGCGGAATCCGCGCTCGGCGAAGCGCGCCGCCGCCGTCGATTTGCCACACCCCATGCCGCCCGTCAGGCCGACCATCAAGTTGGTGTTGTTTACCATTTCTCGGTGAATCGACATATGGGCTTGCTGGACATGGGGGGCAACCCCTATCTCCTGTGGGTATCGCATGGTTCCGCCGCACGCAGTCGACACCAAGCAACCCGCCGCCGTGCTCAAGGCTGTGAAGGAGGCATTTGCCGGTATCGGGGCGACCGCGAGCTACCCCCTGCTGGAGCGCCTCTTCGATGACGTGACCGGGATGTTCGAGGGCCACTACCCCGGGTATCGGGCCATCGACATGAAGTATCATGACTACGAGCACACGATGCAGGCGACCGTCTGCCTGATCCACCTGCTCCAGGGTCGCAGCCGGACCTTCGACCGGCCGGTGCTTCTGGCCCGCGACTGGGAACTATCGGTCATGGCCGTGCTGCTGCATGACAGCGGCTACCTGAAAAAAACCGACGACATCGAGGGCACGGGCGCCAAATACACTTTCGTCCACGAGCGCCGCAGCTGCGACTTCGCCCGGGAATACCTGCCGCGTATGGGGGTGACGGCCTCGGAGATCGAGGACATCTGCGCCGCCATCATCTGCACCGGCCCGCGCAGCAAGATCAGCCAGGTCTCCTTCCACCGCGACGAGGCCCGGCAGATGGCCTTCATCCTGGTCACGGCCGACTACCTCGCCCAGATGAGCGCGGCCGACTATCTCGACAAGCTCCCCGTCCTCTACAAGGAGTTCGTCGAGGCCTTCGAGTTTGAAAAGATCCCGCCCGAGAAGCGCCCCTACCACAGCCTGCAGCAGCTGCTGGAGAAGAGCCCCGGATTCTGGACGAATTATGTGCGCCCCATGCTCGACTTCGAGGCAGGCGGCGTGCATCGCTATTTGACGACAGCGGGCCAACCCAATCCCTACCTGCAGGCCGTTGAGGCCAACCTGGCGGAATTACAACGCCGTCTGCAGCTCGGAGCGGGCTAAATCCCAACCCTCGCTTCCCGCCTCCTGTCTCAATGTTAGCCACCATCGGCTCAGCCGCGCTGCTGGGCATCGACGCCGTGCCCGTGTCGGTCGAGGTCAACACCGGCGAATCCGGCGTGCCCGACCTCATCCTTGTCGGCCTGCCCGACTCCGCCGTCAAGGAGTCCGAGGACCGCGTGTTCTCCGCGCTCAGCAACTCCGGCCTGCGCATGCCCCGCACGCGCACGACCATCAACCTCGCCCCCGGCGACCTGCGCAAGGAGGGCGCCATCTACGATCTGCCCATCGCTGTCGGCATCCTCGTCGCCACGGCGCAGCTCGTCTGCGACAACCTCGGCGACTACCTGATCGCCGGCGAACTCAGCCTCTCCGGCGCCACGCGCCCGATCAAGGGCGGCCTCGCCATGGCCGTGCTGGCCCGGGAAACCCGCCGCAAGGCCGTCCTGCTGCCCCCCGTCGCCGCCCAGGAGGCCGCACTGGTCGAGGGGCTGCGCGTCTACGAGATCACCTCGCTCGACCAGGCCACCCGCTTCCTCGCCGGCCAGCTCAACCTCACCCCGCTCGCGCCGCCCCGCTCCGTCACCCGGCCGCCCGCCGGCGGTGACCAGGAACCCGACTTCGCCGACATCAAGGGCCAGCACGCCGTGCGCCGCGCCGTCGAGGTGGCCGTCGCCGGCGGACACAACCTCATCATGATCGGGCCGCCGGGCTCCGGAAAATCCATGATCGCCAAGCGCATCCCCGGCATCATGCCGCAGCCCACGCTCGACGAATACCTCGACATCCTGCGCATCCACTCCGCCGCCGGCCAGACGATGGCGGACGGCCTGCACTTCCTGCAACGTCCCGCCCGCGCCCCGCACCACACCATCTCCGACGTCGGCCTCCTCGGCGGCGGCACCATCCCCGGCCCCGGCGAAATCTCCCTCGCCCACCACGGCGTGCTCTTCCTCGACGAGCTGCCCGAGTTCAAGCGCTCGGCCCTTGAGGTATTGCGCCAGCCGCTGGAGGACGGCCACGTGACGATCTCGCGCAGCGCCGGCAAGATCACCCTGCCCTGCCACTTCATGCTCGTGGCCGCGATGAACCCCTGCCCCTGCGGCTACCTCGGCGACACCAAGCACGAATGCCGCTGCTCCCCGGCGCAGGTCCAGCGCTACCGCGCGCGCATCAGCGGCCCCCTGCTCGACCGCATCGACCTGCACATCGAGGCCCCGGCGCTTTCCATCACCGAGCTGCGGAGCGACCGGGCCGGCGAATCCTCGGCCGCCATCCGCGAACGCATCGCGCAAGCGCGCCAGACGCAGCTGGTGCGCTTCCGCGGCACCCGCCTCACCGCCAACGCCCGGATGCCCGTGTCCCAGCTCAAGAAATACTGCGCCTTGGACGCCCCGCTCGGCGACCTGCTCCAGCACGCAATGGAACAGCTCGCCCTCTCCGCCCGGGCCTACGACCGCATCCTCAAGGTCGCCCGCACCATCGCCGACCTCGCCGGCGCCGACACGATCGGCCAGACACACCTGCTCGAGGCCATCCAATACCGCAGCCTCGACCGGAATGTGTTCTACTGAGAAAACAAGAAGGACCGGCCAGGGCGGCCGGTCCTTCGCAGCAAAATCGGTTTTTTACCCTGGTTACTGGATCTTCGTCGGATAAGTGCGCTTGAGCCAGGATTCGGGCACGGGGATGACCGCGATGTTCAGCGCGCGGCCGTCCGCCGAGAGCATCGAGGTCTGCACCTGGATACGGGTGCTGTCGGCGCTGAAGGTCGGGTGGATGTGGTCCGCCGCCGTCGTCTTGCTGCCCAGGTCGGCAAGCAGGATGCGCTCGCCGTTCGTCAGGTCATAGAGCCAGAGGCGGTATTTGAAGTCGTCCGCCACCGCCCAGCGCCCGTCGGGCGAACCATGAACGTGCCACACGGAACGGCCTGGATCGCCGACCGGGTTCTGGCCGGCGATGCGGATGTCGCGCGTGCGCAGGTTGACCATGGCGAGGCCGCCCATGTGCTCGCCGGTGCCGGACGGGCCCCAGGCGTCTTCCTGGCCGGGACCGGCGGGTGTCTGGGCGCCGGCAATCTTGATCGGGCGGTGTGCGAGGATGGCGACGGCGACGTAGTCCTTGCTGACAATCGCCTCGTGCGTAACCCAGTCCCACGGCGCCTCGGGGAACAGCGGGCGCAGGCCCGTGCCGTCACCCATGACCGTCCAGGTGCGCTGCGGGGCCTTGCCGCCGGTTTCCCAGCAGAAGACGATCTCGCCCGGGACCCACGGGTTGGTCTGCACGTGGCCGATCTGGAACGGCACGGCGACGACGAAGTTGACCGCGCCGGTCTTGAGGTTCATGCGACCGAGGCCCGTCGGGCCGGCGCCCATGTTGCGGGGGCCGAAGTTTTCCGCCGGCTTCACGTCGGCCGGCAGGTGCTTGGCGGCCTCCTCCTTGCCGACGCGGAAATACGCATACTCCTCGGTGCAATCGAGCGCCATGTCGCCGCCCGCGCCCCACTCCATCGGAATGGTGCCGCAAACGGTTTCATACGCCGCCTTGGGCTGCAGCTTGCCCGCCTCGCTGTCGGCGAAAA
>JAYRXZ010000059.1:0-19556 GCA_041917235.1 Lacunisphaera sp. | reverse complement strand
AACACCCACTGCCATTGCCAGCTGATCCCGGCCTTCGGATATTTCCGGTCCAAGCCCTCCGGCAGCCAGACGCCCGGCACCTTCGCCGCGCGGTCGGCTTTCCACAATTCGTTCAGGCGGGCCAGGTGAGCCTGCAGTTCCGGGATCAGCTTCTCGGGCAGAACGGTGATGCGGTCTTTGTCTCCCTTCCCGGCGAAAACCTGCAGGCGCGACCGGTCGAAATCCAGATGATGCACCCGCAAACGCAGCAGCTCCATCAGACGCAGGCCAGAACCGTAGGCGAGTTCCGCCATGAGCCGGCTGGTTCCATTCATCTGGGCAAAGAGTGAACGGGCCTCGGGCACCGAAAGCACGGTCGGCATGCGCTGATTGGGATAAGCCCGCTTGAAGTCCATCTGACCCAGGTCGCGATGCAGGGCTTCCTGCATCAGGAAGACCAGTGCGTTGAGCGCCTGCTTTTGTGTCGAGGGGCTCGCCCGGCCCTGCACGGCCAACGCACTGAGAAAAGCCGCCACCTCTTCCCCGGAAGCCGCATAGGGTGAACGCGGCGCAATGAAGCGTGCAAAGCGCACCGCCCACTCGCGGTAAGTTTGTTCGGTCCTCCAGAGGAATCCGCGTTCCCGGATCATCTTGATCAAATCCTTTTCCCATGGATCGGAACCAAGATCGCTCGCTGCCGGTGGCGGCTCCATCGGACGTCTCTTCGACTGAACCAATGCAGCCGGGGTGGCTGACCCGGGTGCATCAGCTGTCCACGCTGGCTCCGAGGTGATGCGCGTCTTGCCAGCCATAGGTTCAGCGGCGACCGGTGTCCTCAACACGCTTTCGGTCTGGCCCGATTGCTCAGGCACGCATGGCGCCGCCTGGGTTCTACAGCCCTCCCGGTAGAACCAGCGCAAAGCCTCCCGGGCAGGCCCCCGGCCCTGCTTCTCTTTCCAATCCAGATATTGCTTGGCCACCTCCACCGTGGCGGCAGTCCGGGCTGACTTGCAGTGCTTCAGAAAGGACAGGATTTCCCGGACAAACGCCGACTTGAGGGCCGGGCTCAGTGACGAAGCCGCCAAGACCTGCTTCCACTGGGGGAAAGAGATGGACCGCTGGTTCATGATGGAGTCCGAGCCTAAACTTAGGCTTTTGCCGCAATTGTCGGAGTGCGCGAAAAGCCTAAGTTGAAAAAGCGAAGCTTGAGCACGAAACACTTAGCCTACATTTAGGTGCTAATGCAGCTCCACGAACTTACGCTTTTCCGCGAGGCTGAATAACACTGTTGGGCAAAACAATGAGCGAAGTGACGCCACTACCACTGCCGGAAAGCGCAAAGCGTTATTGGAAGCACCTAGTGCCAGTCACTGCGTTTCCAGCGTTTGCCGTATTTCTCCTCATGTGGAAGGAAGAGGTGTGGACCGTGGTTGTCATGTTTGTGGTCTTCTTTGCTACATCATTCTACGCCATGCTTCCGACCATAAGAAAAGAAGCGACCCGCAGTTTTTGGACATTGGCTAGCTGGCTTTACATCGCTGGAGCTATTTTTGGCGTTCCGCTCGTCTTCGCGTTCCGAGCGATCACAGGATTCCCTAGCAAATGAAGAAAGAGCCCAACCAGACGTCACAGACAACTCCGGGGAGCTGCGCTCCCCTCCGTGTCTGAGCTCAATCGTTGGCCGGAAGATGAAAGACGTCACGAAACTCACCCCCGCGGTTTTCCGAGCGCATCCAATCTGGAAGTTTTCCGACTGCGACGAGCCCAGCGAGACCGCCGTCGAGCCCGTGAAGAAGCTGCCCGTGAAGTCACTCGCAGGTGCTCTGGTAGGCGTCGAAGTCACCCTGGCCTGCGGCAAGAGGGTCGCTGCGTTTCTTGGAAATATCGAAGTCGATCAGCCCAAGCCAACCGAGCATTTCCTGACCCTCAGCGTGTTTGGCGAGCGCGGGGAGATATTCCGTCTCTCTCGCTACCACGATTTCGATTATCAGAACCACGGTCCGGACGCCTTGGCCGCATTCCTGAAGATGAAGAAAGAAGAGATATTTCCTATCGCATGGGATGTCCGGCATCTCGTGTCAGGTGCTCCGACTGCGGTGCATGGCCAGATTCTTTCCGAGCCGAGGGAGCGCTTGAGTAGAGCGCATTTGATCGCGCTCGCCGTCCCATGAAAAAAGAGGCCAACCAGTCGGCACAGACAACTCCGGGGAGCTGCGCTCCCCTCCGTGTCTGACCTCAAACGTTGGACGAAGAAAGATGAAGACATGGCTGCGAACAATTGTCGGTGTGGCGGCCGCGGCTGCATTGATTTTCGCTTACACCCATCGCGAGTCGGTGGTCTCTGGACTCAGCTCACTCAGGAGTTCGAAGAAGACGCGATTGCACGCCAGCGCCCACGCAAAGGACTTCAACGCGGCGCTCGACTCGTCAGATTGGCACCCCTGGCTCCGAGCGAAGATATCGTGGGACCTTTGGTGCATTCAGATGAGCGCAGACATCAGCAGCCCGAAGAAGAAGGACGGATACATTTTCTTCGTTGTCGATGCCACCGACCGCACGGATGTTCGCTTCGTCTATGTTTTTGATTCCGAGGGACGGTTGGTTGAGATAGCGTCCGTTCCGCTCGCATGAAGAAAGAGTCCAACCAGATGCCAGTGCCAATGTCGCCCTTCGGGCGCCATGGCACATCGTGAACGTTAGGCAAAGCATGAGTTTCACGAATCTACAACGGCACTGGCGATTTGCGGCCAAAGAGCGCGGCCTGAAGGTTAAGACTCCATTTGTCCTGGTTTTCGAGGATGGCAGTCGAATCGCCGCGGAAGTGCTGCTCGAAGGCTACGGTGCTCCACGCGGTATGATTATCGTGTCCGAGTATCGGAAGATCGAAGCAAAGAAGGATGCGATTATTGCCGCTGGCTATGGTTACTCGTGCATGCCGCAGCCCAATGATGCCGGAGTCACTCACTTGGACGGCCTCGACGATGTGCTTGCTGATTGGGGTGCCGCAGAAGAATGAGCCTAACCAAACCGCCAGAGAACAACGCGCTGGATTTGACCTAAATCGTATGTTCCTTCTCCGCTCAGCATTTTCCGTTCTTCAAAAGGGCTCACTCCACGCTCGCCCGCGCGTGTCTCATCGGTGACGTTAGGTTGAAATGAAGATTCCACTGTTCATCGCACACGGGCAGGAACTCGCAAACTTCCTTTTGATGGTGGCGGTCGTCTTATACGCGCTACCGATTGTTGCCTGTGTATTAGCGGCAAAGAGAAAGAAGGTTCCAGCTTTCGTGACGGGAGTTTTGGCCGCGTTGATTATTTGCTACGTTGGGATTCAGGTCGGCACGTATCGCATGCCCGATATTCTATTCCTTCTCATTCCGCTAGCCCTAGCGGTGATCGCCATCTGGATAGCCGCGAAGATCAAACCTGTTTCGATTGAGAAAAAGAGAAATAGTTTCAGGTTTGAAGTGCGACAGAAGTGACTGCTAATCGTTGTTATGACGCCGTCCCCCGACGCCTATCAGCTCATGGCCAACCTTGCCTCCGGGGACGAAGCGCTTGCCCGGGAGGCGACTGATGTGATTGTCCGGCTGAGCCCGGACAGCGAGGTGGACGAATTCGCCTTCATCGCCGCGCTGGAGTCGGCCAATGACAAGGTCGTTTACTGGGCCGGCGTCGCGCTCAGGTTGCTCGGTCCGCGGGGCGCGGCGGCGATTCCCGCCCTGCTGGCCCTGCTGCAGCGCGAGCAGGTGTTCCTGCGGCAGACTGCGGTCAGGGCCCTGGCGGCCGTCGGCCCCCACGACCCGGACGCCCGCGCGGCGGCCTTTGCCTCGCTCGGGGATGAACATCCCTTCATCCGTCGCGAGGCGATCCAGGCCTGCCTCACCCTGCCCGACCCGACCGACGAGGACCTCGCCGCCATCGCCGGCATGGTGACGGATTCCGATGAAGAGGTGAGGAACCTGGCCCTCAGCCGCATCGGCATGCAGGAGCAGGACGACCTTTAAACCGTCCTCGTAGCCAATACCGCCCGGCGCGCGCCTCGGGAGCTGTTTTATCCCCGCCGCGCTTTCCACGCTCGCTAAGTTTCCGCCCGGGCCAGAGCATGACCCATGAGTAACCATTCCGTTTGGGCGCGCCAGGCTCTTGCCGGCTTCGGGCTGTTGTTCCTTGGCCTCCCCGGCTGCACCGCACCGGCGGAACGCACGCCGGCCCGCGCTAGCGTAGTCGCACCGGAGCCCGATGTCATTGTCGTCGGCGCCGGTCTGGCCGGCCTGACGACCGCCAAGGACCTGATCCGCGCCGGGAAAACAGTGCTCGTGCTCGAGGCCACGGACCGCATCGGCGGCCGCGCCCACACCGACCGGACCTTCGCCGCGTCCAAGGACAACGGCGCGACCAAGTGGCTCCACGGCATCGACCTGGGCGCCGGCTGGATCCACGGCGCCGATCACAATCCCCTCCGCGGGCTCGTGGACGAGCTGGGCTTCACGCGGGCCCCGAGCAAGCTCGACGGCGCCGTGTTCGTCGGCAGCCACCGGCTGACGCCGGAGGAACTGCAGGCGTTTCATACCGCCGCCGAACAAACCGAGGAAGCCATGGAAAAGGCGCGCCACGCCGGCCTTGACCTGCCCGTGTCCGAATTTCTCCCGAAAAGCTCGGCCTACCGCTTCCTGGTCGGCGCCAACGTCGGTCCGCTCGAAAGCGGCTCGGACATCAGCAAGACCTCCAGCGTCGATGCCGTGGCCATGGACACCGACCCCGATGATTTCGTCCGCGAGGGCATTGGCACGATGGTGACGCGTTTTGGCCGCGACGTGCCGGTGCAGCTCAACTCGCCCGTGACGGCGATCCGCTATGGCGCCGAGGCCGGCGGCGGCGTGCTCGTCGAGACCGCGGCGGGCAAGTATCATGCGCGCCGGGTCGTGGTGACGGTTTCGACCGGCGTCCTCGCCGCGCGCCGCATCGCCTTTGCCCCCGAGCTGCCCGAGTGGAAATGGGAGGCCATCCGCGGCCTGCCGATGGGTTTGCTCAACAAGATCATCTTCCGGTTCGACGACGACATCCTCCCGCACGAGGCGGACAGCGAATGGGTGCTGCACCAGCAGTCCCCGCCGCCCGAGACCGGCGATCCCGAGGTGATGGCCTTCGTGGTGAAGCCGCTCGGCAGCAAACTCATCGTCGGATTCTTCGGCGGCACGCAGGCCGCCCGTTTCGAGAAGCTCGGCGACAAGGCGGCCGCCGACTACGCCAAGGCGGCGCTTACCCAGATGTATGGCGCCGAGCTGGTCGCCCGCATCCGCGACGACCAGACCAAGGCGACACATTGGGGCCAGAATCCCTGGACCCTCGGCGCATATTCGGCGGCGCTGCCCGGCGCTTCCAAGATGCATGCGGAACTCGCCAAGCCCGTCGACGACCTCGTCTTCTTCGCCGGCGAAGCAGCCGGTCCGGTGGAATACAACGGCAGCCTCGCCTCCGCGTATATTTCCGGCCTGCAGGCGAGCCGCGCCGTGCAGGCGTCCCTGGCCGGCACTCCGGCCGCGGTCGCGCCGAAATCCGAGGCCATGGCCACCCGCTGAAGCTTCCGCGCGGGGTCGGGCCAGTGGCCCGGCTCCGGTGTCAGATCACTTCACCGGATCGAGCTTGAGCTGCAGGTAAACCGGCCGGTGATCGCTGGCATCACGGGTGCCAGGGCCGTCCCAGATCGTGGCCTTGTTGCCGGCGACGAAGGGCTTCAGCGCCGGTGACACCAGCAGGTAGTCGATCCGGCTGTAGGTGTCCTCGCGACGGAAGAAATGCGTCCACAACTCGCCGCGCGAGTCGGTGGCCTGGACGAGTTCGCCGATGACCGTGTCGCCGCGTTTCTGCAGGGCGCGCACCGGGCGCGTGCTGCGGGTGTCGTTCCAGTCGCCGCAAATGATGAATTTCCCCTTCGCCGGGTCGGGATAACGGGTGAGCACCAGGTCCCGCACCGCCTCGGCCTCCTGCGCGCGCTGGATGCCGCCCTCGGGATCATCCTTCCGCTCCGTGCGCTTGCTCTTCAGGTGGACGACAAACACCGAGAAATCGCCCTCATTGGTCGCGAAGATCACCTCCAATACGCCGCGCTTCACCACATCCGGCTGGCCGAAATAGGTGAACGGCACCTTGTCGTGCCGCTTCACTTCCTTGAACGGCAGCTTTGACAGCACCGCCACGTGCCGGTCGGCATCCGCCGCCTCAAGCACGACCGTGTGCGGAAAATCCTGCCCGGCTTGCCTCAGCTCGCGCTGGAAGTCGGCGAGATACGGCGGCCCGCCCATTTCCTCGACGGCGAGAATGTCGGGATTGATGCCGGAGATCACCTGCCGCAGCGCGGCCTTTTCAGACTCCGGCTTCGGGTAGGCCTGGCGATAGACGCCCTCGACCATCCGGTCGGCGACGGTGTAATTCTCGACATTGTAAGTCGCCACCGTGATCGCCGCATGGACCACTACGACCAACAGGTTCATTATCGCGAAAAGGCGTATGAAACTCATGAGGAATACGTCGGTTGAGGTTTTACCACGGATTACACGGATGAAGACGGATAAATCAAAAAATCCCTGAATCCGTAACTATCCGGGCTTGATCCGTGGTTAAATAAAATCACCGCAGCAAGGCACGTTCACGCTCCACCAGCGTCGGGTGCGAGTAATACATCGCGCTGTAGAGCGGGTGCGGCGTGAGGTTCGAGAGGTTTTTCTGCGACAACTTCCTTAGCGCACCGACCAGCGGTGCGGCGCTGTTCATCGCGTCCTTGGCAAAGGCGTCGGCCTCATACTCGTGCTTGCGCGACACCCGGTTGCCGAGCGGCGAGAACCAGAACGTCACCAGCCCGCCGAGCAGGCCGAAGAGCAGGAACGTCGCCGCCGTGGCGCCGGCGGGCAGGCCGAAGGCGGCGTTGAACCACGGCGCGTTGCTCAGCCACGCGATGGCCCCGAAGGCCGCGAGCTGCATCAGGCCGACGGTCACGAGCCGCTTCGGGATGTGCCCGCGCTTGTAGTGGCCGATCTCGTGCGCGAGCACGGCCTCGAGCTCGTCCTGCGCCAGCTGCGCCATGAGGGTGTCGAACAGCACGATGCGCCGGAAGCGGCCGAAGCCGGTGAAGAAAGCATTCGAGTGACCCGAGCGCTTCGAGCCGTCCATCACCTCGATGGTCTGCGCCCGGAAACCGGTGCGCTCGGACAACGCGAGCAGCCGCGCACGGGCCTCGCCCTCGGGCAGCGGCGTGAGCTTGTTGAAGAGCGGGAGGATCAATTTCGGGTAAAGCACGATCATCAGCAGCTGGAACCCGAACAGCAGCACGAAGCCCCACACCCACCACCACGTCCCCACCCAGCCGACGAGCGCCAGCAGGCCCCACGCGAGCGGGAAGCCGATGGCGAGGCCGAGCAGCGTGGACTTGATCTGGTCCGTGATCCACAGCCCGAGCGTGCTCTTGTTGAAGCCGAATCGCGCCTCGAGCCGGAACTGCGACCACCAGGCGAACGGCAGGTTGGGCAGCCCGAGCAAAATCATCGTGCCGACGAGAAACAGCGCCCCGCTCCACGCCGCGCCCGGCGCCAGGCCGTTGAACTTCGCCCACAGCCACGGCAGCAGGCCGCTGAACAGCACCGTGCCGAGCACAACCACCTCCCACATCGTCTCGATCGAGCTGAACCGGCTCTTGGCGAGCGTGTAGTCGACGGATTTGGCGTAGGTGGCGTCGTCCATGACCCCGGCCAGGGCTTCCGGCCGCGCATCGGCATGGCGCCGCACCTCGGTGCGGTTGAGGGCCTCGAGCGCCAGTTGGGCGGCAAGACGCAGTAAAATGAGAGCGACGACCGTGGGGAGCAGCCAATCCATGGAGCCGAATGGAGAACACCTTTTCGAGGCTGTGCCAGCCCTAAGAACACACCCCGCCCTGACGGGCACCCCTCTCAAGAGGGGATCTCATAGTATGTCGGCTTGGATCCCCTCTTGTGAGGGGTGGCGCGAAGCGACGGGGTGTGTAGGCTGGCACTACAAATACCTTAACCCACTGCACACCCGCCGCTTCCGCCCCGGCCAAAGATTGGTTGAAATCCCCGCCCCCCGGCCCAGATTGGCGGCGTGGATTCAGACAAGACCGCCAAACTCAGTTTTGAAGCAGCGCTCGCCAAGCTCGAGACCATCGTCGACTCGATGGAATCGGGCGAGGTTCCGCTGGCCGAGCTGCTGGCCAAATACGAGGAGGGCAGCAAGTTGCTCAAGGTCTGCGAAGGCCGCCTCAAGGAAGCCGAGCTCAAGATCGAGAAGCTGAAGAAGGGCAAGGACGGCACCGCCGCCTTCGAGCCGTTTGAAACCAGCCGCAGCGAATAAGCGCGGTCCGCGCCGTCACCGATGAGCTCCTCTCCGTCCGTCCCCACCCTTCTCTCCCACATCGCCGGCCCCGCCGACGTCAAGGCCCTCGCGCCCGCCCAGCTCCCGCAGCTGGCCCAAGAAATCCGCGACGAGCTGATCGAGGTCACCGCCCGCAACGGCGGCCACATCGGCCCCAACCTCGGCGTCGTCGAGCTGACCATCGCGCTGCACCGCGTGTTCAACTCGCCGGACGACCAGTTCGTGTTCGACGTCGCCCATCAGGGCTACGTGCACAAGCTCCTCACCGGTCGCCAGGGCGAGTTCTTCGCCAAGCTCCGCAAGACCGGCGGCGCCTCGGGCTTCCTCTACCGCGCCGAGAGCCCGCACGACGCGTTCGGCGCCGGCCACGCCGGCACCGCCCTCTCCGCCGCCCTGGGCATGGCCACGGCGCGCGACCTCCGCGGCTCGCACGAGCACGTCGTCGCCGTGTGCGGCGACGCGGCCTTCACCTGCGGCATCACCCTCGAGGCGATGAACAACGTCGTCAGCTCGACCAAGCGCCTCATCGTCATCCTCAACGACAACGAGTGGTCCATCGCCAAGAACGTCGGAGCCATCTCGGGCTACCTGAACCGCATCAGCACCAGCCCGACCTACAACAAGCTGCACCACGACGTGGAGGCCTTCTTCAAGAGCTTCCCGACCGGGGTGGAGATGAACAAGGTTTACCACAAGTGGAAGCGCGAGACGAAGGACTTCTTCGTCGAGTCGTCCCTGTTCGAGAAATTCGGCCTGCGCTACCTCGGCCCGGTCGACGGCCACAACCTCGCCGCGCTGGAGAAGAACCTCGAGTTCGCCCGCCATTGCGACGTGCCCGTGCTCATCCACGTGCTGACCAAGAAGGGCAAGGGCCTCGCCGCCGCCGTCAACTCGCCCGAGAAATTCCACGGCGCCAGCCCCTTCGACCCCGAGACCGGCGAGAGCGCCAAGCCCATCCCGGGCACGCCGCCCAACTACCAGGACGTCTTCGGCGCCGCCCTCGCGCGCCACGCCCGCGCCAACCCGAAGGTCCTCGGCATCACCGGCGCCATGCCCGCCGGCACCGGCCTCTCGCAGCTGGCCAAGGAGGTGCCCGGCCAGTTCTTCGACGTCGGCATCGCCGAGGAGCACGCCGTGCTGTTCGCCGCCGGCCTCGCGACCAAGGGCTTCCGCCCGGTCTGCGCCATCTACTCGACCTTCCTCCAGCGCGCCTACGACCAGGTGATCCACGACGTCGCGCTGCAGAACCTGCCCGTGACCTTCTGCATGGACCGCGCCGGTCTGTCGCCCAACGACGGTCCGACGCACCACGGCCTGTTCGACCTCTCCTACCTCCGCTGCGTGCCCAACGCCACGGTGATGCAGCCGAAGGACGAGGACGAACTCGTCGACATGCTGCACACCTCGCTGCAGCTGCCCGGCCCGGGCTTCATCCGCTACCCGCGCGGCGCCGGCACCGGCGCGCCGATCAAGGCCGAGCCCGCCCTCATGACCATCGGCCAGGCGGAGGTCCTCAAGGTCGGCACGCAGATCGTCCTCTGGGCCCTCGGCAACATGGTGCCCGAGGCCCTCAAGCTCGCCGCCCGCCTCGAGCGCGAGGAGCACGTCTCCGTCGGCGTCGTCAACGCCCGCTTCGTCAAGCCCCTCGACCGCAACCTGCTCCTGAGCCAGGCCGCCGTGGTGCCGCTGATCGTCACGCTGGAGGACCACGTTCTCGCGGGCGGCTTCGGCAGCGCGGTGATCGAGGCCCTGCAGGAGGCGCATTGCCCGACGGCCGTCGAGCGCATCGGCTGGCCCGACAAGTTCGTCGAGCACGGCAGCAGCGTGGAGATCCTCCGCGCCAGCTACGGTCTCGCCCCGGACGACATCTTCCGGCGCGTCAGCGAACGCTGGCGCGGCTTGCAGACGGGCCAGAAGGCCACGGCGGACCTGCGGTAGGTCTGCTCAAACCTACACACCCCGCCCTGCGGGCACCCCTCTCAAGAGGGGTCTCATTGCATTGTGATTGGCTCCCCTCTCGAGAGGGGTGGCGCGAAGCGACGGGGTGTGTTGGCTTGCGCGCAATCTATCATATAAAAAGCCGCGCTCTTCACGGAGGCGCGGCTCGGATTAACGGGAAGCAGGCTTAGTGCTTCTTGGCCTCTTCCTTCTTCTCGATCTTGCCGCTGCCCTTGCAGTTCTCGCAGTTGTTGCCGTCCTTGGCGGCGGCGGCGCAGCACTCATGCGTGCAGGCCTTGCCGTCTTTCTCGGCCTTGGCGCAGCAGCCGGCGGCCTTGGATTCCTTCTTGTCGTCGCCGGCAAAGGCCAGGCCGGTGGACAGGAGCGCGAGAACAACGAGGGCGAGGATGGATTTCGGGGATTTCATATGGGGATGGGGGTTGGTTCGAGCCGGCAGTTAACCCGTTTTTGCGGACAATCGCCAGCCGATTTTATGCCACCGAACGCCGGGGAGTGATTCGTGGCTTGCCCGCGAGCAGCGACCCGCCTTTAGTGCGGCTCGGTTCTTCGCGGGCGTAGTATATCGGTATTATGCGTGCTTCCCAAGCATGAGAGGCGGGTTCGATTCCCGCCGCCCGCACCAGCCTTCGCCGCGCGAGGCGAAAGAGCGAAGACTGCCGTCCATAGGCTTCGGGAAGGACGGCATTTCATTTCCGCTCGTTACCAAGTGCCTACGGCTGGCAAGCCAGCTGGCCTGCGCTGAACCCGGAAAACCTACCCGGAGGTCAGGTTCCACCCCCTGACGGGTTGCCGCTGACACTCACGAATAGTCCCGCCGCGCCTCGAGCGCGCTCTTCAGCGTGACGGCATCCGCGTAAAGCACGCCGCCGCCGCTGGGCAGGCCGAAGCCGATGCGCGTCACCTTCACGCCCGCCTTGGGCAGCCGCTCCGTCAGGTAATGGCAGGTCGCCTCGCCCTCGACGTCGTTGGAAAGCGCGAGGATCACCTCGGTAATCTCGCCCGAGTCGATCCGCTGCAGCAACGCGGCAAGGTTGAGATCTTCCGGGGCGACGCCGCGAATCGGGGAGAGCTTGCCGTGCAAGACATGGTAGCGGCCGCGATAGGCGCCCGAGCGCTCGATGGCGGCGAGGTCCGGCACGTATTCGACGACGCACACCTGGCCGGTGCGCCGGCGCTCATCGGCGCACACCGCGCACTGCTCCCCTTCCGCAAGGTTGCCGCACACGGCGCAGCGGCAGACGTTCTTGGCGGCGGACTCGAGGGCCGCGACCAGCTCGGGCAGCCGGCCGGGCTTCTCGACCAACAGGTGCAGCGCGATGCGCTCGGCCGAGCGGTAGCCGATCCCGGGCAGCTGCTTCAGCGCTTTCTGCAGGGCTTCAAGGGCGGGAGTCATGGAGTGCGGATTGGCGATTCACGATGGCGGATTGGAAAACGATCCGCGGCGCTTCCCGGCCGGATTAACCCGCAGTCCGCAATCCGAAATCATCAATTAAAACATCCCCGGCATCTGGAACGCCGAGGAGATCTTCTGCATCTCGGACTCGTTCAGTTCCTTCGCCTTGGCCGCGGCTTCCTGCGTGGCCTGCAGCAGCGTCTCCTCGACGAGCTTCGGGTCCTCCTTGAGGAACTCGGGGTCGAGCTTGAACGCCAGGAACTTGCCGGCGCCGTTGATCTTGATCTGCACTGCGCCGCCGCCGCTGGACACGTCGATCACCTGCGTCTCGAGCGACGACTGCATCGTCTCGATCTGCTTCTGCATTTTCTGCGCCTGTTTGAGGAGTTTGCCTACGCCGGCCATGGTTGAGGGGGTTGAAAGTTGAAGGAGAAAGTTGAAAGAGCGGCCCCGGGCTAAAGCGATAACAATTTTTCGTAGCCGGCCCGGTAGTCGGGATACTGCGGCCGCCAGCCGAGGACCTGTTGGATGCGGGCATTGCTGATGATCCGGTCGGGCATCGGTGCCCCGCCCCGCCGGGTCGTGGCCGAGCCGTCGAAACCCGGCACCGGGCATCCCAGCCGCTCCGCCAGCCAGGCCACCACCTCCGCCCGCAACGCCGGGGCGGAATCGGCCACGTTGAAAATGTCGTTCTTCACGCCGGCCGGGGCGCCGAGGCAGGCCAGGATCGCGGTCACGATGTCGTCGCGATGCGCGAGGTTCAGCCGGTGAGCCCCGCTGCCGCCGAGCTGGCCGGCGCCCGCGCGGAGCTGGTCGAGCAAGTGATGCCGGCCCGGGCCGTAGATGCCGGCCAGGCGCAGGATAAAATGACGGTGAACCGCGGACGCCGGTGCATGCTGCAGCAGCGCTTCCGACTCCCGGATGATGCTCCCGTTGGGTGTCGCGCCCTCGGCCGGAGCGGTTTCATCCACCACCATGCCGTCCCCCTGCGGATAGACCGACGTGCTGCTCGTGTAGACCAGGGTGCCGACCGGCGCCGGGCCCTTCGCCGCCCACGCGAGCACCGACTGCATGCCCCCGACGTAGGATTGCCGGTAGGCGTCCGGTCCGCCAGAGCTGACGCAGTTGACGACGAAGTCAGCGCCCCCGGCGATCTGACCGTGCCAGGCGTCGGCGGCCAGATCCGCCACCATTACCCTGTCCAGCCCGGCCGCGCGCAGCACGGCGGCTTTTTCGGGGTTGCGAGTGAGGGCCTCGACCAACGCGCCGGCCGCCACGGCAGCCCGCGCCAGCGCCGAGCCTACATAGCCGCAGCCGAAGATGACGAGACGTTTGCCCGCGATGGGATCCATGGAGGGCACCACTAATCATCACTAAGGCCCCACTAATCCAGACCGAAGTCCCTACTTCTGTCAGTCTGAGCGAAGCGAAGTCTAGCCAGCAGGCTGGTATTACATCCAGCTCCTCGCGAGCGGCTGGATCCTTCGCTTCGCGCAGGATGACAGGAGGCGAAAATTAGTGTCCCATTAGTGATCATTAGTGGTTAACCCTCCAATCATGCCCACCGTGCTTGTCCCGCTCGCCGACGGCTTCGAGGAGATCGAGGCATTCGCGCCCGTCGACCTGCTGCGCCGCGCCGGCGTCGAGGTCACCGTCGCCTCACTCAATGACAACCGCCACGCCACCGGCCGCAGCGGCATCACCGCGCACGCTGACGCGGCCTTGTCCGCCGTGGCGGGCCAGGTCTTCGATCTCGTTTTCCTGCCGGGTGGAGCCGGCGTGAAACACCTGCGGGCCGACGCGCGCGTGATCGAGATCGTCCGCGCCCAGCATGCAGCCGGCCGCTGGCTGGCGGCCATCTGTGCCGCGCCCACGGTGCTGCTTGACGCCGGATTGCTTGGCAATCGGCGGTATACGGCGCACTTTTCCGTCGCGACTGAATTGCCCGCCATCCTTGCCGGCGAACGCATCGTCACCGACGGCAGGATCACCACTTCCCGGGGCGCGGGCACGGCGGTGGAATTCGGCCTGCATCTGGTCGCGTTGCTGACCTCGGCGGACAAAGCGCAGGAAATCAGCAAAGCCATTTGCCTCTAGGGCTTTGCGTAAAAATCGGCATTGCCACGGATGAGGTGCTCCGGTTGCATGCCGGCGGCCGATATTCGGCCACTGATTTGCGTGTGGAAGGACTAAATGCCGACTTTGCCGCCTCCGTGATCTGGAAGCGACCCGGCGAAGCCGTCACTAGTGTGTTTCCCTTATGTGCGGCATAGCCGGAATGGTCTCATTGCGGCGTGATCTCGCCAGCCGGGAGGACGCCGTGAACCGCATGGTGCAGCGCCAGCAGCACCGCGGACCGGACGACCGTGGGCTGCACTCCGACGGCCCCGCGACCTTGGGCATGTGCCGCCTCGCCATCATCGACCCGGCCAACGGCCACCAGCCGATGATCAGCCCCGACGGGCGCTACACCCTTGTTTTCAACGGCGCGATCTACAACTACCGCGCGCTGCAGACCGAGCTCGCGCTGGGCGGCTGGAATTTCCGGACCAACTGCGACACCGAGGTGCTGCTCGCCGCCTACGCGCTGCACGGCGCCGCCTGCCTGCCGCGGCTGCGCGGCATGTTCGCCTTCGCCATCTGGGATGCCCGCGAGCAGACCCTGTTCGCCGCCCGCGACCCGCTCGGGATCAAGCCGCTCTACTACGCCCGCCTGCCCGACTCGGGCGTCATCCTCGCGTCCGAGCTCAACGCCCTCCTCGCCAGCGGCGTCGTGTCGCGCGAGATCGATCCCACCTCCGCGGGCGAATATCTCGCCTGGTTCAGCGTGCCGGCCCCGCGCACCATTTACCGCGGCATCGCCAACCTGCCGCCGGGCCACCAGCTGACCGTGGACGCCTCCGGCCGGGTGAAGACCGGACCCTGGTGGCAACTGCCCGCTCCCACCCGGCCGGACATCGCGACCAACTACCACGATTTTGTCGGCGGCCTCCGCGCGCAACTGGACGACTCCATCCGCGCCCACCGCGTGGCCGACGTGCCGGTCGGGGCCTTCCTCTCGGGCGGTATGGACTCGACCGCCGTCGTCGGCCTGATGGCCCGCAGCGGCGCCACGAAGCTGAAGACCTTCTCGCTCATCTTCGGCGAGGCCGGTTTCTCCGAGCAGGCCAGCGCGCGGCTGGCCGCGCAGGCGTTCGGCACCGAGCATCACGAGGAACTCATCACCGGCGCCCGCGTCTCCGCCGACCTGCCGCGGCTGCTCGCCAGTTTCGACCAACCGACCGGCGACGGCATCAACACCTACTACGCCAGCCAGACCGCGCGCCGCGGCGGCGTGACCGTCGCCCTCTCGGGGCTCGGCGGCGACGAGCTGTTCGGCGGTTATCCCTCCTTCCGCGACCTGCCGCGCCTGCAACGCCTGCTGCCCCTGTGGCGCCGGCTGCCCGGCGGGCTGCGCCGGTCCGTCGTGGAACATCTCCGCGCCCGGCCCACCGTGCGCGCCCGCAAGCTGGCCGATTTCCTCGCCTCCGCCCGTGACCTGCACGAACTCGCCTCCCTCCAGCGCCGCGTGCTGCCGGAGGCGGTGCGGCTCTCGCTGCTCGCCCCCGAGGCCCGCGCGCAGGCGGAGCGGCTCGGGCCCAACCACCCGATGCTCGAAGACTTCGCCTTCGAGCTGATCGGCGCCGATCCGTTCCAGGTGATCAGCGCGTGGGAGCTGCGCACCTACATGGCCGACGTGCTGCTCCGCGACAGCGACGTCTTCAGCATGGCGCATTCGCTGGAACTGCGCGTGCCCTTCGTGGACCGCCAGCTGGTCGAGTGGCTGTGGCCCCAGCGCCACTGGTTCAAATACGACCCGCGCCGGCCCAAGCGCGCGCTGGCCGACGCCACCGCCGACCTCGTGCCCTCCGCCATCCGCAACCGCCGCAAGCAGGGCTTCGCGCTGCCGTTCGCCCACTGGATGCTCGCGGAACTCCGGCCGTTCCTGGACGAGACCTTCTCGACGCCCTCGCTCGGCGCCTGCCCCTGGCTCCAGCCCGCCGAGGTCCAGCAGGTGTGGGCGGACTACAAGGCCAAGCGCGACACCCGCGCGTGGTCGCGCGTCTGGACGCTCGCCGTCCTCATCGCCTTCGCCAACCGCCGCTCCGCGCCATGAAGGCCCTGCTCCTCTCGCCCGAACTTTTCCTCCACGAGGGCGGCATCGCGCGCATCATGCGGCTGTATTTGAAGGCTCTGTGCGACCTCGCGGGTCCGGCGGGGCGCGTCGACTCCCTGGTGCTGAACGATCTCCCCGGCCGGGATGCCCGGCTGCCCCGCTATACCAGCGCGCAGTTCGGCGAGCAGGTTGGCTGCAGCCGCGGCAAGCTGCGGTTCATCCGCGAGACCATCCGGCTGGGCCGGCGGGCCGACGTGCTCGTATGCGGCCACCTCCACCAGCTCGTCATCGCCCAGCTTGCGCGGGTATTCAACCCGCGACTCCGCTACTGCCTCGTCGCCCATGGCATCGAGGTCTGGCGCCCCTACAGCCTGCTCGAGCGCCGCGCGCTGCTCGGCGCCCACCGCATCCTCTGCATCAGCGAATACACGCGCCGGTCCATGCTCCGGTTTTTTCCGGAACTGCCCGCGGAGCGCCTGGTCGTCGTGCCGAATACGCTCGACCCCTATTTTGCCCCGGCGCTGAACGACCAGGTCTCGAAGGCCCCCTTCGCGACGCCGCGCATCCTGACCGTCTCGCGGCTGTCCGCCACCGACACCTACAAGGGCGTCGACACCCTGATCGAGGCGCTGCCCCAGGTGCGCCGGGATTTCCCCATGGCCCGCCTCCGCATCGTCGGCCAGGGGGACGACCTGCCGCGGCTGCAGGCGCTCGTCCAGCGCCTCGGCGTCGGCTTCGCCGTCGATTTCACCGGGCCGCTGAGCGACGAGGCGCTGCGCGCCGAATACGCCGCCTGCGACCTGTTCGCCCTGCCCAGCCGCAAGGAAGGCTTCGGCCTGGTCTTCCTCGAGGCCATGACCTACGGCAAACCCTGCCTCGGCGCCCGCGCCGGCGGCACGCCCGAGGTCATCACCGACGCCACCGGCCAGCTCGTCGAATACGGCAACATCCCCGACCTGGCCGCCGCCGTGGCCGACCTGGTCCGCCACCCGCGCGATTCGGAGGTTGTGCGCCGGCATGCCGACTCCTTTGCTTTTCCCGCCTTCACGCGGCGCCTCGCCGCCGCGCTGGGCTGACCGATCGAATGGAGAAAACCGACACACCCGAACTCATCCTGGAAGCCGGCCGCTCCAGCCGCCACTACTGGGGCGACCTCTGGCGCTACCGCGAGCTGCTCGGGTTCCTCGCGTGGCGCGACATCAAGGTCCGTTACAAGCAGACCACGCTCGGTGTCCTCTGGGCGCTGATCCAGCCGGCGGTCACGCTCGCGGTGTTCACGTTCATCTTCGGCAAGCTCGCAAGCATGCCCGCGGGCAACGTGCCCTATCCGCTGCTTGTGCTGTGCGGCCTGCTGCCGTGGCAGCTGTTCGCCGCCGCGTTCTCCAACGCCAGCGGCAGCCTCGTGGCCAACACCCACCTGATCTCCAAGGTCTACTTCCCGCGCCTCATCGTGCCGCTGTCCTCGGTCGCGGTGGCGCTGATCGATTTTTGCGTCGTGCTCGTGCTGCTGACCACGCTCTGCCTCTGGTGGCAGTTCGTGCCCGACTGGCGCATCATCTTCCTGCCGCTGTTCATCGTGCTGACGCTGGTCACCGCGATCGGCACCGGGCTCTGGCTGACGGCGCTCACGGTGAAATACCGGGACTTCCGCTTCGTGGTGCCGTTCCTCCTGCAGGTGGGCCTGTTCCTGTCGCCAGTCGGCTTCAGCTCGACCAACCTGCCCAACTGGCGTTTCCTCTACTCGCTCAACCCGATGGTCGGCGCGATCGACGGCTTCCGCTGGTGCCTGCTGCACGGCGAGCCGGCGCTCGACCCGCTCAACCTGGGCGTCTCCGTCGGCATGGCCGTCCTGCTCCTCGCCTCGGGCGTCTGGTATTTCCGCCGCACCGAGCGCACCTTCGCGGACATCATCTGACCCCATGAGCCAGCCCGTCATCAGCGTCTCCGGCCTCGGCAAGCGCTACTATCTCTCCCACGAGAAGCGCACTGACACGCTCCGCGACTCACTGACCCGGAAGTTCCGCCGGCTTACGGGCCGCGCCGGACCGGACGCCGACGCCGAGGAGTTCTGGGCGCTGCGGGACGTCTCGTTCGAGGTTAGCCAGGGCGACGTGGTCGGCATCATCGGCCGCAACGGCGCCGGCAAGTCCACTCTCCTGAAGATCCTCTCCCGCATCACCGAGCCCACCGCCGGCACCGTGCGCCTGCGCGGCCGCATCGCCAGCCTCCTCGAGGTCGGCACGGGGTTCCACCCCGAGCTCTCGGGCCGCGAGAACATCTACCTTAACGGCGCCATCCTCGGGATGTCGCGCACGGAGATCACGCGGAAGTTCGACGAGATCGTCGCGTTCGCCGAGGTCGAGCGCTTCCTCGACACGCAGGTGAAGCACTACTCGAGCGGCATGTATGTGCGCCTGGCCTTCGCCGTCGCCGCCCACCTCGAGCCGGATATCCTCATCGTCGATGAGGTGCTCGCCGTCGGGGACATTGCCTTTCAAAAGAAATGCTTGGGCAAGATGGAGTCCGTTTCACACCAGGAAGGACGCACCGTGCTTTTCGTCAGCCACAATCTGCAGGCAGTGCGCCAGCTCTGCCGCACGGGGCTGCTGATGGCTGGCGGGCGGATCCACCTCTTCGACAAGACGGCCGCCGTGCTTGAGGAGTATTCTCACGGCCTGACGCCCGGCGCGGCGCCACGGGTGCCGGCACCCGCACCCGAGCTTCTCGACCGCTGCTATGTTACCGAGGCCGGCGTCGAGACCATGGATGGGGAAGTGCGGTCCGTTTTCCCCGTCGGCCAGCCCTGGCGAATCCGCATCAAATTCCGCGCCGCCTCGGCCCAGACGAATTTCGTGATCGCCGCGGGCTTGGTGGCGAGCGACGGCACGCCGGCGCAAACCGCCTGGCATCCGCCGCAGGCCGTGACTCCCGGCGAATACGAGGCGGTTTTTGAGCAGGCTGCCGTGGTGCTGGAAGCGGGCCATTACACGATCCTGATCGGACTAAGCGAAAACGACCGCACCATCCAGCAAGTCGAGGCCACGCACATCGATGTTATCAGTGAAGGGGCGATCGGCTACCTGCCCCTGACCAGTGGTGTGGGCACTGTGCTGAACTCCATGCACACCGCCTTGAAAAAACTGTGACCAGTTCCCTGCGGATCAACCGTGGCATCATGCCCGCTGCGGAAGGATGCTTCGCCCCGCCACCGGCGGACGCCAAATCGACGCCAGCCCCTTCGCCGGCCGGCCGCGTGGTCGCATTGGACGGGCTGCGCGGCGTCGCGATCGGTGGCGTGCTGCTCGTCCATCTTTTTGTCATTCCGCTCCAATCCGCGCGCTTTGAATGGCTTCGCGCTCCGCTTGGAATTGCCACCCATGGGGTGGATCTTTTTTTTGTCCTGTCGGGCTACCTCATCGGGGGCATTCTACTGGACAACCGGAATTCCCCTCGCCGCTTCAGCACCTTCTGGCTGAGGCGGCTGCTGCGAATCGTGCCCCTTTATGCCATCACCATGATCCTGCTGCTCGGGTTCATGCTAGAGATTTCCGCCGCGGCCGCACCGTGGTGGTCATATGCCCTTTTTGTCAGCAATTTCTACACGGCGGCCAACGGCTTTCAGCACTGGCCGCCGGTCGGGGTGATGTGGTCGCTCTCCGTCGAGGAACAAGTCTACATCCTGGC
>JAYRXZ010000058.1:0-20376 GCA_041917235.1 Lacunisphaera sp. | reverse complement strand
CGGCCGCGGCCGCCGAACCCGCCGCCCGGGCGCTGCGGCGCACCGGCCGGGGCCGCGATGGCATCGGCCGCGCGCGGCGGCGGCGGCACCGACGGCTCGCCGCCCTGCATCGGCGGCGCCGGGCGCTCCATCGGGATGCGCAGGAAATACAGGTTCATCGAATTGTCGGCCAGGCACAACATGCCGGAGTAGCCGCCCTCGGTGACCTGCACCATCACGCCGGTCTCCTCATTGACCGCCATCGCCTCGCCGCGCACGCGGTTGGACCGGAAAACCAGCCACTTGCCGTCGGCTGTCCACTGGTGGTGCGTCTGGTAGATCTTCGAGTCGCCGCTGGGCGTGCTGGTCAGGAAGGTGACCGGCACCCCGGTGACGGGATCGGGCACCACTTTTTTTTCCGAAGGGAAGCGGGTGCCGATCTGCGCCGTGGCGGCCGAAGCCAGCAACAGGATCGACGCGGAGATGACACCGATAAGGCGGGAGGTGAGTTTCATGGGGTGAGCAGTGCTTGAGGGGTAAGCGGTGGACCGGCCGGGGTGGCTGGTCCTGCGGGCGTGACGCACCTTAGGTGACGTGGTTTCAAGCCCGGACAGATTTGAAATCTGACAGTATGAATTACCTGATGGTCGTGATAGGCAAACAAAAGCTCTTCCCGGCAGGCTCTGAAAGTTTCAGTCCGCGCGGATGGATCCGCCTTGGGTAATTACAGATGGATTAAATCAACCGCTCGGTATGACTATTTGCGGTCCAAGTCACGCATGCCGTCGTTCATCAACCTCTCGGTCTATAAATTCACCCCGCTGGAAAACCTCCCGGAACTGAAGGATCGGCTGCGCAACCTCGCCCAAAGCGCCGGGCTGCGCGGGACGATCCTGCTAAGCCCGGAAGGCATCAACCTGTTCGTCGCCGGGACACGCGAGTCAGCCGACCTCCTTTTAACCGTCCTCCGCGCCGTGCCGGGCCTCGCCGACCTGGCGCCAAAGGAAAGCGAAAGCGCCGAGCAGCCGTTCAACCGGATGCTGGTGAAGATCAAGAAAGAGATCATCGCCTTCGGGGTGCCCGGCATCGACCCGGCGCGCCGCCCGACCGCCAAGCTGCCGGCCCGCACGCTCAAACAATGGCTCGACGAGGGCCGGCCCGTCACGCTGCTTGATACGCGCAACGACTACGAGATCCGCCTCGGCACCTTTCATGGTGCCGTGCGCACCGGCATCGAGCACTTCCGGGACTTTCCCGCCGCCGTGGCCAAGCTGCCGCCGGCGTTGAAGGAGCAGCCCATTGTGATGTTCTGCACCGGCGGCATCCGCTGCGAGAAGGCCGGCCCCTTCATGGAGCAGGCCGGGTTTAAAAACGTGCACCAGCTCGACGGCGGCATCCTGAAATATTTCGAGGAATGCGGCGGCGCGCATTACGAGGGCGAGTGCTTCGTCTTCGACAAGCGCGTCGGCGTCGACCCCTCGCTCCGCGAAACCGCCACGGTCATGTGCTTCAAATGCCAGATGCCCCTGACCGCCGCCGAGCAAAGCGACCCGCGTTACGTCCCGGACGTGAGCTGCCCGCACTGCCATGCAGGCCAATAAAAGCGCCCGTAGGCAGGCATTCCTGAAGACAGTCGGCCGCCGTCTCTCGAATTCAAGACTGCGGGCAAAGCCGGTCCCTCAGGCCTCTCAAGCCTTGGCGCCTGGGGCTGACTCCGGCAGCAAAACCGCCACCAGCGCCGCAAACACGAACAGGTAGCTTGAGATCAGCAGCGTCACGCGAAAATCCCCGATGCTCGCGAACAGCCCGAAAAATATCGTGCCAGCTGCGGCGGCAACCCGGCCAATGTTGTAGCAAAAGCCGGCGCCGCTGTTGCGCAAAAGTGTCGGGAACAATGGCGGCAGATACATGGTGAACAAACCGAACACGCCCGAGCAGAACCCAACCGCCGGGAACCAAAGGTAACAAAGTTCCCTCCACCCGCGGGGAACGGCAAACGAGCCCTGCAAGGTCAGGAAAAACGCCACGAACATGAATATGATGGCCAGCCGGTAGCTGAATCGCCGGGCAAGCCACCCGGCGAAAAAGTTGCCGGCCATCGAGGTCGCGATCACGAGGAAGAACGCCTTGGCCACAAGCTGCCCCCGGTCCGCGGCCGCCCAGGAGGCCAGTTCCGGGAGATTCAGCAAATGCTGCACATGCCAGAACATAAAGGCCCACCACCCCGTCAGGGACAAGGCGCACACGACCGCGGTGAGAACCGTGGTCCGCCCGATGGACGGCGAAAAAAGGTCCAGAAACCGTGGCGCGGCACCCGTGCGATCGTTCTTTGCCATTTGCCAGGCTTCGGGTTCGGGAACATTGCGCCGGACCCAAAACACAAAGAATGCAGGCAGGATGCCGACCAGAAACACCCACCGGGGATTAAATACGGCGCCCATCATGGTGCTGGCCTCGACGAATACCCAGACAACCGCGCAGGCCAGCAGCACACCTAGATTCACTCCTGTCTGCAAAACAGCCGCAATCCAAGGCCGCCACGCCTTGGGCCAGGTTTCCGCCAGCAGCGCCGAACCCACCGCCCATTCGCCGCCAATGCCGAGAGCGGCAATAAATCGGCAGATCAACAAGTGCCACCACGTCTCTGCGAAAAAGGATAAGCCCGTAAAAACCGCATAGGTCACTATAGTAAGGGAGAGGGCCCGACTGCGTCCCAACCAATCAGCCACTCGGCCAAAGGCCGCCCCGCCAACCGCCCATCCCAGCAGGAAGCCGGCTTGGATCCATGAACTCTTTTCCCGGACCAGCGGATCGGCCGTCGAGGCGACATGCAACAGCTGAGCCACAAAAGGAGCCGCGACCAGCGTGTAGAGATGCATATCCAGCCCGTCGAACAGCCAGCCAAGCCACGCCGCAATGCCGGAACGCCATTGGGTCGGCGAGACATCGCGAAGCCGGGTGACGGCATCCTTGGAATCAGGGGCGGCGATTGAGTCAGGGGTCATGCGAATGGATGCGATCGGTGAAGCGGATGGCGCCACGGGCCCGTCAGTCTCGATGCAAGGTCAGCTGCACGGCTTCGAGGACCAGCTCCTGCGATGCTTCCGCGGAAGCCTGGCGGACGGTAACGCGCAGGGTGTTTCGACCGGGTTTCAGGCCGGTCGCCTCATAGGTGAGGCCATTCCCGGCATCCGCTTGAAGCATGCGCACCAGGGCTCCGTTGATGGACCAGCGGGTGCGACCCGCCGCATCCGAACCAAGCCAGCGGGTGAGCATCCGGACGCCCGTTGCCTCGTTTGGGTCCTCCAATATCTCAACGGTCAGATCGATTGAAACCTCCCCGAAGGAGTCGGTAAATACCAGGGGCAGCGGTCCGGGTGCGATGGTCCCGTTTTGCGATCCACTGAGGCTTTGGTCGACCAGGTATGTCTTGGTCCGGCGCCGCAGCTGCCGGCCATCGGCCGCGTCCGCCATCGTCGCGTATTCCGACTGGATGAAATGGTTGAAAAAATAGAGTCCGTCCGCCTCCTGCGCCCACAGGCGGTGACAGGCGCCGCGGAACACCGCGCCATCCCCCATGTGCTGGGCGTTGCGGGTCACACAGCCATAGATCGGAATGTCCCTGGGGGCGGCGAGTTGTTTCCACCCGGCCAAGGACACCGAGAAAGGTGTCAGGCCATTACCCACCACCAGGATATCCAGCCACCCTTCCTGCAGCCAGGTTGCCACATCCAGCCCGATCTCCATGGCTCGTTCCGGCGAGTCGGGCACCCGCATTGACAGGGCGATGGGCCGGCCCTTTTTTTCAGCAACCGCGCGCACGATCCCGGCCACCTCGCGGACAAAGTCGTTCATTAAGGGCACCCCCATCCGCTCCTGCCCGAAGCGGAAGAAGAACGGCATCCTCAGCCAATCCAGTTCAATGCCGTCCAAGTCGTAACGGCGGCAAGCTTCCCGGACCAGTCCGAGGAAATATTCCCTGACCTCTTTTTTCGCGTAATCAAAGGCGGACCAAGACTGCACATCGCGATTCCCCGCTCCCCGGCGGTCCAGCACCGACTGCAAGGGATAGACGGAGGACTCGCCCCTGATCCAGGGCAGGTAGTTTTTCGCGACTTCCTCCGGCGAAAGCGTCGATTGCAACAAATGCAGGTTATCCCGCCGGAACGGCTCCCAGTTCGACGGGCCCGGCCAGGACGGCCCCGACGAATGGCAGTCATTCATCCGGAGGTTGAAGAAGAACTCCTTTCCGCAGCTCCGGGCAAAGTCGATCACGACAGCGATGGGATCCTCGCCGAGGGCGGCGATCCGCTCGCGCGGCATCTCCCAAACCGGCCACGTGAAGACTCCGCAGTAGGAGATCGTGTCGACCGGGGTGTCCCGGAGGCCGGCAAGACGGAGATCGAGGAACTCCTTCACCGACTCGAAGCGGTCGGTCACTGGCGCCGTGTTCCGGTCGCGGGCATTCCACAGGCGGCGCAGGCCAAAGGCGACCACCCTGATGTCGTCGCCATCATCGTTCCAGATGATGCGCCTCGAGCGCGGGCGGGAAGCGGCCGGCCGGACAGGTGCCGGTTGAGAGACCGCCGCCGCCTTGCCGGACCCTGGCTGCAGCGCGCTGACAGCCAGCAGCCCGATAAAATCACGCCGGTTCAGGGACATGTTAGATAAGCAGCCGGGCGGGTGCGGCAAACCGGGCCGGCCGCGGGTGCCGTCCGGCCCGGCTTGCATTGAACCACCCGCGACCAGCTGCCGCATTTTTCGGAATGGCGGGTTTAGAAGCGATAGCGGCTCCTGAACTGGATGGTCCGGGGCTCGCCCCAGAAGATGGTGTCGCGATTGGTGCTGCCACGGTAATACAGCTCGTCGGTCAGGTTGCGCACATTGAGCTGAAAGCTCCAGTGCGGCCGGTATTCATAGCTCACAAAGGCTTCATACACGGTATAGTCGGGAAGATTGCCCGTATCCGCCCCGTCCCAGGAGCGGTCGGCCACATGCTGGAAGCCACCGCCGAGGGAAATTCCCTTCAGCACGCCGCGACTGAAGGCATAACGGCCGAAGGCACTAAAGGTGTTTTGCGGCGCGTTCCGCTGGCGCACCCCGATCTCGGTCCGCGCTTCCAGATCGCTGTAGGCCAGCATGAGCTGGAGACCATCCACCGGCTCAACCGACACGTCGACCTCGAAGCCCTTGTTGGTCGCCTTGCCCGAGGGGATGCCATACGCTCCACGCGGGATGCCCGTTATGCTGCCGGCGTCGTCATCGGTCTGTGTGGCCAGGGCATTGGTCAGCTCGATGTCAAAGTATGAACTCGTGGCGATGACCCGGTTGTTGAACAGTTCCAACTTCATGCCGAATTCGTCGACCTTGCCCTCGCGGTTGGGGAACAACTCGCCATACGTCGGTGACGCCAGCCGGGTATCGAAGGTGCTGACGACCTCAAAGGTCTGCGTCTTGTTGTAGAACAGCGCCACACCCTTCACCGGCTTTACCACGATGCCGTATTTCGGTGTCAGTTCGTTGTAGGTGACACCAGTCGTGATCCGGTTGGTGCGAAAGTCGTGGGTCGTGTCCCCGCCGCCGTGATCGTAGCGCGCGCCGGCCACGAGGACGACCCGGTCCTTGAACAGATAGGCGTTGTCCTGAATCGCCCAGTTGTAGTTGCCGCCCCCGACCTTGATTTTACGGAAGGTGGTCGCGTTGGCGAGAAGCCCCAGCTGGGCGGAACTCGGCAGCGCCGGAATGGAGAGCCTGGGCCAGATCTCAATGCCGCCCGCAGGAGCCGCCCCGATGATCTGGAACTGCCGGGTATAGGTTTCGCCCCCGTTCGTCTGCAGGCCGGTGAACAGCACGTGCTTGACGGGGCCCGTGGAAAACTTGCCGGTGACATCGAAGTTCGCCAGCCAGCTGTTGGCCTTGTCGTCCCAGAACCGGCGGTAGTAATTGGCGGTGGTGACCCGGGCGATCGGGGCATCGCGGGTGATGTTTTGGGCAAACCCCAGGACATTCCCGGAGGCATCGTAGGCGGTCCGGTTGCCCAGCGGGGTGTCAAGCAGCCAGAGGTTCTTGCCCTCGAAAGCCCGTGCCACGAGATTCAGCGCCCACTCGGAGTCCAGGATCTTGAATCCATTCGTATAGCTCACCTCGTAGTCCCAGTAGTCGGTGTCATTGTAGACCTCGTTGGTCTGCTGCTGCGGATGGCGGCTGCTCCAGAAGGTGTGCGGCGCCTTGTTGATGTCGGCCAGCGTCGAGGTCTCCCGCGGCAAATCCGCCTGGGTGTTCAACACGTAGAGCCGCAGCTTCGAGTCCGGACTGAGGCGATATTCGAACTGCAGGTTGAAGGACCGCAGGTTGTTGTCCTCCCCCTGGCGCGCGTCGCCTTCCTGCCAGGTGCCGATGAGGCGGTAGGCGAGCTTCTGGTTCTGGTCGATCGCCCCGGTGGAGTCGAGGTTGGCGCGAAAGGTGTTGAAGCTGCCAAAATCCGCGCTGACCTCGGTCACCCGCGCCGACAGGGGGCGCTTGGTGATCCGGTTGGCCAGGCCACCGAGGGAGTGCGCGCCATACAGCACCCCGTTCGGGCCCTTGATGATCTCAAGCCGGTCATAGACCGAGGTGTCGACCGGCTGAAAGAAATCAACCGAGCTGTTGGCCGGCAGACCGTCACGGATCATGGAGCCCTGCGGGTCGTAGCCGCGGATCGTAAAGCGTCCGCTGGACGCCTGGCTCGTCCCCGTCACACCGCTGATGTATTTGGCCGCATCCTCGAACCGCACGGCGCCGGTATCCTTGATCAGCGCCTCGTTGACCGTGACCACGTAACCCGTCACGTCACTGATCGGAAGCGCGATCCTGGTTCCGCCCAGGGAATAGGCGCTGCCATAACCGCGGTCGTTCTTGGCCGAGACTTCGAACGGGCTGAGTTGCAGCGGAGCCGGATCCTGCGTGGCGGACGCCGCGGCGGCCGGCCCCGGCGCGGTCTGGGCATAAGCGGTCAGGCCCAGCGTGGCTGAGATGAGGTAACCTAGCTTTTTCATGGTGTTTTTTTGGGGGGTGGGTGACGAATCGGTCTTGGGGGGATTTTTGGGGGACGGCGGCGCCCGCTTGACGGTGAGCGTGCTGGTCCGCTCATCGCGGACGACGATCAGTCCGGTGTTCGTGACCAGGCGGGCCAGGGCCTGGCTGGGGGTGAACTCTCCTCTCAATGCGACAGTCCGGATGCCGTGCACGGTCTCGGCCAGGAAGATGATTTCCACCCCGCCCTGCTTCGCGGTCGTCTTGAGCGTCTCGACGGCTTCGCCTGCGGGCACATCAAATGCCTGGACCCGTTCGATTGCCGGCGCCGCCATAATGGGCGCCCTGGCGAGGAACAGGATTACCAGTATCCGCGCCACGGCCAACACAGGACGCAAGCACAGGAACGGCCAGAGACGTTTAAGGGACATCGGGGTAGGAATAAGACGAGCTGTTGATGAGACGTTTGAGGGCAGAAGTTACCCCAAACTTTTTTGAATCCCAAAAGCCAAGGGAAGCCGGGCCGGCGAAACGCCACACCACAACGGGCGGCCAACGCGCGCGTTGCGGGCCAAGGAATGGCCCTCCCCGGTCCGGTCCTGGAGAATTCCGCCCCCGCGTCCCAGCGCGGCTATTTCGCGGCGTGCAGGACAATCTCGTAGCTTCCACGCCGCTCGGCGGTCAACCCCGCGGCGGCGGCAACCAGGCTAACGAAACCCTCAATGTTGTCCGAACGGATCGAAGCAACGATGGGAATCTGGCCACGGGAGGAATCCGCCAGCACGAGCTTCACCCGGTTGCGACGGTTGAACTCTTCCATGGCTTTCTCCAGCGGAACAGACGAAAAATCCAGCAACTGGGGCTGCCAGGCCCGAATCCGCGCCATTTGGTCCGCGCTGGCGGGCGCAATCCGGGGCGGCACGTCATGGGCAAGCGAGACCACCGCCCGCTCGCCTGCCACCACCAGAGGGGGGGCGGCCGGCGTCTCGGCCTTCCGGACCGCGGCCGGCGGCGGGGCCACCGCGACCTTGCCCTCCATGACGAGGACCTCCACGGCCCCGCGGTCAAACATGACGTTGAATGCCGTGCCAACCGCGCGAATCTGGGCCCCGTTTGCACTCACGATAAACGGACGCTGCGCGTCCTTGGCCACGGTGAAGAACGCTTCGCCATGGCGAAGCACGACCCGTCTTTCGTTGATGGTGAAGTTGACCTCGATCTCGGCCCCGCGGTTGAGTTCGACGAGCGTGCCGTCCTCAAAGAGCCGGCTCTCATAGCCACCGGCCTCGGGCTCAGTCCGGGACGGAGCAAATTCACGGAATCCCAGGAAGCCCAGCACGACCATCAGCATGCCGGCCGCCGCAATGACCAGGGCGGACCGCCGTGCCCGCGTCAGGGCCGAGGGTCGCGCGAGCACGTCCGGGTTTGGCTCGCTGCCGTGTTGGGGGCGCCAGTCGGTGATGCCATCGAGCCGCTGCCAGTTTTTACGGTGCACGGCAAACCAAGCCCCGTGGCGCGGATCGGAACTGAGCCACTGGAAAAATTCGTCCTGCTCGACCGCCGTTAGGCCCCGGTCATGCTTGGTCAGCCACTCGGCCGCTTCCAGCCGCGCTTGTTGCTCGGATGCCGGATCAGGCGTGCAGGTCATCGTAACAGCCCCCGGTTGTCCCCGTGCCGGGCGAAATACTCCGTGCACTTGCTGATGCCGATCGTGATCTGGTTGGAAACCGTGCTCTCCGACAACCCCAGGCGGATCGCGATTTCCCGATGCGACAAGCCATACAGCTTGCGCAGGGTCAGAACCTGGCGACAGCGGTCGGGCAGCGACTGGATGGCTTCGGTCAATAGATTGAGTTCCTGATTGCGGGCCAGGGCTTCTGGAATATCCACGCCTTGATCCAAGACGTTCAGGGTGTCGATTTCCCCATAAGAATCGGTGCGCGAGACCTCATGGCGCCGCAGCCGGTCAAGAGCCAGATTACGGGCGGTCGCAAAAAGAAAGGCTTTCGGCGACTTCAGCGGCCCGGTCAAAAGCGACTGCAGCACCCGCGAATAGGCCTCCTGCACGATGTCATCAATGTCCACCTGTCCGCCAAAGCGCTGGCAAAGCCAGGCCCGCAGCATGGGCTCGTGCGGCTGCACATGCTTGGAAAACCAAACGCTGGACTCTGAGTCAGGCGGGGGCACTAGAGTTGACTGGGAATCATCCGCACCCATTCGGATGGCAAGCTGAATCTGGGCGCGCAGCGTCCGATCGTGAAATTAAAGATGCAATCAGCTTTGGGGTCTGGCACCGCCTCAAACGTCTAGCAGGACACCCCGTTAGAATCCGCGCTTCCGCCGATTCCTAGCCTGGCTCGAAATCACTTCGTAACCGTGCCCCCGATGATCCGGCCGCTTGCTTCATTTTTTTCCCCTCGTGCAGCCGCATGCAAAAACCCGGAGTGGCTGGCCGCCGCGCTCCTGCTCGCCCTGCTCTGCGCACCGGCCTCGCTGCACGGAGCCGCCGGTGCCGATTGGGCGGTCTATCTCGGGGACAGCGGCGGCTCCCATTACTCCGCGCTCGACCAGATCACCCCGGCCAACGTCAGCCAGCTGAAACCGGCCTGGACCTATCGGACCGGCCAGGCCGACCCTCACGACCGCTCGCAGATTCAATGCAATCCCCTGGTGATCGACGGCGTGCTGTATGGCACCTCGCCGCAGCTGACCCTGTTCGCCGTGAACGCCGCCACCGGGGAGGTGCTCTGGCGCTTCGATCCCTTCGCCTCCGGAGACAGTGACGGGGGACGCGGCTTGAATCGCGGCCTGTCCTGGTGGCAGGAAGGAACGGAGCGCCGGTTGATGTTTTCGGCGGGACGCTTTCTGCATGCGATCGACCCGGCCACGGGCCGGATGATTCCCTCCTTCGGACAGAACGGCCGGGTCGACCTGCTCACCGGTCTGGATCGGCCGACGACCGGGCTGTATCTCGCAGCCAACACCCCGGGGGCAATCTACCGCGACCTCATCATCATGCCGATGCGGATTGGCGAGGGTCCGGGTCCGGCCGCCCCGGGCCATATCCGCGCCTTCAATGTGCGCACGGGGCAACGTGCCTGGATATTCCACACCATTCCCCATCCCGGGGAGAAGGGCTATGAGACCTGGCCCAAGGATGCCTGGCAGGAAAGCGGCGGGGCCAACTGCTGGGCCGGCCTGGTGATAGACCAGGAACGCGGGCTTGTATTTGTTCCGACCGGCTCGGCGACTTACGATTTCTGGGGCGGCGACCGCGTGGGCGACAACCTCTATGCGAACTGCCTCCTCGCGCTTGATGCCGCCACCGGGGAAAGGAAGTGGCATTTCCAGTTTGTCCGCCACGACCTCTGGGACCGCGATCTCCCCGCCCCGCCCGTGCTATGCGAGGTGCGGCGCAATGGCAGGAAGATCGCCGCCGTCGCCCAAGTCACAAAAACGGGGCATGTCTGGGTTTTCGACCGCGAGACAGGTGAGTCGCTGTTCCCCTGGAAGGAAGAACGCGTGCCCGGGTCCATGCTTGCCGGGGAATCCGCCGCGGCCACGCAACCCACCCCCCTGTTACCCGCTCCCTTTGCCCGCCAGCACTTCACGGAAGACGAGGTGACCGACCTCTCGCCGGGCGCCCGGGCCTCGGTGCTGGCGCGCCTGAGGACGCTGAACCCCCACGTGCCCTTTGATCCGCCCAGTGAAAGAGGCACCGTCATCCTGCCTGGTTTCGACGGTGGGGCCGAATGGGGCGGAAGCGCGGTTGACCCGCAAGGGGTGCTCTACGTGAACAGCAACGAGATGGCGTGGATTCTCAATATGGTCCGTGCCGACGATCCCAAGCTCCTCACTCCGGCCGCTTCGCTCTATGCGCAACTGTGCATGGCCTGCCACGGGGCAAACCGGGAGGGGAATGCCGCCCAGAACATACCGCCCCTCGCCGCGCTCTCGGCCAAAATGACCGCGCCGGAAGTCCTGGCCTTGCTCGCGACCGGCCGCGGCGTCATGCCTTCCTTTGGTTTTCTGCCGACCGAACAAAAGCGGGCTTTGACCGATTATCTGCTCGGCCTGGATCAGCCCGCCACGGAATCAGCCGCCCGCAAGGTGGAACCGACGGGCACCGGCAACCTCCGCAGCCCCTATGTGTCCACCGGCTACAATCGCTTCCTCGATCCCGAGGGCTATCCGGCGCTGCGACCGCCTTGGGGCACGCTCAACGCGATCGACCTGAACACCGGGGAGTATGTCTGGAAACAACCCTTGGGCGAAATCAAGGCGCTCACCGACCGGGGTCTGCCGGTAACCGGCACCGAGAACTACGGCGGTCCGATTGTCACGGCCGGTGGGTTGCTTTTTATCGCAGCGACCAAGGATGAAAAATTCCGCGCCTTTGACGCCAGAACCGGGCAGAAATTATGGGAGACTCCCCTGCCGGCCGGCGGATATGCGACCCCCTCCACCTATTCGGTCAATGGACGTCAGTTCATCGTGATCGCCTGTGGCGGCGGGAAAATGGGCACAAAATCAGGTGACTACTATGTCGCATTCGCCCTGCCCGAATAACCACACGGCCTTGGCGGCGATAGGCCCTCGCCGGAAGCTTGCTCAGCGGCATTCTCCCATAAAAAAGCGCGGATCAAAATGATCCGCGCTTTCTTAAGTGGTGCCCTCACGGGGAATCGAACCCCGGTTTGATGAATGAGAATCATCTGTCCTAGCCGCTAGACGATAAGGGCGAAAATCGAAGGAACAAACAAGCACCCGGCGGCCATCCGTCAAGTGCGCAAAAAATCAGACGGTGAACAGCTCGGCGGGCTCGAAGAAGCGCTTCAGCTCGGCCTTGGCGTTCTCGTCGCTGTCGGAGGCATGGACGACGTTCTTCATCATCTCGGTGCCGAAGTCGCCGCGGATCGTGCCCTTGGCCGCCTTGCGGGAGTCCGTGGGCCCGAGCAGGTCGCGCACCTTCTGGACGATGTTCTCGCCCTCGAGGGCCATCGCGATGACCGGGCGCGAGCTCATGAAGGCCTCGATCTCCGGGTAAAAGGGCTTGTCGGCCACATGGGCGTAATGCTCGCGCAGCTTGGCGGGCGTCAGGCGCATCATCTTGCAGCCCACGACGGTAAAACCGGCGGCCTCGAAGCGGTTCAGCACGTTGCCGACATGGCGCTGGGCCATGCAGTCCGGCTTAAAAATAACGAATGTTCTCTGCATATAAGCGGCCCACCATACTTTTCGGACCCCGTTTGAAAAGCCCCGATTTCAGATTTCTTCAGGGCCGGCTGACGCGAATGCTTTTCAACGCCGCCAGGGCCGCATCCCGCGCTTCTCCATGATCCACCAGAGGTTGCGGATAATCGCTTCCCAGCTTCACCCCGGCCTCGGCGAGGACGTGCAGCGGCGCTTCCCAGGGTTGATGGATGAACTCCGCCGGCATCCGGGCCAGCTCGGGCACCCAGCGGCGCACATAGTTGCCCTCGGGGTCAAACTTCGCTCCCTGCAGGAACGGATTGAAGATCCGGAAATACGGCGCCGCATCCGCCCCGCATCCGGCCGTCCACTGCCAGCCGAGCGTGTTGCTGGCGAGGTCGGCATCGACCAATGTGTCCCAGAACCAGGCCGCTCCCTCCTCCCAGGATATCCGGAGGTGCTTCACGAGGAACGAGGCCACGATCATCCGCACGCGATTGTGCATCCAGCCGGTCGTCCACAGCTGTCGCAGCCCGGCGTCGACGATCGGATACCCCGTCCGCCCTTTCTGCCAGGCGAGCAGTTGCTTCGGGTTCTTCTGCCAGGGAAAGGCCGCGAACTCCTTCCGCAGCGGCTCGCGGGGGGTCTGCGGGAAATGAAACAGCAGGTGGTAGGCGAACTCCCTCCAGCCCACTTCGCTCAAAAACACCTGGCCGCCGCGGTTGGCCGGGAACACGCCGCTGTCCTTCGACAGCGCCCGCACCGCCGCCCAGATCTGGCGCGGACCGATCTCGCCGAAATGTAGATACGGCGACAGCGCCGACGTGCCGTCCACATCCGGCAAATTCCGCCGGTCGGCATACTCCGCCATCGCGCCGGTCGTGAACTGATTGAGCCGCTTCAAGGCCGCGGCTTCACCCGGCACCCAGGCGGCCGCGAGGCCGGCATCCCACTTGATCGTCGGCAGCAGTTCGAGTTCGGCCAGGGCGAGCGAGACTGGCCATGCCACCGGAGCCGGAAAATCCCCGCGGGGCAGCTTAACCGGTTCGTCAACCGGCAAGGCCAGGCAATGCCGCCAGAACGGCGTGAAGACCTGAAACGGTCCGCCCGACTTGTTCTGCACCGTGTGCGGTTCGAAGAGCAGCGAGGCATTGAAACTTTTGACGTCCACCCCGGCCGCCAGCAGGTCCGCCTTGAGCACCTTGTCACGGGCGATGATGGCCGGCTCGTAGCGCCGGTTCCAATAGACCGCGCCCGCCCCGCTTTTCTTCACCAAGGATCGCAGCACCGCCCCACTCTCGCCTTTGGCGAGCAAGAGACGCGAGCCGCGCTCGCGCAGCGCGACATCCAGCGCCGCCAGGGAATGATGCAACCACCAGCGCGAGGCCCCGCCGGCCGGCCAGTCGCCCTCGCCGGCCGCGTCGAGGATATAGACGGGCAGCACGGCGCCGCCCCTTTGCAGGGCGGCCGCCAGCGCCGGGTTGTCCTGCAGGCGCAGATCCTGCCGGAACCAGACGATGGTCGCACCGGGACCAGAACTGAGCGCATTGGAAGCCATGGCCTATAATGAACGTCGCTACACCGGCATCGGACGCATCAATCCGCCGAACGCACCCGCCCCATGGACCTCACAGCGCCTCGGTATAAAGCTGCTCGTAAGCCGCCACGGCCCGCGTCCAGGAAAAATCCTTCTGCATGGCGCGGCGTTGCGCGGCGGCGTAGCGGGGCTTGTCGGCGAACAACGCCAGCGCGCGCTTGAGGCCCGCGTCGAATTCCTCCTGCTTCGGCGCAAACATGATGCCGGTGCCGGTTTCCGGGTGCGCATCGACGTCGATGACCGTGTCGACCAGGCCGCCGACGTTGCTCACCAGCGGCACGGTGCCGTAGGCCTGGCTATACATCTGGTTCAGGCCGCAGGGCTCGAACAGCGAGGGCATCAGGAAAAAATCCGAACCGGCCTCCACGAGGTGGCTCATCGCCTCGTCGTGGCGGACGCATAGCCCGACCTTGGCCGGATAGGCGGCGGCAAAATCGTGCAACAGCCCCTCGTATTTTTTCTCGCCGCTGCCGAGCACGACGAGCCGGCAGTTCTCCTTGGCGAAAAATTCCTTCGCCCCGAGCACGAGGTCCAGGCCCTTGGCCGGGGTGAAACGGCAGACCATGCCGAAGACCGGCCCCTTGAAGGTCGCGCTCCAGCCGAATTCCTTGAGCAGCCGGGTGCGGCACTTCGCCTTGCCGGCCAGGTCGTCGGCGCTGTAGCGCGCCGGCAGGCTCTTGTCCGTGGCCGGATTCCAGACCGCCGTGTCGATGCCGTTGAGCAGGCCGTGCAGGTCGTCGAGGCGCGTGCCGATGACGCCGTCCATGCCGTTGCCGAACTCGGGCGTCTGGATCTCCTTCGCGTATTGCGCACTGACGGTCGTGACCTTGTCAGCGAAGACGATGCCGGCCTTGAGCATGCACATCTGGTCGTAGTATTCCATGCCGTCGATGGTCAGCAGGTCCTCGGGCAGGTTGGTCAGCGCATAGGACTTCCGCGGAAAGACGCCCTGGTAGGCGATGTTGTGGATCGTGAAGACTGTCTTGAGCGCCAACGTGACATTGTAGCGTCGCTCGGCGTCGCGCAGGAAGACCGGCAGCAGGCCGGTCTGCCAGTCGTGGCAGTGCACGATGTCGGCCTTGAAGTCGGTGAGGCGGAGCAGCTCGACCACGGCCTTCTGGAAGAAGATGAAGCGCGCGTCGTTGTCGTCGTAGTCGCGCTCGCCGGTCCAATAGGGCAGCTTGCGGTCAAAGTATTCCTCCCGGCAGATGAGGTAGAGGGTCAGGCCCGGCCGGGGGGCCAGCGTGTAGACGTCCCCGGCGAGGAAGAGGTCCCCCATCTCGATCTTCAGCTTGTGGCTCGGCTTGAGGCCGGCCACGTGCGGGCCGTCGAGCACCGAACGGTAACCGGGCATGAAGACCGCCAGCTCGTGTCCCCGGTCCGCGAGGGTTCCGGTCAGGGCCGCCACCGCATCCGCCAGACCGCCGGTCTTCAGATACGGGAACAGTTCGCTGGCCGCGTGGGCAATTCGCATGTTGCAACACTACGGACCCTGACACACGGTGCCACTAGAAAATCCCGGGCCCATCCATTATCCGCCGGAGCTACTCCGGCCCGCCCCGTGTCATTACCGTATGAGTTATTCCGACCGCCTTTTGGCCCATCTTAACCGCCGCAGCTACGTCCCGGCCCCCGCCGACGCCATTGCCAAGGAGTGGCGCCTCAATCCCAAGGACCGCCGCAAGTTCAACCAGCAGGTCGCCGAGCTGCTCCAGTCCGGCCGGCTCGTCCTCATCAAGGGCGACCGCCTCTGCGTGCCGCGCGAGGCCGACTTGGTCACCGGCACGATCAACTTCCGCCAGAAGGGCTCGGCCATGGTCTTCCCCGAGGTGAAGGTCACCGAGCCGCGCAAACCCGCCATCTTCATCGCCGCCGAGGACACCGGCGTCGCCCTGCAGGGCGACAAGGTCGTCGTCCGCCTGCGCTCGCCGAAGGACCGCGACTGGCCGCATTTCCTCAAGCCGGGCGAACTGGCCGGCAAGGTCATCAAGATCATCGAGCGCGGCAGCGCCACCCTCACCGGCACCCTCCAGCGCGGCCGCACCTACTTTTATGTCGCCTCCGACGACCCGCGCATCGGCCACGACATCATCGTGCAGGACCCGGTCAAGGCGCCGCTGAAGCCGGCGCCCGCCGTCGGCGACAAGGTCGTCGTCAAACTCAACGAGTGGAAGGAGCGCCACCTCAACCCCGACGGCGTCATCATCGAGAAACTCGGCCGCGCCCTCGAGCCCCGCGCCGAGCTGGCCGCCATCTACCACAAATACAACCTCGTCACCGCCTTCCCCGAGGCCGTCGTCCGCGAGGCCGCCACCCTGCCCGCCGTCGTCGGCCCCGGCGACCTCACGGGCCGGCGGGATTACCGCGCGATCCCGACCTTCACCATCGACCCGGACGACGCCAAGGACTTCGACGACGCGCTCTCGATCGAGTATCTCGACCACGGCGACATCCGCATCGGCGTGCACATCGCCGACGTCAGCCACTACGTGAAGCCCGGCACCGCCCTCGACCGCGAGGCGCAGAACCGAGGCAACTCCACCTACCTCGTCGGCACTGTCGTGCCGATGCTGCCCGAGAAGCTCTCCAACGGCCTGTGCTCGCTCGTCGAGGCCCAGGATCGCGTGACGAAGGCCGCGCTCTTCACCTTCGCCGCCAACGGCCGCCTCAAGACCACCGAGTTCGCCAACACCGTCATCCGGAGCCGCAAGCGCCTGACCTACAAGCAGGCCTTCGCGCTCATGTTCGAGGACGACCTCAACAAGATCCGCAAGCTGCCCCTGCCCGCCGCGCACCAGACCGGCTCGACCGGCCGCGCGCTCAGCGAGCTGCCGCACGCCGAGCTGGCGGAGCTGCAGACCTGGATCCGGCAGCTCTGGTCCATCGGCCACAAGATCCGCCTCGAGCGCATGCGCGGCGGCAGCCTCGACCTCGACATGCCCGAGACGAAGATCTTCGTCGACGCCGCCGGCTACGCCGACCGCATCGAACTCATCCACAACGACGAGAGCCACCAGCTGATCGAGGAATACATGCTCCTCGCCAACGAGGCCGTCGCCCACCTCACCCGCAGCAACCACCTGCCCTCGCTCTACCGCGTCCACGACGACCCCGACGAGGAGAAGCTCGCGGAGTTCCGCCAGTTCCTCGGCACCTTCGGCATCAAGGTCGGCGACCTCACCAACCGCGACGAGGTCGTGAAGCTCCTCGCCGTCCTCAAGGACCACCCGCAGGGCTACATCCTCCGCACGCAGCTCCTCCGCAGCATGCGCAAGGCCTGTTACCGCGCGACGCATGACGGCCACTACGGCCTCAACAAGACCGACTACACGCACTTCACCTCGCCCATCCGGCGCTACGCCGACCTCGTCGTGCACCGCGTGTTCGACACCCACCTCGCCAAGGCGGCCGGCAAGCCGACCGCCAGCTACCGCATCGCGCAGATCGACAACCTCGCCGAGCACCTCAGCCTCACCGAGATCAACAGCACCGAGGCCGAGCGCGACTCGCAGAAGCTGAAGCTCATGGAATATTTCGAGCGCGAGTCGGAGAAGAAGGAGAAGACCGTCTTCACCGCCATCATCACCGACGTCCGCAACCACGGCTTCTTCATCGAGGTCGCCGAGGCCGGCGCGTTCGGCATGGTGCCGGTGTCCTCGCTCAAGGACGACTTCTACGTGCTCAATGGCGCCGGCACGGCCTTCATCGGCCGCAAGTCGAAGCGCAAGTTCGAGCTCGGCCACAAGGTGCAGGTCGTCGTCGCCAAGGTGGACCGGCAGAAGCGGCTGATCGACTTCACGGTGCCGTGAGGCTGCGCCCGCCCGATGGCCGGGCGCGTTGCCCTTGACGCCCCGCCCGTCCCTTGGCCGGAAGACCAAGCCCCGAGCAATCGCGCTTGCCGCTCCGGCGGCAAAGCAACTATTCCAGCCGCCACGCATGGTGCCCGAATCACTCCCCGCCGGTTCCGAGATCCTCCTGCTCGAGGACGACCCCACGCTGCGCAAGCGGCTGGCGGGCCACTTGCGCCAGGCCGGGGCGGAGGTCAGCGAGGCCGCCCGGATCGACGAGGCGCGCCGGCTCGCGCAGACGATCCGCTTCGACTTCGCGCTCATCGACCTGCACCTGCCCGATGGCGAGGCCCTGGCGCTGCTGCGCGAGGGGGTTTTCTCGGAAAACACCGGCGTGGTCGTGATGACCGCGTTCGGCGGCGTGCAAAAGGCGGTCGAGGCGATGCGCCTCGGCGCCGGGGACTACCTGACCAAGCCCTTCGAGCCGGAGGCGTTGCCGCTGGCCTTCCTGCGCTGCCGCCAGGAGCGCACCGCGCTCCGGCGCGAGCAGCACCGCGTCGGGCGCGGGCGGGATGATGATTCCCTCTTTTTCGGCCACAGCCTCGCCCCGGTGCGCGCGCAGCTCGACGCCATCCTGGCCGCCGAGCGCCGGCTCACCGGCCGGCTCCCCGCGGTGCTGATCGAGGGCGAGACCGGCACGGGCAAGAGCGCCCTCGCCCGCTGGCTGCACCGGCAGGGCCCGCGCGCCGCGCAGCCTTTCCTGACCGTCAATTGCGCGGCGCTGCCCGACCATCTCGTCGAGTCGGAGCTTTTCGGCCATGAACGCGGCGCCTTCACCGACGCGAAGCAGGCCCGGCTCGGCCTGTTCGAGGCCGCGAACGGCGGCACCTTGTTTCTCGACGAGATCGGCGCCCTCTCCGCCTCCGTCCAGGCCAAAGTCCTGCTCGCCGTCGAGGACGGCCGCATCCGGCGGCTCGGCGCGACCAAGGAACTCACGGTCGACGCGCGCATCCTTGCCGCCAGCAACCTCCCGCTGCAGGACCTGGTGCGCGCCGGGAAATTCCGCGAGGATCTCCACCACCGGCTGAACCTGCTGCATGTCACGCTCCCGCCCCTGCGCGATCGCGGCGCCGACCTCCTGGTCCTCGCGCGCCACCTGCTCAAGGGCCTCGCCGGCCGGCACGGGTTCAAGGCGCTGGACATCACCCCGGAAGGGGCGCGGCGGCTGCAGGCCCAACCCTGGCCCGGCAACGTGCGTGAACTCGCCCACGAGCTCGAGCGGGCCGTCATCTTCGGGGCGGGTGCGCCCCTCGATTTCCTCCATCTTCCCGCCGGCGACAAAACGGCGTCCACTCCCTGGCGCAATCCCGCCTGGAGCGTGCCCGAGAGCGGCTTCTCGCTGGACGCCGCCGTGAACGAGTTCATCGCCGACGCCCTGCGCGCCAGCGGCGGCAACATCTCCGCCGCCGCCCGCCGGCTGGGCGTCACGCGTGATTTTTTGCGTTATCGCCTGGATGGCGAAAAACACCAGGCGTCCTGAACGCACGGTTTGCGGTATTCCGCAAAGACGCCGTCAGCGGCCGGCCTGGATTGGGTGCATACCGCAAAGCAGTCCGCGGTGCTCCCCGTGACTTGGAAGCGCTTAATTCCTTAACTTCATTCGCCCCAATGACTTGAATGCGGGCATGGCCGGCTGGCATGGCGCGAGCAAATGAGCGGGCTCCAACCCATGAAAAATAAACTCCTCCTGCTCCTCCTCACCACCTGTGGAATCCTCGCGGCTCAAGCCGAGATCTACCTTGAGCCCCGCGTGTCCTATCTGGCCGTCGGCGGTTCCCCCGACATCGGCGACATCGGCCAGGAGACCGGCACGGACCGCCCGTCCGCCGCCTTGGGTCTTGCCGTGGGCTACGTGTTCACCCCGCGCCTGAGCCTGGAACTGCGCTACACGCATCTCGGCGACCTGACCGTGCACAAGCAGTCGCCTACCTGGCGCATCTTTCCTCCGGACGGCGAGGTCACCCTGCCGGCGGTGCGCCTCTACGACCTGGCGCAGCGCACCGAGCTGTTCTCCGTCGCCGCGCGCTTCCGCATCTGGAGCGGCGACAAGCTGTCCGTCAATCTGACCCCCATGCTCCAGATTGAACGCAGCGAGGTGAAGCTGCTGGAGGCCGGCATTTCCCCGCCCCTGCCCTATGTCACGCTCGTCCCGGCCGGCACGGTGATCACCCGCCGCTCGAACACCGACGTGCAGCCTGGCGCGGAGCTCTCGGTCGGCTACCGGATCTCGGACCGGGTGGTGACCGAGATCCATTACACCTATTCCCCGCTCAGCACCTACGACGCCCACCTCATCGGCGCCGGCCTGGTCTTCAAGTTCTGAGTGTCCGCCGTGATCGCCGCCCGGCCCCCGGGCCGGCGGCGGTCATGGCCGGATGCTCGACTTTTCCGCGGGCACTCCCAAACGTTTCCGCGCCTTTTCTCCCATGTCCCCGACCACCCGCCGTCCGTTCCAACTGCTGCACCGGCTCGCCCTGCTCGGCGGCGTGATGCTCCTTCCCGGCGCAGCCCCGGCCCAGTCGTCCGAGGCCAGCATGAGCAGCCCTGGCACCACCCAGGGCACCATGCCCGGCGCAGGTCCGCGGCCGGTCCCGCGGGATTATATCAATCCTTCCCTTGTCACCAAACCTGTGGCCGAGCGCCCGAAGCTCATGCCCGTATATTTTCCCTCCCCCCCCCCCCGGCTATCATACCAAAAGGCCACCCCACCCGGCAAAACGGGCAAACGATATTACCAACAGGATGCCC
>JAYRXZ010000057.1:0-20993 GCA_041917235.1 Lacunisphaera sp. | reverse complement strand
CGCCTCCGAGGCCGCCTCGCGCATCTGCAACCGCGCCCTGCAAATCCACGGCGGCTACGGCTACACCCGCGACATCCCGGTCGAGCGCTACTGGCGCGACGCCCGCCTGAGCGAGATCGGCGAAGGCTCCTCCGAGGTGCAGCGCATCGTCATCAGCCGGGCCCTCCTGAAGAATCAGGAAGCCTCGCTGGCCGGGATCCGCTAGGCCCAAGCAAAAACCGCTGATGGGTTGACCATCAGCGGTTTAAAGTGGTGGCGAGTCTCGGAATCGAACCGAGGACACAAGGATTTTCAGTCCTCTGCTCTACCAACTGAGCTAACTCGCCATTAACGAAAGGGGCCGAGTTAAAAGGGCGCCGGAAGGACGCGTCAACGGGGAATTTGCGCTTTCGGCGGCGGCACCGGCGCAAGGTTCCCGCGCCATAATTCCCGGTAAATCGGGTTGTCCGGCACCTCGAGCCGGTCCAGGTCGAAATCCCGCGCCTCCACGTAATCGAGCCCGTAGTGAAACGACGCCAGCAACAGCGGATAGGAGAATTTCTGCTTCTGGTGCAGGGAGCTCCGGCACCAGGCGAGATAGTCCACCCCGGCCGCCAGGTTCTGCCGCCAAGCCCAGACACTTTCCTCATAAGGCTCGCGGCTGACCGTGCGCCAGGCCTCGGGCTTGAGCTGCATCAGTCCCCGCGCCTCGCCGTTTCGTGCGCGGGGATCAAAGTTCGATTCCGCCGCCACCAGCGCGAAGACAAAGGCCGGATCCATCCGGTAGCGCGCCGCCAGGGGCTGGATGTCCAGCCACACGGTCTCGCGGGTCGCGGGATCAGGTGCAGCCGCCTCCTTGCGGCCGCACGCCACGGTCAGCAACAGGCCGGCCAAGACCAATGGCAGGGCGCGGACTCCGTTCCGCGCCGCGAGCGTGTGCCGTATGCGCGGCGGCGAAGGGACCCGCCGCCCTACCCCCGGTTTCACGCTCAGTGCCGGCGGAAAACCAGCGTGGCGTTATGGCCGCCGAAGCCCAGGTTGTCGGTCAGCACGGTGTCGATCTTCGCCTCGCGCTTCACGTTCGGCGTGTAGTCGAGGTCGCACTCCGGATCCGGCGTCTCGTAATTGATGGTCGGGGGCACGATGCCGGTCTCGATGGCCTTGACGCTGATGACCGCCTCGATGCTGCCGGCCGCGCCGAGCAGGTGGCCGGTCATCGACTTGGTGGAGCTGATGTTCACCTTGCGGGAGTGGTCGCCGAAGATCTTCTTGATGGCGATCGTCTCGAACTTGTCGTTGTAAGGCGTCGAGGTGCCGTGCGCGTTGATGTAGTCGACTTGGTGCGGCTCGACGTTGGCGTCGCGCATGGCCTTGATCATGGACTGCGCCAGGCCCTTGCCCTCCGGATCGGGCGAGGTGATGTGGTAGGCGTCGCATGTGGCGGCGTAGCCGGCCAGTTCGCAATAGATGCGGGCGCCGCGGGCCAGGGCGTGCTCGAGGCTCTCGATCACGAGGATGGCCCCGCCCTCGCCCATGATGAAGCCGTCGCGGTTCAGGTCGAAGGGGCGGCTGGCCTTCGCGGGATTCTCGTTGTTGGTGCTCATCGCCTTCATCGAGCAGAAGCCGGCGTAGGCCAGCGGCGTGATGGCGGCCTCGGCGCCGCCGCAGACCATGACGTCGGCCTCGCCGCGGCGGATCATGCGGAGCGACTCGCCGATGGCGTGGGTGGCGGTCGAGCAGGCGCTGACGACGCCGAAGTTCGGCCCGCGCGCCCCGAGCTCGATGGCCACCAGGCCGCCGCACATGTTGCTGATGAGGGCGGGGATCATGAAGGGCGACACCTTGCGGGGGCCGCGTTCCAGGAGCACCTTGTGCTGGTTCTCGATGGTCCACATGCCGCCGATGCCGGAGCCGATGATGACGCCCACGCGGTCGGCATCCTCCTTGGTCATGTCGAGCTTGGCGTCCGCGATGGCCTGCTTGGCCGCGCAGAAGCCGAAATGCGTGTAGCGGTCGTTGCGGCGGACCTCCTTGGGGTCCATGTGCTGCGCCGGATCCCACCCGCGCACCTCGGCGCCGATCTGGCAGCTGTAGTCCTTGGCGTCAAAGAGCGTCACCTTGTCGATGCCGCACTTGCCGGCCACGATGTTGGCCCAGAAATCGGTCACGTTGTGACCCAGCGAGGCGACCACGCCCATGCCGGTGACGACGACGCGTTTTTGAGAGGGAGGATTTTCCATCGGTATAGTCGTGGGTGGAAATGAAAAAAGCGCCCTACCAGACCAGCGCCAGGGCCAGACGGTAGAACGCTTCGGTCAAATGGCCAAAATTTATTTCTTACCGGCCTTGTTTTGGATGTAGGCGGTAACATCGCCAACAGTCTGGAGCTTCTCGGCGTCGGACTCGGGGATCTCGCCCTTGATCTCGTCCTTGAACTCCTCTTCGAAAGCCATGATCAGCTCGACGGTGTCGAGTGAATCGGCGCCAAGGTCGTCGAGGAACGACGCCTGCGGAGTGATTTGCTCCTCGTTAACATTCAGTTGGTTAACGATGATTTCTTTGACGCGCTGGTCGATGGTTTTCTGGTCAGCCATGAGATTGAAAATTGGGTCTAAAACGTTGGTGAAAGAGGTCACATGACCATGCCGCCGTCAACGGTAAAAACTTGACCGGTGATGTAACCCGCTTCCTCAGAACAGAGAAACGCGGTCATGTGGGCGATATCCGACGCCTCGCCGAGGCGTTTGAGCGGGATGACGGAGGTGATCTTTTCGGCGGCCTCGGCCGGCAGGGCGGCGGTCATGTCGGTCTTGATGAAGCCCGGGGCGACGGCGTTCGAGGTCACGCCGCGCGCGGCGAACTCCTTCGCGATGGCCTTGGTGAAGCCGATGAGGCCCGCCTTGGCGGAGCAGTAGTTGGCCTGGCCGGCGTTGCCCATGATGCCCACCACCGAGGTGATGTTCACGATGCGGCCCCAGCGCTTCTGGGTCATCGAGCGGCCGATGTGCTTCGTCCAGTGGTAGCAGCTGGTGAGGTTGGTCGTGATGACGGAGTTCCAATCCTCCTCGGACATGCGGAACAGCAGGCCGTCCTTGGTGATGCCGGCGTTGTTGACGAGAATGTCGATCTGGCCGAACTCGGCGAGCAGGTCGGCGCTGGCCTTGGCGACCGCGGCGCCGTCCGCCACGTCCACGGCGAGGGCCTTGGCCTTGCCGCCCGCGGCGGTGATGGCCGCCGCCGTCGCGCCGCAGCTGTCAGCGGACTTGCTCACACAGATCACGGTCACGCCGCCCTTGGCCAGCAGTTCCGCGATGGCTTTGCCGATGCCCCGGCCGGCGCCGGTGACGAGGGCCACACGATTGTTGTAGGTCAGACTCATAGGGTGAGGCGCCATAGCTCGCCGCCCCCCGGACGTTTGTCAATACACGTCGCGCTGGTAGCGCTTGTCCTTCTTCATCTGCTTCACGTAGTCCGCGGCGGCGGCGGGTTCCAGGCCGCCGTGCTGCGCGATGATCTCGTGCAGCGCGAGGTCGACATCCTTCGCCATGCGGTGGGCGTCGCCGCACACGTAGAAATGCGCGCCGCCCTTGATCCAGGCCCAGAGTTCGGCGGCGGCCTCGCGCATGCGGTCCTGGACGTAGACCTTCTTCGCCTGGTCACGGGAGAACGCCAGGTCGATCCGCGCCATCCGGCCCTCGGCCATGAGCTTCTTCCACTCGTCACCATAGAGATAGTCGGTGGCGGCATGCTGGTCGCCGAAAAACAGCCAGTTGCGGCCGGACGCGTTGGTGGCGATGCGCTCCTGCACGAAAGCCCGGAACGGCGCCACCCCGGTGCCCGGACCGACCATGATGACATCCTTGGTCAGGTCGGCCGGCAGGCCGAAGTGCGACTCGGCCACGAACACCGGGACGGGCGTCTTCCGCCGCGTGACCCGGTCGGACAGGAAGGTGGAGCACACGCCGTAACGCCGGCGGCCGTTGGACTCGTAGCGCACCGGCGCGACCGTGAGATGCACCTGGCCGGGAAACAGCTTCGGCGAGGACGCGATCGAGTAGAGCCGGGGCATGAGCCGGCGGAGGTGATCGATGAATTCCTGCGGCGTCAGCTTTGCGCCGGGAAATTCCTCGAGCAGGTCGAGGTATTCGCGCTGCCCGAGGAACAGCTCCAGGGCCTCCTTGGCCTCGGGCGCCAGCAAGGCCGCCAGCTGCTCCTTCTCCTTCGGGTCGGTGGTCTTGGCCGCGAGCGTCTCGAGGATCTTCTTGGTCGGGCCGGCGAGCGAGACCTTCGTGGTCAGCGCCTCGCGCAGGCTGATGGCGGCGGTCATCCGGGCGGGCAGCACCGGTTCGTTGCCGGTGGCGCCCAGCTGGTCGATGATCTCCTCGACCAGCTGCAGCCGGTTGGAAGGGAAAATGCCCAGCGAGTCGCCCACCTTGTAAGTCAGGCCGCTGCCCGCGATGTCGATCACCAGGTGCCGCGTGTCCTTGCTCGAGCCGTCCTTGTTGAGCACCCGGTTCTCGAGCAGCTTGGCGGCAAGCGGGTTGTCCTTGGTGTAGGGGCTGAACGGCGGCGTGGAGACGTGCATGCGAAAATGAATTTTACTCCCGCGGCGGGATGTCATGGCAAGCTTCGTCTGCGTCACGGGGAATCTCGTTGCGCCGCCCTCCGGCGCCTGCCATTCAGCGGCTTCACCACATGGAACCCGTCCGCATCCAGAAACTCATCGCCGAGGCCGGCGTCTGCTCCCGCCGGGCCGCCGAGGCGCTGATCGTCGCGGGCGAGGTCTACGTGAACGGCGAAAAGGCCGTCCTGGGCCAGAAGGTCGAGGCCGGCGCCGACAAGGTCACCGTGCGCGGCAAGCCCCTCCGGCCCCACGCCCAGCCCAAGCTCGCGCTCGTCATGCACAAGCCCCGCGGCGTGGTCTGCAGCAACAGCGACCCCCACGCCGACCACACCATCTTCGACCTGCTGCCGCGCGAGTGGGCCAAGCTCCGGCTCTTCTGCGCCGGCCGCCTCGACAAGGACAGCGAGGGCCTCGTCATCCTCACCTCCGACGGCGACCTGGCCCACAAGCTCATGCACCCGTCTAATCTGGTCGTGAAGCGCTACTACGTTTCGCTGGAGGAACCCTTCCCCGCCGGCCGCCTCCGCCAGCTGCTGCGCGGCGTCGTCATCGAGGGCGAGCACCTCAAGGTCGAGAAGGCCAGCCTGGTCAACCCCAAGGCCGACCGGAGCTCCACCGAGCTCGACGTCCACATGCACCACGGCAAGAAGCGCGAGATCCGCCAGCTCTTCACCGCCCTCGGCTTCGAGGTCCGCCGCCTCCGCCGCTACCAGATCGGCGCCCTCCGCCTGAAAGGAATTCCTTTGCGCGGCGTGAAACAACTTTCTACCAAGGAAATCCAATCCCTCTTCATCGTCCCTCCCGCGCACTACCGCGAGATGACGCCCTCCACCTCCGATGAAAACTAAACTCATCCTGCTCGCCCTCGCTTTCGCCGCGTCGCTCGCGGCCGACACGCTCAAGACCGACACCGCCGTCTTCGTCCAGACCGACCCGAAGTCCCCCGTCCTCACCCGCCTCAAGGCCGGCAGCACGGTTACCGTCGTCGGCGAGGCTCCGGCCGGCTGGCGCCGCATCGAGGTCAGCGGCCCGTTCGAGGCCTACGCGCAGAGCCGCGACATCACCAAGGGCCTCGAGGTTCGCGAGGGCGGCAACATCTACGCCGCCCCGCGCAAGGACGCCCAGCTCCTCGCCGTCGCCGCCGCGGGCGACAAGTCCGAGGTCGTCGGCCTGGCCGGCGGCGACTGGGTGCAGGTCCGCCTGGAGAAAAAACTCCAGGGTTTCATCGCCGTGGGCGAAGCCGCCAATGTTTCAGCGGAAGCCACCAAGCCCATGTTCGCCGTCACCGCGCCCCCGGCCCCGGCCGGCCCGGTCAATGCCGTGGGCCGCCCGGTGGCCCCTTCCGCGCACAGCGCCGACACTCCGCGGCTCTTCGCCGGCACCCTGGTCCTCGCCCGCCGCGCCATCATCAACCCGAACCCGCCCTACGACTACCAGGTGACCGATGCCACCGGCCGCCGCTTCGCCTACGTCGACACCCGCCGCCTGCTGCTGACGGACAAGATCGAGAACTTCCTCGACCGCGACATCACCATCACCGGCACCGTGCGGAACACCGTCGACGGCAAGGACCTCGTCATCGCCGCCGAGTCCATGTCGCTGAAGAAATAACCCATCTTCCCTCCCGGCCGGCCGTGTGGGCCGGCCTTTTTTATCCCATGGAACTGATCGACGGTAACAAAATCGCGGCGGACATCATCGCCGAACTCAAGTCCCAGGTCGCCGCGCTCCCCGGCCGCCCGCCCTGCCTCGCCCTCGTGCGGGTCGGCGAGGATCCGGCCTCCGTCTCCTACGTGAAGAAGAAGGAGACCGCCTCGGCCACCATCGGGATCACCAGCCGCCTGATCTTCCCGCCCGTCACCATCGCGCAGGACGACCTCTTCGCCCTCATCGACGGGCTGAACGCCGATCCCGGCGTCGACGGCATCCTCGTCCAGTCCCCGCTGCCGAAGCACATCAACGAGGTCGCCGTCTTCCGCCGCATCGCCGCGCACAAGGATGTCGACGGCTTCCACACGATGAACCTCGGCAAGCTCGCGCAGGAGGACGACACCGGCTTCGTCGCCTGCACGCCCGCCGGCATCATGGAGCTGCTCCAGCGCTCGGGGGTTTCGCTTTCCGGCAAGCACGTGGTCGTGCTCGGCCGCAGCCTCATCGTCGGCAAGCCCGCCGCGCTGCTGGCCATGCAGCGCAAGAGCTGGGCCAACGCCACCGTCACCGTCTGCCACTCGCAGACCGCCAACCTCCCGGCGCTCACCCGCCAGGCCGACGTGCTCATCGCCGCCATCGGCAAGCCCGAGTTCGTGACCGCCGACATGGTCAAGCCCGGCGCCGTGGTCATCGACGTGGGCGTCAACCGCGTCGCCGATGCGACCAAGAAGTCCGGCTTCCGGCTCACCGGCGACGTCCACTTCCCCACGGTCTCCCCGCTCTGCAGCAAGATCACGCCCGTCCCGGGCGGCGTGGGTCCCATGACGGTCGCCATGCTCATGCAGAATACGGTCAAGGCCCGGCGCCAGAACGGCTGATGCCCGGCCGGAAATAGGGTTTTTCCCCTTAACTGAACCTTGCCAGCCGGTGGCAAACCCCTTTGCCTCAGCCTTCAACCAGCATGGCCACACCCAAGATTCTTGTCGTCGATGACCAGCCGATCAACGTCCAGCTGCTGAAGCGCAAGCTGGAGCGCGAGGGCATGATCGTGGCCACCTCCTACTCCGGACGCGAGGCGCTCGACCTGGTCAAGGCGGACAAGCCCGACCTGATCCTGCTCGACGTCATGATGCCCGAGATGGACGGCATCGAGGTCTGCCAGCGCCTCCAGGCCGACAAGGAGACCAAGGCCATCCCCGTCATCTTCATCACCGCCCGCACCTCCAAGGAGGGCAAGATCGAGGGCCTCGGCGTCGGCGCCGTGGACTACATCACCAAGCCCATCGACCTCGATGAGACGCTCGCCCGCGTGCAGACGCAGCTCCGTTTCGTGGCCATCAACCGCGAGCTGATCGAGCTCCAGACCCGCCTCGGCGAGTCCCGCCGCTCCGCCACCATCGGCGCCGTCACCCAGGGCATCGCGCACAACCTGAACAATCTCCTCGGCGTCGTCATCGGCTACGTCGACCTGATCAAGGCCTACCACGAGAAGCCCGAGCTGGTGAAGAAGAACGCCCAGCACCTCGAGGACGCCGTCAACCGCATCGTCGGCATCATCAAGCAGCTGACCGGCCTCGTGGTGAAGAACCGCCCGCCGCTCATCCGCGCCAGCCTCGCCCGCATGATCGACAGCGGCATCCGCCGCTACCAGATCGAATACAAGATCGACCAGCCGATCACCATCGAGCACGCCACCGCCGAGGTGCTGATCGACACCAACGTCGAGGTGTTCGAGGACACGCTCTCCAAGCTCCTGATCAACGCGTGGGAAAGCTACCACGACGAACCGGACGACAAGCGCCCGATCCACATCCGCACCGAGGTCGTCGAGCGCCCCGAGGAAGGCCGCTTCGCCCTCGTGCACATCGAGGACCGCGGCCGCGGCATCGATCCCGAGATCCGCGACCACGCCTTCGAGCCCTTCACCAGCACCAAGCACACGGTCGGCGTCGGCATGGGCCTGACGGTTGCGCGCCACTCGATGCGCAACCTCGGCGGCGAGGTCACGCTGACCGACCGCCCCGGCGGCGGCGCCATCTGCACGATCCGCCACCCGCTCGAGCGGAAGAACAAGGACAAGGCCTGAGGTGGAGCCGCAGCGAACCCGCTGCGGTTGCCCTCGCGGGCGGGGTCGCCCGCGCTCCCGTGGCCGGGGAAATCTCGTTGCGGGACGCGCTCTGACGCGGCTAATCATCTCTCCGTCGTGATCCCGCTTCCCAAGATCGCCTTCCTCGGCGCCGGCAATCTCGCCTCCGCCATCATTCGTGGACTGCTTGCGCACCGCGCCTGTTCTCCCGGTGACATTGCGTGCACGAGCAAGACGGGCGAATCCGCGCGCCGTCTCGCCGCGGAAACCGGGGTCACCTTCGAACCCGACCTGGCGAAGCTGCTGGCGGGCGCCGACACGGTGGTCGTGGCCTTCAAGCCCCAGTCGCTCGCCGCCGCCGATCCGCGGCTGGGCGAGCTGACCGCCGGCAAGCTCGTCATCTCGCTCCTCGCCGGCAAGACCATCGCCACCCTCGCCCGCACCTTTCCCCGGGCCCGCAACCTCGTCCGCACCATGCCCAACACGCCGGCGGCGATCGGTGCGGGCATGACGACCTACGCCACCCTCGCCCCGCTCGGCGAGACCGACCAACAGGCGCTCGTGACCATGCTCGGCGCGCTCGGCCAGCACCTGCCGGTCGCGGAGGCCCACCTCGACGCCCTCACCGCGCTCGGCGGCAGCGGCCCGGCCTTCCTCTTTGAATTTGTCGCCGGCCTGCGCGACGCCGGCATCGCCGCCGGCCTGCCCGCCGACGTCGCCGCCAAGGTCGCGCTCGAGACCACCCTCGGCGCCGCCCGCCTGCTCGCCCGCAGCCCCGAGACTCCCGAGGCGCTGCGCGACAAGGTCACCTCCCCCAACGGCACCACCTACGCCGGCCTGCAGGTCATGGCCGCCCGCCAGTTCCGCGAGACGCTGAAGGAAACCGTCCTTGCCGGCACCCGCCGCGCAGGCGAGCTGTCGCGGGAGTAATTCCCCGGCCGCGCGCACGTCCCCCGGCGAAGGCGGGCATCCCGCACGGCGGATCGGGCTACCGGGGCCTCGAAAACATCCCCGCCGGAATATCCGGGTTGGCTTCCATCCGGTCGATCACCGTCACATGGAGCAACCGCCCGTTGGCCATCGTCTCGATATGGTGCGGCTGCATCACCCCGCCCACCGGCCGGAAATCCTTGAAGCGCGTGTCCACCGCCACGCGCTGGCCGTTGCTCACCCGGTAAACCGTGCGTTTCACGATCTCGGCGGTCTGCGTATCCACCCAGAGGAAGAAAAGGTGAACGCCCGGGGTCAACAGCAGCAGCTTGCAGGCGGGCCGGCCCTCGACCGGCTCCTCGCCCGCGTAATCCACCGAGAAACCCTTGGCGGCGAAGTTGACGAGCGGGCCGTCGAAGTCGGCATTGATGATGAACTCCCGCGCCTCCCCTTCCGCCATGGCCTGCGGATGGCCGCCCTTCGTCTCACTGTGGCTGGTCCAGGGCGGCGTTTCCCCGTCGTAAACCTGCAAGGCCCGGCGCACCGGCGTGAAGCTCTCGACCCGCAGCCGGTTGGGCCGCTGGGCCACGAGCAGGAACGGCACGACCTCGCCGTTGATGAAGGTCCGGCCCTCGGCCCGCACGGCCACCAGGGCGGCAAGCTTGTCGCCGGCGCGTTCCGCATGCCGCCGCGCGATCTCGTGCCCCAGCTGGGCATGGCCCACGGAGGCCAGGGCCACCATCGCGAACAGGTAAATGATCCGGCGCATTCCCCGCCACCTTGCGACGGTCCCGGCGCTATTGCAAGTGGCGCGTGCCCCGCCGACCGGCCCGGCCTCCACTTGGCACTTGTCACTTGGCACTTGTCACTTTCCCCTCGCCTCATGGGCATGGAATTCGGCTGGTGGGACAAGGACGACGAGGGCGTGAAATGGCAGATCAATGCGCGTTTTCACGGCGGCCACGTCGTGTTCAGCCGCAAGACCGGCCATAATTCCTCGTGGGAGGACTTCGCGCCGACCGACGAACAGTGGGACCGGCTCATCAGCGAGGCCGAGCGCCGTCTCCCCCGCCGCCTCATGAGCACGAAGGAGTTCAACCTGCTCAAGGGCCAGCGCCCGACTTGAGGAACCACGGCCGCGCCCGCGGCCAGATGAACAAAAACGCCGGCGCCAGCTCGTGCGGCCGCTCCGCGATCCAGCGGTCGATTTCCGCCACCGTGAACCAGTCGCCGCGCTCGATCTCGTCCGCTTGCAGCACAAACGGTCCCTCCGCCTCGACGCGGTAGACCCACACGAATTCCTGCCCCGTCTCCTCGCGGGCCTCGATCTTGAAGAGCCGCTGCGGCGGCTTCGCCGGGCGGCAGCCGATCTCCTCCGCCAGCTCGCGCACCGCCGTGCCGTCGTAATCCTCGCCCGCCCCGACATGCCCGGCCGCCGAGGAATCCCACACCCCGGGGAACAGGTCCTTCTGCATCGAGCGCTGGTGTAGGAACACCCGGCCGGCGCGGTTGACGACCAGCAGGTGCACCGCCCGGTGCCGGAGCTTGCGCCGGTGCACCTCGCGCCGCGCCAGCTGGCCGGTCACCCGGTCCTGTTCGTCCACCACGTCGAAAAGCTCGTCCAGATTCTGTCCCACGAATAAGCTTTGTCATTGGCCCGCATTCGTGTCCATTCGTGGTTTTTCCAATTTTCCCATGGCCAAAATCGAAGTCAGTCAGGTCGCCGAGATCCTCAAGAAGCACAAGCTCGACCCCTCGGTCCTCCGCGAGATCGTCGAGGAGATGAACGAGGTCACCTCGCCCGCCGCGGACGAGGACATCAAGCCCCCCGCGCCGAAGAAGCAGTTCGTCATCGTGCTCTCCGACATGGAGGGCAAGCTGCCGAAGAAGGACCTAACCGGCTGGGTCGTGCAGATCGCCGAGGATGCCAGCCCCTACTCGACCACCGACCGCATCTTCAAGGGCGCCTACGACTTCAACGCCTCCAAGAAGGGCCGCATGCTGCCCGTCAAGTCCATCGGCGAGGCCCTCGAGAGCGCCAGTGCCAAGTATTTCCGCGAATCCGAGCTCTGGGTGAAGACCAAGCTGCCGGTCGCCGTCGTCGTCACCGACAACGTGCTCCCGAAGGACGAGTTCAAGGTCGAGAAGGTCGACAAGCGCCGGAAGGACATCTAGCCGCCGGCTTACAGGCTCAGCTGGCAGCCGACATACCCCAGCAGGTTCGCGCGCGGGGCGTTGTGGTTGTGCAGCTCCCGGCCGACCGTCACCAGCAGCCCGGCCCGCTCCGACAGGGGCACCATCACGGCCAGGTTGGCCACCAGCTCGGTGCGGTGCAGGCCGTGGTCGGCCTGCCAGTTGAGCTCGGCGGCAATCTCCGTGCCGTTGGCCAGCGTGCGCAGCAAGGCCGCTCCGCCATACCAGCCGGCATCCGATTTCGACGGCAGGGTCCGGCCCGCTTCCAGGAGCAGGTCGCAGCCTGCGAACGTCTGACGCCATTGCACGGGCAGCAGGACCGTGGTCTCGTCCGGCGCCAGCCCGCGCCGCGCCGCGGCGGAGCCCGGCGTGCGGAACTCGAACTGCGGAAACACCGACGCGGCCCGGCCCGCGGCCTCGTCCTCCCAGTAGCGCCACTTGAGCCCGGCGAGGGAGTTCCCCAGCGCATCCTCGCGCGCCATGCCGGCCGGCCGCACCCAGAGCCAGGCCACCTCGTATTTGAGCTGCACCGCCGGTCCGAGGCCGTAGTTGAGGTCCATGATGGGTCCGGCCAACGCCGTCTCACCCGGCCGGCGCTCCCCGGCCAGGCCCAGGTTGATCTCCCAGCCGCCCGGCCCGGGTGTGCCGGGATCCTCCGTCAGCAGGGTCGGCCCGGCGAGCGCACGCAGCCCGAGGCCCAGGCCCAGGATGATTGAGCGGATTGAGGGGGTATTCATGGCAAGGGATGTCCCGGTCCGGCCAGCGGGATGACGGTTATCGCCAGGCTGACCAGCAGCAGCACCAGCGAGGTGATCAGCGACCACTTGAGGGTGAATCGCTGGTGATCCCCCAGCTCGATGCCGCAAAGGCCCACCAACAGGTAGGTCGAAGGCACGAGCGGGCTCAGCAGATGCACCGGCTGGCCCACCAGCGAGGCCCGCCCGATCTCGGCGGCGGTGATGCCGTAGTGCGACCCGGCTTCCGCCAGCACCGGCACCACGCCGTAGTAGAAGGCGTCGTTGGAGATGAAGAACGTGAACGGCACGCTCAGGAATGCCGTGATCACCGCCAGATACGGCCCGAGGGCCGGGGGAATGACCTTCACCACGCTCAGGGCCATGGCGTCGATCATCTTTGTGCCCGACAGGATGCCCGTGAAGACGCCGGCGGCAAACACCACGGCCACGACCGCGAGCACATTGGCCGCATTCGCCGCGATGCGATCCTTCTGGTCCTCGATCCGCGGGTAGTTGACGATCAGGGCCAGCGCGGCGGCGATCATGAAGAGGATGGAAAGCGGCAGCACCCCCAGTATGAGCAGCGCCATCAAGCCGACGGTCAGCGCCAGGTTGAACCACAACAGCCGCGGCCGGCGCACGGACTGCTCCCGGTCGTATTCCTTCCGATCCAGCGCGCTGGCGTGCAGGTCCCGCAAGGCGCCCTCCGGCAGCGTCCCGAGCCGCTCGCGCTCATGGCGGCCGAACCGCCACGCCACAAAGACCACCCAGGCCGCGCCCACCACCATGGCGGGGACCAGCGGAACGAACAGGTCGGCGGCGTCCACCTTGAGCGCCGCCGCGGCCCGCGCCGTGGGCCCGCCCCAGGGCAGGATGTTCATCACCCCGCCGGACATCATGATGATGCACGCCAGCATCAGCCGGCTCATCCCGAGCTTCTTGTAGAGCGGCAGCATCGCCGCCGTGGTGATCAGGTAGGTCGTCGAACCGTCGCCATCGAGCGAGACGAAGAGCGCCAGCACCGCCGTGCCGACGCTGATGCGCACCGGGTCGCCCCCGGCGAGGCGCACCACGCGGGTCACCACCGGATCGAACAGCCCCACATCGATCATCAGGCTGAAATACAGGATGGCGAACATCAGCATCACGCCCGTCGGCGCGATGGCCCGCACCCCGTCGAGCATCATCGGCCCGATCTGCGCGCCAAACCCGCCCAGCAGCGCAAACGCGATGGGCAGGACGATCAGCGCCGTGATCACCGACAGGCGCTTCGTCATGATCAGCGCCATGAACACCACGATCAGCGCATAGGCCAGCAGGGTGAGGCTCATGACACGGCGGTGCCCGGCGCAGGGCGCCGACGGCGGAAATAGGACCACGTCCCCGTGACCGCCAGGACGGGCACACCCAGGGTCGCGAGGAAAACCAGCACCTGCAGCACCGGCCCGCCGGCCTGGCCGAGATGCCACGCCAGCATCCAGTAGAACAGCTTGTGCCCGGCGCTGCTCGCCGCATAGGGCGTCGCCTGCAGCAGCGCACCCGTGCCGGCATCCACGTAATACTCGCTGCGGGCGTGCGGGTGCGGGGCGTCGGCCCCGACGATCCAGATCAACGTGGCGTTGTCACCGGCCCCGGGGAAATAGACGTTGGCCGAGTGGTAGTCGGGCAGCTCCGCGGCGGCGCGCCGCCAGATGGACTCCACCGGCACCCGGGGCGAGCCCGGCCCGGCGGCCGACGCTACGGGCGCCTCGGGCAGCGGCGAACCGACAATCCGGTAGACGCCATGCTCATACCAGGAGTAGGCGTGCGGCAGGCCGGTGACGGCGCTGAGCAGCACGAAGACCGCCGTGTAAGCGCCCAGCGTGCGGTGCCAGTTCAAGAGGCGGGCCCGGCCGGCAAGGTTGAACCGCAGGGTCAGCGCGGTGCGCACGGCCCGCCAGGCCGGCGGCACCCACAGCACCACGCCGCTGAGGATGATGAAGATGAAAAGGAACGCGGCCACCGCCGTGACATGGGTGCCGACGTTGCTGCCCAGGCCGAGGAAGCGGTGGATGTCCTCCGCCTTGCCGAAGAGCCCGCCGTAGCGGCTTTGCAGCCCGAGCACGCGACCGGTCCACGGATCGAGGTAGATCTGGTCGGCGTTGCTGCAACGGATCATGGCGGAGCGCGTGGGCTCGGCCCAGAAACGGACCTGGTTGAACTTCCGCCCGGGGTAGGCCGCCGCGGCATTCGCGGCCAGCGTGTCGAGCGGCACGCGCTCCCGGCCCGGCGTCACCACCTGCAGCTCGGGATAAGCCAGCGGTTCCAGCTGCGGCCGAAAAACCATCCAGGCCCCCGCCAGCGCCATGATGGTGAGCACCAGGCCGGCGGTGAGCCCGGCGAGCAGGTGAAGTTGAAGGAGGCGGGCGCGGAAGGCGGGTTTCATCATTGGGGCAGCGGGATGGCGTCGGCGTGGAACATCGCGCGGTCGTCGCGGATGTTGGCCTTGGAATCGGTGTAGGCCTTGAACACCGGGTCGCTGGCGTTGAGCTTCGCGCGGGCGGCCCATTTCACCTCGTCCCGGCGGGCGAAGGCCGCCAGGTCGGCGTATTCCATGACGAGCAGGGAATCCCACGGGGTGTTGAACGAGGTATTGTTATAGAACATCGCGTAACCCGTGAGCGGGCCCGCGGCCATCCATTCCCGCATCTGCGGCACCGTGTAGCCCAGGACATACTTGGCATATTCCGCGGCGGAAACGTGGGTGGCGTAGGTTACCACGAGGTAGGCCGCGTGCGCGGGGTCGCGCTTGGCGGCCACCGCCCGGGCGAGGACCTCGCCGTAGTTGCCCGACTCCACGCTCGCGAGCCGGAGCGCCTCGGGCGTCAGCCCGCCGGGTGCCCGGCGCTCGATCTCGCGCCAGCGGGCGCTGGCGACCAGGCTGGGAAAATCCAGGATGACCACGAGGTCGGGATTGGCCGACGAGGGAAACGTGCTGAAGAGCAGCTGCGCGTCGGCAAAGACCCCCCCGGACTTCCACGCGGCGAACCGTGCGGCGCCGGTCGTCTCGACCCAGGCGCGGAAATCAGCCCGCGCCTCGGGGCGGGCCTTGTAGGTCAGGACCAGGCTGACGGGACTGTCGGGGGCGGCCCCCGCCGCGACCCCAATTAACGGGAGCAACATCAACACGGGGAGAAGAAAGCGTGATTTCATGGGTAAAATTCACCAGCCGACGGCGTAGACGGAATTGGCCGGGCCCCACCAGCCTTCCTCATGGCCCCAGCGGCGCGGGTCGGCGCCACCATAGAGGAGCCCGGTGGCCGGGTCGCGCATGACACCGTTCACGCTGCCCTCGTCGTCCGGCATGAGGTCAACGCGGTAACCGCGGGCGCGCAGTTCGGCCGCGGTGGCCGGGGAGATGCGGTCCTCCATCTTCACCTGCGGCGGCGGATTGAGGACCACCCGGGTCGGACCGCCGTGCAGCAGGCGGGGTGCGGTCACGGCTTGCTGCACGTCCATCTTGAAATCGATGATGTTCACCAGCACCTGCACGAGCCGCTGCCAGATGCCCTCGGTGCCGGGGGTGCCGATGGCCAGCACCGGCTCGCCGTCCTTGAGCACGATGACCGGGGACTGGTTGGAGCGCGGCCGGCGGCCGGGCCCGAGCTGCGAGGGACTGTCGGCGATCGTGTGCAGGTGGCGCATCTGGTTGCTGAAAACCACGCCCGTGTCCGCGACCACGACCCCCGAGCCGAACCACGCCCCGAGGGTCTGCGTGAGCGAGACCATGTTGCCCTCGCCGTCGACCACGGTGAGGTGCGTGGTGTTGCTGCGTGCGGGTTTCTCATCCGCCAGGCGCGGATCCGGCACGCCGGGCATGACCGCACCCAGCCTGATCAGGGCCCGGCGGCTGGCCGCGTATTCCTCGCTCAGCAGCCGGGAGACCGGCACGGCGATGGCCTCGGGATCGGCGACGTAGCGGTTGCGGTCGGCAATGCCCACCCGCTGCACCTCCGCGATAAGATTGAGGTAGTCCGGCGTGTTGTGCCCGAGCTTCGTGAGCTCGTATCCCTGGAGGATGTTCAGCTGGAGCAGGAGCGCCACGCCGCTGCTGTTGGGCGGCGTGGTATAGACCTGGTAGCCGCGATAGTTGATGGAGAGCGGCTCGACCCACTCCGGCTGGTAGCCCGCGAGATCCTCGTAACGCATCAGGCCGCCATGCTGCTCAAAAAACGTCCCGATGCGCCGGGCCATGTCGCCCGTGTAAAACACCGCGGCCCCGTGCTCCGCCACTTCCCGGAGCGTGCGCGCGAGGTCGGGCTGGCGGAACAGCTCGCCCACCCGCAGGGCGCGTCCGCCCGGGAAAAACACAGCCCGGGTCGTGGGGAAGTCCAGCTCCGGCTCCATCACCTGCAACACGCCGGCAAAGTCCTCCGTCACGGCAAACCCCCGCTCCGCCAGCTCGATCGCCGGTTGCACGACCTCGCGCCAGGGCAGGCGGCCGTATTTCTCGTGCATGGCGGCGTAGCCCGCGAGGCAGGAGGGCATCACGGGCGAGAGATATCCATGCGAGTAATCCCGGCCGCGCACGGCCTCGATGGTGGCGAGTTTCGGCGAAGGCCCGAAAAAATTCAGCGCCCGCACGCGCTTCTCCTTCGCCACATACATCGTGGCGAATCCCTGACCGCCGATCGTGGAATTCTTCGGGTCCACGACGGCAACGGCCAGCGCGGCCGCCGCCGCGGCGTCGAAGGCGTTGCCGCCTTGCAGCAGGATCTTCATGCCCGCCATCGCGGCCAGCGGATGCAACGCCGTGACCATGCCGTGCCGGCCCGTGACCAGCGGCCGGGCCAGGGTCGCCTCGGACGAGGGCAGGTCGTCGGGCATGTCACGCGACGGCGGCCCGGACTGGGCCGGGGCCAGCACCGGCCAGCAGGCGAACAGGACGACCGGCAGGCGGGGTAGAGGGCAGTGAAACATGCGCGGGGTGCGAAGGGGCTCGGATGGCGGTGCCGGGTTACACCTGCCGTTCCATGCGCGACGCGAAATCCAGGCGGCTCAGGCGGGGCGGATGCAGCGAATCGTGGAGCGTGAACCGGCTCAGGGCTTCAGGTATTTGGCGAACCACTCGAAGGTGCGGCGGCGCGCGTCGAGGGCGTCGGGGTTGTCGCCGAAGATGAAGCTGTGGTTGCCGGGGGCGTTGTCGTAGAGCACCGCCTCGTGGACCTTGTTGTAGGCCTTGAGGGCCTCGATGAAACGTTTGTTGTGCAGCTGGTAGGGCACGGTGGTGTCGCCCGTGGTGGAAATCACGAGAATCGGGGTCTCGATTTTTTCCACGTAAAAGGCCGGGGAGACCTCGATGTAGGCGCTGAGGTTCTGGTTGGGCAGCTTGCCGCCATAATGCTTGTCGTCGGCTATCTGCTGGCGGCGCGCATCCGTCTTGTAGCTCATGAAGGCGACCATGTCCTTGAGTCCGGCCACGTCGACCGCGGCCTTGAAGCGTTTGGGCTCCTCCTGCAGGGTCCGCATGCTCAGCATGCCGCCGCGACTGTGGCCGAAGATGCCGAGGCGGTCCGCGTCCACGTAGGGCTGCGCCGCGAGGTAGGCCGTGCTGGCGCGCACGTCCGCGAAGTCGGACACCCCGTAGTTGTTCTCATAGATCGTCTCGCCGTGGCCGGAGCTGCCGCGGTATTCCGGGAACATCACCACGTAGCCGCGCCGCACCGCCTCCGCGATCAGCTCGAACCAGCTGGCGGAAAGCTGCGTGTGGTTGCCACCGTGCACGATGACAAGCCCGGGGTATTTTTTCCCGGCCGGCATGTCCTTCGGCGTGAAAATGTAACCCGGGATGGATTCCCTCTCCGGGGCGATCGTGGGGAAGGCCACGCGCTTCATCCGGATGGAGTCGCCGTATTCCTGGCGGAAATTGCTGACGATGAGCTCGGTCTTGAGCAGCAGCGTTTCCTGCAGCAGGTAGGAGAGCTTGCCGCCGGTATCGCCGGCCTCCCGGTCGAGGCGGTTGGTGGGCGAAACCTCAATCGGCTTTTCCTGGGCGAAAGCAACCGGTCCCGCGGTCAGGGACAGGGCGAGAAGCAAGGGAAGGAGGCGGCGGGTTTTCATGAATAGGGAATGAGGTTGCACCGGGCGTGAACCTCCCGGCTTGGAAGTGGGCCGAGCACAGCGGCCTTCGCAGCGGCCGGCAACCGCCCTGACTAGGCCTATAGGTCTATCGGTTTCGCCCGCCCGGCGGGCGGCCTCACAGCAGCGGCCCGGGGGCCACGAGCAAACCGTCATCATCGCTGTAGAGCCAGGCACCCGGGGTGAAGATCGCCCCACCCTGCCGCAGCGGAACGTCCGGCCGGCCGGCGCCCGTTTTGGCGCTCTTCCGGGGATTGGTGCCCAGGGCCTTCACGCCGAAGTCCAGCGTGCCCAGCGCATTCGCGTCGCGCACCGCACCGAAAATGATCACCCCGGCCCACCCGTTCTTCAGCCCGAGCCCCGCAATGATGTCACCGATGAGGGCCGACTCGAGCGAGCCGCCCCCGTCGACCACCAGAACCTCGCCCGGCGAAGGCTGCTCGAGGGCGCGGCGCAGGAGGATGTTGTCGTCGCGGCATTCAATCGTGCGGATCCGGCCGGAGAAAACGCGCCGGCCGCCGTATTGGCGGAACTGCGTGGTGCAGACCTGGCACTTGTCCTGATGGGCGTCGCACAGGTCGGCGGTGGTGAATGGGGCGGTGTTCATGTTCGGGAAGCGGATGCGGTGGTTGGCGGGGCGAATTTGGGCAGCAGGTGGTTCAGCAGGCCGCCCTGCCGGATGTAATCGGCTTCCCGCTCCGTCGCCACGCCCGACCTCAGCTCGATCTCCGTGCTGCTTCCATCGGGCCGGTTGACCCTCAGCCGGACCGGCTGATGCGGGCGGATCGGCCCGGCGGGGCCGAGCAGGTCAAAACTCTCTGCTCCGGTCAGGGCGAGTTGTGCGGGAGCGCCGCCGGGCGGAAATTCAAGCGGCACGATGCCCATCCCGACCAGGTTGCTGCGGTGAATGCGCTCAAAACTCACGGCGACCACCGCCCGCACGCCGAGCAGCGCCGGCCCCTTGGCGCCCCAGTCGCGACTGGAACCGGCCCCGTAGTTCCTTCCGGCGAAAATGAGCAGCGGGACGCCCGCCCGGCGGTAACCTTCCCCCGCCTCGTAGACCGGGCTGATTTCGCCGGCGGCATCGCGGGTCCGCCCGCCCGGCGTGCCGGCCGGGACCAGCTCGTTGCGCAGGCGCGGGTGGCTGAAGATGCCCCGCAGCATGACCTCATGGTTGCCGCGGCGGGTGGAATACTGGTTGAACTCGGACAACGGCACCCCGCGACCGCTCAAGTAGCGGCCCGCCAGGCTTTCCCGGGGGATGGCCCCGGCGGGCGAGATATGGTCGGTGGTCACATTGTCCCCCAGCACAAGGAGCGCCCGCGCCCCGCGTAGCGCGATCCGGTTTTCCGCATATCCCGTCCGGATGTCAAAGTGGGGCGCCCGTCGCAGGTAGGTCGAGGCCTCGTCCCAGCCGAAAGTGACGCCGCCGGCGCCCTGGATACGCTGCCATTGCGGCGGTCCGGCAAACACCCGCCCGGCCTGAGCCCGGAACGCCGCGGGTGTCACCACCGCCGACAGGATCCCTTCAATCTCCGCGTCGGCCGGCCAGAGCTGGTGGAGGAAGACGGGATTGCCCCGGGCATCGTGACCGATCGGATCCCGGCCGAGATCGGTCAGGACCGTGCCGGCGAGCGCGTAGGCGATCACCAGCGCGGGAGAGGCAAGGTAGGCGGCGCCGATCTCCGGGTTGATGCGGCCCTGGAAATTGCGATTGCCCGAAAGCACGGCGGCCCCGGCGATCTTCCCCGCCGAGGTGAGGGCCGTGACCGGCGCCGCCAGCGGACCGGAGTTGCCGATGCAGGTCATGCAACCGTAGCCGGTCACCTGGAAACCGAGCGCGTCGAGATCCTCCTGCAGGCCCGCGCTCTGCAGGTAGTCCGTGACCACCCGGGAACCCGGCGACAGCGAGGTCTTCACCCAGGGCGGCACGCGCAGGCCGGCCGCCCGGGCCCGGCGGGCGAGCAACCCGGCGCCGATCATCAGGGCCGGGTTCGAGGTGTTGGTGCAGCTGGTGATGGCGGCGATCAGCACCGCCCCGTCCCTCAGCCCGAATGCGCCGGCCGCGGCCGGCGCGTCGCGCGGCGCGGTGACCCCGGGCGCGAGCTCCGGCAGGATGGCAAGGAAGCTGGCCCGGACCTCCGCGAGCCCGAGCCTGTCCTCGGGCCGTTTCGGGCCGGCGAGCGCCGGCTCGACGCTCGTCAGGTCGAAGTCGATCCGTTCGGAGAACCGCGCGCGGGACTCCGGATCGTGCCAGAGGCCCTGCGCCCGGGCATAAGCGTCGATGATGGCGATCTTTTCCTCCGACCGGCCGGCCATCCGCAGGTAGTCGAGCGTCCGCTGGTCGATGGGAAAGAAGGAACAGGTGGCCCCGTATTCCGGCGCCATGTTGGCGATCGTGGCGCGGTCCGCCACCGACAGGACTGCGACACCGGGCCCGTGAAACTCGACGAACTTGTCCACGACGCCGCGGGCCCGCAGGAGCTGCGTCAGCGTCAGCGCGACATCGGTGGCCGTCACCCCGGGCCGGAGGCGGCCGGCCAGCCGCACGCCCACCACCGCGGGAATGTGCAGCGGCAGCGGCTCGCCCAGGGCCGCGGAGATCCCCTCCAGGCCACCCACGCCCCAGCCGAGGACGCCGAGGGCATTGATCATCGGCGTGTGGCTGTCGGTGCCC
>JAYRXZ010000056.1:0-21149 GCA_041917235.1 Lacunisphaera sp. | reverse complement strand
AGGGCTTGGACCGGAAATATCCGAAGGCCGGGATCAGCTGGCAATGGCAGTGGGTGTTCCCCTCGCGTGAACTTGGTCTGGATCCGGCCACCGGCATCAAGCGTCGGCATCACGTCAGCGACAGCCTGTTTCAGCGGGCGCTGAAGCAAGCGGCCGACAAGGCGGCCCTGGCGAAGCGAATATCGCCGCATACCCTGCGGCATTCGTTTGGCACCCACCTGTTGGAAGGTGGCGCCGACATCCGGACGGTCCAGGAACTCATGGGGCACGCGGACATCCGAACGACCCAGATTTATTTGCACGTCATGAAAAAGCCGGGCCTCGGCGTGCGCAGCCCTTTGGATCAATGACCCGGATCCTTGTAGTCTATTAAACTACCAGCACCCCATGCCCTACTCGCGTCCTCCTTATCTGCATCCGCGGGTCCGCCCGATGGTCGAGCTCATGGAGTGGCTGGTCTTTGACACGGCGGAGTCCGCCCGCCGCACGGTCGGCAGGCTGAAGCGCCGGCCACCCAAGCGCGGGCTGACCCTTCAGCCGGGTCCGGACACGCCATTGTGGAACGAACTGGTGCGGCAGGTCGCACCGATGCTGCGCAAGCGGGGCAGTAAGATCCATCTGGCGCGCATCCTCGGCATCCCCAAGCAGCGGCTGAATGTCTGTCTGAAGGCCCGGACAGGCGCCCTCGACGCCGAGCGCACCCTGCTCCTGCTCGCCTGGCTCGCCGCCCGGCGGAGCGGACGGGAGCTGGTCTGAATGATCGTGGGGAATATCCGTTGGTAGTCTATTAGACTACCAGGTCCCGCCCGATCCTTGGTAGCTTTATAGACTACCAACGGATTGAAGGGCATTCGCTGGGGCTACTGGTGCCTTAACAACGCGACGTAGAAGCCGTCCGTGTTAAGCGTGCCGGGCAGGAGTGACGTGCCGAGGCCGTCGAAGGTGCCGCCGTGGTTTTGAGGGGGTGGCTCGGCTTTGAAGTTGGGGTGGGTTCTAAGAAACGCGGCGGCGACGTCCTGGTTTTCGTGGTGGCTGAGGGAGCAGGTGGCGTAGATGAGCAGGCCGCCGGGTTTCACGCGGGGGGCGTTGATCGTCAGGATTTCCAGCTGGGTCTTCGCGAAGGCGGCGATGGTCTCGGGCTTCACATACCACTTGAGGTGGGGCTGGCGGCGCCAGGTGCCGGATCCGGAGCAGGGGGCGTCGACGAGGATGCCGTCGTATGCCGTTCCTGCCATGGGAATAGCTCTGTCATCGCGAGGTGCGCGATGCGCGCCGTGGCGATCCAGCTGGATTGCTTCGTCGTCCTCCGGACTCCTCGCAATGACCGATCTTGAATGGGTCGGGTCCCTAACGATCGTGATGTTGTCGAGGCGGGCGCGTTTGGCGCGGTCGTCGAGCTCGTCGAGGATTTCAACGCGGATGTCGGTGGCGTCGACATGGCCGTTGGACCCGAGCAGGCGGGCGAGTTGAAGCGTCTTGCCGCCGGCGCCGGCACAGGCATCGAGCCAGCGGCCGGTCAGCGGCAGCGGGGCGTGGGCGAGGACGAGTTGGGAGCCGAGGTCCTGGATTTCGACGAAGCCTCGCCGATAGGCGTCGGATGCGGCGACCTCGGCGTTGGGCGGCAGGCAGAGGGCGTCGGGGAAACCGGCGGGTGACTCGAAGGTCCAGTTCTGCGCCTTGAACTCGTCGAGGACGAGGTTGCGATCATTGGCCTGGATGCGAACCCAGACGTTGGCGCGGCTGTTGATGGCGTCGAGGTGGGGGGACGAGAACGCCGCCGGACAATGCTCTTGGAACCAGGCGGGGAGAAGGGCTGAGGGCTGAAAGCTGAAAGCTGAAGAGGCTGAAGGGTGGAACCCGGCCTCTGGACGGGTTGGGTTGGATCCTGAAAGCGCGTCCGGAGGCCGCGCTCCACCTAGGAACTGAACCAGTAAGGCGGATTTTTCCGCAAGTGTGGCAGGAACAGCGGGCCAATCAGCGCAGTGGGCGGCTCTGTATTGGGAGGTGGGTTTCAGCTCTGGCGCCAGCCACGCGGTGATTTTGGCGGCGGTGGCGGGATCCGTATCAAATAACGGGTCGATCCAGGGAAGGTAACGAAGCCACGTGTAGACGAGTTCGCGGTAGAGCTTGCGGTCGCGGGAGCCGATGGCGCGGTGGCGGGCCATGAGCTCCTTGATGCGGCGAGGCAGGGAGCTGTCCTTGCGGACGTGCGGCCGCAGCTGGGCGACGAAATCCAGGAACAGGCGCTGCTGATTGGCGGCGATGTTCGGGTTCATTGGCAGAGAAAGCTGAATGCTGAAGGCTGAAAGCTGAAATTGGCCTGAAATGCAGTGCTCGGGGATCGGATCCTCAGCTTTCAGCTTTCAAGTTTCAGCTTTCGGTTTTTAGAACTTCAACAGTTCGACCTCGATGTTGAGGGCGAAGGAGCTTTCGCGGCGGGGGCCGTTGAACCACGAGACTTCATATTTCACGGCCCAGGTCTGGCCCAGGCGCTGCCAGACGCCGTAGCTCTGCTCGTTGAAACGATGGTTGCGGGCGTCGTAGCGCCAGAGGGCGGTGACGTCATAGACCTCGTTGAGGCGCTGGCGCCACTCGAGGTAGTATTCCTGGTAGTCGCTGCGGAGGTAGTGGGTGGCGAGGCGGGCGGACCACCATTCCTGGTCGTGGATCTCGAGCGCGGTGTTCAGCTCCTGCTGTTGCGGCGTGTGCGGGTCGACGCGGTGGAAGACCTCCCAGCGCAGCCACGGGGCGGGCGTGAGGGTGAACTCGGTGTAGATGTCCGAGAGCGGGCGCTGGCCGGGGTGGTCGAAGCGGTAGTCGGCGGCGAAGTTGAGCGAGGCGAGGTTGCGGGAGCCGTAGGCCGGGTCGCGGGTCTGGAAGGTGTTGTTGAGCGACAGGCGCACGGTGTTGAGCGGGCCAAGGTCGTCGATGAAGCGCGAGTCGCCGATGGAGAGCGGCTGGAGGTAGGTCGAAAAGGCGCGGCGGTCGATGGCCGGGATGTAGGCGCGGCCGCGCTCGGTCTCCGGAGCGTAGCGATAGGAGAGCTTCGGCTCGACCAGGTGGCGGAGGCCGTCGATCTCCCAGACCTCGTTCTTGTAGTCAAAGGTGCCGCTGGCGAGCAGGCGGGCGTCGAAGCCGATCTCGCCGAGGGTGCGGGTGTAGTCGTTCCTGCCGGCGAGGGCGTCGGTGTAGTGGGTGACGCGGCCGCCGGCGACGGGCGTGAAGGTGAACCACGGGGTTGGGGCGATCGGGCGCGAGAGGCCGTAGTAGGCGTCGAGGCGCTTGGTGCGGAGCTCCGGGTCGAGGCCGTAGGCGTCGGCCTGGAGCACGGCGGCGCTGGCGCTGGCTCGCTCGTAGAAGCCGCCGGGCAGCGCGAGCGGCATCAGGTCGAAGCGGAGCTCGGGGAGGCGTTCCTGGACGCGGTGGTATTGGTTGGGATGGACGCGGCCGAAGGCGCTGAGCGACCAGTTGTCGGCGGTGTAGGCGGCCTCGAGGAAGGAATCGGGCTGCTGCACGCGGTCGAAGCGCTTGTGGTCGAAGTCGCGGAGGATCTCGGAGTCGCTCCAGTAGTTGAACTCGCCGTCGAGGGTGAAATGCTCGCCGGCGCGCTGGCGGTGCTGCCAGGCGAAGTAGGAGCGGTCGCGCGGGACGGGGCGGCCGAGGAAGTCGTTGTCGCGGTCGCCGCCGTCGTGGATGTAGCCCGAGCGGAAGAACCCCTGGACCGAGCCGGTGTCGGAGCGGCGGTCGTAGCTGCCGGACGGGCCGGCCATGACGCCGCGCGAGGAATAGAGGCCGACGTCGGCACCGAGCTGGACGCCCTCGGCGACCGGCACGTGGAGGCCGAGCTCGGCCAGGACGCCGAGGTTCCCGCGGTAGCCGAGGCGGGCGCTGATGAAGGAGACGAAGTCGGTGTTGAGCGCGTGCTCGAAGTGCGGGAAGGAGAGGAAGTGGCCGCCCAGCAGGCCGACGCCGAGGCCCTCGGCGCGGATGATCTTGCCGCGCGCATAGGTGAGCTTGCTCGCCTTGATGGAGGGCGTGTAGCCCGCGTTCTCGCGGAAAAAGACGGTGGCGTTGGTGAAGACCAGCACGTCGAGCGTGCCGGTGACGGACTCGCCCGAGACATAGACCGGGAACTCGCCGATGCGGAGGTTGCGGACGTTGATCTCGCGGGTGGCGAGGTTGTAGGTGCCCTCGTCGGCCACGAGGCGGCGGCGGCCGGAGGTGAGGACGAAGTGGCCGGAGGCGGAGGCGACGCCGCTGGCGGTGTTGTAGCGGATCTCGTCGGCGGTCAGGACGGTGTCGTTGTTGACCAGACGGGCGTTGCCCGTGAGGACGGTTTCCTTGGTGGTGTCGTCATAGACCGTCCGGTCGCCGGTGACCTGGAGCTGGGCCGGGGCGGCCGGCTGGGCGTGGGCGAGCCCGGCGAGCAGGCACAGGGTGCCGAGCAAGGCGGGGAGGCGGCGGACGAAAGGCATGGTGCTTGAAGTGGCGGGCGGGGCGGGCGAGCGCAAACAGAAAGCTGAATACTGAAAGCTGAAAGCTGAAACTAGTTCCGGAAAATCTACTTTCATATGTGGCCTTCCGCGCCGTGTCCGCGTGCCTCCGACCTGAATTTGGGCGCCTGTAATCAGGACGATTGCCGGGTTATCCAGTTGGTTGGCTCCTGCTAGTCTGGGGCATGACATTATTCGAAGAGCGCAAAGCAGCCATGCGGCAACGGACGACGGTTTTTGCCAGTTCGGTCGTCAGGTTCTATATCGGGTTGGACAAACGCCGGGAGGAGTTACGGGTGCTTGGCAAGCAGCTGTTGCGATCCGGCACCTCCGTCGCGGCCAACTATCGGGAAAGCACCCGGTCCAGAAGTGCCGATGAATTCATCGCCAAGGTCGAGATATGTGTCCAAGAGAGCGACGAGTCGCAGCTTTGGCTTGAGCTGCTGCGAGACGACTGCGGCGTGGCGGCCAAGGCCGTGGACCCCATCTGGCAGGAGGCCAACGAGCTCATTGCCATCTTTGTGACCATGGCAAAAAACACGAAGGCGAATAAAGTCAGAAAGCTGAAGGCTGAAATCGGATCCTGAAACTCGGGTTTCAGGCCGGCGTTTAGGTTTTCAGCTTTCAGGTTTCAGCATTCAGCTTTCTGGCGCTGCGCCGCTCCTTTCGGCTAGACGCGGGGGGATGGGCGGACAGTGTGATGGCATCCGCCGTGATCATACCCGCCAACGAGCTGAACGCTTTTCTCGGTAATCACCAGGCCAACCCCCATGGCTGGCTCGGGATGCATCCGCTGACGCACGAGGGCCAGGCCGGCGTCGTGGTGCGGGCGTTTGTCCGCGCGGCATTAAATTGCTCCGTCGTCGATCTCGACACGGCCGGCGCACCGGCGCACCCGATGGCGATGATCGCGCCCGAGGGGTTCTTCGAGCTGTTCCTTTCCGGCAAGAAGGTCTTCCGCTACCAGCTGCGCTACGAGACCTCGTGGGGTGACATCCACCAGGTGCACAACGCCTACTCGTTCCTGCCGTCGCTGTCGGAGCAGGACCTCTACCTGTTCAACGAGGGCAACGAGCACCGCATCTACGAGAAACTCGGCGCGCACGAGCGGCTGATGGGCGACGTGCCCGGGGTGGCGTTCGCGGTGTGGGCGCCGGCAGCCTCGCGCGTGTCGCTCGTCGGCAACTTCAACGGCTGGGACGCGCGCTACCACCCGATGCGGCCGCTCGGCGGCTCGGGCGTGTGGGAGCTGTTCGTGCCCGGCGTGGGACAGGGCGAGCTCTACAAGTTCGCCATCTGGGACCAGTCCGGCCACATGCGGCTGAAGACCGACCCCTACGGCACGTATTTCGAGGCCCCGCCCAACAACGCCGCCATCGTCTGCGACACGACCAAATACAAGTGGGGCGATGATGCCTGGATCGCGAAACGCGCCGCGCAGGCCGGGCAGGCCGACCGGCCGATGTCGATCTACGAGCTGCACCTCGGCTCGTGGAAGCGGAACATGGCGGAGGCGAACCGCCCCTACAATTACCGCGAATTGGCGCCGATCCTCGCGGATTACGTGAGCGACATGGGCTTCACGCACGTCGAGGTGCTGCCGGTGACCGAGTTCCCGTTCACCGGCTCGTGGGGCTACCAGGTGACGGGCTTCTTCGCGCCGACGCACCGCTGGGGGACGCCGGAGGACTTCCAGTTCTTCGTCGACCACCTGCACCAGCGCGGCATCGGCATCATCGTGGACTGGGTGCCCGCGCATTTCCCCCGTGACAGCTTCGCGCTGGCGCAGTTCGACGGCACGCACCTCTACGAGCATGCCGACCCGCGGCTCGGGGCGCACATGGACTGGGGCACGCTGATCTTCAACTACGGCCGCCACGAGGTGCGGTGCTTCCTGATCGCCAGCGCGCTGTCCTGGCTCGAGCGCTACCACATCGACGGCCTGCGCGTGGACGCGGTCGCGTCGATGCTCTACCTCGACTACTCCCGCAAGGCCGGCGAGTGGATCCCCAACCGCTATGGCGGTCGCGAGAACCTCGAGGCGATCGCCTTCCTGCGGCAGGTGAACGACCTCGTGCACCACTATTACCCCGGCGCGGTGACGATCGCGGAGGAGTCCACGGCGTTCTCGATGGTGAGCCGGCCGACGAAGGACGGCGGCCTCGGCTTCGACTACAAGTGGAACATGGGCATGATGCACGACACGCTCGCCTATTTCCAAAAGGACCCGATCCACCGCAAGTGGTCGCACGACAAGCTGACCTTCGGGATGATCTACCAGTATTCGGAGAACTTCATCTCGGTGTATTCGCACGACGAGGTCGTGCACCTGAAGGCCTCGATGCTCGGCAAGATGGCCGCCGGCAGCATCGCGGAGAAGGCGGCGAACCTCCGCGCGCTCTACGGTTACATCTGGACGTATCCCGGCAAGAAGCTGCTCTTCATGGGCAGCGAGTTCGGCCAGCGCGCCGAGTGGAACCACGACGCGAGCCTCGACTGGCACCTGCTGCAGGAGCCGGAGCACGAGGGCCTGCGCGCGCTGGTGCGCGACCTGAACAAGCTCTACACCGGCGACCCGGTGCTGAGCGCGAACGATTTCCGCTCCGGCGGCTTCCGCTGGGTGAACTGCAACGACGGCGACCACAGTGTCATCAGCTTCCTCCGCATGGACGAGGCGGGGAAGTCGGCCTACCTGGTCATGGGCAACTTCACGCCGATGACACGCACGCGCTACACGGTCGGCGTGCCCTACCAAGGCTACTGGAAGGAAGTGCTGAACACGAACTCGACGTATTACGGCGGCACGGGCTTCGGCAACCACGGCGGCAAGCAGTCGTCGACCCAGCCCGCAGACGGCTACGAAAACTCGCTGAATCTCACGCTGCCGGGCTTGTCCACGCTGGTGTTCAAGTGGGTGGCGAAGTGAGGCGGGTAGGGCACGTTATCCTTAACGCGCCGATAACGTCCGATTGCGGCGAAACGGCGGCTTAGGGATAAGCCGCCCTACCGTTGCGCGCGAGCGCGCAACCCACGGCGCTGGATCGGAAGGTGGAACGCGGCCGCCGGACGCGTTGAACATCACGCGCGGCTGACCACCAATCTTCGAATATTGAACAAACCCGCCCGGAGGTCGGGTTCCACCTCAATCCCTACTTCCCCGTCTTCTTGGTGAGCAGGTAGGTCGGCATCGGGGACGAGTTCTTGATCTCGATGACGCCGACGGGGGTGAAGTCGTATTTGCCCTCGAGGAGCTTCTTGGTCGCCTCGGAGACCTGGATCTTGCCGGGCTGGCCGTGGGATTCCATGCGGCTGGCGATGTTCACGGTGTCGCCCCAGAGGTCGTAGGAGAACTTCTTGGTGCCGATGATGCCGGCGACGACGGGGCCGCTGTTCATGCCGACGCGGATCGCCCAGTCGAGCGAGTGGCGGCGGTTGAAGCCCCGCACGGCCTCGATGAACTCGAAGGCGGCCTCGGCGCAGGCCTCGGCGTGGTCGGTGCGCATGACGGGCACGCCGCTGGCGAGCATGTAGGCGTCGCCGATGGTCTTCACCTTCTCCAGCTCGCGCGTCTCGGCGATGCGGTCGAAGCCGGAGAAGAGCTCGTTGAGCAGCTGGACGGTGCGGTGCGGCGACTGGCGGGCGGCGATGCGGGTGAAGCCGACGATGTCGGCGAAGAGCACGGTCGAGTCGATGAAGCTGTCGACAATGGTGCGCTGGCCGGCCTTGAGGCGCTCGGCGATGGCCTTGGGCAGCACGTTGAGGAGGAGGCGCTCGGACTTGGAGCGCTCGATCTGCAGCTGGGCGAGGAAGGCCTGCTCCTGGTCGCGGAGGCGCTTCTTTTCCAGCGAGGCCGTGATGCGGGCGCGGAGCACGGTCGGGTTGAAGGGCTTCGGGACGTAGTCCTCGGCGCCGGCCTCGATGCAGCGCACGGTGCTCGCGACGTCGTCGAGGGCGGTGAGCATGATGACGGGCACGTGGCGGAGGCGCGGGTCGGCCTTCATGAACTCGAGGGTCTGGAAGCCGTCGAGGTCGGGCATGAGGATGTCGAGGAGGACGAGGTCGAAGTTGCCGTCCTTGAGCTTCGACAGCGCCTCGCGGCCGTTCGAGGCGTCGGTGACCTCGTAACCGAGCTTCTCCAGGCGGCGGGAGAGCATGTCCCGGTTCATCGGGTCGTCGTCCACGGCCAGCAGCTTGGCGCTGGGCATGGGCTGGGCGGAGATGCCGAAGTCGTCGGCCCCCAGGGAGGGCGCGATGACGGCGCCGAGCGGGCTGGAGTCGGCGCCGCCCTCGGCGGGGCCGGTGGCCGCGCGGCCGACGATGATTTCCTCCGAGTAGGCGTCGCTCTCGAAGAGTTTCTCGAGGTTCTTGGCGGCGGTGAGGATCTTCTCCAGGTCCTTGACGAGCTCGTCGTGGCCGCTGGCGCGGGACTTGTCGAGGCAGAGGCCAGCCTGGTTGACGACGGCGGAGAGCGGCGCGCGCATGGCCAGGCGCATGGCGGGGAAGTCGATCCGGCCGGTGTCGATCTTCCAGGGCGCGAGGGCGTCGTTGATCACGGCCAGCAGCTGGCCGCCGGACGAGTGGATGCGCTTGAGGTCGGGGACGATGGCCGTGGCGTTGTTCTCCTCGGCCGACTCCATCAGCATCTCGCTGTAGCCGATGATCTGGTTGAGCGGCGTGCGCAGGGCGTGGCGCAGCTTGGACAGCGTCTCGAGGTCGCCCGACTTGAGCGCCTTGAGAAAGGGGGTAAGGGAGCCCGGGGGTGAGGCCGGCTCGGAGGAACTGGAGGCGGGGGCGCTCATGCCTTGGGCGGGAATTTCTTCAGGAGTTCCTCGATCTTGGTGAGCAGGCGCGGGAGTTCCACGGGCTTGGTGTCAAAGTCGTCGCAGCCGGCCTCGAGGGCCTTCTGGCGGTCGCTCTCCATGGCGTGCGCGGTCAGGGCGATGATGGGGATGCCCTTGGTGGCGTCGTCCGCCTTGACCTGCTTGGTGGCGTCCCAGCCGTCGAGGACGGGCAGGCTCATGTCCATGAGGATGAGGTCGGGCAGCTCGCTCTTGGCCAGCGCCACGCCCTGGCCGCCGTCCACCGCGATCACCAGCGTGTAGCCGCGCTTCTCCAGCCGGCGGGAAAGCATGTCGCGGTTCATCTCGTTGTCTTCGACCAGGAGGATCTTGGGCATGGCAGGGAGGGATTAAATGACGGGAATTCAGGTTTCAGCAAGCGCGCAGGCCTGGACGGCCGGGCGGATGTGCTCGGCCAGCTGTTCGCGGGTGAACTGACCCTTGCGCAGGATGCCCAAGGTGCGGGCGGTGAGGACGTCGCGCATTTCCTGGGTGATGTCCATGGAAGTGACGATGACGACGGGAATCTTCGCCCAGGCCGGGTTCTTGCCTAGGACCTCGAGGAGCTCGAGGCCGTTCATGCCCGGCATCTTGAGGTCGAGCACGATCATGGCCGGGGTGCTCTTCTTGAGGATGCGGAGGGCGGCGTTGCCGTTGATGGCGGCGCGGAACTGCCAGCCTTCGCGCTCGAGCATGCGGGTGATGAGGGTGCGGGAGTCGGCGTCGTCCTCGACGAGCAGCACGTAGCACTTGGGCAGCGGGCTGAGCTGGGTGGCGATCTCGGCGGTGAGGCGGCTGGCGTCGACCGGCTTGAGCAGGACGCTGGCAGCGCCGAGCGACATGGCCATCTCGACGTCGCCCACGGCGCTGAGGACGATGACGGGGACGTCGGCGAGCTTGGGATTGTCCTGGAGCTTGGAGAGGACGGTCCAGCCGTCGATGCCCGGCATCATGACGTCGAGCAGGACGAGGTCGGGGACGAAGCGGCTGGCATGGTCGAGGCCCTGCTGGCCGGAGGCGGCCTCGACGACGTCGTAGCCGCTCATGCTCAGCAGCTCGGCGATGACGGTGCGGATCTCCTTGTCGTCGTCGATGACGAGGATCTTGGGCCGGTTCTGGCTGGGGAAGGGGGAGCGGGTGAGCTTGTTGGTCGTGTTGTTGACGATCTTGGGCTGCTTGGTGAGAACCTTCGCCGGCATGCGGATGGTGAAGGTGGAGCCGACGCCCGGGGTGCTGGTGACGGTGATGTCGCCCTGCATCATCTGCGCGAACTGCTTGGAGATGGCGAGGCCGAGGCCGGTGCCGCCATACTTGCTGGTGGTGGAGGCGTCGGCCTGGCTGAAGGCCTGGAAGAGGCGGCCGAGCTGCTCGGGCGTCATGCCGATGCCGGTGTCGATCACGGACAGCTCCATGTAGTCGGCGTCCTCCTCGATGTGACGGACGGCCTTGAGGGTGACGGTGCCCTTCTCTGTGAACTTGCTGGCGTTGCTGAGGAGGTTGAGGAGCATCTGACGGAGCTTGGTGGCGTCGGCGTGCATGGCGCCGATGTCGGCGGGGCAGTCGATGGCGAGGGTGTTGCCCTTCTTGGAGACGAGCGGTGAGGCGGTGGCGATGACCTCGTTGATGAGCTTGGTGAGGTCGAAGGTCTCGACGAAGAGCTCCATCTTGCCGGCCTCGATCTTGGAGATGTCGAGCACGTCGTTGATGAGGCCGAGCAGGTGGCGGGCGGCGTTGAGGACCTTGTCGAGATCCTCGGCGCGGCGGGCGTCGCCGTCGTCCTCGGCGTCCTCCTTCATGATCTCGGAGTAGCCGATGATGGCGTTGAGCGGGGTGCGGAGCTCGTGGCTCATCTTGGCGAGGAAGCTCGACTTGGCCTTGCTGGCCTCCTCGGCGTCCTTCACCGCCTTGGCGAGGAGGCGGGTGCGGTCGTCGACGCGCGCCTCGAGCGTGCGGTTGGCCTCCTCGAGCTGGTCGTGCGCCTGGATGATCTTCTCGTGGGCGTCCTCGGCGGCGACGCGGGCGCGCTCCAGCTCGGAGGTGTTGGACTGGATGGTATCCAGCATGGCGTTGAACGAGTCGATCAGCTCGCCGATCTCGCCGCTGGCGGCGATCTGCACGCGCTCGTTGTAGTCGCGGTCGCGCTGCACCGTGGCGGAGACGCGCGCGAGCTCGGTGATCGGCTCGGTGATGCGGCCCTGAAAGCGCCAGGCCATGGCGCCGGCCAGGAGGGCGGAGGCGAGGAAGACGATCGCGGAGCCGCGCAGGAGGTTGGAGACGCGGTCGCGGTCGGCCTCGCTTTGCTCGGCCTTGAGGTAGAGCGTGCCGAGCGGGCGGCTGCCGGAGCTGATCGGGATCCAGCGGACGCCGCGCGCGCTGACATCAAGCAGGCGGGTGACGCGGGGCAGGGGAGGGATGACCTCGCTGAGGCCGGCGCGGACGTAGCGGGCGAGGAGCTTGCCGTCCGCGGAATAAACCGCGGCGGCGGCGATCTGGCCGTCGACGCCGAGCTGGCTCAGCTGCAGGTCGCCGACATTGGGGTTCTGCTCGAGCCGCGGCACCAGGTTCTCGATCATGAGCATCTGGGTGTTCTGCAGGCGCGAATCGACCTCGTTGTTGAACTGGCGCAGGTCGTAGAGGTAGAAGCCGGCAAACGCCAGCGAGAGGGTCACGCCGCAGGTCAGCAGGATGAACAGGATCAGTTGCCAGCGAAACGAGAGGCTTTTCACGTGAGGGATTGCAACAGACCCCAAGCCAAAGGATTACGGCACAAAGTCAACGGGATAGCTCCTCGGCGGCCGGGAGGCCGTCACGGCACCCGCACCAGATCCGTGTAGGTGAGGGTCAGGTTCTCCTCCATCCCGATGAAGAAGATGCGGCCGAGGAAATGCGAGGAGTTCATGGCGGGCAGGCTGGGGCGGTCGGCGGCCGGCGGGGTGAAGGTCATCTGCACGAGCAATTCCCGCATCTTCACGCCGAGCACGGGCGTGTAGGGCTCCTTGAGCGCGAGGACGAATTTCTCCACGTGCGGCGTGTGCTTGTTCACGGTCAGGCGCAGCTGGAGATGGCCGAGCATCTTGTCCGCGCCGGTCGCCTCGGCCCGGAAGCCGCACTGGAACTCGCCGCGGTCGGCGTCCTCGCGGATGAGCGTGATGCTCGCCGGGTCGATGTCGCCCCGCTGGAAGGTGCCCTGCGGGGCGGCGGAGTTGCCGCCGCCGGTGCGGGACCGGGCGTATTGGGTGAGCTCCTTGGCGGTGGGGGCGCGGCCATTGAGCTCGAGCAGCGTCCACTGCCCGGCGGGAGGCTTCGCGGGGTCGAACCGGACGGTGGTCCGCGCCTCCTCGTTGCGCACGGTGGTGAGGGTGTAGGCCCAGCCCGCGGGGACCTCGGGGCTGAATTTCCCGAGCGCCTCGCGCACGTAATCCGGCACGGCGGCCGCCGCGGCCGCGACGGCGAAAAGGACGCCCAAGGCCAGCGCGCCGCCCCTAAGGCGAAGGCGGCGGCACGCGGGAGATGAACCAGTCAAACTTGGCATGGAGCGTCAGGGTGCCGGCGCGATCCTTGAGATCAATCAGGATCACCGGGCTGCAGCGGCCGCGCCCGGCCAGCTCCGCCACGAGGTGCGCGCGGGTGTTTTCGTCGGGGGTGCCATAGGCGAGCAGGTCCCCGGTGGCCGGCTTGCGGTATTTCACCTCGACGCCCCGGACCACGGCAAAGACCGGCCCGACCGCCGCGCCGAACTCCCGCTGCAGGCACTCGGCGCTGGCCCCCTCGGCGAGCGCGAACTGCGCCGCGGCGTGCATGGTGCCGAGGTGGTTTTGGAGCTGCGGCGTGAAGGCCATCTCCAGCAGGTGCGCCGCGCCCGCCGGCGCGGCGACGATGCCGAGCAGCCGGTTGAGCGCGAGGTCGGTGGCTTTCACGGCGCGATGATTTCGGGCACCCCGCGGCCGATGGCAACGGTGTTCTAATAAAGGTCGCGCCAGCGCGTCAAAGGATTGGAGGCACACATGAACATCCACAAATACCTGTTACCCGCTTCGATTGCCGCGACGATGCACGTCGCGTTGCTCTGGCTCATGCCCGAAGGCTCCAGAATGGTCTCCCGGCCGATCGAATCGCTGCCGGGTTGCACTCTCCCGGTGGTCACGAATGATCCGCCGCCGGTGCCGCCGGAGGAAAGGGACCCGGACGTCGATCCGGTCAAGACACTGACGGGCGGGCCCGCGCTGCCAGCTCTCGACGAACCGGCCCCGCCTACCACCAAACCGGAGTTTACGGTTCCACAAAAGGTGCGACCCAAGGGACCGGAAACGGCTTTTGATCGCATCCCCGAGATCGCCGGCCCGGGCGGACCCGGCCCGGGTGGCATAGGTCCGATCAATCCGGATATTTTCGACATCGGAAAACTCGACCGCGTGCCGCGCGCCAAGGTGCAAATCCCGCCCGACTATCCTTATGCCATGAAACAAACCGGCGCCGGCGGCTCGGTGGTGGTCGAGTTCGACGTGGACACGGCGGGAAACGTGGTGCGAGCGGAGGCGATCCGCTTTACCGACCGTGAATTCGTCGAGCCGGCGGTGCGGGCGGTCCGGAAATGGCGGTTCGAGCCCGGCCGGCGCAACGGCAAGGCCGTGCCCTTCCGCATGGCGGTGCCGATCGAGTTCGGAATCGAGAACAACTGAGGCTTGGTGGGTTCAGCTGGCGCGCGCGTGCAGCAGGTGGTTCACGCGCGCGACCAGCTCCGCCGGGCTGAAGGGCTTGGTGATGTAGTCCAGCGCGCCGAGTTCCAGGCCGAGGTTGCGCGAGTCGGTCGAGGCCCAGGCGGACACGATGATGATGGGAATGGTGGCGGTCGCGGGATCGCGGCGCAGGATTTCGCAGACGCCGAAGCCGTCGAGGTCCGGCAGCATGAGGTCGAGGAGGATGATGTCCGGGCGGTTGGTGCGGACCGCGTGGATGGCCTCCCAGCCGTTGGCGGCGGTCGCGACGTCGTGGCCGGCCCGCATCAAGTGATAGTGCATCAGGTCGGTCAGCTCGGGTTCGTCGTCGACGGCGAGGATCTTGGCAGTGGGGGGCATGGCGGGATGATGCCCGACCCGCGTGACGGTGCGGTGAACCGCAGGTGACGATTGGGCAACGACCGGGGCTTACCAGCGATGGTAGGCGGGGTGGCCGGGTGTCACCGCCACGAAGGTGCCGCGGCAGGTGGCGCGCGGCTTGCCGGCGGCCGTGAGGGTGCCCTCGATGGTGGCGCGGTCGGCCGATGATTCGACGACCCGGGCGACCAGCTCGACCGGGCCGTTGGTCGGGGTGGGGCGGAGGAGCTTGATGGCGTAGTCCGCGGTGACGGTGCAGGGCGGCTTCTCCAAGCGGCCCTGCTGCATCAGGTGCCAGGCGGCCGTCCAATTGCAGTGGCAGTCGAGCAGGGAGCCGATAATGCCGCCGTTGAGCATGCCGGGGAAGGCCTCGTGGTGCGGCTCGGGCTGCCAGGTGGCGACGACCTCATTGCCGCGGACAAAGCTCCGGATGCGCAGCCCTTTCGGGTTGGCGGGGCCACAGCCGAAACAGCTGCTGGCGGGCGAATATTGCTCCTGCAGGCAGGGGTCTTTCATGGTGCAAAATGAGGGCGAAATGCAGTCCCCTTTGGAAACCTAAACTTCGTAAGATTTTTAACTCGCGCCCGTTGCGTCATGTGCCATGGTATCGCCGCATAATACCACTACACCAATGGCGCGCAAGATAGCCTTCCTCAACTACAAGGGCGGTGTCGGCAAGACCTCGCTGATCGTAAATACCGCAGCCAGCCTCGCACGCCGCGGCATGCGCGTTTTGCTGATGGATTTTGACACCCAATCCAACGCGAGCATCTGGCTGATGAAGCTGGAGCGCTGGAACAAGATCAATGCCACCGGCACCGGTTCGGTCTATTCCATCTTCGATCCCGGCACGGCCCGCCTGAAGGACTGCGTGATCAAGGACGTGGTCGAGGGCAAGGACGGCGAGAAGCTGCTCCCGGGCCTCGACCTGGTGCCGACCACCTTCAACCTCGTGGACCTCGAGGGCGAATATAAGCCCGATCCCAAGCGCCCCTCCTACGTGATCTTCCAGGAGCAGCTGGCCGAGATCGAGAGCAACTACGACTTCATCGTGTTCGACTGCCCGCCGAACGTCCTGCGCGCCTCCCAGAACGGCGTGTATTGCGCCGGCGAGATCTACGTGCCCTCCAACCCCGACGCGCTGAGCCTCATCGGCTTCACGCTGCTGGTGGAGAAGATGCTGCGCTTCCAGCAGGCCTCGGCGAGCTTCCGCACCACGGCCATGGGCCCGGCCGCGCAGATCTACGGCATCGTCTTCAACTCGATCAAGGCGAACACCGACATCGAGGTCCCGAAGATGCGCATGCAGCTTCGCCTGAACCAATTCAAGACCCAGAAACGCGGCTGCGCGCCGGCGGCGAAGATCTGCACCACGCAGATCCGCGACGCCATGATCGTGCGCCGCGCCGTCACCCTCGGCCTGCCGGTGTTTCTCGTCGGCACGGAGGGCAACGAGGAGGACAGCGTCGCCAACGACTACATGAAGCTCGCCACCGAGATCATCGAGAACGCGCCGCCCGCCTGATTTTTCCAGCAACCCACGTTCCACCACTGTCACCATGGCCAAGTTCAACAGCACCGAATGGGATGAGATCCGCAAAAAGTTCCGCCACTCCATCATGGCGGACACCTCGCTGGTCAGCCTCGCGCAGAACCTCGACACCAAGGAGTGGCCGCACAAGGCCGAGGACGAGAAGCCGTCCAAATACATCGAATTTTCCTACGACGAGCTCCTGATGCTGCCGGAGATCGCGGGCAACGCCGACAAGGCGGACCACCTCATCGGCATCCTGAAGGAGACCCTGGCCTTTGACGACCCGTTCGGCGACATGGTGGCCGAGGTCGAGAAGACCGCGGCCAAGGACAACCCGATCCTCAAGACGCTCGCCCGTCTCAACATCCCCGCGGCCTACCCGATGACGCTGGCGAATTTCAGCGAGGGCACGCGCGTCGTGTGCGCCTCCGAGGGCGTCAAGACCATCGGCGAGTTCGCCAACCTCGGCCAGCAGATGTCCACCCGGGTCGTGCTGGGCGGCGATTTCCGCAACGCCCTGAACGCGCTGACCCACGGCGACGAGGAGGGCATCGGCCAGTTCCTGCCCTTCCGCAAGGGTTCCACCGGCCTGCACCTGCCCGAGGCCATCGGCCTGATTTCCGCGGGCCTGCCGCGGCCCGAGCAGCTCGGCCTGGCCAAGGCCTACGGCGCCAAGCTCAGCCCGGCGGACAGCGCCGCGGCCAAGTCGCTGACCAAGGAACAGGTCGAGAAGATCGAGTCCGGCCTGCGTGTCACCCTCAACGCCGCCCTCGACTGGTTCAAGGACCAGAAACCCGCCCTCGTGAAGCACCTGGAGGACGGCGGCACCTACGAGCGCTATTTTGTCGTGATCAACGATCCCGCCCGCGAGGCCATCGCGGTGAAGCTCACCGCCTCCGTCCTGAAGGTCTCGGCCAAGGCCGCGGCCGCCAGCACGACGGCCGAGCCGAAGAAGGGCGGAATCTTTGGCCGGCTTTTCGGCAGGGGCTGATCCGGTCACATTTCTTTCGTGGATCCGCAGACGCCATCACCTGCCGGGGCGCCGACGCCTCCGTCGCCCCCGGCTTTCGCACCGCCCGCCCCCCGGTCGCCCGCCGCCGGACCGGCGGCCTTTCCTCCGCCGCCCAAGTCGGCGATGCCCGGTCCGGCCTTCCCGCCGCCCGGGGACATCAAGTTTCCGCCCAGGCCCGGCGGCATCAAGCCGCTCGTGCTGCCGCGCCGGCCCAGCCCGCTCCAGCGCGCCCAGGAGGCCAGCCAGGCCACCGCTGAGGCGCGCAAGTCGATCAACACGATCATGTCGCAGTCGCGCCCGCCCTGGGGCGGCACGCCGACCCTGAGCGGTTCCCAGGTCGAGTCGCTGGAAAAGGCCCTGCGCGCCCTCGAGGCCAAGGCCGCCGAGCGCGAGATGGCCCTCGCCGAGGCCGAGAACAAGCTCGCCGAGCGCGACCGGGCGCTGGCCGAGACGGAGGCGCTTTTGCAGGCCCGCGAGAAGGTCATCGACGCCATGCGCAAGGAGAAGCCGGCGCAGGGCGGGGGCTCGGGCAGCGCCGAGGAGCTCGCCGCCCTGACCAAGCTCAAGGAGGAACTCGACCGGCAGGAGGCGTCCATCAAGGAGCAGCGCGCCGCCCAGCAGGAGCGGGAGGACTTTTTGAATGCCAGCGAGGCGGCCCTCTTCGAGAAAATGCAGGCCCAGCAGGAGAAGGAGACCGAGCTGGAACAGAAGGCCGAGGACCTCAAGAAGGGCATGATCAAGGCGGGGATGATGGCCCCGGATGGCAAGGGTCCGGTGGAAAAGGCCTGAGGATGGAACACCGGCCAATTTGGCCTTTCCAAGAGCGCAGCCCGACCCTATGCCCTTTTCCTTCATGACCCTCCGTCCGCTTCTTTCCCTCGTCGCAGTCACGCTCCTCGCCGCCCCGGTCCTGCTCACGGCCCAGACCAGCAGCAGCGAGGAAGAACGCCTGGAAAAGTTAATGGCGGATTCGGCGCAATGGTATGTCCCGCGCACCACGGTTTCGGTCGGCTTCCGGATGCTCAGTTCCGGCGGCAAGGTGGCCTTCGGCAACTTGGGCAGCGTGCCCTTCAACATCACCGTGCCTCCCCGCAGCGACGGCGAGGTCAGCCGCTCCTACAACAACGGCGAGGTCCTGAAGGATGGGGTCCGCAACAACGAGGGAACCGCCACGGACACCAACGGCGATGGCGTCAACGACACCTTGATCCAGAACAGCACGCCCGGCACCCGCTATGCCGCTTTCACGACCTATACCAAGATCGTGCGCGATGCCGCCGGCAACGCCGTCCTCAACGAGGATGGCACGAACAAGACCGAATCCGTCACCGTCCAGACCGGTGACATGATCGCCTACACGCCGGGCCAGACCCGTTCGTGGGGTTACGGCTCGTCGTCGCAGTTGACGGCGGACGGCCGTGTTGCGATGAGCACCTACAGCGCGGTCAGCGAGGGCCAGGGTTACACCAAGGAAGCCGGAGCCTCTGGCGGCGTGGAATTCCAGTATGTCCGCACCCTCTCGAAGCCCACCGCCCGTCTCCAATGGGGCATTCTTGGCGGTATCACGCTGAACGGCATCAACAGCAAGACGGCCGGCACCGTCACGGCGACCCTGAAGGCACGCACCGATTATTATTCCCTGCTGGGTAACACCGCTCCGGAGGCGCCATACAGCGGCCCCACTTTTGCCGATTATCTGGACCCGGCGACCGGCACCGTCGTCACCCATCCCGACACCGGGGCGGATTTGAGCGGGTCGGCCAGCGGCTCGGGCGTCGAAACCACCCCGCCGCTCGCCTCGACCCCCGACGGCCCGACGGTCGAGACTTCCGTGGCCGGCGGCGCGACGGTGGAAGGCAACTGGCAGATCAAGGGGGCCTATTTCATGATGCGCCTCGGCCCGACCATTCGCACGCAGCTGACCCAACGGCTCGGCGTGAACGCCAGCATCGGCCTCGCGGGCGCCTTCGCCGGCACGAGCTACAGTGCGTTCGAGCGGTTCCAGGTGCCGGATCTCGATGGCTCCTATGTCGGCAGCCTTTCGACGCCGGAGCAAAGCACCGCGAACAAATTTCTCAGCGGTTATTACGCCGACGTGAACATCGAGTGGGTGGCCAATGAGCGCACGGGTCTCTTCGGCGGATTCACCGCCCAGAAGTTTGATGGTTACGACCAGTTCGTCGGCAGCCGCACCGCCCGCATCGACCTCGGCAGCTCGGTCGGCGTGCGCGGCGGCGTGAGCATCAAGTTTTGAGCGGAACCAGCCCGGCCAGCACGGTCTCGATGCCGTGCAGCTGCGAGGGAGGAAAGAAGGAGTTGATCCTGGTCACCACCTGCTGGACCAGCCCGTCCGGGCAGGAGGCGCCGCCGGTGATCAGCACGCGCTTCGGCGCATCGTCCCGCGGCCAGAGCGGATGGATCTCCGTGTGGCCGCCCTTGCCGTGCCCGCCCGTGGGAAAGACGTAGTGCTCGATCTCGTCGCGGGACCGGATGTTGGCCTCCGACTGGATGAAGAAGGCGCGATTGCCGAGCTTCTGTTCGCACAGCCGGTAGAGCTGGTAGGTGTTGGAGCTGTTCTTGCCGCCGAGGATGAAGGCGGCGTCCAGCGGCTCGGCCAGCGCGCGCTGCAGCGCGTCCTGGTTGACCTGGGTCGCGTAGCACAGGGTGTCCTTCTTGCCGGCGCCGCCGACGTGCGCGGGGCCGGCGGCCTCGCCGTATTTCGCCACGAAGACCGACTTGAAATAGTCGATGATCGCGGAGGTCTCGTTCATGAGCAGCGTGGTCTGGTTGACGACGGCGATGCGGTCGAGGTGCCGGGCCGGGTCGAGGCCCGGGGTGTGCAGGCCGGCGAAGCGGACCAGCAGAGCGTCGCGCTTCTCCCCGGTCGGCGCGGCGATGTAGTCGCCCAGCAGGCGGGCTTCCTCGAGGTTGCGGATGATGATCGAGGGGGCGTGGCGCCGGGTGTTGGAGAAGGTGGCCTTGGTTTCCTCGTGCTCGCTCTTGCCATGGATGATCACGGTGTAGCCCTCGCGGCCGAAGGTGCGCGCGGCCTTCCAGACCTTTTCCACGAGCATGCAGGTGGCGTCGAACTGGGCGACGCGGATGCCCTTGCGGATGAGCTTTTTCTTGTCCTCGTCGGTCGCGCCGAAGGCCGGGATGATGACGATGTCATCGCTGGTGAGGGTGTCCCAGAGCAGGGGCTCTGGGCCGCCCGCCGCCGCGACGCGGCCGCGGGCGTCGAAGGGCTGGCCCTTGTCGGTCTGCAGGAAGCGGAGCCCGCGGCCGAGGAGGTCCTCGTTGACGAAGGGATTGTGGATGAGCTCGCTCAGCATGAAGACCCGGCGGCCGGGATTTTCGGCCAGCGTCTCGTAGGCGCGCTCGATGGCATTTTTCACCCCGAGACAGAAACCGAAGTGGCTGGGGATGACGTAGCGCACGGCGCCGAAATCCAGCAGGGCGGGGCCGGTGGCGGAACGTTCATTGGTGCGGGCCAGGGTCTTGATGGCCTCGCAGAGCCGGCTTTGGTAGAGGCCGCGGGCCGCGTCGTCCTGCTGGTAGATGTCGCGGTTGCGGTCCCGCTCCACGCGGAACTTGTAGATGTAGTCGCTTTCGCCGAGGTGCAGGTAGGGGATCTCGATCAGGTGCGGTTCCAGCCCGTCCAGCACCGCGGCGAGCGCGGGAGTCAGCGTGGCGCGGGCACCCGCCAGCTGCTCGAGCGTGCGGAAGGACAACCCGCCGCCGGCGGGCGCGCCCTGCACCTGGGTGAAGAAAACCCGGCAGGCCGGGTCAGCGCCCGTGCACGTGAACTGCTCGGCGGGAGGGGTGTGCACCGGGAAGTCCGCCCGGAGGCGGGCGAGGGCCCCGGCCTCGTCGGGGCCGGCAAACGCATGGTCCAGCCGGGTGCCGGCCGTGCGCACGGCGAGCTGGTTGCTGGCGTTGAACGCGAGCAGCACGCACGCGGCGGGCGGGGCGGAGAGGAGCGGAGCAGTCATGCGGACGCTTCCACCATCACCAGCCCCGGCACCGGGTCAAGTCGCGGGCGAGGTGCCTGCTCTGGCCTTGCGCGCCAGCGCCGGATGGCATTTACAGACACGGGGCGTTTCGCGGTTCCCACGCCCGCCGCACGCAACCCCGCATGCATCCCCTCCCGAAAAACCCGCTGACGCCCCCGCGGCGCCC
>JAYRXZ010000055.1:0-21277 GCA_041917235.1 Lacunisphaera sp. | reverse complement strand
CCGTCGGCCTCGGACCCGACCTGATGCCCCACTTCGCCGAGCAGCCCAAGCTGGTCGACACGATCGACCGCGTCGTGGCGCCGGCCAGCGTGGCGCACGGGGCCGACTACAGCGCCTACTTCACCGCCAGCGTCCCGAGCCAGAAGGCCCAGCTCGGCGAGCTGACCCTCTACCGCCGGGGCAGCGAGCTTGTCCTCGTCCCCAGCACCGAGCCCCTGCCCGGCAAGGCGCTGATGAACCGCTGGAGCGACTCGACCTACTGCGTGAATTTCTCCACCGCGCAGCTGCCGCCCGGCCGCTACTCGGTCCGCCTCGTCGCCAAGGGCCCCGCCGCCGCGTGGTCGTTCACCGTCCGCTGAGGCGCAACAATCGATTGACGCGCGGGGCGAGATGTCCGATTAAAGCGCACCTGCATCCATGAGCAACGGCTCCGACATCAAGCCCACCGACCTGCGCGGCATCCTGAAATACGTCCCCCGGTTTCAGGGCCAGACCTTTGTCATCGCGCTCGACGGCATCATCGTGGCCGACGACAATTTCCCGAACATCCTCACCGACATCGCGGTGCTCCGCAGCCTCGGGATCAAGATCATCATCATCCACGGCATCGGGCACCAGCTCGAGGAACTGTCGCGGCTGCGCAACATCCCGATCACCGACGTGCAGGGTAAGGGCGTCGCCGACGCCGCCACGCTCGACCTTGCGATCCGCGCCTCGTCCCGCGTCACCCACCTCATCATCGAGGGCCTCACCCAGAACGGCCTGAAGGCCGCGCTGACCAACGCCGTCCGCGCCGCCCCGCTCGGCATCATCAAGGGCGTGGACCACCAGTTCACCGGCCGCGTCGACCGCGTCGACAAGGAGTTCCTCACGCAGCTCATCGAGTCCCACGTGATTCCCGTCGTGAACCCGATCGGCTTCGACCGCGACGGCCGCCCGCTGCGCATCAACTCCGACCTGCTCGCCGCCGAGCTGGCCGAGGCGCTCGGCGCCACCAAGATCATCTACCTGACCCCGAACGAGGGCCTCGAGGTCAACGGCAAGCTGCAGCACCAGATCGCCGCCGCCACCCTCAAGACCATCCTCGAGGACAAGCCCGAGTCCATCAACGAGCCGATGCGCAGCCCCGCCGCCCACGCCGTCAAGGCCGTCGAGACCGGCACGCCGCGCATCCACCTCCTCGACGGCCGCCTCCTCGACGGCCTGCTCAACGAGATTTTCTCCAACGAGGGCGTCGGCACGCTCATCCACGGCAACGAATACCAGCAGATCCGCCAGGCGACCAAGCGCGACGTGCGCGCCATCTACAACCTCACCCGCCAGGCCGTGAAGCGCGAGGAGCTCGTCTACCGCACCCAGGCCGCCATCGAGAAAAACGTCGAGCAGTTCTACGTCTTCGAGATCGACGAGAACATCATCGCGTGCGTCTCGCTTGTCTTCTACCCCGACAAGCCGAAGTTCGCCGAGGTCGGCTCGCTCTACGTCATGCCCTTCTACCACCACCGTGGCATCGGCAAGAAGATGGTCGACTACGCCTGCCTGAAGGCGAAGGAACGCGGCGCGACCAACATCATCGCGCTGTCGACGCAGGCCTTCACCTTCTTCACCTCCGTCGTCGGCTTCGAGGAGACCGACAAGGAGGCGCTGCCCGAGTCGCGCCTCAAGGCCTACGAGGACAGCGGCCGGAACTCGAAGGTGCTGACGAAGAGGTTGTGAGGTAGGGCGCGTTATCCCTGACTAACGCGCCGCGGCGACTTAAGGATAAGCCGCCCTGCCCGCAGATACTACTTCAGCTCCACGATCACCTGGATCTCGACGGTCGAGCCCTTGGGCAGGCCGGCGGCGGCAACGGCGGCGCGGGCGTGCTTGCCGGCCTCGCCGAACACTTGGCCGAAAAGCTCCGAGGCCCCGTTAATGACGGCCGGGCTGTCCGCGAAGCCGCTGACGGCATTCACGAACCCCGTGACCAGGACGAACTGCTTCACGCTGTCGAGGCTGCCCGTAGCGGCCTTGATGTTGGCAAGGGTGTTGAGGGCGCAGATCTTCGCCGACTCATAGGCGGTCTGCACGGTCTGCTCCTTGCCGACCTGGCCGACGTGCGTCATCTCGCCGTTGAACGAGCTGATGGTGCCGGCGAGATAAAGCAGATTGCCCGTGCGGACGAACGGCACGTAGCTGCCGGCGACGGCGGGCGGATTGGGAAGTTTGAGGCCGAGTTCGGCGAGTTTGGCTTCGATGCTCATGGGGGATGTCAGGGTTTGGGGATGAATTCGAAGGTGGCAACGTCGTCCACGGCGACCGGTTTGTCGAGCACGCCGACCTCCTGCAGCAGGGCGATCTGCTTCTGCAGGCGCGCGATCGTGAGCTGACCGGCGGCCTCGCCCTTAGCCGGATCGCCGCTCACGAGCCTGTAGTCATTCATGGCCTTGATGCTGTAGGCCATGAACTCGGGCGAAAGGTCGTTGCGCTTCGCGGCCAGCAGCTGGTTGGCCGGCGCAGGGTCGCCGCCAAGGTAGTCCACCCAGCCCTTCACGCTGGCGCGGACGAATTTGGCCACGACGTCCGGATGCTCGGCGAGGAATTTCTGGCTCGTGAACATCACGCGATAGGGCTCGTAGCTGTCGCTGGCGATGAGCAGCGCGCCGACGCTGGCGCCGCGCTCCCGGGCGAAGAACGGCTCGTTGGTCACGAAGCACTGCTGGACGAAGGTCTTGTCGTTCATGAACCGCGCGAGGTCGCCGACCAGCGGCAGCAGGTTGAACTTCACGCCCAGCTTCTTCTGCACCACCTGCAGCCACGTCGAGCCCGCGCCGGCCATGAGCGTCTTGCCCTCGAGATCCCTGAGATCGCGCAGCGGGTGGTCGGTGTGGAACAGGATGCCCTGCGGGTCGCGTTGCATCTCGGCGCCGACCATCTTCACCGGCACGCCGCGCGCGACCGCCACGATGACGTCGTCGCCGTTGGTCATGCCCAGCTCCGCCCGGCCGATCGCCACGGTGCTCATCACCTGCGCGTTCGGTCCCCCGGGCAGGATCTCCACGTCGAGTCCCTCCGCGGCGTAATACCCCTTCGCCAGCGCCTGGTAGTAGCCGCCGTGCTCCGGCTGCGGGAACCAGTCGGTCTGGAAGCGGATCTTGACCAGCGCGGCCGGACCCGCGGGCGTCCCGGCCTTTTTGCCGCAGCCCGCGAGAAGCGCGGCCACGACCAGGACGAGCGGAAGGATGATCCGGCGGAAGGTCATTTCAGTGATCGTTGCGTTCAAAGGAATCGTGCCACTTGTGGAGCACCGCCCGGTTCAACCAGGAGACGGCGGCCACGAAGATGAAGCCCAACAGGCAGCTGGTCAACGCCGTCGCAAACAGTGCCGGTATCTTGATCTGGGTATTGTAACTGTAGACCAGGAACCCCAGCCCGCCCGTGCCGCCGGAGGAGTTGCCGACCATGTATTCGCCAAAGATCGCCCCGATTGGCGCCAGCGTCGCGGCGATGCGCAGGCCGGCGAGGTAATACGGCATGGCCGACGGCACCCGCAGCAGCAGCATCTCCTGCACCCGGGTGGCGTTGGCCATCCGGAAAAGCGCCACGTGGTTCATGTCGGTCGAGAGCAGTCCCTGCGTCATGTTCGCGACGATGGGGAAAAAGCTGATGAGCCACGTGACCGTGACGATGCCCGGCAGGCCCGGCCCGGCCCAGAGCATGATGATGGGCGTCAGCACGATGACCGGGGTCATCTGCAGCACCAGCAGCCACGGATAGAGGCCGGCCCGCAGCGACCGCGACACGCCGAGCAGAAGCGAGGTGGCAAAGCCGAGCGTCCCGGCGAGCAGAAACCCGGCCAGGGCGCCGATGGCGGTGTTGCCGGCCGCCGCGAGCAGCCGCGCCTTCTCCTGCCAGGCCGCCGCGAGGATCTCCACCGGCGTCGGCAGGATCCAGCTTTGCAGGCCGCTTGCGACCCGCACGCCATACCACAGCGCAACAAAGAGCACCCCGCTCACGACGGGCAGCACCCACAGCCAGAGTGGCGGGATTTTTTTCATGCGCTGGCGACCTCCTCCACCTGGTGCAGCAGCTGGGAAACCTCGTTCACCTTGGCCTGGAAATCCGGCCGGGCGCGCAGCCCCGGGATGCGGGGATACGGGAAATCAACCTTCACCTCGGCATGGAATCTTCCCGGATTGGCCGCCATCACGAGCACGCGGTTCGAGAGAAAGACCGCCTCGCTCACGGAGTGTGTCACGAAGAGCGCCGTGAAGCGCGACCGCTCGCGCAGGGCCAGCAGTTCCTCGTTCAGGCGGTTGCGCGTCATCTCGTCCAGCGCGCCGAAGGGCTCGTCGAGTAGCAGCAGTTGCGGCGAGAGCGTCAGGGCCCGGGCGATCGACACGCGCATCTTCATGCCGCCGGACAGCTGCCGCGGGTAGTAATCGCGCGCGGCATCCAAGCCGACCAGCGCAAGCATCTCCTGGGCCTTGGCCGCGCGTTCACCGGCGCCCATCCCGCGCAGCCGCAGCGGCAGCTCCACGTTCCGCTGCGCCGTGAGCCAGGGCAGCAGCGTGGCGTCCTGGAAGATGAACGCCTGCCGGTCGCGCGCCTGCTTGGGCGTGGTGCCCAGCACCTCGAGCCCGCCTTCCGACGCCGGGCTCAGGCCGGAAACCAGCTTCAGGATCGTCGACTTGCCGCACCCGCTCGGCCCGATCAGGCTGATGAAGTCACCCGGCGCCACGGCCAGGTTGATGTCGTCCAAAATCAGCGGACCCGTCCCGTAACGCTTTTTCAGCGAGGTAAATTTGACGATGGGCGCGGCAGGCTCCATGAATGCCCCCGAATGGACACAAACGCGCCCAAAACGCCAGCCACTTTGCCGTTCGCGGCGTGGCAATCCATGTCGGCGCGCGACGCCGCGCACAGTATCCACACCCGCTTCGCCGCCCTGCCTGAAAACTTGCGGGCCGCCGCACTCGCCTGGTTGCGCCCCGAAGCCGATCTCGCCGCCGAGCTGGGCGCCCACCGCGCCAGCAAGCCGCTGCACGGCGTGCCCTACGTGCTGAAGGACCTGTTCGATCTCGCCGGCGTGCCGACAAACGCCGGCTCCACCTTCCTCAACTCGGCCCGCGGCACACCGTCGCGCGACAGCACCCTCGCCCTTCGGCTGCGCGAGCTCGGGGCGGCCTGCGCCGGCAAGACCCACCTGGTGGAATTCGCCGCCGGTCTCTTCGGCGACAACTCTCATTATGGCGACTGCCCGCACCCGCGCTTCCCCGAACGCCTTACCGGCGGCTCAAGCAGCGGCTCGGCGGCCATGGTGGCGGCAGGCGTCGTGCCGCTGGCCATCGGCACCGACACCGGCGGCTCGGTGCGCGTGCCCGCCTCCTTCTGCGGCGTGTATGGCTTCCGCCTGAGCCCCGGCGACGACTTCATCCGCGACGCCGTGCCTTTGTCGCCGGCGCTCGACACGGCGGGGTGGTTCACAGCCAACGCCGCCGACATGCTGGCCGCCGTGACCGCGTTGGTTGGCCCGGCCAACCCGGGCCAGGAACCTCGCGGCTGCTATCTCCCCGTCACCGCCCTCGGCACTTTCTTCGATCCCGAGACGGCCGCCGCCTGCGACCGCGCGGCCAGCGCGTTCGCCAGGCCAGCCGACCAGGCAACGACCAGCGCGCTCTTGTCCTCGTGGCAAGGCGCCATCGAGGCCTATACGGTCATGGCGCTGCATGAGGCCCACGCCGTCCACCGCGACTGGCTTGCGCCGTATCATGAACATTACGAACCCAGCATCTGGCAGCGCTTCAGCGATGGCGGTCGCTACACCGCCGACCAACTCGCCGGGGCGGCCGCGACCTTCGCCCGGGTGCGCGTCGCGTTCCGGCACTATTTCAACGACCACGATTACCTCGTCCTGCCAGCCACGCCCTTCCCCGCCCTGCGCAAGGCCGACTGCACGCCCGAGGCCCGCAGGGCGCTGCTCACCCTCACCGCGCCCGCCAGCCTGGGCGGCCTGCCGGTGCTGACGATTCCGGTGCCTCTGGCCTCGGAGCTGACGACCGGCTTGCAGGTCATTTTGCCTGAAGCGAACAGCGCGGTCGTGCCGTGGTTATTACGGTAGGGCGCGTTATCCTTAACGCGCCGCGCCGGCGGCTTAAGGATAATCCGTCCTACCACCCGAACAATTTCGCCGCGTTCCCGCCCATCACCGCATCCGTAACTCCGGCTCCTCTCGCCTCCGCGATCAAGCCGCCGAATCCCGGTGCCGTGTCTGTCCGCGGATAAAGGATCAGCGGATAGTCCGAACCAAACAGGATCCGATCAGTCTTCGCCTTCGGCCACACCTCGGGATTGTAGAGTAGCGGCGAGGCCGCGGTGTCGAACCAGACGTTGGGCAGCGCCGCCGCTTCCGCCGACCAGGCCAGTCCACCGCCCCAGTGCGCGAGGATGAATGTCGTCTCCGGGAACTCCCGCGCCAATCGGAGAAAATCAGCCAGCGGCGTCTCCACCCGCCCGGGGTAAGCCTTTGATTCCGGATCGGTGACGTGGAGATTGACCGGCATTCCTAATCGTCCCGCCTCGCCCAACACCGCGCGAAAGCCGGCACGGTCCAGCCCATACCTCTGTGAATGCGGTGACAACTCACCCAACCCCACGAAACCAGCATCATGGGCGAGCATGATTTCCCCGAAAGCCTTGTCGATTTTAGCGGGATGGATCGTGGCGAAGGCGGACAGCCGGTCCGGGTGGGCGCGAATGCACTGGGCATAGAAACGGTTCTGCAAGGCACAGCTATAATGGTCCTCCCAATACCAGCCCATGAGCACGGCCTTCGCCACGCCGGCCGCATCCATGTCACGGAGCAATTGGTCCACCGACGGGAAAGTCTGCACGGGCCTGCCGTCCTTCCGCCGTCGCGTGCACAGTTCCGCCCAGTGGTGCTCGCCGTGGGCCGCGGCCCAGCCCGCCGGGTCCCGGTTCACCTCCGGCGGATATAGATGCACATGGGCGTCAACGATGGGCACGCCCCACGTTCCACCGGACGCGGCACGCCGGCAAGCCGGGAAGTCACTCCTCCGCCCGCGGCGCCCGCCAGAGCAGGTTCAGCAGCAAGGCGGTCAACCCGCCGGCCGAGATGCCCGACTCCAACAGCGAATGCAACCAGCCGGGCAGGCTGGCCAGCAGCCCCGGCTGCGTCGGCAAGCCGAGCCCGATGCCGAGCGAGACCGCCACGATCATACCCTCGCGCTGGCCGAGGCCGGCGCTGACCAGAAGCTTCACGCCCGCCACGGCCACGAGCCCGAACATCAGCAGCGCCAGCCCGCCCAGCACGGGCGGCGGCAACACGGTGATCCAGCGCCCGACCGCCGGAACCAGGCCGAGCACGAGCAAAATCACGACCATGACGTAGCCCACCCGCCGGCTGGCCACGCCGGTGATCTGGATCACGCCGTTGTTCTGCGCGTAGGTCGCGCTGGGGAATCCGCCGAACAGCGCCGTCACCGTGCTCGTGACGCCATCCGCCAGCACGCCACCCGACAAACGGCGCCAGTGCGCCGGTCCCTTGGTTTCCAGGCCGGAGAGCTGGGACGTCGCGGTGATGTCGCCGATCGCCTCCAGCATGCACACGAGATAAATGAACGCGAAGGGAGGCACGAATTTCCAGTCGAAGGCAAACCCGTGCGGCAGGAATACCGGCACGGTGAACCACGCGCCCGTGCCCGGCTCCGGCGAGTGCAGCCCGCCAAACAAGCCGCAAAGCACGCAGCCCGCAAACACCCCCAGCGCCGCGCCCGCGATCCGCGCCCACGCGCGCCCGGTGGCCTGCGCCGCCACGATCACCCCGACGACCACGAGGCCGATGACCAGGCCGGACCACGCCGGCGCATCCGGCCGCACCGGGGTCGCGAGGCCGTAGAAAGCCGTCGGGATCAGCGAGGTCCCGATCAGCAGCACCACCACGCCCGAGACGAGCGGCGTGAAAACGCGCCGCAGCTTCGCGACAAAGGGCGCCAGCACGATCAGCAGCGGCGCCGTGACGCACGACATGCCGAGCATGAGCGCCAGGCCCCCGGTCTGACCGGCCAGCGTGAGCGGCTGCAGGAAGGAAAAGCTCGTCCCGGTGACGCTCAGCAGGCCCGAGCCCACCGGCCCGCGCTGCCGGCATTGCAGCCAGGTGCCGAAGGCCGAACCCAGCAGCGCGATGCTGACCAGGTAAGCGGTGTCGGCGGGCGAAAATTTCAACGCCCCGGCCAGGATGAGCGGCGGCGTGATCGTGCCCATGACCATCGCCGAGACATGCTGCAGCCCCACGAGCACGGCCGGCCCGAGCGGAACGCGCTCCTCCAGCCCGTAGACGATCTGCGGGGATTTGTCCGGAACGACCGGCGGGGGCAGGACTTCCATGGGTGGCTGGTAGCAGGGGCCGGGCCAGTGTGATTCAGTCCGTGTAGGTTGCGTGCTTGCGCGCAACGTGGCGTGCAGGCACGCCGCCTACAGGGGGAAGGTCACGGCGCCCGCTCGATCCGCACCGTCCAGTTGCCACCCGAGGCCAGGCCGTGCCTGGCCGAGAAGCTCCCCATGTTGAGTGCGAAGGCCACATTCATGAGACTGTTGAGGTAAAGCAGCGGTTCGCCCTCCTGCACATCGCCAAAGGTCCGCACATACGGAATGACCCCGCGGTAGGCCTCCTTCCCTTCGTGCAGGATCACGACGGTGAACTTGTCCCCGAAGGCGGGCTTCAGCTCGTTGAACAGCGTGTCGGGGATATTCGTCCAGACATTGCCGTAGTGAAAGTCGATCATCGGGATCGTGCCCTTCAGCGTGCCACCCGTCACGGCGGCGCGCTCGTAAGGCAGGCTGACGACCTTGGGCTCGAGCAAGGGGCCGACCTGCTCATACGTGATCGTGCCCGACGCCAGCCGGGCGCCGACAAAGGCATAGATATCCCGGCCATGGAAGGTGTAGCTCTTCTCCGAGCCGGGCCGGCGGTTGACCTTCTCGTCGATGCGGCGGACGGCCGCGATGCCCAGCTCCTCGGCGACGAGCGTCCAGGTGCCGTTGTCCGGGCCGACGAAATAGTGGCCGCTTTTGGTCTGCAGCACGATGGACGCGCGCTCGGTGCCGACGCCCGGGTCGATCACCGAGATGAAGACCGTGCCCGCCGGCCAGAAGGGCGCAGCCTGTTTCAGGCGATAGGCACCCTCCCAGATGTCGTAGGGCGTGTTTTCCTGGCTGAGGTCGAAGATGGGCAGCGTCGGCGACACGCCGAAGGCGATGCCGCGCATGGCGGCGACCGCGCCGTCCTTGGTGCCGAAGTCGGTCTGGAGGACAAGGGCGTGCTGGGCGCGGGCGGCAAGGGCAAGGCACAGGGCGAACAACGAAAGGAAAAGTTGGCGCATGCGGAAGAGGAAGAAAAAAACCGCCGGGAGACAAGCTCCCGGCGGCGAGGTTTGCCGGATCAGGCCAAAGGCCGCCTCAGAAGCTGTATTTCGCGGTGACCTGCAGCTGGGTCCCGGGGAGCGCGAGGATCGAGCCGTTGCCGTAGACGGCGTTCGGCGGCGACCAGTTCTCCTCGTTGGTGGCGTTCAGGACGTTGGCGCGGAAGTCCCACGTCTTGTATTTGTAGGACGCGCCCACATCGAGGGTGTATTGCACCGGGATGACGAGGGTGCCGGCGGTGTTGTTGTTCATCTCGCCGGTGACGACCGTGTTGGCGGTGAAGCCGAAGCCGTTGTCAAAGGTGTAGGAGATGAGGCCGTTGAAGAGGTGCGACGGCAGGCCGGAGACCTTGGTCACGGTGCCGATCGGCACGGTGGCGGTGGCGCCGGGGTTGCCCGGGGGCATCTCGCTCGCGCCGCCGAAGAGGCCGTATTGGAAGCCGGCCGAGGCCTCGGCGTCGATGTAGGAGTAGGACAGCGTGGCGTAGAGGTGCTTGTTCGGCTGGTAGTTCAGCTCCGCCTCGAAGCCCTTGTAGCGGTATTCCTGGATGACGGTGGAGCTGGTGCTCTTGGAGGTGCGCTTCTGGTCGTAGAGGGCGAAGTTCAGGAAGACCGTGTTGCCGGCCAGCGCATACTTGGTGCCGAGTTCATAGAGCGTGCTGGGCTGCTGGAAGAGCTCCTTGTCGAGGCCGGTGCCGGCGCCGTTCCAGCCGGTGATGCCGCCGCCGTTGCCCACCGCGCCGGAGGTGTTCTTCGAGTAATTGTAGGTGAAGTAGACGCTGGAGGTCTTCGTGGGCTTGTAGACCAGCGAGGCGTTGTAGTTGGGCAGCCAGACGTCGATCTCGGCCTCGGGGAACGGCGGCAGGAGCGGCTCGCGCACCTCGGCCTTGAAGTAGTCGTAGCGGACGCCGCCCACGACGCTGAACTTCTCGTTGAAGTTCCAGGTGCCCTGGGCAAAGGGCCCGACCGTGGTCCCCTTGGAATCGTTGGTGTCGCCGTTGAAGAGGCCGGGCTGCGCGAAGCGGCCGGGCCAGCCGGGGACCGGGAAGCCGTTGCCGCCGTTCTTGAAGGCGTTCGAGTTGTAGACGTTGATGAAATTGTGGTCCTTCGTCAGGTCCCAGACGTTGGCCGGCTCGAAGAAGTAGTCGTCATAGGCCTTCACCCGCTGGTAACGGAGGTCGAGGCCCGTGTTGATGGTGCCCTGGTCGAGCTTGAAGATGAACTCGGTGCGGTTCTCCGCGAAGATCGAGGGATCGATGATTTCGGAGTAATAATAGGTGCTGATGGTGTCGCGCTTGGTGCGGCTCCAGAACGTGGTGTTCTTGACCGTGAACCCGGGCGAGATCTTGAGGGTCTGGATCGCCTGGAGGTTGAGCTCCAGGCCGTTCGAGTCGTTGCCCGGCATGAGGAGGCGGACGTGGCGGTTGGCCTGCACCGTGGGGCCCCAGGCGATGGTATTGCCGCCGCCGAGGACGAAGACGGAGTTCTGCGCGTCGGAGGGGGCGCCGGGGGCGTTGTTGACGTTGATGCCCGTGGTGTAGTTCCCGTTGTCGATCAGGTCCTGCGTCACGCGGTTGATGCCCCAGTTCTCGGTGTAGTTGGCGTCGAAGATCTGCGCGTTGATGAAGATGTCGTAGCTGGTGCTCGGCCGGAACGCCAGGGCGCCATAGAGCGCATGGGTCTTCTTGAAGCCGTCGTGGTAGTAGCCCTCGGTGTTCTCACCCGAGTAGCTGACGCGATAGGCGACGGTCTTGGAGATCGGGCCGCCGACGTCGAGCGTCCAGCGCTTGGTGTCGTAGGACCCGAAGGTCACGCTGACCGAGCCCTTCGTGCCGTCGAAATATGGCCGCTTGGAGATGAGGTCGATGAAGCCGCCGACATACATCGAGGTGCCCTGCACCGCGGTGGCGGGGCCCTTCACGATGTTGACGGACTCGACCGAATTGAAGTCGATCGGCAGGCCGTTGCCGTTGGAGGTGATGCGGGAGCGCACGCCGTTGAGGAACACGTCGGCCGACTGGCCGCGGATGCTGGCGTTGGCGGGCGCGCCGAAGTTGGTCGTCGTGAACGCGCTCGACGTCAGCTTGGAGAAATCAAGCACGTCGGTGATGCTGATGTCACTTAGCTGCTGGCGGGAGATGATCGTGACGTTGCGCGGCACGTCGATGATGTTGTCGTCCGTGCCGAACACGGAGTTGAACGGGCGGGAGATCGGCAGCACGAGCTGTTCGACCGGCACGCCGGAGGTGACCTTGAAGCGTTCGAGCTCCAGCACCTCGTCGGAAGCCGGGGCGGAGGTGGTCGTTTGCGCTGACAAACGGACGAGCGAGGTGGTGGCAAGCAGCACGGCCAGCGACGTGCGTAGCAAGTTGGTTTTCATATTTGTGTTAGGGCGGTTTGAGCCGCACGACCTTAAAGCAAGCCATGTGCCACCGTCCCCGGGGTTTGGCGGCATTAAAAATTGCCGCCGCGGTATGAACCCTGCTGACTGCGATCACACCCATGCTCCCGTCCCCTGCCTTGATCCTGCGCGTCGCCGCCGGGCTGACCGTGCTGTCCGCCGCGCTGTCCGCCGCCGAAATCATCCGCCCGAAGGTCGTCATCGTCGCCATGTTCGAGCGCGGCGAGGACACCGGCGACGCCCCGGGTGAATTCCAATACTGGGCCGAACGCGAGAAACTGACCCGCGTCCTCCCCCTCCCCGCCGGCCATCACGCCGTGCGGGCCAATGCCGACGGCTCCGTCATCGGCGTGGTCACGGGCATGGGCAACAGCAACGCAGCCGCCACGATCATGGCGCTCGGCCTGGATCCGCGTTTCGACCTCGCCAAGAGCTACTGGCTCGTCGCCGGCATCGCGGGCCTCGACCCCGCCGACGCGTCGGTCGGCTCGGCCGTGTGGACGGATTACGCCGTGGAGGGCGACCTCGGCCACGAGATCGACGCCCGCGAGATCCCCGCCGACTGGAAAACGGGTTACATCCCGATCCGGAAAAAGAAACCCTACCAACTCCCGATGCAGCCCGTCGAAGAGCGCGGCGACCACTGCTACCAGCTGAACCCCGGCCTCCTGCACTGGGCCTACCAGCTGACCAAGGATACGCCGCTGGCCGACACCGATTCCATCCGCGGCTTCCGCGCCCGCTACACCGAACACCCGAAGGCGCTGCAGCCGCCCTCCGTGCTGATCGGCTCCAACCTCGCCTCCAGCACCTACTGGCACGGCAAGCTGCTGAACCAGTGGGCCAACGACTGGGTCGCCTACTACACCGAGGGCCGCGGCAACTACGTGACCACCGCGATGGAGGACACCGGCACGCTCCGGGCGCTGACCAACCTCACCCGCGCCGGCCGCGCCGACGTCAGCCGCGTGCTGATCCTCCGCACCGCCTCCAACTTCGACCTGCAGCCGCCCGGCCTCACCGCCGCACAAAGTTTGAGCGGCGAGGACATCGGCCACTATTCCGCCTTCATCCCCTCGCTCGAAGCCGCCCATGCCGTCGGCAGCCGCGTCGTGCACGCGCTGGTCGAGGGTTGGAAAATCTACGAATCCACCCCGCCGTCCGCCCCGGCCCAATAAGCCCCTTCCATGCTGAACCGACTCTACAAGCTCGAACAGAACGGCACGACCGTCGGTCGCGAACTCGCCGCCGGCGCGACGACGTTCGCCGCGATGGCCTACATCCTCGCGGTCAACCCCGCCATTCTCTCCGCCGCCGGCATGCCGCAGGCCGCGCTGATCACCGTCACCGCGCTCACCGCCGCCGTCAGCACCCTGATCATGGGGTTCATGACCAACTACCCGCTGGCGCTCGCCCCGGGCATGGGCATCAACGCCTACTTCGCCTTCACCGTCTGCCTCGGGCTGAGGGTCTCCTGGCAGTCCGCCCTGGGCCTGGTGTTCGTCAACGGCGTCATCTTCCTCGGCCTGTCCGTCACCGGCGTGCGCGAGAAGATCATCGCCGCCATTCCGCACCAGCTGAAGCTGGCCATCACCTGCGGCATCGGCCTCTTCATCGCCTTCATCGGCCTGAAGAACGGCGGCATCGTCGTGGCCAGCCCCGCCACCTTCGTCACCCACGGGGACTTCGGCAGTCCCCCGGTCCTGCTCTGTTTCGCCGGCATCCTGCTCACCGCCGTGCTCGTTGCCCGGCGCATCCCGGGGGCCATCATCCTCTCCATCCTGGCGGTCACGCTGGTCGGGCTGTTTGTCTCCAATGGCAAGGGCGGCAGCATCACCGCCCTGCCGGACTCGCTCTTCTCGCTGCCGGCGTCGCCGCTACCCACGATGTTCCAGCTGAATTTCGACCTGCTGCTCCACGATTTCGCCAAGGCGCTGCCCATCATCCTCACGCTCCTGCTCGTCGACATGTTCGACAACATCGGGACCCTGATCGGCGTCACCCAGCGCGCCGGGCTGCTGGACAAGGACGGCAAGCTGCCCAAGGCCGGCCGGGCGCTCGTGGCCGACTCGATCGCCGCGATCCTCAGCTCGCTCTTCGGCACCTCGACGGTCGTCAGCTACATCGAGTCCGCCTCGGGCGTCGAGGCCGGCGGCCGCACCGGCCTGACCGGCGCGGCGACCGCGGTCCTCTTCCTCCTCGCGCTGTTCCTGACCCCCGTGATCCTCGCCATCCCCGCCGTCGCCACGGCGCCGGCGCTCGTGATCGTCGGCATTTTCATGTTCCAGTCGGTGGCGCAGCTGAAGCTCGACGACTTCGCCGAGACGGCGCCGGTCTTCCTGATCATCGCCGGCATCCCGCTGAGCTTCAGCATCGCCGAGGGCATCGGCCTCGGCCTGGTCGCCTACGCCGTCCTCCACCTCGCCACCGGCCGCGCGCGCCAAACCTCGACGCTGACCTACGTGCTGGCTGCGATCTTCGCCCTGCACCTGCTGCGCGGGATGCTCGGCGGGTTGTTCTGATCTTTTGCCGTTGCCGGACGGGCCCGCCGGTCTGTTTTAATCAATCCATGAGAATCCCCCTCCTGCTGCTCACCCTCGCCGCGGCCGCCCACGCCGCTTCCTTTGCCGAGCGCTTCGAAGAAATCAAGAAGACCGCCAAGCCGGCCGAGCTCTACACTTTCCTCTATGCGCTGCCCAAGGGCGGCGACCTGCACAACCACAGTGGCTCGGAGCGCCCCGAATGGATCTACGCGATCCTCGCCGACCCGGCGCGCAACGGCGGCGACACTTTCTACACGCGGGCGCGCTTCGCGGCCGCGCCCGACGCCATCGCCCCGGCCAAGCGCTTCCACAACATCCGCCAGTTTGGTTACGACCTGCTCGCACCCGAGGTTCAGAAGGAATACGTCCGCCTCGACGCCCTGACTCCGGAGGAGCGCGCCGCCTGGTGCGACAGCCTGCGCCTCGATGCCCCGGGCGAGGGCCGCGAGGAATTCTTCGCCGTGCTCTGGCCCCGCCGCGGCCAGATCGGCAGCAACCTGCACGTCACCACCGAATCGCTGGTCGAGCACATCAAGGCCAGCGGCGCGGAAGGACTTCGCTACCTTGAGACCCAGTTCGGTGTCGACCGGGCGCAGGACAATGCCGGCCGGCTGATCCCGATCGAGGAAGCCGTCGCCTTCATCAAAAAGCGCCTCGCCCAGCCCGATGTCGCCGCCAGCGGCGTGACCGTGCGCTTTCAGGACGCCGTGCTGCGCTTCCTCCCCGGCACCGAACAGGAAATTGCCGATACTTACGCCTTCGTCGATGCCCACCGCGACCTCTGGGTCGGCATCAACCTCGTCGGCATCGAGGAGAACGGCCACGGTTACCCGGCGCGCTTCCTGGAGACCTTCCGCCAGCTCCGCGTCCGCCACCCGACGCTCGCGCTCTCCATCCACGCCGGCGAGATGGACGGCCCCGACACGCACATCCGCGACACCCTGCTGCTCGGTGCCCGCCGCATCGGCCACGGCGTCAACCTCATCAAGGATCCCGCCACGCTCCTCCTGCTCCAGCAGGCGCGCCACACCCTGGTCGAGATCAACCTCATCTCCAACCGCCTCCTCGAATACACGCCCGACCTCACGAAACATCCCTTTCCCGAATATCTCCGCACCGGCGTCCCGGTCTGCCTCAACACCGACGACCCCGGCATGTGGGACAGCAACCTGACCGACGAATACTACACCGCCGTCACCACCTTCAACCTGTCGTGGGACGAGATCGTGCAGCTGGGCCGCAACTCCCTCGCCTACTCCTTCGTCCAGCCCGACGTGAAGGCGAAGCTGCTGGCCGACTACGACAGGGCGGTGGCTGACTTCGAGGCGAAGTTCACGCCGGCCGACTCGCTCAAGCAGCTGGTTGCGGTCAAGCCCGTCACCTACGGCTACGGCAAACGCAACTGGGGTTTCCCGTTTGCGCAGTGAGCGTCAGCTTGCCGGCGGCCACGGCCAGCCGCGCAGCGCGTAATATTTTTCCTTCGGCTCGCCGGTCCAGCCGTGGATGCCCTTTCGCGGCAGCCACCAGACGTGGATGACAAGCACGGCGGCCGAAAGCAACCCTAGGAAACCGAAGAACCACGCCCGGCCGGCCGTGGCCGAGATCAGCACCGAGAGGCCGCAGAAGACAAACGGCTTGAGCACCCGCCGCCACTTCGGCGTGCCGGCTTCCCAGTGGCCCATCAGGATCGTGCCGACCGCGGTCAGGCTCATGATCACCGCAACCTCAAACCAGTAGGGCGAGTTCATGACGGGACCCCGCCGCGCCGCCACTTGAACAACCCGTGCTTCGGCGCAAAGCCGAGCGCGGCGAGAAACACCAGCGCCTGCACCAGCACGATGCAGGCACCGGTCGAGGCGTTGAGGAAGAAGCTCACATACACCCCCGTCAGGCTCGAGCCGACGGCCGTCGCCACCGCGATGCCCAGCATCGCACCGAAGCGGTCGCTCAGCAGGTAGGCCACGCAACCCGGCGTCACGAGCATGGCGATGACGAGAATGATGCCCACCGCCTTGAGGGAGACCACGATCGTCACCGCCAGCAGCGACAGCAGCAGGTAATAAAGCAGCTTGACCGGCAGCCCGATGGTGCGCGCCTGCGCGGGATCGAAGCAGAACAGCAGCAGGTCGCGCCGCAGGGTCAGGATGACGCCCAGGGTGAGGCCGGCCACGATGAGCGTGTTGCGCAGGTCGCCCGGTTCCAGCCCGAGGATGTTGCCGAATAGGATGTGATCGAGGTGCAGGTCGCTCTTGATCTTGGTGAACAGCACGAGGCCGAAGGCAAACATGCCGGTGAAGACCACCCCCATGACGGTGTCCTCCTTCACGCGGCTGTTGTCCTTGATGAAACCCGTCGCCACGGCGCAGACCAGACCCGACAGGAACGCGCCGAACGCCAGCGGCAGGCCGATGGCGTAGGCGATCACGATGCCCGGCAGCACGGCGTGCGAGATGGCGTCGCCCATCAGCGACCAGCCCTTGAGCACGAGGTAGCAGGACAGCACGGCGCAGACGGCCCCGATGGCCGCGCCCACGATCATGGCGTCGACCATGAAGGGATAGCGGAAGGGCTCGAGCAGGGCGTTCATGAGGCAAGGGCGGCGGCCTGCCGCCGGGTGCGCGCCGCGCGCAGGCCGTGCTTCGGCGCGAAGATGAGCGCGAGGACGAAGAGCAGGCTCTGCAGCGTCACGATGCAGCCGCCGGTCGACCCGTCGAAGAAGTAGCTCGCATAGGCCCCGACCAGCGAGGTGACCACGCCCATCGTCGTGGCGAGGGCGATCATCCGGCCGAAGCGGTCGGTCAGCAGATAGGCCGTGGCCCCGGGCGTGACCAGCATGGCCACCACCAGGCACGCCCCGACCGTCTGCAGCGCGGCGACGGCGGTGGCGGACAGCAGGGTCAGCAGCGTGTAGTGCAGCACCGTGACATTGAGCCCGATGGCGCGGGCCTGGTTGGCATCGAAGCAGAACAGCAGCAGGTCGCGCCATTTCAGGCCGAGGACGGCCAGCGTGACCGCCGAGATGATCGCCACCTGCACGATGTCCGGGTCCGAGATCCCGAGGATGTTGCCGAAGACGATGGTCCGGAGGTCCACGCTGCTCGGGTTGATCGAGATCAGGAACAGGCCGAGGGCGAAGAACGCCGTGAAGACCACGCCGATGACCGCATCCTCCCGCAGGCGGGTCTTGGTCTTGACGAAACCCATGCCGACCGCCGCCAGCAGGCCGGTGCCGAAGGCCCCCGCCGCGAACGGCCAGCCCAGCGCGTAGGCCACGGCGACGCCGGGCACCACCGAGTGAGAGAGCGCATCGCCCATGAGCGACCAGCCCTTGAGCGTGATGAAGCACGAGAGAAACGCGCACACCCCGCCGATCAGGCCGCTGACCGCGATGGCCTTCAGCATGTAGTCGTATTCGAGGGGCGTAAGGAGGGTCTCGATCACTTGTCGTCCTCGGTCTCGGCGCGCTGCTCCACGACCTTCTCGTGGCCCGCGCGGCGGCTGTATTCCAGGTGCCCGTCCTTGCCGAAGACCAGCGGGCGCTCGTCGTCGGTGAGCAGCGTGACCGCCTTGCCGTCGTGCTTCTGCACGGTGGACTCGTCGAAGCGGAAATGCCGCAGCACGCCGCCGAAGGCCTTCGCCAGGTTCGCCTCGGTGAAGACCGCCTCCGTCGGACCGGCCGCCAGCACCGTGCGGTTGATGAGCACCACCTGATCGCAGAATTCCGGCACCGAGCCGAGATTGTGCGTCGAGACCAGCATGAGATGGCCGGCGGCGCGGAGCTCGCGCAGCAGCTCGATGATCGTGGTCTCGGTGGTCACGTCCACGCCGGTGAACGGCTCGTCGAGCAGGATCACCTTGCTCCGCTGGGCGAGCGCCCGGGCGAGGAACACGCGCTTCTTCTGCCCGCCGGAGAGCTCGCCGATCTGGCGCTCGCGGAAATCGAGCATGCCCACGCGGGCCAGGCTTTCCTCGGCGATGCGGCGATCCTCCGCGCCGGGATGGCGCAGGAAATTCATGTAACCGTAGCGGCCCATCAGCACCACGTCCCACACGCTCACGGGGAAGCTCCAGTCCACTTCCTCCGACTGCGGCACGTAGGCGACCAGGTTGGCCTTGAGCGCCGCGCGCACGGGCTGGCCGGCGATGAGCACGGCGCCGCGCACCGGACGCACGAAATCCATGATGGCCTTGAAGAGCGTGGACTTGCCGCTGCCGTTCACGCCGACGAGGCCGCAGATGGCCCCGCCGGTGAGCCGGAAGCTGGCGTCCCGCAGCGCCACCATGCCGTTGGGATAGCTGACGGTGACGTCTTTGACCTGCAGTTCGACTGGCTGGACGGCGTTCATGGTGCGGTCAGCCCCCGCACGATGGTCCGCGCGTTGTATTCCATCAGCTTCAGGTAGGTGGGCGCCGGACCGTCCGGGCCGGTCAGGGAATCCACATAGAGCACGCCGCCGTAGCGCGCGCCGGTCTCCTTCGCGACCTGCCGGGCCGGCTTGTCGCTGACGGTGCTCTCGCTGAACACCACGGGGATGCGGTGGGCGCGGACGCCATCGATCACCTTGCGGACCTGCTGCGGCGTGCCCTGCTGGTCGGCGTTCACCGCCCAGAGAAAGAGCTCCTTCAGGTCGTAGTTGCGCGCCAGGTAGGGAAACGCGCCCTCGCTGGTGACCAGCCAGCGCTGCTGGGCGGAAATCTTCGCCAGCTCGGCGCGCACGGTCTCGTCAAGGGCGGTGAACCTGGCCGTGTAGGCGGCGGCGTTGGCGTTGTAGGCCGCCGCGTTGGCCGGGTCGAGTTGCACCAGCGCCCGGCGGATGTTCTCGACGTAAATGACCGCGTTGCGCGGCGACATCCAAGCATGGGGGTTGGGTTTGCCAGTGTAGGGCCCCTCGTCGATCCCGATGGGCGTGATGCCCTCGGTCAGCACCGCCCCCGGCACGCCGCGCAGGTTGCCGAAAAACTTCTCGAACCAGCGCTCCAAGTTCAGGCCGTTCCAGAGGACCAGGTCGGCTTTCTGCGCCTTGACGATGTCCTGCGGCGTCGGTTCGTAGCCATGGATCTCGGCACCGGGCTTGGTGATGGACTCCACGATCGCGGCGTCACCGGCGACGTTCTGCGCCATGTCCTGGATGATGGTGAAGGTCGTGACGATGCGCTTTTTCCCCGCGGCGTGGCCGGCCAGTGCCGCCAGCAGGAGACCGGCGGCCAGGACTGTGAAAAGACGGATGGATTTCATAAGATGCTCAGAAGCCGTAGTTGAAGCGCAGGACGTGAGTCCAGTCGGACGCGCCGTCCGAGATGCCGCGGTAGACGGCGAAATCCCACCAGGCGAACTTCGAGACGGTGAGCGTCGCCCCCGCCCCGATCGTGCCCTCCCAGGGTGCGCCGCCGGATGATTTGGCCGCGATGGCCTCGCCGTAGAGGCCCACGGCCTTGAAAAACTGACGGTGCAGCGAGGCGGAGGAGAAGAGATAGGTGTCGTAGCCGTCGTCGTCGTCGTTGCGCAGGAAATCCATCCCGGCCATCGCCGCGAAATCAAAGCCGCCGATCAGCTGGGTCTGGAAGGGAACGATGATGCCGCCCTCGACCGCGTCGTTGCCGACGCCGCCGGAGTTGGTCGGCAGCTTCACGTAGGGCAGCACGGCGATGGCCGTATAGGTGTCCTCCGACTCGTAGAACCGATACTTGGCGCGGATATAAACGTCGCCGACGCCGCTCTGCCGCTCGGTGAAACCCGCCGCGTCGAACTTCTGGTTGATATAGAATTCCGCACCGACCTGCAGGTCGAGCCGGGAGGTCAGCCCGGTGGTCAGGAAGGTCGAGGCCGCGCCGAACGCCGTGTATTTCAATCCCGGCTCCCGGTCGATGGTCAGCGACAGCGCGTCCACCTCGAGCAGGAAATGCCCCGGCTGGACCGTCACCGGCGACTCGGTCACCTGCCCGCGGGCCCCGGCGGCCAGCGCCAGCAGCGCCACCGCATGTAGGAATTTATACATAATGTAGCTTTGGCTACACTTTGGACTCGACTTGTCAAGCGCTTCCCGGCACCCATGCTCGCGTGCCCGTGAAGAAAGCCGCCCGTCCCGCCCCCAAGCCCGTGCGCCCCTCGGCCCTCCAGGCCGAGAGCCTGCGGCAGACCCGCCGCGAGCACGCCACCGAGACCGCCGAGGACTACGTGGAGGCCATCGCCGACCTGTCCGCCTCCCTGGGCGAGGCCCGGGTCGTGGACCTGGCCCGGCGGCTGGGGGTGACCCACGTGACCGTCAACCGCACCCTCGCCCGCCTCCAGCGCGAGGGTTTCGTCTCGGTCCAGCCCTACCGGGCCATCTTCCTGACCGCCGCCGGCGGCAAGCTGGCGGCGGAATGCCACCACCGGCACAGCGTCGTGGTCGCTTTCCTGCGTTCGCTCGGCATCCCCGAGAAAACCGCCGAGATCGACGCCGAGGGCATCGAGCACCACGTCAGCCCGGAGACGCTGGCGGCGTTTGCCCGGCATACGGCGAGGTAGGCGGGACCCCGCTGGAGGTGGAACCCGGCCTCCGGACGGGTTGGTTGCGACGCTCGTCCAAAAAACCGGTCCGGAGGCCCGGTTCCACCTTGTCTCCGCCCAGCCGCCCGTGCATCTCAGGGGTGCATGTCGAAGAATTTCGCGCGCCTGGTCTTCACCTTTACGCTGCTGTTTTTCTGCGCCTTCTTCCTCTGGCCGATCATCCAGATCCTGAAAGGCGGGTTCATTGACGCGGACGGCCGGCTGACCTTCGCCTACCTCGGGTCGCTGCTGACCGACCCGATCTACCTCGGCGGCCTGGCGAACTCGTTCCTGCTGGCGATGACGACCACCACCTTCGCCCTGCTGATCGCCCTCCCGCTGGCCTTCGTGTCGGACCGGTTCCTGTTTCCGGGCAAGGGCTTCC
>JAYRXZ010000054.1:0-21762 GCA_041917235.1 Lacunisphaera sp. | reverse complement strand
AGCGCGGCGGCCAGGGCCGTCGTGTCGCCGGCCGGGACCAGCCGGGCCTCGCGGCCGTCGCGCACCTGCTCCGGGATGCCGTGGACCGCCGAGCTGAGGATCGGCGTGCCGCAGGCCATCGCCTCGAGGATGACGCGCGGTGAGGATTCCTCGTAGGTCGAGCAGACAAACAAATCGGCGGCCGCGTAATAGGGCAGGTAGTCGAGGGTGGCCGGGTGCACCACGAGGTTGGGCCGGTCCAGCGCCACGAGCAGCTCGGCGAGCGAGGCGTCGAAGGTGCTGTGGCCTCCGCCCAGCATGACGAAGCGGGTGCGGGCCGCGAGTTCGGGGTGGCTCCGCCACAGCAGGTCCACGGCACGGGCAAAGATGTGCTGGCCCTTGCGTTCGCACACCGTGCCGATGTTGGTCACGAGCAGCTCGCCGGGCTGGAGCTGGAATTTCGCCCGCAGGGTCTCGCGGGGATTTCGGGCCCGCCACCGGTCGAGCTGGTCCACGTCGATCCAGCCGGGCGTCAGCCGCTGGCCGGCCGGGCGGCTGTAATCCAAATGGTAGCGGCGGGTGGCCGAGGTGGTGAAGGAAACGACGTCGGCCAGGCGCAGCGCCTCCTCCGCCAGGGCGATCACCGCCGGGGAGTAGCGCTCGCGGTAGAAACCCGCGGGGGTCGTGCTCTCGTGGATGTAGAGCAGCACGGGGCGGCCGGCCGTCTTGGCGGCATGCACCGCCCAGAAAGTCGTGAAGGTGTTGCAGACCACGAGATCGAAGGCGCGGAAATCAAACGCTGCCGCCACGCTGGCCAGACCCGCCTGCGCGGAGGACGGATCGGCCGCGGCGAAGACGGCGGAGGCGTCGACGAGCGCGATCGTCGCACCGGCGGTCTCGAAAGCTTCCCGCAGCGGACCTTCGGCGGGTGAAAGCACGGTGACGGCGATGCCTGACTTCGCATAGTGTCCGGCCAGGTCCAGCAGGAACAGCGGCGCCCCCTCGGGGTTCAGGTTATGTGTGACAAGCAGGATGCGGCGCGGGGTGGAGGTCGCGGTCGAAGCCGCGGTCGTTGCCGCCAGCGGCGGGATGTCCGCGCCGGCGGGAAGGAGGGAGACCTGTTGCGCGTAGTTCTCCCGGAGCCGGTCGAGTGCCGGCTGGAAATCGCCGTCGGTGATCACCGGAATGCCGCGTCCATCCAGCGCCTGCCGCCACGCGGCGAGCGCGGCGTCGAAGTCGCCGGCGTCATGCGGGGCGTAGGCGAACTTCTCGTCATCGGCATCGTGCAGCCGCGTGCGCAAGGCCGAGACGAGGTGCAGGCTGCCGTCCCTCAGGGCGGCATAGATCCGGATCGCCGCCGGGTTGGGCAGCTGGGAGGGCACATCGACGAAGCCGAGATAGCCGCTGGTGGCCGCGGTGGGATGCTGCGGATAAAAGGCACCCACGTGCGGCAGCGGCCGGCCGCACTCGAGCGGCTGCAGCACCTGCAGGTCGGCGCTGGCGAACATGGCCTGGATCGGTTCGCCGGTGTGGAAAACATGGCCGATGACCGGCACACGGCCGAAGCGGCAGCGGTTTGCCGCCGCCGGTTCGTCGAGGAAGCCGATGAAGGGCAGCTCGGGCGTGCGCAGGTCGCGCGGATAGGGCACGGCGGCGGCAAACCGCTGCGCGAGTTCCGGCCAGCCGGCCTGTGGCTGGGTGCGGCGGGTGCGCAAGACCGCGTCCAGCCCGCGGCAGAAGTCGTGCCAGCGGAACGATCCGCCCGGCGCCGCGAGGCCGGAGGGCGGCAGGGCGAGATCGACCCGGTGCGTCGCACGGGCGAATTCGCGCCACTGGCCCCCGAGGTCCAGCGCCTCGCAGATTATCTCCGCCGGGCCGGGCGCCACTTGCACCATCGCGGTGAACTCGGCCAGCGCGTAGGGCAGGCGGGTCTTGAAAAATGCGGCAAGGTCGGGGCGGGGGATGCCGTGCACCGCGGGAAACAGCCGGCCCTGCACCCAGAGCCGCACGTCGACGAAATGGCCGCCGCCCTTGGGCAGCACCCAGCCGCGAAAGCGGTGCCAACCGGGCGCGAGCACCGTCGCCGGCGCCGGGATCTCGAGGTTGTGGAAGCTGCGGTCGGATTCGTGCATCTCAGGCGCGGGTCGCGGCGACCGCCGCGGTGAAGCGGGCGTGGCGGGGCAGGAGGACCCGGGCGTCGAACTCGCCGACGCGCGTCCGGGCCCGGCCGGCACGCACGCGGGCGGCGGCGGGATCCCGCAGCGCCTGGAGCAGCGCCGCGCTCAGCGCCGCAATGTCGCCGGGATTGACGAGGGCCGCGTCGAGGCCGTCGCGCAGCATGAACGGGATGCCGTGCACGTTCGTGCTCACCACCGGCACCTCGAAGGCCATGGCCTCGAGCACGACGCGGGGGAAGGATTCCTCGTAGCTTGTGCACACAAACACATCCGCGGCGCCCAGCCAGTCGAACGGCTGCGGCGTATCGGGGATCACCTGCACGTTCGGCCGGCCCAGGGCGGCGAGATCCTTCAGCAACTCGCGGTCGTAAGGCGTGTCGCGGCCGCCGACCATGACAAAGCGGCAGCGCGCGGCTAGGGCGGAATCCTGGCGGGCCAGCCACTCGATCGCGCGCAGGAAGTCATGCTGGCCCTTGCGTTCGCAGACCGTGCCCAGGTTCGTGACCAGCAGCTCGTCCGGCCGGAGTCCCAGTCGCTCGCGCAGCGCCGCGCGCGGGTGCGCGGCGCGGAAGGCGTCGAGCGCGGCGAGGTCGATCCAGGCGGGGTTGAGATGGAAATTATCCCCGGAGCCCAGCCCGGCGTAGTAGGCCTGCGTGGCGGGCGTGTTGAAGCTGACCGCGGTCGCCCGGCGGAGGGCCTCGTGCGCCGCGGGCAGCAGGGCCGGCGTGGTGCGCTGGAAGAAAACCGCCGGGCGGTTGCTCTCGTGAATATAGAGGAGTGACGGCCGGCGCGCGCGGTGGGCCAGGAGCACGCCCCAGAAACTCATCACCGTGTTGGCGACCACGAGGTCGAAGCGGTTCCAGTCGAGCCGGGCGGCGAGTTGGTCGAGCTGCGTCCGCAATTCGCCGGGCGAGGCGGCCGCCGTGAGGCCGGGGTCGACGATTTGCGCGGTCGCTCCGCCGCGGGTGAAGACTTCCCGCAGCGGACCGTCCTGTCCGGCCAGCACCGTGACCTCGGCCCCGGTTTCCCGGACGAGGTGCGCGGCGTATTCGGCAAAAAGCAGCGGTGCGCCCTCGCGATTGAGATTGTGCGTGACGAGCAAGAGCCGCTGGGGCCGCGTCGGGTCCGGGCCCGGCAAGGCCGCGGGAGTCCGGGCTCCCGCCAGGCGCGGCGATGCGGACGCGCGATATTCACGGAGGGACGACCAGAATTCCCGCCGCAGGGCCGCGCCGGTCTCCAGCGGCCGGCCGAGGCTTTGCAGCTGCCGGCGGAGGTCGCGCCAATGTTGCCAGAATTTCAGCGGGGCAAACGGCGGCCAGGCGAGCTTGAGTTCCTCGGTAACCACCGGCCGGCAGCGGGTGGCGAGGCAGAGGTGCATGCTGCCGTCGGCGAGTTCCGCGTAGATCCGGACCGTCACCGGCGCCGGCAGCGGGCTGGCGACGTCCACCATGCCCTGGAAAAGGCAGTCGGCGGCGCGCGGGTGCGAGGAATACTTCGCCCGCACCCCGGCGAATTCCCCGCCGAACTCCAGCGGCTGGAAGGTCAGCAGGTCGGTGGTGGCCGAGGCGCGCCGGATCGGCTGGTCGTCATGAAACAGCCAGCCGAGGACCTGCAACCGGCCGTAGAGCGCCCGCGCGATGGCGTGCGGCTGGGCGAGGTAACCGTGGAAGGGCCGGTGACCCACCCGGATTTGCCGGGGCCAGGGCGGAACGACCGGCTCTCCCCGGACAAAGCCCAGTCGCGCGGCGCGGCCGAACTCGACCGCGCTCACCGGCTCGGGCGGGGGCAGCGACGCGGCGGACGCGGCCGCCGGCCCGACGGTGAACGTGAAGGCATGCAGCGCCTGCCACCGGCCGGTGAGGTCGAGCGCCTCGAGCCGGAGTTCGGCGGGACCGGGGGTGAAATCAACCTCGATGATGAATTCCGCGGGCAGCCAGGGCCGGCCGGTCTTGAAATACGCGGCGAGATCGGCGCGGGGAAAGCCATGGACACCCGGGAATTCGCGCCCGCCGAGGGAGGCCCGCACATCGACATAGTGCGTGCCGGGCTTCGGCACCAGCCAGCCCCGCACCGGCTGCCGGCCGGCGGCCACCCCGGCACCCGCGGCCGGGGACTCAAGGTTCAGGAAACAGGTGGGCGTCTCGTGCATGTCCGGGGTCAGGCAACAGGCATTTCGGCCACGGCGCAAACCGTCGCGAGGTGGCGCGGCAGCAGGACGGCCGAGTCAAATTTGTTGGTGACGCTCACCCGGCCATGCAGTGCGCGGCGGCGGTCACCCGCGAGATGCGCGGCGAGCGCCTCGCTCATGGCGGAAGCGAGTTGCGCCGCGTCGCCCGGCGGCACGAGCCAGGCATCCTCGGGGCTGAGCATTTCCGGAATGCCGTTCACATTGGTGGTGACAATGGGCATTCCATATACCGCCGCCTCCATCAGGACCCGCGGGAAAGCTTCCTCGAAACTGGAACAGACAAAAAGGTCCGCGGCCCGGTAGTAGGCGTAGGAATCGCTCACCTGGTCAATGATGCGCACGCCGGTGAGACTGCGGTCGGAAACTGTCCGGCGCAGGAGATCGACGTAGGGATCGGGGCCCGGCGTGGCCCCGACCATGAGAAAGAGAAGTTCGGGACCACCGGCAGGCCGGGTGCGCAGCAGCTCGGTCACGGCGTCGACAAAGACCTGCTGGCCCTTGCGGACGGACACGGAACCGACGTTGGCAAACACGATCGCCTCGGCCGGCAGGCCGAGCTTGCGCCGGATTTCATCCCGCGGGTTTGCCCGGTGGTAGTTTTCAAGGCGGGCAACATCGATCCAGCCCGGGATGACGCGGAAGTGGTCATGACGCACTGCGCGACCGTGGACTTTCTGCGAGGCGGCGGCGGAAAAGACCACGCGGGTCGCGCAGACGAAGGCACGCTCAGCCTCCGCGATGAGCGCGCGCGAAAGGTGCGGCGCGAAGAAGCGCCGCACGCTCACGCTTTCGTGGGTGTATAGAATCGACGGCTTGCGCAGGCGGTGTGCCATGTGGATCGCCCAGAATGACACCATGGTGTTGGCGGCCACGAAGTCGGTCTCACCGAAACGCAGTTCGGTTGCGAGCGCATGGAGTTTGCGGTGAAACTCCTCGACCGAGCCGGCGGTGAGCGCCGGTTTTAGGTCGATGACTTCGACCTTCAGTCCGGCCGCTTCGAATTGCTGCCGCAACGGACCATCCTGAGGTGAGAGCACGCGCACGCGCCAGCCAGGCTGGCTCGCGAGGTAGCGGGCGTATTCGAAAGCGATGAGCGGCGCGCCTTCCAGATTGAGGTTGTGGGTCACGACGGTGACGTGCAGCGGGCGGGTGACAGGGGCGGACTCCGCCGGCGTCATCACGGGCGTGAATGGCAGGGGCGCGGCGGCCTCGTAGTCGTGGCGCGCCGCTTTCACCACCGGCCAAAAGACGCCCTCCGGCCACGCATCCGCCCAGCCCGCCTGTTTCAGTGCCCACGCGGCGCGGGCGAACGTCCAAAGCGAATACGGGGGCAGGTCGGAATCGGCGCCGCTGATGACGACCGGACGGAAGCGTTTCGTGAAAACCATTTCCACTTTCCCGTCCTCGAGTTCAGCGAAAATCCGCAGCGCCAGCGGGTGCGGCGCGTGCGGCGGGATCTCGAGGTGGCCGGCGAAACGCGAGGTCGTGCCGGCGACGAGATCGATGCCGAGTTTGACGGCGTCGGGCCGCGACAACCCGTGCACCAGCGGCAGCGGCGTGGCGGTGTCGAGGAAGGCGGTGAGGCGGGTGATGCGCTGCGTGCGGTGCGCCAGCCAGCCGGTGACCAGCAAGCGGTTGTATTGGATCGGCGCGGTATCGGTCATTTCCTCCAAGGCCCCGTGAAACGGCGGGCTGGGCAGCACGTCGAGCGGCACGGCGTCCTCCGCGGCGAGGACTTCGCGCGCCAGGGCGGACCACGCCTGGTGCGGCCGGGCCTGGTGGGCCTGGAGCAGGCGCAGCAGGGCCCGCGGGCCGGGCGGAGACGGCGCGGGGCCGGGGGCGGTGGCGGCCGAGGTGACGGCGTGGCGGAAAAATTCGGTCCAGCGGCCGTGCTGGTCGCACACCTCGATCCGGATTTCAGTCGCGCCCGCGACGGGCTGGAGCAGGAAGCAGAATCCGGCCTGCGGCGGGCCGGCCCGCCCGCGCGAATCGGTCTCCTTGTCGGCGCGCGGCATGCCGCAGAGCCCGAGGAAGACGCGGCCGCCCAGCGTGGCGCGCAGGTCCACCGGCACCAGCGCGGGCGAGGTAATCCACCCGGCGACCCAGAAGGGCTCCGCCGGACAGGCCCAGGCTGCGGGGAAAACCTCGATCGCGGATTTCCAGTCAGGGGGCGGCATGCGGCCAGTTAGCTCAAAAAGGCCTCGCGCGTCACGACGAGATGGCGCGGCAGCGCGCGGTCCTTGTGGAATTCGCGGGCGGCGTGGGCGTAGGCCAGGGCGGTCATCTGCGTCTGGCCGGCAAAGTGGTCGTCGAGCACCTTGCGCAGCGCCTCGACCAGCTTGAAGGGATCGCCGGCGGGCACGAGATAGGCTTCGTCGTTGGCCACGAGCATCTCGGGGATGCCGTTCACGTCGGTGCTGACGATGGGCACGCGGAACGCCATGGCCTCGAGCAGCACGCGGGGGAACGATTCCTCGAAGCTCGTGCACACCAACACGTCGGCCAGGCGGTAGAAGTCGTAGATGTCCGGCGTCTCGTCGATGATGCGGACCGTCTCGCGCAGGCCGAGCAGTTCCAGGTCCTGCTGCAGCGACTCGAGGTAGATGCCGGCGCGGCCGCCGACGATGAGGAACTCGATGGGCTTTTTCCCGGCGTAGCGGGCGGCGTGCTCCTTCCGGAACTGGTCGATCGCGCGCACGTAGATGTGCTGGCCCTTGCGCTCGCAGACGGAGCCGATGTTGACCACGAGCACGGCGTCGGGGTTGAGCCCGTGCTTGCGGCGGAGGGCCGCCTGGTCGTGCGCCGCGGCGAAGCGCTCGATGCGCTCGAGGTCGATCCAGCTGGCGAGGGTGCGGAAGTTGTCGTTGACGTTCAGGTCCTCGAAGATGGCGCGGGTCGCCTTGGCGGTGAAGATCACGCGGGCGGCGTCCTGCAGCGCGCCCTCGACCAGCGGGGCCATGGCCGGCGGCAGCTGCATGACCCGCAGGAGCTTCTGCACCGGGTTGCTCTCGTGGATGTAGAGCAGGGACGGTTTGCCGATCTGCTTCGCCAGGTGCACGGCCCAGTAAGTGAGCGTGGTGTTGGCGGCGATGAGGTCGATATCATCCCAGGACCGGCTGCCGGCGAGCTTCACAACCGCCTCGCGGAACACGGCGGGCTGGTCGATCTTCAGGAAATGGGCGGCGTCGAGGATCGTGACCGGCAGGCCGGCCTCGGCGAACTTCGCGCGCAGCGGCCCGTCCTGCGGCGAGGCGACGGTGACCTGCACGCCCGGCTGCTCGGACAGGTAGCGAGCATATTCGAAGATGAAGATGGGCGCGCCCTCGAAGTTGAGGTTGTGCGTGATGACCAGCACGCGGAACGGGCGCGCGGACTGCGCCTGGCGGTGGACGTAGGGGTCCAGCTCCAGCGCGTTGGGCGGGAAGCGCATGACCTCGCTGTGATAGGGGTCGCGCCGGGCGCCATAGGCGGCGACGAACGCGACGTGCTCCTTCTCGGTGTAGCTGGGGCCGCGGCTGGCGCTGCCGACGTGCTGCAGGACGGCCTGCGGCGTGACCACCGTGCGGAAACCGGCGTCGGCCGCGCGCAGGCAGTAGTCGACGTCGTTGTAGGCGACGCGGAAGCGGCCCTCGTCGAAGCCGTGCAGCCGGCGGTAGAGGTCGGTGCGCGTCAGCAGGCAGGCGCCGGTGACGGCGACGACGTTGCGCGCGGCATGCGGGAGGAAAAGGTAGCCGAGCTCCTCCGGCGGCGAACGCTCGAAGAGCACGTGCGGCAGGCTGTCCTGCCGGCTGAGGCTGATGCCCGCGTGGTTGATCGTGCCGTCGGGATAGAGCAGGCGGGCGCCGACAACGCCCACGCCGGGCACCGAGGCCCAGCCGACGAGGTCCTCCAGCCAGCCGGGCGCCAGCGCCTCGACGTCGTTGTTCAGGTGCAGGAGGAGCGGCGTGTCGGCGCGGGCGGAACCGAGGTTGACGAGCCGGGAGTAATCGAAGCCGTGGGCGGCCGGGGCGGCGCGCACGACCTCGGCGCGGAGATCGGCCCGGCCGGGCAGGGCCGCCAGCAGGGCCAGCGTGTCGGGCTCGGTGGAGTTGTCGTCCACCACCACGACCTTCACGCAGTCGCGCGGCACGGTGCGGGCGAGGGAATCGAGGCACCGGGCCAGCAGGTCGGCGCGGTTCTTCGTCGGGATGACGATCGTCACGTGGTTCTCGCGCAGCAGCGCCGGGTCCCACTGCAGCTGGTGGAGGCACAGCGCGTAGTGCTTCATCAGCGGCGGCAGCACGGGTGTCGCGCGCAGGCCGCGGCGGGCGAGCGCCTCGACGATGCCGCGGCGGGCGGCGTCGAACAGGTAGCCCTTCTGGTCGCCGCGCGAGGCGGTGCTCTCGGCGTGGGCGCGCCAGTGGTAGCCGATCTGCGGTACGTGGACGACCGGGCGGCCGTCGAGTTTCTCCACCACGCGGAGGATCAGGTCGATGTCCTGCGCGCCGGTGAAGTCGGGCCGGAGCCGGCCGGCGGCCTCCACCAGGTCGCGGCGCATGACCGTGAGGTGGTGCGTGTAATTGTGCGTGATCGCCATCTCGGGGCTCCAGGCCCCCTTGAACTGCGGGTCGAAGCGGCGGCCGGTGTCGTCGATCTTGTCCTCGTCGGTGTAGAGCATGCCGGCGTCGGGCTGCGCGGCCAGCGCGGCGGCGACATGGAGCAGCGCGTCGAGCGGGAGGACGTCGTCGTGGTCGAGGAAGGCGACGAATTCGCCCGTCGCCGCCTCGAGGGCGGAGTTGGTCGCGCGGGAAATGTGGCCGTTCTCGGGGCGGAAGACGGGCTTGATGCGCGGGTCGGCCTGCGCGGCCTCCTCGAGCATGCGGCGCACGTGCGGTTGCGGCGAAGCGTCGTCGGCGATGCACAGCTCCCAGTGCGGATAAAACTGGCCGCGGACGGAATCGAGCAGCTCGCGGAGGTATTTCTCCGGCGTGTTGTAGGCGGGCACGACGATGCTGATCCGCGGGCCGCGGGGCGCCAGGGCGGCGGCGTCGGCCTGGAGCAGGCGCGTCAGCGGCGGGGTGAGGCGGTTGTGCCAGACCCAGCGGCTGTAGGGATCCTCGTCGCGCCGGCGGCGGATGACGGCGGGCAGCGCGGCGGCGGCCGGTTGCTTGAACTGGTTGGCGAGGTGGGCCTGGAGCCGGCGGATCTCGGTCCAGGTGAGTTTCCAGCCATCGATCCGCACGCGGCCGAGCAGGGCGGGGCGCAGGAAGGCGAGGACGCAACGCGCGAAGGCCAGCGGGCGATAAACCGGGATCGCGCCGGTGTTCTCGTTGTGGCGGTTGAGGTGCATGCGCCGGGAGAAGGCCAGCCCGCGCTTGCCGTCCTCGAGCAGCGCGAAGATCTTCAGGTTGACGGGGCTGGGCGCGTCGGCCCGCACGTCCACGAGCCCGTAGAAGTTGGAATCGCCCGCCTGCGGATATTCGGGATGGCCGCGCGCCACGTCCTCGCGGTGCTTGCCGTAGATCAGCCGGTTCTCGGTGGTGACGACCGTGCTGCCGCTGAGCTGGCGGATCTTCTGGTGGCGGTGGAAGACCCAGCCGGTGATGCGGAACTTGTCGTAGAGGGCGTTGATCCAGTAGCCCGGGACCTCGATCTCGCCCCGGAAGCCCATCTCGGACCCGACGTTGCTGTTGGCCAGGACGAGTTCGTCCACCAAGGCGTCGGCCACCGGCCGCAGGCGCGGCCACGGTTCGCGGTGGAAGTTGCGGTAGAGGTAAAAGAGCGACTCGTAAACGAGCACGGCGCGGAGCACGGGCTTGGGCAACGGGTCCGGCGGCAGCAGGCTGGTGTCGGGCGCGGCCGTGACAAAGACCTGCCAATGGAATTTATCGTCGAGGTATTCCAGTCGGACCTCGCGCGCCCCGCGCCAGAAGTGGACCCGGATGGCGAAGCCGGTGCGCGTGGAGTTGGGATCGTCGGGGTAGGCCTGTCCGACGTCGGGCCGGTCGAGGCCGTAATTGCCGAGGAAGACGCGGCCATCGATCACCGCCCGGATGTCCCGGCATTCGCGGCCGACCCCCGGGTAAAACCAGCCCAGGATCTCATAGCCCGCGCAGTCGGGCTTCCAGCCTTTCGGCTTGTCGAGGTAGTAGGCGAAAACGGGCGCTTGACTCATGTAAAGCGGACAAGGGAACAGGTCTTTTTCCGAGCGTAAAGACCGATTCGGAGGCGGGTCGCGGCCACGTCAAATCAACGGATGACGATACGTTTCCAGTCGCTCCAGGAAAAGCTCACGTTGCCGCTGGGCACGGGGTAATGGGCGAAGACGATTATGCCCGTGAAGGGCTGCTCCTGGGTGTAGTCGATCGCGATGTCGCCCCGGTCGCGCGGCTCGGTGACCGGCATGAGCAGGCGCTCAAAGAGCGGGCGGCGCGTGCCGTCGGGGAGCAGTTCGAACACGGCGATCAGCACGCCGGGAGTATTGTTCGGCGGCGTGTAAGCCGACGGCAGCATGCCGCCGAGGGCGGAGATCGTCCGGCTGCCCGGCGGGGGCCGGAAATGGATCTCGGTCGGGGCCTGGGTGAGCAGCGCGCGGCCGGCGGGATCATCCAGGTAATTGACCGGATACATGCCCTTGGCCAGGAAGGGGCGGGGCGAGAAGTTCACCAGGGTCTCGAGCCACGGCAGGGCGGCGATGTCCTGGGTCTCCTCCAGCAGGACGAAATTGTCGGCGGGCTTCAGGTCCAGCTCGGCCGACCAGTTCTTTCTGGCCACGAGGGCCTGGACCGCGGCGGCGGCGCGGTCGCGGCGGACGTAGATGTCCATGGTTTCCGTGCGCGCGATGGGCCGGGCGCACATGCCGAGCTTGCCGATGAGGATGTCGGTGAAGTTGCGGTCATCGCGGTGCCGGCGCGCCACGAGCATGGTGGTGACATGGCGCGGGCCGAGGCCGGCGAGCGAGCGGTCCAGCGCGGCGAAGTCGTTCGCGTGGCTGTCAAACGGCATGATGGCGCGCCGTTCCGCATAGTAGGGCAGCAGGCTGTTCCAATCCAAACCGAAGCCGGCGAACACCTCCTCCGGCGGGGTCACGGCCCGGATGATCGCCGCTTCCGGTGGGACGGGCGGATTCTCCCGGTCATAGAAATAATAGTAGGAGGTGCGGAAGGCGGCAACCTGGCCGGCGAGGGCGGCGATCACCAGCACGCCGGCGGTCAGGCGGGACACCCGCGCGCTGCGCAGCAGACCGGCCGAGACGACTCCCAGGGCCGCGGCGGGAAACAGCGCCGTGGCGTAGGAGTAATAATCATGGACGTAGTAAAGGTTGGCGAAGAGCACGGCCCCGCCGGGGTAGCAAAGCAGGCAGGCCAGGGCGACGCGGCGGTAGGCCGGGGGTGAGGCCCACAGGCCGACGGCGAGGACGGCCAGTCCGGGCAGCGCGATCACCGAGTGCGACGTGATGTAACCCAGCGCGCGCCACCACTCGAAGCTGAGGCGCTGCGCCAGGGTCCCGAGGTTGAACGGGCGCAGCGAACCGGAGGTGATGAAATGCCCGTAGGGATTCAGCTCCTTGAGCTGATCCGAGTAGACGACCCAGGCGATGCCAGCCAGCAGCGGGAGGGCGGCGGCCAGCACCGCCACCCCGAGGGCCCCGCCGGTGGCCCGGACCAGCGGTTCGCCGGCGCGGCGCCGCGCCGCGATCCGCTCCAGCACCAGCAGGGCGCAGGCGATCCAGAACGCGGCGAAGGTGGTGACCTTGGTCAGTGCCCCCAGGGCGCCAAGGATCCATGCGGCGGGCAGCGCCCAGCCCAGCGGGCGATCGAGGGTCCGGTCAAAAAAAACGACGAACCAAGCGGCCAGGCACAGCGCCGTGGATTCGATCATGAACACGCGGCTGTAGAACAGGTAGAGCGGGCAGACCAGCATCGCGGCGATTGCCGGCAGCGGATCGAGCGGGCCTGGGAGGCGCCGGCGCAGCAGCAGCCAGACGGCGGGCAACGTGGCGTAGAAAAAGAAAATGCTCACCATCCGGCCGCTTTCTTCCAGCGACAGGTTCACGGCCTGGCTCAGTTTCGCCACCACCGCCTGGTAGACCGGAAACTCCATCGGGATCGACCACGGCGGCCCGAGCACCGGCGTTTCATAGGCGAGCTTGAGGCCCTCCTTCTTGAAGTAGAAGGTGGTCAGCGCCGTCTGCAGCTGGCGGAACTCGTGCGCATCGCGCAGGGAGTTGTGCCACCCCCGCGTCAGCGCCCAGCCGCTGCAGAGCAGGGCGGCCGCCAGCAGGCCTACGAAGAGCCCGCGTGGAACCGGGAAATCACTCCGGGCTTTTTCCTCGGACGGCATCAGCTCAGGACCGCAGCTCGCGGGCGGTCAGTTGCAGGCCGGTCTCGAGCGGGACCTGCGGCGTCCAGCCGGCGGCGGCGCGCAGCTTGGCGTTGTCGAGCTCGGAGGCCTGCACGTCCCACGCGGGGGCGGGCGAGGACTCGAGGCGGATCCTCTTGCCGGTGAGCGTTTCGACCTGGGCGATGATCTCGCGGACGCTGAATGAGCGTCCCGCGGCGAGGTTGAAGGTGCCGGTCAGCCGGCGGTCGATCACCGCCTGCAGGGCGCGGTTGAAGTCGGTGTAGTGGAGGAAGTCCTTCCGCGCGCTGCCGTCACCCCAGAGTTTGAGGGTTTCGCCGTGCCAGGCGCAGTGGAACGCGCGGGGGATGATGCCCTGGGCGCGCTGGACCGGCACGGTAAAGCCGTAGGGGTTGGACACGCGCAGGATCGTGCACGGCAGGTCGTGCCGCTCGGTGTAGATGCGGATGATCTCCTCGGCGGCGAGCTTGGCCTCGGCATACCAGCCGATGGGCTGGCAGGGATCCGTTTCCACGGCGGGACGGCCGCGGCCGGGTCCGTAAACCGCGCCGCCCGAGGAAAAAAATACGAAGTGCGGCCGCTGCGCCGGCGGGGTCTCGGCGATCTTCTGCAGCAGCTTGAACAACAGGGGCAGGTCGTGCTCCCACTCGGTGCCGACGTCCTTCTCGGAGGTCGCCGGCAGGGTGCTCCAGGCGAGGTGCAGCAGCACGGAACCGCCCGCCGGCCAGGGGGTCGCCAGCAGTTCGGCCAGGGATGGCTGGCCGGGCGCCGCGGTGCGCGAGTAGCCGGTCACCTTGCGGCCCGCCTGTTCCAGATGCGGTCGAATGCAGGCGGCCAGGCGGCCGCGCGCGCCGGTCAGCAGGATCTGGGGGGGAGGAGTGGAGGCGGGCATGCCGGGGAACGCTTTGCTGGTTCAGGCGCGCAAGGGCAATGAATTATAGAAGCCGAGGAGGGTTTCCGCCGTGCGCTGCCAGTTGAACCGGGCGTTCGCGACGGCCTGCGCGCCGGCCGCGAGGCGCGCGGCCAGCGCGGGATCGGCCCGCAGGCTGCGCACCGCCCCGGCAATCCCGGCGGCGTCGGCGCGCTCGAGGATCCAGGCATCCTCCCCGTGGCGGAGCAGCGCGCCCAGGTTGGTGCGCGGCAGGACGACCGGCCGGCCGAGCGCGAAGAACTCGGGCAGCTTGGACGGGAAGCGGTAGTCGTTGAACGCGTCGGGTGCGCCCGGCTGCACGAAGAAATCGGCGAGGGCCATCAGCGGCGCGAGGTGGTGCTGGTGCTCGATGCGGCCGAGGTAAACGACATGCGGGGCCACGGCCGCGGCCAGGTCGCCGAGGAAATCCACCTCGTCGCGACCCACGCGCAGGAGGGTCGCCGGCGTGCCGGCCTGGTTCAGCGCCAGCACGGCGGCGTAGAGCTCGCGAACCTCGGCGGCGTTGGTGGCGTGGACGTTGCCGTGGTAAAACAGGACCGTGTGGCTCTCATCCCAGTCGAGCGCGCGGCGCAGGCCCCAGGGGACCGGGCGGGCGAAGAACACGGCTTCGTCGGCGGCCGGCCAGAGCAGCTGGACGGGCTTGCCGGCGGGAACGAGCTCGCGCAGGCGGTCGACGATGATGGTGACCGCGTCGGCCGACTCGAGGAAGGTGCGGCCGTGGCGCGGATGCGAAAGGATGGGCGGCACGAGGGCGTCCAGTTCGGCCGGCGGCAGCGCCAGCAACTCGGCCGAGGACTTGCCCACGCTTGCCTCGAGGATGCGGGACTCATGATCCTCGAGGTGGACGACGAGACGGGCGGGCGTTTTTGCGCGGTAGGCTGCGCAGAACTCGCGGACGTTCTCGCGCGTGGTCCACGCGTGGACGATATCCGCCGGGCGGCCGTCGCTGAACACGTCGGGATCGCGCAGGCAGTCGGTGAAGAGGACGGCCCGAAAGCGGTGACCGGCGTGATAGCGCGCGGTCTCCACGTGGTGGGGCACGGCCACGACGCATTCGTGGCCCAGCGCGGCCAGCCGGTTGGCGAGACAGGCGACGTGCAGCGCGCTGTTGGCCGTGAAGTCGCCATAAAGCGCAAAGAGGATGCGCCGCGGATGTTCGGCCGGCATGACTGCGGGGGTTTCTGTTGCCCGGCGGGCCGGACCGAGCCGGTGGAGTTCACCGTGCAGGTCGAGCGGCGCGGGGTGGAGCACGTCGCGGTCGATATCGATGAAAGTGGAGGTCGCGGCGAAATGGGTCTCGCCGGTCGTGGTGACCGCTCGCAGCTGGAGCGGGCCGAGGCCGAGGCGGATGTTGCGCGGGGCGATGAAACCCGCGCGGGCCGCGTCGGGCGAGTGGGGCAGGAGGCCGGGGACGTCGGTCCGCGGCAGGCCGTAGTCGCAGCGGATGCGGCGGTTGCCATAGTGCAGCCACACCTCCGCGACCGGCAGCTCGGGATGCGCGCACCAGCCCTGGATGCGCACGCTTTCCTTAACCACCGGGTCGGCGGGAAACTCAATGCCGCACTGCAGCTCACCGGGCGTGGCGGCGACGCTGAGTTCGCAGACCCGCTGCCAAGATTGACCGTCGGCCGAGGCTTCCAGCCTGGCGAGCCAAGCGCCCGGCGGCAGCCGGCCCTCGATGACAAAGCCGCAGGCGGTGGCCGTCGCGGCCGCGCCGAGCAGGGCCACGACATCGGGGCGGTTTATGGCCGAGGTCGGCCCAAGGGTGTGCGGGCCGGCGACGAGGCGGACGCGCGGTGCGGTGGTGGCGTTTGGCGCGAGGCACCAGCCCTGCAGCCGGAGGTGGCAGCCCGGCGCCTGCAGGGGGCGCGCGGTCTCGATCTCGTGGCGAAAGAGCGCGGTAGCCGGGGCGTTCATCAGGCGCGGCGCCCAAAAAGGCGGCGCAGCGGCGCGGTCCAGCGCCACGAGGCGGAGGATTCGATGGCGGCCAGTCTTTGGGCCAGCTGCTGGTGGCGCTCCTGGAGCTGGGCGAGGGAGGCCTGCAGCGTGGCGGCGGTCGCCTGCAATTCCGCCTCGCGGGCCCGGGCCAGGGCAAGTTGTTCCTGCGTGTGGCGCAGGGAAATTTCCAGGTCGGCGGCACGGTGGTCCAGGTGGTCTCGCTCGGCGCAGGCCTGGTCGGCCAGCCGCTGCATGTCCAGCCGCAGGCGGTTCGCCGCCTCCACGCGGGTCTGCAGGCCGTCACGGAGGTCCTCGAGCTTCATCAGCTCGACTTCCGTGAGGATCAGCTGCTGCTGCAGCCGCGCAAAGCTAAGGGGACGGTCTGGAGCATCGGACGACATCGGCCCGGGTATCCAAGCAAGCGGTTACCCGTTGGAAAGCCAATTGTCGCCCGGGGAGGCCGCGGACCGGGGCCTCAGAGCTTGTAGCCGGCCGCGGCGGCGTCCTTGGCGAACATCTTCACCGTGTCGAGGGACAGCGCGGTGAGGTCCATGCCATACATCTTGGCCGCCTTGCCGAGGATGTCGTGCGGGACGGTGACGATAGCGCAGCCGGACTCCTCGGCCTGGAAGATGTTGAGCACCTCGCGGACGGAGGCCCAGAGGAGCTCGGCCTTGGGCTGGCCGGCGAGCAGGGCCTTGGCGGCGCGCATGAGCGGCACGGGATCGACGCCGGTGTCGGCGATGCGGCCGGCGAAGACGGAGACGACGGCGGGGACGGCGGGATTGAGGGCGGCGGCGACACCGGCGACCTGCTCGAGGGTGAGGAGCGCGGTGACGTTGAGTTTAACGCCCTGGGCGGAGAGATCCTTGATGAGGGGGAGGCAGGACTGGCCGACCGAGTTCGTGATCGGGATCTTGGTGTAGACGTTGTTGCCCCAGGAGGCGATCTTGAGGGCCTGGCGCTTCATATCCACGAGGTCATCGGTGAAGACCTCGAGGGAGATGGGCTTGGCGGTGACGGTCTGGAGGATGTCCTTGGAGAACGCCTCGTAATCCTTGATGCCGGCCTTGTTCATCAAGGTCGGGTTCGTCGTCAGGCCCTTGATGTAGGGCTTGGCGTAGAGGTCGAGGATGCCGGCCTTGTCGGCGCCGTCGGCATAGAGGTGGATTTTCAGATCGTTCAGGGATTTCATCGTGGGGGTAAGGTCGGTTGTTTGGCGGCAATGAATGGGTCAGGCCGGAGGCTGGGCAAGGATAATTCCGGCGGCCTCGCCGAGGGTATTGACGGTGAAATGCGGGGGGCGGTCCGGCGCCTTTTCGGCATAGCCGTGGTCGATTAAAATGGTGCGGCAGCCGGCGGCATGGCCGGCGTCGATGTCCCCGGCGCGGTCGCCCACCATCCAGCTTTTGGTGAGATCCAGGCCGAGGGCTGATGCTGCGTCCGTCAGCATGCCCGGGGCCGGTTTGCGGCGATAGTCCTCGGGATGGGCGATGCCTTGGCCGGGGGCATAGGCGACCTCGATCCGGTCGAGGGCGGGGATCAGCTGCATTAGGCGGACATGCATCGCCTCGATGGTTTCCTTCTTTTGCGTGCCGCGGGCCACATCCGGCTGGTTGGTGACGACGACCAGCGCAAAGCCGGCGGCCTTGAGCCGGGCGCAGGATTCGACGGTGTCCGGGAAGAGGGCGAATTCCTCCAGGGTGGCCGGGGGGTAGGGCTTGCCCGCGCGAACGACCGGGCGGTTCAAGGTGCCGTCGCGATCGAGAAATATGGCGGGGCGCGGCAGCATGGTGGGAAAAGATTCAGCCGCACCCGGAGATGCGGCTGAAGTTATCAATGGGCGGCGGCGTTCACTTCTTGGCGACGACGCTTTCCCACTTCGTCTGGTTGACCTTCACGTCGGGGTGCGAGACCCAGAGGTGCCAGATGACGGCCTGGAAGGCCTCGGAGTGAGGGGTGACGTTGTTCGCGTTCACGGTGGGCACGATGACGCAGGCGTCGGCCTGCGTGGCGGTGTAGCCGCCGTCCTTGCCGACGATGCCGATGACGCGCGCGCCGACCTGCTTGGCCAGCTGGATGGCCGAGATGAAGCCGGGGGAGACGTTCTTCTCGAGGTTGCCGCCGCCGACGGAGAGGATGAGCAGGGCGTCCTTGCCGTTGAGCTTGGAGCCGCGGAGCCACTCGACGAACACGCTGGCCCAGCCGTCGTCATTGGTGCGGGCGGTCAGCTCGGAGACGTTGTCCGTGGGGGCGTAGCACTCGATGCCGGCGATCTTGCGGAAATCGTTGACCGCGTGCGAGGCGTTGGCCGCGCTGCCGCCGACGCCGAGGATGAAGAGGCGGCCGCCGCGGGCGCGCACGCCCACGAGCTCGGCGACGCATTTTTCGCAGTCGGCGGGGTTGATCTTCGAGACGATCTCGGCCGTCTCCCGGAGGTGTTGGATGGAGTAGGACATGGGAAAGGGAGAAGGAGAGTGAGAGTGAAAAGGGGGAGGAGGCGAGCCGGAAGCTGGCGTGGATCCTAGCCCTTTTGTCGTAATAGCTCATCGAGCTCCTTGAGGCCGGCGGGTGAGCCGATCTCGTAGAAGCGTTCCGGCATCTCGTAGCCCGCGAGTTCCCCGCGCCGGCAGAGGTCGGTCTGGACGGCGGCGAGGTCCACGACGGCGTCGCGCGGGCAGCTGGCGAAGGCGGCGGCGCGGAACACGCCGAGGCCGTAGTCGATGTGCTTCATCTGGGGGGGCTTTTCGGTCTTGGAGTAGAGCCGGATGCGGCCGTCCTCGAACCAGACGTTGCTGGCGTCATAGGCCTCGTGGTTCTCGAACACGGTCATGAGGCCCAGTTTGCCGGAGGCGAGGAAGGCCCGGCCCACGGCCTGGTAGTCGACCGGCAGGTAGCTGTCGCCGTAGAGCACGTAGAAGGCGTCGCCGAGCTTGGGGAGCGCGCGGATGAGCGCGCCGCCGGTGCCGAGGAGCTTCTCGCCGTCAAAGGAATACTGGATCTCGACGCCCCATTTCGTGCCGTCGCCGTATTGCGCGACGATCTGCTCGCCGAGGTAGCCCACGCAGAGCACGATTTTCGTCAGGCCGTTTTTCTTCAGCAGGCGCAGCTGGTGCGAGAAGAACGGCTCGCCCGCGACCTCGACGAGGAGCTTCGGGATTTTTTCCGTGATGGGCCGCAGGCGGGTGGCCAGGCCGCCGGCGAGCAGCGCGACGGGCAGTTGGGACGGTTCCATGGGGTTAGAAGGCGACGTAGATAAACGGTTCGACGGGCAGGTAAAACCGATAGAGCAGGTAGTGGAAAAAGAAGCCGAGCACGAGACCCAAGCCGACATGCAGCAGGAATCTGGCGAGGGTGCGGGGGCGTGGATCCGGGTTCATGGGGCGGGGGAGGCGGGAGTCAACCGGCGGATTTCCGCGGCGACGCGGGCGGCGAGTTTCCGACCGCCGCTGGCGGTGAGGTGGGTGCGGTCGTTGTAGTCGGCGTCCTCGAAGTCGAGCCCGTTGACGATGCAGGCGATGCCGGCCTGGCGCCAGACGTCGGCGCAGCCGGCCCACACGGCGAGGTCGCGGGCCTGCTCGTCAGGGGTGAACCGGCGACGGTAGAATGGGGCGTTCTGGCAAAGGATCATCAGCATGTGCGGGCGCAGGCGCGGGGGGTAGCTGGCCTCGATTTGGCGCCGCAGGTCGGTGGCGGCGACGGGACTATACTGCCAGCGGCCGTCGGCGGCGCGCAGGCCGTAAGCGAGGCCCTGGCTGCGGACAATCTCCATCTCGATGCCGGGGTTCTGGCGAAACCTGTCCTCCACGGGTGCAGGTTCACGCTCGGGATCGGGCCATTCGCCCCGCGGGCGCCAGAAATTCCACCGCGTGAGCGGATGCCAGACCGTGAACAGGTGGCGCAGGCCGGCATGATGCCAGAGCTCCTGGAAATAGAGCCGCGAGTTCAAAGCGGCGGCGCGGCGCAGTTCGGCCACTTTTTCGCGCTCGGCGGGCGGCAGCGCCGCCTCCCATTGGCGGAGATCGGTCTCGCGCGGTGCGTAGGGGAGCAGCGCCGCCTGGGCCTGCGCCTCCCAGTAGTAGCGGCCATAGATGCCCGCGGTCGCCCGCATGGGCGGGGTGGTGGCGTCGTTGACCAGCAGCACCACCGGGACGCCCCGGCGCACGAGGGACTCGGCCACCAGGGCACCGGCGTCGGTGGGATTCGCCCCATTGAACGAAAGGTTCACCACCACGTATTTCTCCGCCCCGAGCGTCTCCTGCAGCCGCCGGCTCCAGATCTCGGGCTGGGGCTGGGACAGGCCGTTGAGGATCGAATTGCCCGCGACGATCACCACGGTCTGGCCGGGCTGCCACCGGCTGAGCGCCAGGTGCTCCAGCATCCGGAACGGGGGAAAGAAATTGCCCTGCGGGTTGGTCCACTGCTGGAAGCGGACGAAGTTCGACGGCTTGCTGTAGCGGGAGGCCTGAAAACCGAGCAACACGGCGAGGGCGAAGCCGGCGGCGATTCCGGCCAGCAGTCCCACGGCGTTGAGGCGGGTGAGTTTCATGGTTCAGTTGAACGAAAGCAGCTTGGCCGCCATCGCCCAAGCCTGGTCGACCGGATGGAAGAACAGCAGCCAGCCGAAGCCCACGAACAGGAAGGTGAGCAGCCAGCCCAGGAAAGGCAGGAAATCGAAGACCCACGCAATGGCCCGGCCGGCCGGGCCGAGGGAGGTCTGGTAGGAGGACTGCACCGCCAGGCCCAGCCCGTGCCACAGGCCCCACAGCACGAAATTCCAGGCGGGACCGTGCCAGATACCGCACAGGGCGAAGGCCGCGAGACCGTTGAAAAGCTTCCGCGCCGCCCCGTGGCGGTTTCCGCCCAGGGGGATGTAGACGTAGTCGCGGATCCAGCTGCTGAGCGAGATGTGCCAGCGCTGCCAGAAATCCTGGAGGCCGGTCGCGGCATAGGGCCAGCGGAAGTTTTCCGGCAGCACCACGCCCATCATGCGGGCGAGGCCGATGGCGATGTCGCTGTAGCCGCTGAAATCGAACAGAATGCGGGCGGCGATGGCGGCAAAGAGGCCCCAGGCCTCCAGCGGGGCGAGGGTCGCAAAGTCATTCGTGTAGTGGTTGATGACCAGCGTGAGGTTGTCCGCGAGCACCACCTTCTTCAGGAAACCGAGGGCAATGCGCCGGGCCCCGGCGGCGACGTCGTCGAACCCGGCGCGCGCCACGCCCTCGTGCAGGCTGGGAATGAACTGCGCGTAGCGCTTGATCGGGCCGGCGACCAGCGAGGGGAAGAAGATGCTGAACAGCGCGAAGTCCGCCGGCCGGCGGATGGGGTCGCCGCCCCGGTAGACCTCGACGAGGTAGTGCACGAACTCGAAGACGAAGAAGCTGATGCCCAGCGGCGGCAGGGCGGGCAGCCAGCGGCCCGCCTGTGCCGCGGCCCGGGCGGCAAGTTCCGGGGAGACCAGCGCGACCACGCCCTGGCTGAGGAAAAGCGTGTATTTGTAGAAGACCAGCGCCAGCACCGCCAGGGCGATGGCCAGCCCGCAGAAGAGGCGGCGGCGGGAAAGGCCCGCGAGGTAGGTGACGGTGCCGAGCACGATGACCGGCAGCATGCCGGCCGGGCCGGCGAAGTGATAATGGAAGACGGCGCAGCCGGCGAGCAGCCACCAACGCCGCGCCACGGGCCACCGGGCCGCCCAGTAAACCGGGAAGAAGATCACCACGAAAATGACGAACCAATAGGTGGTGAACAGCATCCGGCGCTAATTTTGGGCGACGACCTTGGTGCCCTCGAAGTCGAAGCGGAAGCGGACCTCCTGCAGGCCCTTCTCGCGCATGGCGTGGCGGAGCTTCGTCTTGTCCGCGGCGTAGAACATCAGGAAGCCGCCGCCGCCGGCGCCGATGAGTTTGCCGCCGAGGGCGCCGTGCGCCATGGCGTGGTCATACCACTCGTTGATGCGGTCGTTGCTCATGCCCGAGCTCCGGGTCTTCTTGCGCTGCCAGTGGACGTCCATCAGCCGGGCGAACTCCTCGAGGTTGCTGCCCTCGAGCGCGGCGAGCGACTGGTAGCCGAGATCCTTCGTGAAGTGCAGGTTGTCGAGCATCGCGGAGTCGTTCTTCTTCGACTTGTCGTTCTGGTCCTTCAGGATCGCCGAGGCGGAGCGGGAGTAGCCGGTGAAGAACATCAGCAGGTTGTCCTCGAGGTTGAACAGG
>JAYRXZ010000053.1:0-22354 GCA_041917235.1 Lacunisphaera sp. | reverse complement strand
AGTCAGCGCCGCCGCCCGGGCCCGCGGACACGAAAACCTCCGCCAGAAGCCGCCCGAAAGCAGCGCCGACCTGCCGGCGGCGCTCGCGGCGGCGGATGCGCAGTTGGTGACACTCAAGCCGGGGTTCGCCCGGCTGGTCTATCCGAGCAAGCTGGCCGGAGTGCTCGCGGCCGGCCGGCCGGTGCTATTCGTCGGGCCGCCTGACGGTGAAATCGCACAACTGCTCGCGAGCACACCATGCGGCGTGGCGGTGGGACCGGGTGACGGCGAACGCCTGGCCGCCACCATTGGGGCGTGGCAGGCGGACGCCGCGCACCGGGCGCAACTCGGCCGGAACGCACGGGCGGTCTACGAACGCCAGTTCACCTTTGCCGCCGCCCTCGCCCGCTGGGACGAAATCCTCCGCCAGACGGCATCAGGGCCGTAAGTTCAGTTTGCTTTGGGTGAAAACCCCCACGTAATGCACCTGCCATGACCCAAGGAAGAACCATCACCTACGCGCTGGTGTTCCTCGACGCGCTCGCCGTGGTCGTGGCGTTCAACGCGGTGGCCTGGCTCTGGGGCATCATCAAGTGGGACGGGGTCATCCTCCTGCCCCTGACCCTGCCGGTGGTGATGCACTTCCTCGCGATCTACCTGATCGACGGCTACAACGCGCGCACCGACATGATGTCGGTGACCTACACCAGCCTGCACGCCATCGCGCTGGTCTTCGTGCTGCTGTTCATCCTGCTGCTCACCTACGCGTTCATCCCGGCGGGTTTTGCCCTCCAGGTCAGCCGGCTGGTGATCAGCTTCACCTGCCTGCTGCTGATTCCCGTCACCCTCAGCTACCGGCGCTTCCTCTACCAGCGCTCGCAGGCCCGGAAGCAGCAGCGATATTTCCTCTTCCTCGGCAGCCCGGAAAGCTGCGTCGCCTTCAAGGAGGAGTGCCGCAAGTCGGGCATGCAGCAGTCCGTCCTCTACGCCACCCATGAGACCTTTGCCCGCGGCCGTGCGCCGCGGCCCAGCGGCGCCTCGGCCCCGCCGTTTGGCGACGTGGTGCATTATCTCGACGAATACGAGGGGTCCATCGACGCCATCATCCTCCGCGAAACCAGCCAGGAACTCCCGCCCGCCGTGGCCCAGAAGCTCATGGAGCTTCACTTTTCCGGCGTGCCCACCTACACGCTCGAGCTTTTTCACGAGGTCTACTGGCGCAAGATCCCCCTCTACCGCCTGAACCAGACGTGGCTGTTCCAGGAAGGCTTCCAAATCGCCCGCGAGCCGGTGTTCGAGCGGTTGAAACGCATCAGCGACATCTTCCTCTCCGCCCTCGGCCTGCTGCTGGCCCTGCCTTTCCTTCCGCTGGTGGCCCTGGCCATCTGGCTCGATGACCGCGGGCCTGTTTTCTTCCGCCAGCCGCGCGTCGGCCGGAACCGCGTGCTGTTTGACATCATCAAGCTCCGCACCATGCGTGCCGACGGCGGCGGTGGCGACGCTTACACCCAGAAGGGCGACAACCGCATCACGCGTCTCGGCCGCTTCCTGCGTGCCAGCCGGCTCGACGAGGTGCCGCAGCTCTGGAACGTCCTCATCGGCGACATGAGCCTGATCGGCCCGCGGGCCGAGTGGGTGCGGCTCGTCGAGGAATACGAGAAGCAGATCCCCTGCTATCACTTCCGCCACCTGGTCAAGCCCGGCATCACCGGCTGGGCCCAGGTGAACTATCCCTACGGCGCCAATCTCGAGGACACGCTCCGCAAGCTGGAATACGACCTCTACTACATCCGCTATTTTTCCTTCGTGCTCGATGCCTCCATCGTGCTGAAAACCATCCACGTGATGCTGTTTGGCAAGGGCCGCTAGCGTGCCGCCCGCCCTCCCCCCTTCGGTCCCGCTTCCCCGCGCCGCGGAAACCTGGCACCGGCTGGCGTTCGCAGCCGCCCTGGCATGCCTCGTGTTGTCGACGGCAGTCTTTGTGCGCCGCGGCCACGCCGCGGTCCGGGCGGCGGCCGAAGCCCCGGGCGTCGCCCTCACCTCCGGCTGCGAGGAGGAAAGTTTTTTCGCGCTCTGGCGCGCGATCCATGGCCAGCCTGTTTACGCGGACGTGACCCGGATGCCCTACGCGTCCGCCTACTTCAACTGGCTCTTCTACGCGGGCTATGCCGTCCCCGTGGGCGCGGCCGTCAGGCTGGGCCATGATGCCTCGATCATCCCGCTCGCGGGCCGGCTCACGACCGCCGCGGGCGCCCTGGCCGGCTCCGCGGTTCTCTTCTGGCTGCTGCGCCGGGTGCTCGGCGGCCAGAATCTCATCGCCGCCGCCCTGGCGTCCTTTGTCTTTTTCGGTCCGCTGGTCGGCTGGTGGGCGCACACCCTGCGGCCAGACGTCTGGGCCCTGGGCCTAGAGACCGCGGCCATGCTGCTGCTGTTGCTGCGCCATCGCACCCACCCGCTGGGGTCGGCCCTGCTCGCCGGCCTGCTCTTCTACGGCGCCTGGTCCTGCAAGCAGATCTACTTTTGTGGGCTCGGCGGCGCGTTCCTCTACCTGCTGTGGCGCCGCCAATGGCGTCCGGCCGCGGGACTTGCCGCTGTGAGCGTCTGCCTGTGGCTCGCCACCTTCGCGCTGCTCGGCCCCGGCTACCGCGCGGCCTTCCGCGGCACAGTCACCACGAACGTCTATTCGTTTGCCCTCGGCCTCAATACCCTGCGCGACATGCTCGTCAAAACCGCCCCGCTCTGGCTCCTGCTGTCGGGCGCGCTCTGGCTCCGCTTCAGGGCGCGCCCTGCCGCCGCGGCCTCGCCCCTGGCGCGGGACGCCCTTCTGCTGGGCACGCTCGGCCTGCTGGTCGCGGCCCCCCTGGCCTTTGCGGCCAGTTGCAAAATGGGCGCCTCTACGAATTACTACTTCACCACCCTGCTCATGCTGTCCCTGCTCACCGCCGGTCTGATCGCCCCCCTCGCCTGCCCGCGACTGGTCGCGGCCGGCCTGGGCCTCGCGGCCGGCTTGCAGGCGCTCGTGCTTTCCGGGCAGGCCGGCAATATCGACCTCACCCGCCAAACCAGGGAACTCGCCGCCGTGTGGTCCGTCTGGCAACGCCAGCCCGAGCCGCGCTTCGCCAGCCGCACCAACCTGAACCTGCCCTGGCTCAACCCCGGCTCGCCGCCCCTCGTGATCGCATTCAACTACGGGTTGGACCGCGCCGCCGGCCGCGCCTTCGAGCACGACGGCGTCGGCGGCCTGATCGCCCGGGGTTATTTCCGCACGTTGCTGCTGCCCTCCGGCACCGGGACCGACTATGACGGAGGTTCGCTCCGGCTCTATGCGCGGGGTGAAACGGTCGCCGACGTGACCGTTTACCACCGCCAACCCGACCCCCTTCCTTGAAAACCTACGACTTCATCTGCCTCGGCGGCGGCAGCGCCGGCTTCAACGCCGCGCGGGTGGCTGCCGGCCTCGGCCAAAGTGTCGCCGTCATCGACGGCGCGAAGCAGCTCGGCGGACTCTGCATCCTACGCGGCTGCATGCCTTCGAAGACCCTCATCTATGCGGCCGAGGTCCTCCATCATGCCCGCCACGCGGAGCGGTTCGGCCTGAAGGTCACAGGTGCGCGCGCCGACATGAAGGCCGTGCATGCCCGCAAGAGGCGGATCATCGCCGACTTTGCCCGCTACCGGGTGGACGCACTGGAGGGTGGCAACTTCGACCTGTATCGCTCCCACGCGCGCTTCCTCGATCCGCACACGGTGGAGCTGTCCGACGGCCGCCAGCTCCGCGGCCGGCACTTCCTCATCGGCACCGGCTCCAAGGTCAGCGTCCCGCCCGTGCCCGGCCTGAAGGAGGCGAAAACCTGGACCAGCGACGACGTGCTCGACCTGGATTTCCTGCCCAAAAGCGTGATCGTGCTCGGCGGCGGCATCGTCGCCTGCGAACTCGCGCAGTATCTGAGCCGCATGGGCACCAAGGTCACCCTCGTGCAGCGCAGCCCGAACATCCTGCGCGACCATTCCGACGACGCGTCCTGCATCGTGCAACAGGCCTTCCGCGACGAAGGCATCGGACTCTTCACTGACACCAAGCTACAGTCCGTCACCACGGACAAGCACGGCGCCACGGTGAAATTCCAGCACAACGGCAAGCTCGTCACCCGGCGCGCCGCGCACCTCTTCAACGCGCTCGGCCGCGAACCCAACACCGGCGGCCTCAATCTGGCGGCCGCCGGCGTGAAGACCCGCCCGGACGGCCAGATCATCATCAACCGCTGGCAGCAGACCAGCGCGAGCCACATCTACGCCGGCGGGGATTGCTCCGGCCCGCATGAGATCGTGCACATCGCCATCGCCCAGGGCGAACTCGCCGCCCGTCACGCCGCCCGGGTGAAAAAACTCAAGCCCGTGGACTGGTCGCTCCTGCTCAACGTCGTCTTCACCGACCCGCAACTCGCCACCATCGGCCGGCTCGAGCGCGACCTTGACGCGGCGGGCGTCAAATACCTGACCGCCTCCTATCCGTTCAACGACCACGGCAAGTCCATCCTGATGGAGGCCAACTACGGCTATGTGAAGGTCATCGCCGAGCCCAAGCGCGGCCGCATCCTCGGTGCCGAGATTGTCGGCAAGGACGCCGGCGAGCTCATCCACGCGTTTTCCGCGCCCCTCGCCATGCGCGCCACCGTGCGCGACATGCTGCGCGCCCCGTGGTATCACCCCACGCTCGCCGAGATCATCACCTACCCGCTCGAGGAGATCGCGGAGAAATTATCCCAATGATCAAGACCACCGTCCAACAGGCAGCCGCCGCGCTGCTCCGGGTCACCGGACTGCAGTATCTCCCGGTGCGCGTGCGGCGGGGATTTCCCGCCGGGGCCCGCTGGACGCTTTATCCGTGGAGCGCCTACTGGCGGGGCGGCTATGAACCCGAGGTCGAGCGCGCCATTAACGGCCTGGGTGACCTCACCGGCAAGGTCTGCTGGGACCTCGGCGCCCATTACGGCTACTATAGCATCGGCCTGGCCCGGCGCACCGGCCCCGGCGGCCAGGTCCTGGCGATGGAGCCGTTCCCCGCCAATTGCGCGCGGCTGGAACGGCACCACCGGATGAACGGCCTCCCCTGGCTGAAGGTGATCCGGGGCGCCGTCTCGGACGTGACCGGCACGACCGCCTTTTCCAGCGACCTGCATGCCGGCGACACCACCGTGCACCTGCCTTACGACGGCGAGGTCCTCACCGGAAAATCACCGACCATATCCGTGCAAACCTACCGGATGGACGATCTCGTCGCCCGGGGGGAGATCCGCGCCCCGGATTTCATCAAGATTGACGTGGAGGGCCACGGGCACCGCGCCCTGCGCGGGGCGATCGAGAGCATCCGGCGCATGCGACCCGTCATCCTCATGGGTTTTCACAGCCCGCAGGAGACAGCCGGCACCGAGGAGTTGCTGCGGCCGTTGGGTTATGAATTTTTCCCGGTCAGCGCGCACAACCCGCCCCAGCGGATCGGTGCGGACTACCTGATCAAAACCCCGGGCGGGGCCTTCGCCTAGGCGGCGCCGGAAGCGGGACCGTCCGGCGCCGCGAGGCGGGCCTGCTCGCTCCAGCGCCGCAGGAGGTAGAGGGCCGTAGGCATGACCACCGCCATGACATGCCGCTCGTAGGCGAAGCCCACCAGGTGGAAGCCCGAGTAGAGGAAGAGGAAAACCAGGTAGGTCAGCGCCACCTGCGCAGCATCCGAGCGCCACGGCGACCGCCAGAGCGTCTGCAGCGCCAGCAGGACGGCGGCCCACAGCATCACGCGAAAGGCCAGCATCCACGGGATCTGGGCCAGATAAACCGGGCGAGCATACCGCGACTCGCCGCGCTCGGCCAGGCCCGAGGCCCGCACCTCGCCGTAGAAGATCCAGGCCTTCCGCCCCACGAGCTCGAGAAACTCGCCGGGATGCGATTTGATGAACGCCACCGCCCGCTGCTTGAAATAGGTGCTGTGGTCCCACTCGTCCAGCAGCGGGCGGTCCGCCACGACCTTTCCCTCGTAATCGAGGATATCAAGGCTGTAGGGCGGATAGAGCTCCTTCGAATGCTCGCAGTTGCCCTTGTAGAGGTTCCAGCCTTCCCACGAAGAGCCGGTCGTGAAACGCCCCGCATGCCGGCGGTTGAAATCCGCCAGGCCGTAGAGTCCGGCGACCACCAGGGCCAGCATGATCACCGCCGCCCTCGTGTCCCGTTGCCGCAGCCAAACCAGGACCGGCACGGTCAGGCACCAATAGATCATCGAACTTTTCAGGAAAATCAGGAGCACCAGCAGCCCGCCGGCCAGCAGTGCCCACCCCAGCCGCGCCCGCTCCGCCGCGCCGCTGAACCAAAGCAGGGCGAACAGCAGGGCGAGGACCGTGATGTTGTAGCCCTCTTCCAGGCCAACCTCGAAGACGTTCAACAGCCACCGCGGCATGGTCAGCACGATCCCGAGCAGCAACAGCACTCCCCAGAGTGGGGTCCGCGCCGTGCGCAACACCTGCCACACCGCCCCGACCAGCAGGCCGCCGAAGAGCAGACACTTGGCCAGGGCCACCCGGCGCAGGTCGTCGCCCAGCAGGTCCTGCAGGGCGATCAGGAAATACGGGATGAACGGCAGTCGGTGCGCACTGAACGCCACGCCGGGATAATGCACGCCCGCCGGCACCCGGTATTGGCCGGTGTCCTCGATCGCCGCGATCAACACGCCGTAACCGAACCCCAGTTGCCGGAGTGACTGGCCGCCCCGCTGCTGCCAGCGGTCCATCACCAGGGCCCCGGCCAGCACGTAGGCCAACATCAAGCCCAGCAAAAACCAGCGGACCGGGCGGGAAACGTCCGCCGCCGGCATGCCCAGGATTGATTTGAGACGCTCCATCAGGATGGCCGCAAAGCTGGCGGCCCCATCCCGGAGGGACGAGCCCAAAGCGGTCGCCATCCACGCCGGGAGAATCTCGGCTTCACCGGTTTTTCCGGTTGCAGGCCGCCCCGCCGCCCCCTCGACTCGCCCCGTGGTCGCCGAAGCTGATTATCGCATCAAACTGCCCGTCTTTGAGGGTCCCCTGGACCTGCTCCTCTTCCTTATCCGGAAGAACGAGCTGGATATCTACGACATCCCCATCTCGACGGTGACCAAGCAGTATCTGGACGTCATCTACGCGATGAAGGAGCTCCAGATCGAGGTGGCCGGCGAGTTCTTCGTCATGGCGGCCACCCTGATGGAGATCAAAAGCCGGATGCTCCTGCCCAAGCACCAGCAGGCCATCGACCCCAACGCCGAGGAGGACGACCTCGACCCGCGCTGGGAGCTCGTCCACCAGCTCCTGCAATACAAGAAGTTCAAGGAGGCCGCCGGCAACCTGGGCCAGATGTCGCTCGACGCCCAGAACCAGTTCGGCCGCTCCGCCTCGGCTTTCGCCCCCGCCTCCGAACGCCCGCTGAAGCACGTCGACCGGATCGACCTCTGGAACTCCTTCAACCTCGTCCTCCGCCGCCTCGCCGAGAAGCTCGTCGTCGGCGAGATCCACGCCGAGCAGGTGACGGTCGCCGACCAGATGGAATACGTGCTCGAGCGCATCAAGACCGAGAAGTCCTTCGTCTTCTCCGCCCTCTTCCCCGGCAAGATCACGCTGCGCCGCCTCGTCGCCACCTTCCTCGCCGTGCTCGAGCTGACCCGCCTCAAGAAGCTGCAGCTGCAGCAGACCGAGGCCTTCACCGACATCCTCTGCACCGCCGTGGAGGAAATCCCGCTTGAAACTCCCGCCGACCCGAACACGGTGCCCGTTTCAGATGAAGAAGACTCCCCGCCGCCGCAAAGCTAAGTCCGCCCACCTGCTGGGCCTCGGCCTCGACAACTCGGACGGCCACAAGCGCCTCACCCAGGCCGAGCAGTTCACCATCGTCGGCGGCTCCGACGAGACCCACACCCGGATGACCGAGACCGTCATCAAGACCTTCGAGGAACTCAAGAGCCGCGGCAAGGCCCTCCAGGCCGTCGAGCCGCAGGAACTCGCCGAGATCATCCACAAGTCCACGCCGCGGTGACATGGATTTAACCCGCCGCTCCCGCCCCCGGCTTGCCTTTTCCCGCTCCCCAACTTAACTCCCCCGCCATGTCCGACAAAATCGCCCACCTCGACAACGCCACCTTCGCTGCCGCCGTCGCCAGCACCACTCCCACCCTCGTGGATTTCTGGGCCCCGTGGTGCGGCCCCTGCAAGGCCATCGCCCCGATCCTGGACGAGCTCGCCACCGAGCTCGACGGCAAGCTGAAGATCGCGAAGGTCAACGTCGACGACAACGGCGACCTCGCCGCGCAATACGGCGTCCGCGCCATCCCGACCATGCTGCTCTTCAAGGGCGGCCAGCTCGCCGAGCAGTTCGTCGGCATGATGGACAAGGCCTCGCTCAAGGCGAAGCTCGCCGGCAAGATCTGAGGACCGGCTTCGATCTCCTTTCTGCCACGGCGCTCGTTCGAGCGCCGTTTTCTTTTGCGGCGGGGCCATCAGCCCCGCGGGATGCCCCTACCGGCCCAGCACCAACCCCGCGCTCAGGAGCGCGCCGAACGCCGCCAGATATTTCGCCGTGCTGCCGAGCAGGGCGATCTGCTCCGCCGGCTCGCAAGACGCCGCCAGCCGGTGCGTCAGCCTCGTCGCCCAGGGCGCCAGCACCAGCGGCAGCAACACCGGCCAGCCGTAGCCATAAATGATCAGCGCCGCCGGGCACAGCAGCGCCACGAGGTGGGACAGCCCGTATTGCCAGATGGCGAACTTCCGGCCGAAGCGCACCACCAGGGTCTTCTTGCCGGCGCGGGCGTCGGTCTCCACGTCGCGATAATTGTTCGCGACCAGGATGTTCGCCGCCAGCAGGCCGATGGCCGCCGCACACGAGGTCGCGTCCGGCGCCAGGCCCCCGGCCTGCACGTAGAAGGTGGTGTCCACGGCCACGAGGCCGAAGAAGACAAAGACGAACACGTCGCCGAGCCCGTTGTAACCCAGCGGGAACGGTCCGCCGGTGTAGGCGATCGCGCAGAGAATGCTGACGATCCCGATGGGCAGCAGGATCCAGCCGCCCTCGCGCACCAGCAGCAGGCCCACAAGAAAGGCGAGGCCCAGCACCAGCCACGTGGCGGCCAGCATGGTCCGCGGCGCGATCAGGCCCGCCGCCACGGCCCGGCGCGGGCCGACGCGCGCCGGCGTGTCGGCGCCCTGCACAAAGTCAAAATAGTCGTTGGCGAAGTTGGTCCCGATCTGCACCAGCAGGGCGAACAGCAGGCAGATGGCGGCCTTGCCATAATCGGCCGTCCGGTGCGCGGCCGCCAGTGCCGTGCCGACGAGGACGGGAATCACGGCCGCCGGCAGCGTCTTCGGTCGCGCCGCCTCGGTCCAGTGACGCCATGCGAACGGCCCCATCAGGCGGAGGGCGTGGCCGCGGTCTTCGCCTTTTTGGTGAAGATGACCAGCGGCCGCTTGGACAACAGGCTCAGCAACGGGGGCAGCAGGATCAGCGCGGCGTTCGCCGCGAGCAGGTCACGGGGCGCGCCAAACACCAGGCCGAACGGCAGGAGCAGCAGACCGTAGGCCGTGAGGAACATGCGAGGATTCGGAATGACCGGGTTGATCGCCAGCACCAGGGCGAAGGCAAACAGTCCCGTGTAATGCCCGCTGGCGCCCACGCTCATCCCCACAAAATAGAAGATCGGCGCAAAGAAGCTCAACCGGCCGTCGTAGCGGACGGACTGGATCAGCACGGCGGCGAGGAGGACAACACACTGGATGACGAACACCGCTGTTTCGGCCTGCTCGGTGCCGGCCGAAAAGGCAAACTGGGAAAGGCTGTAGCCGCCAGCGAGCGCACGGAACAGGTCGATGTAGTTGCGGAAATTGGCGAACTCCCGGCCCGGCTGGACGGACTTGTCCTCCGGGTCGCGCGCGCCCATGCCAGCGAGGCGCTCCATCGCGCCGTCGGGCTTGCGGCGCTTCTTCAGCACCCGGGCGCCAGTGCGGAGCCATTGCCGCGGAAACCAGAGCATGGCCAGGGCAATGAGCAAATAGGGCCAGTTGATGATGAGGTCGGCAGGCATGAAGTGGCCGGCAATCCAAGCGGCCCGGCCCGCCATGTCAAAGGCATCGTCACCGCTCCGCGAGTTGCCCCTCCAGTTCCCGAATTCGCGCCTGCACCACGTCCCTCCGGGCCGCCGGGTCGTCGGCGGGCAATGCCGGCAAGGCCTGCCGAAGCCAGGCCAGCGCCTCCCTCGGCCGCCCGAGAGCGAGGAGCAGCTCGGCATGCAGGCGCGCCGCGTAATGGGGTGCGCCCGGCTGTTCCGCCGCAAGGCGGTAACAACGCGCGGCGCTTTCGAGGTCGCCGCGCCGGCGCAGATGGATGTTGGCCTGCTCGACATACAAGTCGGCATCGGCCCCGTGCCACCGCAGTCCCTTGGCCAGGAAATCGAGCGCCCGCTGCGCCTGCACCTCGCTGACCTGTTGCCGGACCACGACCGGGGCCGCGACGGGCAGCCACTCCGGCACATCATAGGCCAGCATGCGCGCCCCGTTGAGCCAGAAATAGGCCGGGCGCTCGTCTGCCGCCACCGTCAGCTCGAGCAAGGCCGTCATGGCCCCGGCGTCGCGACGCTCCCACGCCAGATTCGCCCGCAGCCAGAAGCCTCCCGCCACCGCCGACCGCAGGCCCCCGAGCACGGCCGGCAGGCCGCCCTGCCCCGCGAGCACTGCCATCTGCTCGCCGCGCAGGCCCGCCGGGGCCGGCGGCTCCAACGTCCGCAACAGGCAGCCTCCGGCGAGCAGCGTGACCGCGGGAAGCAGCCGCGCCACCAGGCTAGAATTCGCGATGCTTGAATGCATAGGAAGCCAGTCCGACGAACAAAAGCATGCAAACCGCCCAATAGCCCGTGAGGCTGAGCAATAGGGATCCGGCCAGGGGCTGGCCGGAAGCCAGCAGCGCCTCGGCGTCGAACCGCGCGAGGTTCGGCCAGACCCTCAACCAGTCCATCGCTCCGCCCGCGGCGAACGGCCGCAGATGCCCGACCACCGCGCCCAGCAGGCCCGCACAGCCCGCGAACAGCGCCGAGCCGGCGTAGCTGGAGAAGAACAGCGTCATCGCCGCCACGACGGTGAATTTCATCCACTGCAGCGCGCAGGCGCTGAGCAGCACGGGCAGGATCACCGGCACCGCGCCGAGCTGGCTGCCGCGCCACAGCAACAATCCCGCCAGCAACCCGCCGATCGCCGCGGTGAACAAGGCGAGCAGCGCGGCGACGCCCCCGAGCTTGCCCGCGACATACTCCCAGCGGCGCACGGGCCGCGTCAGCACGCAGGCCGCTGCGCCGACCGCGAGGTCGGCAAAGAACAGCTGCGCCGTGGCCAGCGCCGCCAGCAGCGTGCCGGCCAGCCCGATCGCCCCGAGGCCGAGGTCGCCGATGAACTTCAGCTCCGCCGTCCCAAAATTGAACACCCGCAGCCAGAGCGAACCCAGCACCAGCAGAGCCGCCATGGCCGCGAGCAGCAGGGCCAGCCGCATCCGCAGCGCCTCGCCGAGCGTGTGCCCCGCGAGGAGCCGGAGCCGCCGCACCGCCGGCGCGATCCCGTGGTGGCGCGGCTCATTCATGCCGGCGCAGCTTTTCCAGATACAATTGCTCCAGGCGCGAACACCGCGGGGGCGTGTCCGGCCGGGCGCCGAGCAGTTCCGCCGGCGTCCCCGCCGCCAGCAACCTGCCCCGGCCAAGGATGGCGATCTGGTCGCACAGCTCCTCCGCCTGGTCCAGCAAGTGCGAGCTGAACACGACCGCCGTGCCGCGCGCAGCCAGGTCCCGGATCAGCCGGGCGAGCAGCAGGCGCCCTTCCGGATCGAGCCCGCCCACCGGCTCGTCGAGCAGCACCACCGCGGGCCCGTGCAGCACCGCCTGCGCCAGGCCGATCCGCTGGACCATGCCCCGGGAACAGGCCGAAAGCCTCCGCTCCGCCACATCGGCCAGGCCGCTCCAGCCCAGCACCTCGGTCACGCGCCCCGCGGGCACGCCGCTAAGTCCCGCGCAGTAAGCCAGGAATTCGCGGCCCGTGAGATACGGGGCGAAGACCGGCGCCTCGGGCAGGTAGCCGACCAACCCGCGGGCGGTATCGCTGCCGGCGGGATGCCCGCAGACCAAACACTGGCCCGCGGTCGGCGCGAGCAGGCCCGCCAGCGCCTTGAGCGTCGTGCTCTTGCCGGATCCGTTGGGCCCGAGCAACCCGAGCACCTGACCGGGGGCAAGCCGCAGGGACAAGCTTTCGACCGCGCAGACAACCCGACCGGACCAGGACGGGCGGAAGCACTTGCGGAAACCTGCTAGCTCAACGGCCCAGGGGGCCTCGGCGGACGGAATCAACGGATGGAAAAACCCTTAAACTTTGCGGCCCGCTGTGTCTCGGTCTGTTCGACCTTGCGGACATATCCTTCCATCCGCTCGCGGACGGCAATGACGAAATCCCGCACCTCGGCCGCCGCGCCCTCCGCCTCCAGCTGCACCCGGCCGTCCGGCAGGTTCATGACAAAACCCGATACTTCGAAGCCCTTGGCCACCTGCAATGCCTGGTAGCGGAAGCCCACGCCCTGCACCCGTCCCGTGAAAAAGACCGTGACATGATGCACTTCCGTCATGGCCCGAGAAAAACCGGCCCGGCGCACGATTCAACCCCAACCTCCGCCGGGCTGGCACCGGAATTTTATTTGCCAGCGGGCATGGTCTAAGCACTGTCGGGGCTGACGCCGCAAGGCGCCTTCATTACATGACCAATTCTGATTCCGACGGGTTGTTCGATAACGACTGGGAAGACCGCGGCGAGCTCGCCTGGACCGAGCTGGATTGGCAGAAGTATCTGGACACGCAGGAATCGGCGGTCCGCGATTATATCAAGCACTACGACCAGCTGCCCGAGGCGGTCGACCGCGTCGACGAGGCCGCCCGTCGCATGGGCTGGGAGCTGGCCGAGACGCCCGAGAGCCCGGCCGCCGAGGAGGACAAGGACGACGAGGACGACGACGCCTTCGACGGCGACTGGGATCCCTACACGCTGCACCGCAACCCGGTTTATATCTCGACCCGCGCCCTCTACGTCAGCCTCCTGGCCCACTGGGAGCGCGTGGCGGCCCAACCGGACCGCGTGCCCGCCGCCCTCGGCATCACGCTGCAGGCGCTGCTCTACCGCGGCAACGAGCAGGCGCTGCAGGCCGTGCAGGCGCTCGAGATGGGCGACTACACGCTCGCCGTGTGCCTCTTCAAGCGCGCCCTGCGCGAGCTCAACCTGACCCTCGCCCGCCTCAGCCAGCCCGACGTGGCCGAGACCCCGCTGGCGATGCGCTACCGCGAATACGCGATGCCGCGCCTTTTCGACATGCGCGAAATCTGGCTGCGAGTCATGAACGAGTGCCGGCAGAGCGGCGGCGGCGGTGACTCGCTGCCGGAGTGATGCTGCCTCGCGCAGATTCCAGGATTGCCCCGCCGGGCCGGGGACGCATGCTTCGCCCCACACACCTGCATGAACACGAAACCAGCCTGCCGTCTCGTCACGCTGCTTATCGCGCTTAGTTTGTCCGGCTTTCTGGGCGCCTGCAATACAACCCCCAAGGCCGAGGCGAAAAAGGAAGTCGAAGGCGTCGACTACGTTCTCGTTTACGATACCGGCAGCCTGATGCCCCGCAAGGTTCGCACCAAGGCCGACGTTCTCAACAGCCACAAGAAAAATGGCGACCTTCGGGAACTGGAGATGGCGACCGGAGCGGGCGCGCGCGCGCCTTCGAACTGAGCGTCCCTGCTGCCCCGCGGCTGCCGGCTATTTGGGACGGCGCTTCTTGTTGGCCGGATAGGCCGGTTCCTTCCGGCCGGTGCCCTTAAAATCGCCCGATTTCAGGGAGTTGATCTGGTCGCGCAGCAGCGCGGCGCGCTCGAACTCGAGCTTGTTGGCCGCCTCCTGCATGTCGTCCTCCAGCTCGGCGATGACCGCCGCCACGTCGTCGGCCGACTCGGCCACAGCCGCCACCGCGTCGTTCCCGCTGCCGTCATAGGTGTGCAGGCTGGCCTGGACGCCGCGCTTCACGCTCCGTGGGGTGATGCCGTGCTCGGCGTTGTAGGCCAGCTGCTTGGCGCGGCGGCGCGTGACCTCGTCCACGGTCCGACGGATGGACTCGGTGACCACGTCGGCGTAGAAGATGACCCGGCCCTTCTCGTGGCGCGCGGCGCGGCCTGCCGTCTGCATCAGGCTGGTGGCGCTGCGCAGGAAGCCCTCCTTGTCCGCGTCGAGCACGGCGACCAGCGCCACCTCGGGCAGGTCGAGGCCCTCGCGGAGCAGGTTGATGCCGATAAGCACGTCAAAGTTGCCCTGCCGCAGGTTGCGCAGGATCTCGACGCGCTCCAGGGCGTCGATGTCGGAGTGCAGGTATTCCACGCGGATCTTGGACTCGCGCATGAAGGTCGTCAGGTCCTCGGACAGCCGCTTCGTCAGCGTGGTCACCAGGACGCGCTCGCCCTGCTCCACCGCCTTGCGGCACTCGCCGATCAGATCCTCCACCTGGCCCTTCGTGGGCCGCAGCGTGATCTCGGGGTCGAGCAGGCCGGTCGGCCGGATGACCTGCTCGGCAATGACCTTGGAACGCTCCAGCTCGAACGGCGCCGGCGTGGCCGACACATAAAGCGTCTGGCCGGTGATGGACTGGAACTCCGCGAAGCTCTGCGGGCGGTTGTCGAGCGCCGAAGGCAGCCGGAAGCCGAAGTTCACGAGCGTTTTCTTGCGGGCAAGGTCGCCGTTATACATGCCGCCGATCTGCGGGATGCTCACATGGCTCTCGTCCACCATCAGCAGGAAATCCTTCGGAAAGAAATCGATCAGGCAGAACGGCCGGTCGCCCGGCTTCCGGGCGGTGAGGTGGGCCGAGTAATTCTCGATGCCGCTGCAGAACCCCATCTCTTGCAACATCTCAAGGTCGTAGTTCGTCCGCATGCGGATGCGCTGGGCCTCGAGGTATTGCTGGTTCTTCTCGAAGAAGGCCACGCGCTCGTCGAGCTCGGCCTTGATCGCCGCGATGGCGTGGTCGAGCCGGCCCTTGGTCGTCACGTATTGATTGGCGGGATAAAGGTCGAACTGCTCGATCTTGCGCAGCACGGCGCCGCTGACCGGCTCGAACTCGGTCAGCGCCTCGATCTCGTCGCCGAAGAATTCCACCCGCAGGCCGTGCTCCAGGTAGGCCGGCATCACGTCGACCGTGTCGCCGCGCACGCGGAACGCGCCGCGCTTCAGCTCGTAGTCGTTCCGCTCGTAGAGGTTCTCGACCAGCCGCTCGAGGAACTTGTTGCGGTTGAAGCTGCCGCCGCGCGTCAACGCGATGCGCATCGCCGAGAAGTCCTCGGGCGAGCCGAGGCCGTAGATGCACGAGACACTCGCCACCACGATCACGTCGCGCCGGCTCACGAGCGAGCTGGTCGTGGAGATGCGGAGGCGCTCGATCTCCTCGTTGATCGACGAGTCCTTCTCGATGAACGTGTCGCTCGACGGCACGTAGGCCTCGGGCTGGTAGTAGTCGTAGTAGCTGACGAAATATTCGACGGCGTTGTCCGGGAAGAAACCCTTGAACTCGGAGTAAAGCTGCGCCGCGAGCGTCTTGTTGTGCGAGATGATCAGCACCGGGCGGTCGAGCTGCGCGATGACGTTCGCCATGGTGAAGGTCTTGCCCGAGCCCGTCACGCCGAGGAGCGTCTGGTCCTTGTTTCCGTCGCGGAAGGACTGCACCAGCTTGGCGATCGCCGCCGGCTGGTCGCCGGTGGGCTGGTAATCGGACTTCAGCTGGAAAAGGGACATGGGCGTCTATTGAGAATGCAAGAATACCGAAAAGACAAAGAAATGCCGAACGGTAGGGGCTGTTGCCCTCAACGGCCCGGCGCTTGGGGGCAAGCGCCCCGACCAATGAACGCTACAGCCCGAAGATCCGCAGCACCCCGCCCCGGAGTCCGGCCCAGAATTTCCTGACCTCCTCCTGCGGGCCCTTGGCCGAGGTCTCCTGGCAAAGGAACACGCCCTCCCCCTCGAACAGGTCGTCGAACAGCGGGTTCATGCCGCGGAAATAGGCCCAGAAGGTCTCCGCCCGCACCGGCCGGTAGGCGAGCCCCGGGGTAAACCCGATCGTGGCATCCTGGTTCGTGCGCCGGGCGGGCGACGGGTTGCCCGCGTCGGCGGTCAGCACTTCCGCCCGCACCCCGCGGCTGCCGGAGACCAGCAGCCGGCACGGGCCGACAAACTCGAAATACCGGAACTGCCCCGTGACCCACGACTGCATCGTGAACAAGCGCCAGTGCCGCCGGATGCGCACCTTGCCGCCGCCCAGCCCGACCGCCCCGGCGAGGAAGCTCGGCCGCATCACCAGCGAAGCACCCGGCGGCACGGTGACCAGCACGAGCTCCGTGTTCGGGTTCTCCTGGCTCGAGAAGGTCGCCCGGTAGGTCACGTCCTTCGTCCGGTTTAGCATCTCGACGAGCTCCGTCAATCCGGCGGCCACGCAGGTGAGCGGCATGCCCCAGTCGAGCACCGACTTGGTCCGCTTCTTGAGCCCCTCGTCCGACGACTGCAGGAATTTCTCTTTCACCCACAGCGTGTCGCCCGGCCCCAGCGTCAGGTCCATCGACGACCGGCTGGTGGTGATCTCCGGCAAGGCCTCCGTCACCGGTCCCAGCAACACGGGCGCCCGGCCCGAGACCAACGGGGCGAAAACCACATAGGCAAAAATCCGGGCCAGCGGCGGCCCGAGGAAATACAGGCCGACGATCAGCAGCACATACGGACCGTGCTTGGTCCAGGCCTCGCGGACGTAATGGACGACCTTGGACTTGTTCTCCTCGGCCGACTTGAGCTGCAGCTGCATCCGGCCGAGCGCGATTTCCAGGCCGTCCTTCTCCCATTGGGTGCGCTTGAGGGTCTCCTGCAATTCAGCCGTCCGCTTCACTGACTCGGCCTGCATCTGCCGCATCCGGGCCAGGCGCTCCTCGTTCTCGCGCAGCTGCGCGGAGTCGGTGGTGAGGCGGTTCAAACCGCTGCCCAGGCTCTCGAGTTCCTTGGCGACCTTGGCGGCCTGGGCCGCCCGGTCCTGCTGGGCCGAGACCTCCGCCCGCATGGCGCCCATGCGGGCCTCGACGTCGGCCAGCGCCGCCCGGAGCTTGGCGGTCTCGCCGGTCAGGGCCCGGACGATCTCCAGCCGGCGCAGGTCGAAGTCCACCTGGTCCCGGAAATAGACCCAGAAGCCCAGCCCGGCCAGCGCGACCACGGCCAGGACGGCGCCAAAGATGAGCTTGTGCGACAACCACGAGATAATTCGGCCAAAGGTCCCCATAAATCATGCAGACTTCATGGCTGATTAGATTGTTTCATTGAATCCCGAAGCCAATTGCTAAACGCCCGCGGATAACGCAACCTCCGACCAACAAAAAACCCGGGCTCCCCCGCCCCCATACCCCATGGCCCTTCATCAATCGATCTACCATTCGCCTGTCTTCCAGCAGGCCTGCACCCAGTTCGACGCCGCCGCCGACATCCTCGGCATGGACGCCGGGCTCCGCGAACGCACCAAGCGCCCCCGGCGCTGCGTCGTCGTCTCCATGCCCGTCCGCATGGACGACGGCCGCATCGAGATCTTCGAGGGTTACCGCGTGCAGCACAACCTCTCGACCGGCCCGGCCAAGGGCGGCATCCGCTTCCACCAGGACGTCACCCTCGGCGAGGTCGCCGCGCTGGCCATGTGGATGAGCTGGAAATGCTCCCTCGCCGGCCTGCCCTATGGTGGCGGCAAGGGCGGCGTGATCGTTGATCCCCGCAAGCTTTCCACCAACGAACTCGAGCGCCTCTCGCGCCGCTACATGCAGGAGATCCTGCCCTTCATCGGGCCCAACGTCGACATCCCCGCGCCCGACGTCGGCACCAACGAACAGGTCATGGCCTGGATGATGGACACCTATTCCAACCACCAGGGGCATTTCGACCCGGGTGTCATCACCGGCAAGCCGATCGCCCTTGGCGGTTCGCTGGGCCGCCGCGAGGCCACCGGCGAGGGCGTTGCCTGGTTCGTCAAGGCCTACCTGCAGGACCTCCACATCGAGCCGGAAAAGACCACCGTCGTCATCCAGGGTTTCGGCAACGTGGGCAGCGAGGCCGCCCTCGCCCTCTACGAGTGGGGCGCCGAGGTCATCGGCATCTCCGACTACACCGGGGGCATCCACAACGCCAAGGGCATCGACCTCAAGGCCGCCCTCGCCTGGGTCGAGAAGAACAAGAACCTCCAGGGTTTCCCCGGCGGCGACGCGATCACCAACGAGCAGATGATGGAGCTGGAGTGCACGGTCCTGATTCCCGCCGCGCTCGAGCGCGTCATCACCGAGAAGAACGCCGGCAAGCTCAAGTGCCGCATCCTCGCCGAGGGCGCCAACGGTCCGACCACCAACGAGGCCGACAAGATCCTCAGCGAGCGCGGCGACATCCTCGTGATCCCGGACGTGCTCTGCAACTCGGGCGGCGTGATCGTCTCCTACTTCGAGTGGCTGCAGAACCTGCAGAACTACTATTGGACCAAGGGCGAGGTCTTCGACAAACTCTACCGCATGCTCGCCAAGGCGAAGGCCTCGGTCGACGAGACGCAGAAGAAATACAAGTGCAGCCACCGCACCGCCGCCCTCGTCCTCGGCATCGCCCGGGTCGCCGAGGCCAAGGCCAAGCGCGGCTTGTTCCCGTAAGCGGGTGGTTTCTGGTAGGGCGGATTATCCTTAATCCGCCGCGCGGAACGGCGCGTTAGGGATAACGCACCCTACCCTCACAGCACCATGAAAGAGAACGCCACGATCAGCGTCGGCACCAGCGCGCCCGCGAACAGGCCGAGCGGCGACACGCCGCCGGGAAAATAGCGCTGCAGGATCGACTGGCCGGCGGGGTTCGGCGCGTTGGCGATTACCGTCAGGCCGCCGCCGGTGACGGCGCCGGACACGACGGCGAACTTCAGCTCCTCGCTGAAATTCGGCACCAGGGTCGCGAGATAGGTGATCAGGGCGTTGTCGTTGAACGCCGTCAGGATCGTCGCGCCGGCAAACAGCGGCACCTCGCCGAGACTGCCGAGCACCGGCTCGATCCACCAGCCCTGCAGGCCGCCGTGGATCACCAAGCCGGCGAGGAAAAACCCCACCAGCATCGGGCTGCGCAGGTCCACCTTGCTCTGGTGGTGCGCCGTGGCCTGCGCGAACGCGAGAAAGAACAGGAAACCGCCGATGAACAGCACCGGGTGGTGGGCCGCCCAGACCGTGAAACCGAGAAACACCAGGTGCACGATCGTGACCCACGCGGGCACAGGCTCACCCTCCTCCTTGCCGCCTCCCGCCGCAGGTTGCAGCGCGAGCAGCTCCTTCCGGAAGACGAGGAAGTAGACGACGTTGGAGATCACGATGCCCGTGATCGCGTGCCAGCCGAAGTGCGTGAACATGTAGGTCATGTCCCAACCCCAGGCGGCGGCCACCATCAGCACCGGCGGGGCGGCGAAGTGCGTCAGCGTGCCGCCGATCGAGATGTTGACGAACAGCAGGCCGAGCGTGCCATACATGAGCTTCGCGCTCGGCTTCAACTCGTAGAATTGCTTGGCCAGCAACAGCGCCGCGATGGTCATCGCCGCCGGCTCGGTGATGAAGGAGCCCAGCACGGGCGCCACGGTCAGGATCGCCAGCCACCAGGCCCAGGGGCGGCCGCCGCCGAGCGAGGCCACCAGCCGCAGGCTCTGCTCCGCCAGCCGCATGACCGGGCGCGTCGAGGCCAGCGCCATGATGATCACCACGAACATCGGCTCGGTGTAATTCACCGTGTCCGCGATGTAGTGGGTCGCCGTGGCGAGGCCCTTGAACCAGATTATGGCCCCGCCGAGGGCGACGGCCCAGATGCCGAACACCGCCTCGATCTCGCCGAAAAAGTGCAGGACCTGCCCCCAGAAGCTGACCTCGTCGGGCTGCCCGTCATCGTTGCCGTCGCAGGTGGCGCGCTTGATCTTCAGCCGGGCACAATGCCGCTCCTCCACCACATGGCCCCAATGGCGGATCTTCGGCGCGACAAAGGTGTGCAGCACCGCCAGGATGAAGATGACCGTCGCCACCACGTTGAAGGGCTCGGCGGCGGCGCGGGCCTTGATCACGTCCACGATCCCGCCCGCCGGGTCGGCGTAGGCCGAGAGATCCCGCGGGAACGGCTCCGCCGGGGCGGCAGCCGCGGCCCGGCCGGTGACACCGAGCAGGGCGAGCGCAAAAACGGCGGCGAGGAACGGTTTCATTTCAGGAGCGGGGGGAGTTCGGCCAGGCTGTGGATGAAGGCGGGCGCGCCCGCCTTGACTCTGGCGCGCTCCGTATAGCGGCCGAAGCCGACAAACAGGTCAACGCCATCACGCGTCTCGAGGTCGCTCACCCCGTCCCCCACCATCACGGTGCGGACCGGCGCCAGCTCGCGCTTGAGCGCGGCGATCAGCTCGGGTTTCCCGCCGGAGCGGGTCGTGGCAAAGTCCTGGTCGTATCCCGCGTAGTTGCCCGCGGCGTCGAAAAACAGGTCCACCGCCTCGACGCGCGCGATGCCGAGATGCGCGGCCAGCGGCGCGATGACCTGGCGGAAACCGCCGCTCAGGATCAACGGCGTCCAACCGGCGGCCTTGAGCTGCCCGATGGTCGCGAGCGCGGTGGGCTCCACCCGCTCCACATACTGCCGGCCCACCGCCGCCACGTCGGCCCGGCACGGGCGGATGATGTCGAGGCGGCGGGCAAAGACATCCTGGACGGCGATTTTGCCCTCCATCGCGGCCGTGGTCATGGCCTCGACCTCGGCGAACACCTGCGGGCCGCGCACGCGCGCGAGCTCGTCAATGCCCTCGATGGCGCTGAGTGTCGAGTCACAGTCGAAGATGACGAGTTTCAGGGGTGTGGCCACGGAGACACGGAACACACGGAAACGGCCGGAGGGAAGGCTTTTTGGCGGTTCCCGCATTGGAGGCGGGATCATCGGTCCCGCGAGGCGTAAGGCTGATACGCCGCCCCAGCATGCGGGGCTGATGGCCCCGCCTCCACCGCGGCAATTCCGCCCATAAAAAAGCCCTCCGCAACGGGAGGGCTTCGCGGCGCGGCGCGGGGCCGGCTTACTTGACCTTGGTGGCGCGCTTGAACTTCGTGGTGAACTTCTCCACGCGGCCGGCGGTGTCGACGAGGCGCTTCTCGCCGGTGTAGGCGGGATGCGAGTCCATCGTGACGTCGCGCACGATGACGTAGTAGTCCTGGCCGTCGATCTTCTCGGTGCGGGCGGACTTCATCGTGGACTTGGTCAGGAATTTCTTGCCTGTTCCGATGTCGAGGAAGCAGACGTTGTTGAGAGCGGGATGGCCTTCGGTCTTCACGGTAAGGAGGGGAAGTTAATTAGCCTTGGCGCGCCTTGTAACGCGGTTCGACTTTGTTGATGACGTAGATCTTGCCTTTGCGACGGACCACCTGGCAGGCCGGGTGACGCACCTTGGCGGATTTGATGGAGGAGACGACTTTCATAAAAACTAAGGAAGAAGATGGCGGCGGCTTACCCTGTCAAAGGAAAAGATTTTTCCCGCGATGCCATTAGCCGGCGCGGTTGCCAGCAGTAGCATAAACCGCTGATATCCCTAGTTTACCGTCGGATCCTCGGGTTCGCCGGCCTGCAGCTTCAGTTCGGGGTCGATCGAGCCCAGAATCTGCCGCCAAAGCCCCACCCCGTCGCTTTTGCCCAGGATCTCACCCTCGACCGTCGTGACGAGCCACGTGTCGTGCTTCAATTCGTTCTCCAGCTGACCCTGGCCCCAGCCGGCATAACCAAGAAAGGCGCGGAGCGTCACCCCGGGCGAACCGACCAGATCCGCCGCCTGCGCGGGCTCGATGCCAAAATGCAGCTGGAACGCACTCTCCTTCTCCAGCCACTGCCACGAGACGATGATCAGCTGCCCCGGTTCAACCGGCCCGCCCGAATAGACCGGCACGCCGGCCAGCGGGCCGAGGGCGAACTCGGAGTTCAATTCGCCAAGCTGCTTGTCCAGCGGTCGGTTCAATACGACGCCCATCGCGCCTTCGCCATTGTGCGCCGAGAGCAGGATGACCGTGCGCCGGAAGGTCGGCTCCCGCAGCGCCGGGTGCGCCAGCAGGAGCTGGCCGGCGAGGGTGTCGCTTTTCTTCGCGGTGCGCCGTTCCTTCATGGTGGGCTTAAACGTGGGTGGCGCGCGGGCGCGCCACCTACAGCTTGGCGGCCCTGACGGCTGCGTCGGTCGCGCTGGGCGGGACCGGAGCGGCTGTGAGGAAGTCCGAGGGATACTG
>JAYRXZ010000052.1:0-22485 GCA_041917235.1 Lacunisphaera sp. | reverse complement strand
ATAACCTCCGGCTCGTGGTGTGCAGGTCGACCAGCTACTCGCTGGAGAACGTCGGCTCGACGGACGTGAACAACAGGTCGCCGATGTGCGGCAGGGTCTCGCCCTTGCGGATGCCGAGGTAGACCTGGCAGGAGCTGGTGTTGACCCGCACGGCCTTGGTCTCGGCCACGAACGCCGGGGCGAAGTTCTCCTCGCCGGCGAGGCGCAGGACCGTGCTCTTGATGTTGGCGTTGGAGAGCACTGCGTCGCACCGGATGGCGCGGCCGTTGGCGACCACGCCGGTCACCTGCTTCCGGCCGTCGCGTGTCTCGGTCAGGATCTTCTCCACCACGACATGCTTGCGGATCTCGACGCCGTTGGCCTTCAGTTCGGCGGCCATCTTCCTGATGAGCACGTCGCTGCCGCCCTGGAAGGTGTAGACGCCCTTGCTCATGAAATTGGAGAACACGATGCCGAAGGTGATCGCCGGGTCGTCGAGCGTGGAGCCGTTGGCGTAGGCGATGGGCTCCATCAGCAGGCGCTGCACGTCGTCGCGCCCCGGGAAATACCGGGCGAACATCTGGCCGGTCGTCTCGGGGTTGTTGTCGTAGAAATTCATCGCCCGCAGGTCGGTGAAGAACCGCTCGACGGTCTCGGCCGGCACCTTGAACTTCTCCACCAACTGGCGCGTGAAGTCCTCGCGGTCGAAGGTCGTGTCCATCGAGAACTGCGGGTTGATGAACCGCACGCCCTTGAGCTGCACGATCGAGTCGGCGATGTCCTGGCTCCAGTATTTGCGGACGGACTTGATCATCCCGATCGGGAAGCCGTGCAGCGAAATGTCGAAGATGTGGCCGCCCTTCCGGGTGAACCAGGTGGCCAGGCCGCCGAGCTGGTAATGATGCTCCAGGAGCAGCACCTTGTGGCCGCACTTGGCCAGGACATTGGCGCCGGTCATGCCGCCCAAGCCGCTGCCAATCACCACGATGTCGTAGTGGTCTTCGATTCCTTTGAGCCAGTCGTAAGCCATGCGAGCCGCCCAATCAAGGTAGGCGTCCGGCAAAGCGCAACGCGGAAAGTTTTCACCTTTGGTGGGGCGCGTTATCCTTAACGCGCCGCGCCTAGGCGCTACCGGAAAAACGGCGGATTAGGGATAATCCGCGCTACCCTTTCGCCTGCAGAACGTGGTAATTCGCCATCGAGATCCCGCTCAGCATCGCCCCGACGATGCCCAGGAAGCCCTGGTCCGTGCCGCAGAGGTAGAGATTCTGCAGGTGCGTCCGGCCGTTCCGGATCTTCTGCGGCGCACCGTAGATCGCGCCGTTGAGGTGCCCGGTGAACTTCCTGATCGTCCGCGGCGTGAACATGTCGGTCGTGAGTTGCGCCGAGGCCAGCACGGCATCGTCCACCGCCGGCAGAAAGCGCCGCGCGCTGCGCACGGCCGCCTCGAACCAGCGCTTCTTGTCCGCCTGATACTGCGCCTCCGGCAGGTGCGCCCAGCGGTCGTAGTTGGCCAGGCACGTGACGCGGAAGATGCCCTCCGGCAGCCGGTCGGGCCCGAAGTCGAAGTTGTTCGGCAGGCAGATGACGCCGCTGCGGATGTCCACCTGCTCCTTCGCCTGCGCATACTCGAAGCGGTCGGAGTCGTTGAAAAAGATGATCGTGTCGTCGCCCCATCCCCACTCCGCCGGCTGGCGGTTGAAAATGCTGATGGTCTCGATGAACGACAGCGCCCCGGTGTTGGCGTCGGCCTCGGCCGTGCGGGCCGGGGCGCAGAGCTTCATGGTCTCGGGATAACCGATGGAGGAGATGACATGCCCGGCGGTGACCTCCGTGCCGTCGTCCAAAATCAACCGGGCCGCGCGGCCCTGCTCCTCGATGATCTGCCGCACGCCGCACTTCATCCGGCGCTCGCCGCCGGCGGAACGGAACTTGTCGAGCAGGACGCGGATGATGACCCGCACGCCGTCCAGCGGCCGCGCGAAGCCCTCGAGGAAGAGCGCCTTGAACATGATGACGAACTGACCGAACTCCATGTCCCGTTCCTGTGCGCTGCCATAATACATCACCGGGCAGAAGATCATGTCCGTCAGCAACGGGTCGCTGATGTGCCGGCCCACCACCTCGCGCGCCGACAGCGGCTTGGCGTCGAGGGAGACATCATCGTAGGTCCGGACCAGTTCGACCAGCTTGCGCCAGCCGTCCGCTTGGGCCGGGAACTTCGCCGCGACCTCCGCGTCGAGCACGGCAAAGTCATTCGTGAATTTCAGCACGTGCTCCCCGCGCGGTCCGAAGGAGATTTTCGACTGCTTTTGCGGGCAGAGCGCGAACTCGTCGCGCTCGATGCGGAGCTGGCGCAGCAGCTTGCCCAGGGGCGTGCCCTTCACGCCGGGGGCCACGTAGTTCGTCATGGCGTGCAGGCCGACATCGTATTTGCGGCCGTCGAGGCTGTAGAAGCTGTTCAGGCCGCCCGGGGCGTTGTGCCGCTCGAAGATGCAGACCTTCCGGCCGAAGTGGGCCAGCCGGATGCCGGCCGCCAGCCCGGACATGCCGGCGCCGATGATGGCTACGTCGTAGTGGGAGTCCTTCATGCGGCGGTGGTCGTAGTTGTAGGGCGGGGTCTCCGCGCCCCGCCATCAAAATGTCCGCAAAAAAGGCGGGATCAGTGATCCCGCCCTACAGGCAGATTGAACGGCCGGAAGCTCAGGCCTTGGCGGCGAACTTCGGGGTCAGGTATTCCGCGCAGCTCTCCAGGGAGGCGAGATGGGCGTAATCGGCCTCGGGCACCTCGATGCCGTGGCGCTTGCGGAGCTCCATGACGATGTCGAGGAAGTCCATCGAATCCAGCTGCAGCTGGTCGCGGAGACGAATCTCAGGCTTGATCGCGCTAAGGTCCTCGTCCGGAGCAATGTCGGAGATGATGTCGATAACCAGCTTCTTGCAGTCGTCTTTCGTCATGATGTGTGGCGGGAGTTATGCGGCGAATCGTTTGATAATCAACGTGGAATTTATGCCCAGCATGCCGAAGGAGTTGTTCAGGATGACATCGATCCTGGCCCCGGTCTTCGGTTTATTGATGACGAGACCGGGTATATCACACTGGGGATCAAGCTCATCGACATTAATGGTCGGATGCACCACGCCATCGTCGAAGCTTGGAAGATTTCCCGCCAATTCCAACGCGCCGGCGGCGCCCATGGCGTGGCCGATGAAACTCTTGGTGTTGTTGATGTGCGGCGGCGTGCTCCGGCCCTTGAAAACCTCGGCAATGGCCTGGCACTCCTGGATGTCGCCCTGCGGGGTCGAGGTGGCATGGGTGTTAACGAGGTCGATGTCCTCGATCGTCATGCCGGCGTGGGCGATGGCCTTGCGGACGCACTCGGCCTGGCGCTCCGGGTTGGGCAGCACGTAGTCGGTGGCGTCGGAGTTGACATGATAACCGGCGATCTCGCCGTAGATCTTCGCGCCGCGGGCCTGGGCGTCCTCCAGCCGCTCGAGCGTGTAGATGCAGCCGCCCTCGGAGATGACGATGCCGTTGCGCGCCTTGTCGAAGGGCCGGCTCGCCTTCTTCGGGTCCTCGTGGGCCGCGAGGGCATTCTGGCTCTTGAAGCCGGCGAAGATGCCGAAGGTCTGCGGGCTCTCGCTGACGCCGCCGCCGAGCGCGAAGTCGATCTCCCCCAGGCGCAGCATCTGCGCGGCGTGGATCAGGCCCATGTTGCCCGCGGCGCAGGCGGCGCCGATCGTGTAGGCGGGACCGGTGATGCCGAGGTTGAGCGACACCTCGCCCGCCGGGTTGTTGGCCACGGTCCGCGGGTTGTGGTGGTGCGTCCAGAACTTCGTGTCGTATTTGAACTGCGAGATGTTGTAGACCTCGTTCTCGGTCTCGACGTTGCCGTGCTCCGTGATGCCGAGGTAGATGCCGACGCGGCTGCGGTCGCGGGTCTCGAGGTTGACGCCGGCGTCCGCCAGCGCCTCGCGGGCGCAGTAGATGCTGATGCCGCCGGCACGCGTGCCGATGCGGACATCCTTCTTTTTCTGGTATTTCAGCGGGTCGAAGGTGCACATGCCCGCCGGGTGCCGGCCCATGAAGCGGACGTCGACGGTGGTGATCCCGGACACGCCGTTCAGCAGGTTTTGGCGGAACTCGGCCAGCGAGTTGCCGTTCGGGGCGGTGAGTCCGATGCCGGTGATGACGATGCGGCTGTGCTTCATACGGGTTTACCTGATAGGAGCCGATTTACCTAGCCATGAGAAATCGAAAAGCAATAGAAGTCTGCCCATGAAAGTGCTCGTTGCCGGCGGAGCCGGATACATTGGCAGTCATTGCGTCCGCCAGCTCATCGCCGCGGGCCACGAGCCCGTCGTGCTCGACAACCTCGCCTACGGCCACCGCGCCGCCGTGCCCGCGAACGTGAAGTTCATCGACGCGAACCTCGGCGACGCCGCGGCGCTCGACCGGATCTTCGCGGCGGACAAATTCGACCTGGTGATGCACTTCGCCGCCTTCTGCTACGTCGGCGAGTCGGTGAAGACGCCGATGAAGTATTACATCAACAACTGCTCGGCCACCTACACCCTCATCGAGACGATGATGCGGCACGGCGTGACGAAGTTCGTCTTCTCGTCCACCTGCGCCACCTTCGGCGTGCCGGCGAAACTGCCGCTCACCGAGGACATGCCGCAGGCGCCGATCAATCCCTACGGCCAGACCAAGCTCGACGTCGAGCACGCGCTCAAGGCGCTCGCCCACGGCCAGGGCCTGAGCTTCGCCGTCTTCCGCTACTTCAACGCCGCCGGCGCGGCCGAGGACGGCAGCATCGGCGAGGACCACAACCCCGAGACGCACCTCATCCCCCTCGCCATTTGGGCCGCCCAGGGCAAGCGCCCGGCGCTGGAGGTCTTCGGCACCGACTACCCCACCCCGGACGGCACCTGCCTGCGTGACTACGTCCACGTCGACGATCTGAGCCGCGCGCACATCGCCGCCTTCGATCACCTCGCCAAGCCCGGCACCGCTCTCTTCTACAATCTCGGCACCGGCCGGCCGACCTCCGTGCTGGAGGTCATCAAGGCCGTCGAGCAGGTCACCGGCCTCAAGGTGCCGGTGAAGTTCAGCCCGCGCCGCGAGGGCGATCCGCCGGCGCTGTATGCCGATTCCTCCAAGGCGCAGCGCGAACTCGGCTGGAAGCCGAAGTTCATGACGATCGATTCGCTCGTGGAGACCGCCTGGCGGTGGCACCAAGCCAAGCCGGGTGGCTACGGGGATCGGTGATCAAATGTAGGGCTGCCGCTTGTCGGCATGCCTAGGCCCGTCGGCAAGCGACGGCCCTACAAGTTATTTCTTCTTCGCCGCGGCCTTCTTAACCTTCGCGGCCGGCGCCGCAGCAGATGCCGGCGTTGCCTCCGCCGCCGGCTTGCCGCCCGCGGCTTCACGCGCTTCCAAGGCGGCCTTCACCGTCGCAAGCATGTCGCCGGGGTGCGTGACCTTGAGCTGCACGTAAAGCTGGTCGAACAGCGCCTCGAGTCCCGCCGGCTCGCCGCCGGCCACGACCCCGCGCACCTCGTCCGGCAGGTCCTTCGGCAGGATCGTGTCGCTCTGGGCGATGACGGCGCTGCGGTAGATCATGTTCTCCAGCTCGCGCACGTTGCCGGGCCAGTTGTGGCGGCACAGGATGGCCAGCGCCTCGGGCGAGACCTTGCGGGCCTTCGTCTTCTTCGCCTTCGCCATGCTCTGGATGAAGTAGTCCACGATCTGCGGCACGTCCTCCACCCGCTCGCGCAGCGGCGGCAGGCGCAGGCGCACGACATTGAGCCGGTAATACAGGTCCTCGCGGAATTCCTTGTCCTTCACCAGCGTCTCCAGGTCCTTGTTGGTCGCGGCGATCACGCGCACGTTGACCTTCAGCGTCTCGGAACTGCCGACGCGCTGGATCTCGCCCTCCTGCAGGACGCGCAGGATCTTCGTCTGCGTGGCGGGCGTCATGTCGCCGATCTCGTCCAGGAAGATGGTGCCCCCGTCGCACACCTCGAACTTGCCCAGCCGCTGCGCCGTCGCGCCGGTGAAGGCGCCGCGCTCGTGGCCGAAGAGCTCGCTCTCGATCAGGTTTTCCGGGATCGCCGAGCAGTTGACCGCGACAAAGGGCCGCCCGCCGCGATGGCTGTGCCGGTGGATGCTGCGGGCGATGAGCTCCTTGCCGGTGCCGCTCTCGCCGGTGATCATGACCGTCACGTCGCTCGCGGCGACCTGGCCGATGATCTTGAAGACCTGCTGCATGGGCGCCGAGGTGCCGACGATGCCCTCCTTGTGATCCTCGGAGTTGATGACCGGCTGCACGCCGCCCGCCGAGCGGATGTCGGCCTGGGTGCGCAGCGCGCTCTCGACCAGGGCCAGCAGCTTCGGCGGATCGAAGGGCTTCACCACGTAGTCGAAGGCACCGAACTTCATCGCCTCAATGGCCGTCTGGGCCGTGCCGTAGGCCGTCATCAGGATGACCAGCTGCTTCGGGTTGGCCGCGCGGATGTGCTGGAGGGTCTCGAGGCCGGTCATGCCGGTCATGCGGTTGTCGAGCAGGACGACGTCGGGGGGCTGTTTCTTCACCGCTGCCACGCCCTCCTCCCCGCTCGCGGCCTCCTGGACCCGGTATTGCCGGGACGAAAGCACGCGGTTCAGCGAATAGCGCACCTCCGTGTCGTCATCGACGACAAGAATATGCGGAACTGGGACGGTCTCGGACATGACTTAGTGGCGGATGGTCAAAATGATTAGCGCTTTGCGCAAAGCTCGTTCTACTTACCGCCCATGCTAGGGTGGTCAATTAACTTGTTTAAGGTCTTCGGCATCCAGCTCGCGGTGCACGCGAGCTTCGTGCTGCTGCTCGCCTATTGGGGTTACCAAGGCTGGCTGGAAGGCGGGGTGCAGGGCATGGCATGGAGCGTGGGGTTGATCGTGCTGTTTTTCGTATGCGTCATACTGCACGAACTGGGCCACTCGCTCACGGCGCGGCGTTATGGCATAAAGGTGCCGCGCATCATGCTGCTGCCCATCGGCGGCATGGCGGAATTCGACCGCATCCCGCGCAAGCCGTCGCAGGAACTGCTGATCACCGCGGCCGGCCCGGCGGTGAATTTCCTGCTGGTGGCCCTGCTGCTGCCGCTGGTCTGGAACGACTTTTTCCACGGCGAGAGCGTGGCGGCCTACTCGCCCGCCGGGGTGACCGTCCAGCTGGTGTATGCGAACTTCATCATGGGCGTCTTCAACCTCGCCCCCGTGTTTCCCATGGACGGCGGGCGCATCTTCCGCGCGTTGCTGGCCATGAAGCTGCCCTACCTGCGCGCCACCTGGTGGGCTGTCATGGTCGGACGGGTGCTGGCTGTCGCTTTGATCGCGTGGGGACTTTACACGGACCGCCTCATGCTGGCGGTCCTGTTCACGTTCATCCTCTTCGCCGGCAACAACGAGTATCAGGTCGCCCTGCGCCGGGAACAGGAGGAGGCCTACTGGCGGGAACTGGCCCGGCAGGCCGTGGTGGTGCCGCCCGAAGGGTCGGACGAGCCGCCGCTTATCCTACACGGCCGCAACTAAAAGCGAAAGCCGCCCACGGCGTGGACGGCTTTCAAAGTGGTGGACCCTATCAGGTTCGAACTGATGACCTCCTCAATGCCATTGAGGCGCTCTACCAACTGAGCTAAGAGCCCGTAACTGAACTAAAGAAGGGCCAAAAAGTAAGCTTTGGCGGCGGAACGCAAGGACTTTTTATGCGTCATCCCGCATCTTGAAAGTGACCGTCCAGGTGTCGGGCCGGCGGTTCGGCGTGGGGCCGATGGACCGCATGTTCCGGAAGGCTTCCAGCACCGACTCGTCGAATTCCCGGTTGCCCGAGGACTTGACGATCCGCGGGTTGAGGATGGCTCCGCTGGCGGTGATGTCGAACCGCACCTTCGTCTCGAGCTGGTCGCTGACGCCCGGCGGCGGTTCGTGGGCGCGCTTCAGCTCCTGGATGAGGAACGAGATATAGACGCTCAGCTGGTCGGACTCCTCGCGCGTCAGCGCCTTGCCGCCCTGCCCGCCCGTGGTGTTGGCGGTCGAGCCGCCGCGCACGCCCTTGAGGATGCCCTGGGTGTCGATCTTCGGCACGCTCGCGGCCCGGCGCGCGGTGCTGGCGGCGGATTGCTTCGGGGTCGGGTGCTTCTTGAGATATTCCTGGTAGGACACCCGCGCGCTCTTGTTCATCTGTTTCGCGATGCTGGTGTCGGCCTTCGCCTTGACCGGCGGGGGCTTGACCGGTTCGGCCTTCACGGGCGGGGCCTTGGTCGACACCGTCTCCTTGACGGGCGGTTCCGGGACGGCCGCCGTCTCCTCCACCTGGGGCTCGGCCGGCAGCTCGATCCGCGGCACGTTCATCTTCACCGGATTCGGAGTGTTCCCCAGGGCGGGCGCTTCCAGCGCGGTCATGTCCGTCGCCTCGCCCGCCACCAGCTCGATGATCTTCGGCGCCACATCCGTCGTGCGCGCCACATAGATCGTGGTCACGAAGATGATTGCCGCCACGAACGCGTGGAGGATCAGCGAGGTGAGGATGGCGGTGGAGGAATTCGGCCGCATCGCGTCATTTGGATTCGGTATCGAGGGATATACGCGTGAGATTGCGTTTCATTAGCTCGTCCATGACCCGCACGATCTGCTGGTATTGGAGCGTCATGTCGCCGCGCAGGCGGATAACCGGCGGCTTCGGGCGGGCGGCAAACTCGTCCAGGGCCTTGCCGAGCTCCGCGAAGGTCACGCGCTTGCTGCCGACATAGAGGTGGGAGTTCTGGTCGATCGAGACGGTCTGGAAGTCGTCCTTGGGCGGCTGCTGCGGCTTCTTGCTCTCGCCCGGCAGGTTCAGGGGGATGGTCTGCTCCTGCTGGATCAGCGGGGTCGTGATCATGAAGATGATCAGCAGGGTGAACCCGAGGTCCACCATGTTGGTCACGTTCAGCTCCGCGACCGGGTGGAGCGAGCGTTGGCGGCGGAAGATCTTGGCCATGGGGCGTCCTTATTTGGCCTCGAGCTCGATGCGGTCGGCGAGCGTGCTCGCGTAGTTCTCGAGCTCGGTGATCATCGTCTTCACGTTTCCGAGCAGGATGTTGTAGCCGAAGACGGACGGGATCGCGACCACGAGGCCGGCGATGGTCGTCAGCAGCGCGGCGGAGACACCGGGCGCGAGGGTGGCCAGCGTGGCGGAGCCCTGCTCGGCGATGGCGCCGAAGGCCTCCATGATGCCCCACACCGTGCCGAACAGGCCCATGAACGGTGCGCCGGACACGAGCGAGGCGAGGATGATCATGCTGGCCTCGTAGCGCAGCGACTGGCGGGCGAGCGCGCGCTGGATGGCGTTCTCGGCATGCTCGAGGCGGCCGCGCGGCGTGTCGTCGCCCTTCTCCTTGCCGATGGCCGCGGCGCGCCAGTAGGCCTCGAGCGCGTCGGCCAGCAGGTCGGCGTAGGGAATGTCGCGGCGGTTCTTCAGGTTCTCCGGCAGGTCGAGGATGTGCCGCTGTTCGCCGAGCCGGCGCTCGAAGGCGAAGTTCAGCTCCCGCAGCTTCTTCAGCTCGGAATATTTCCCCATCATCAGCGCCCAGGCGAAGATGCTGAAGACCGCCAGCAGGGCGATGACCGCCTGGCCGACGCGGTCGGTGATGAGGAAGACCTGCCAGACGTTCAGCGTGGCGAGGAAGGGCGAAAAAAGGAGGCTGGGCATGTGGCTGGAGTGTTGGCGCGTTTGCGGCGGCCAATCAATGGGAATTCTCGCCTTTCGCGCGGCCGGCATCCGGCCATCTCCCCGACCCGCGCGCCTGATTCTGGTTGCGCGCCGCCGCCAACCTTTTTTCGTGGGAGCTGACTCACCCGTTCATGCCCACCCCGCTCAAATCCCCCGGCAAGCTCATCTCCTTCGAGGGGTCCGAGGGCAGCGGCAAGTCCACCCAGATCGCCCGCCTCCTCGCCCACCTCCAGCAGGCCGGCCGCGAGATCGTCTCCACCCGCGAGCCGGGCGGGACGGACCTCGGGGAGCGCATCCGGGACATCCTCCTGCACAAGGACGAGGGTCAGGGCATGTGCCCCGAGGCCGAACTCCTGCTCTTCACCGCCGCCCGGGCCCAGCTGGTGCGCACCGTCATCGCCCCCGCCCTGCAACGCGGGGCGATCGTGGTCAGCGACCGCTACCTCGACTCCTCCACCGTCTACCAGGGCGCCGCCCGGAACCTCGCGCCAGGGCCGGTGGCCGCGGTCAACGCCTTTGCCGTGGGCGAGGTCATGCCGCACCTGACCGTCGTCATCGATGTGCCGACCGAGGTCAGCCTCGCCCGCGTCCGCGCGCGCTCCGCCGGCCGGCCCGACCGCATCGAGCGGGAGGATGCGGCCTTTTTCCAGAAGGTCCGGGATGCCTACCTCCAACTGGGCCGCGACGCGCCTCACCGGGTCATCATCGTCGACGGCACGCAGTCGCCCGATACCATCGACTGGCAGATCTGGGCCGAGGTCCAAAAGCGACTTGGCTAAAACATTTCACTCGATGAACCGACCTTTTGTCGTCCTCTGTCTTCTGTCCTCTGATGTCTGAGATCCTCCCTTGGCCCGCCGCCCTGTCCGGCACCCCCGCCGTCGCGGTCATCGAGCGGGCCATCGAGCGTTCGCGCCTCGCCAACAGCCTGCTCCTGCACGGCGAGAACCTCGGCACCCTCGCCACGGTCGCCCACGCCATCGCCGACCGCCTGCTCAACGACCCGCGGCACAAGGGCCAGCATTTCCCGCCGAAGCAGCACCCGGATTTCTTCGCCCTCCGCCCGGCCGGCAAGATGCGGCAGATCTCGGCCGAGGTCACCCGCGACCTCATCGGCTCGATCCAGGTGTCGCCGCAGATCTCGCACCGCAAGGTCGCCGTCGTCTACGAAGCCGACCGCATGAACACCGCCGCGGCCAACATCTTCCTCAAGACCCTCGAGGAACCGCCGGCCAGCACGACCATCCTGCTGCTGACCACCCGCCCCTACTCGCTCCTCGCCACCATCCGCAGCCGCTGCCTGCACTTCCGCTTCACCGACGCCGGCAGCGAGGCCCTCGCCGGCGCCGACGAGCCCACCCGCGCCCAGTGGAAGTCCGCCCTCGCCGACTACGCCGCCTGGCTCCAGCTGCTCACCGCGGGTGTCGTGGAAAAACGTGCCGTGGCCGACCAGCTCATGGGCGTTTACGGCCTCATCACCCGCTTCAACGCCGTCCTCGCCGCCGCCACCGACCAGGCCTGGAAGCAGCAGAAGGAAAAGTTGCCCGACGACATCGACGACGACGAGCAAGCCGCGATCGAAACCGGCATCGCCAACGGCATCCGGTTGAAACTTTTCTCCGAGCTCGAGCATGCCACCCGCGACTTCGCCCAGCAGCGCCTTCTGGCGGGTGACGACTCCGCCCGCCGCTCCCTCGTCGCCGCCGTCGGCCAGCTGGAACACGACATCGGCCTGCTCCGCCTCAACCTGAACGAGGCGGCGGCGCTCGAGCACTTCCTGCTGTCGTCGCTGCGGCTGTGGGCCAAGAGGTAGGGCGGGTGCATTTAATGTAGGGTCGCCGCTTGTCGGCGGACCTCGCACAACGGCACGGCGACAAGCGCCGGCCCTACATTGGCAAACAACACCAGTCCGCAATTCCGCTTTACTCGGCACGGGGTTGGCTGTGAGTGATCGTCTCCTTCCGTGACGAAACCCGCCGCAACCGCACCCAAGCTGACCCTGCTCGCGATCGCCTGGCCGATCTTCATCGAGCAGACGCTGCGCATTCTGATCGGGACGGTGGACACGTTCATGGTCAGCCATGTCTCCGACGGCGCGGTGGCGGCCCTGGGCATCGCGCACCAGTTCGTGGTGTTGGCGCTGATCTGCTTCAATTTCATCGGCATCGGCGCGAGCGTGATCATCAGCCACCACGTCGGCGCGAACGACCGGGCCGGCGCCGAGAAGATCGTCATCACCTCCATCGCGGTGAACACCTGGATCGGCCTCATCGCCAGCGTGATCGCCTTCGTGTTCGCCGCGCCGCTGCTGCGGCTCATGCAGCTGCCGCCGGAGCTGATGCCCTACGCCCTGCCCTTCCTGACGATGATGGGCGGCACGCTGTTCATGGAGGCGATGAACACCTCGATCGGCGCCGCCCTGCGTGCCCATGGCCACACCCGGGACGCGATGGTCGTGACCGTCATCCAGAACGTCCTCAATATCGCCGGCAACTGCGTGCTGCTCTTCGGTCTCTTTGGCGCCCCGCGCATGGGCGTGACCGGCGTGGCCCTGTCCAGCGTGGCGAGCCGCGTGGTCGCCACCATCATCCTTCTCATTCTGCTCGACCGCCGTCTCCGGCTAAAGTTGCGGGCCGGCGACTTCTTTGAACTGCCGCTCGCTCGCCTCAAGCGCATCCTGCACATCGGCCTGCCGGCCGCCGGCGAGAACATGAGCTGGTGGGTCTCCATGATGGTCATCACCAGTTTCGCGGCGCGCATGGGCGGCGACAGCCTCGCCACCATGACCTACACGATGAACGTGCAGCGGCTCGTGATCCTGTTCAGCCTGGCGCTGGGCCTCGGCACCGAGATCCTCATCGGCCGGCTCATCGGCGCGGGCGACTTCGAGGAGGCCTACCGGCAGGTGCTGAAGAGCGTGCGCACCGGCCTGCTCATCGCCACCGGAGCCATCCTGCTGGTCGTCGCCTTCGCCGAACCCTTGCTCGGACTCTTTTCCCACAATGCCGCGATCGTGGCCGGCGGCGTGTGGCTGCTGCGCCTGTCCATCCTCTATGAGCCGGGACGCGTCTTCAATATCGTCATCATCAATGCGCTCCGGGCGACCGGTGATGCGCGGTTTCCCCTGCAGATCGCAGCCTGCTCGCAATGGCTGCTCAGCGTGCCGTTGTGCTGGTTCTTCGGCCTCACGCTGGGCTGGGGCCTGACCGGCATCTGGGTTGCGATGATGATCGAGGAGTGGCTGCGCGGACTGCTGATGTATCGGCGCTGGAAACGGCGCGACTGGCTCAAGTTCGCCCACCGCAGCCGCGACCAGGTGTCGGCCAACACACTGCCCCTGATTCCGGAGGGTTGAGTGGTAGGGCGCGGACTCCGTTCCGCGCCGCGGCTGTCAGCGGAGCGACCGCCCTACCTACCCCAGCACCAGCCGCACAAACTCCTCCCGCTTGTCCATGTGCGGGTTGTGGCCCGAGTCGGCGATCACCTCGATTCTCGCCGCGGGGAAATGCTGGCGGATCAGCCCGTGGTCGCGTTCCTCCGCGTAACGGGAACGACCGCCGAGGATGAACAGCGTCGGCCCGTCAAACCGGTCGCCTGGCTGCAGGTTGTTCTTCTCCATCAGCGGCAACGCCTCCGTCAGCACCGGCACATTCACCTGCCAGCGCCAGCGGCCGTCCTCCTGCACCAGGTTGGTCGCGAGGAATTTTCTCATGCCAAGGTTGTCCACCCGCGCCTCGAAGCGCATCTCCGCCTCCTGCCGCGAACTGAGGCTGCCGAGGTCGAGTTCGGTCATGGCGAGAAACTCCCCGCGGTGCGCCACCCAGTAATAGTCCTTCGGCGCGATATCCACGACCACCAGCCGTTCCACCCGCTCGGGGTGCCGGCAGGCCAGCAGCATCGCGGTCTTGCCGCCCATGCTGTGCCCGGTGACCACGGCCCGGGCCAGGCCCTGGGCATCCATCCAGCCGACGAGGTCGTCCACCATGACGCCGTAGCTCATCTCCGGGGCATGGGGCGATTTGCCGTGGTTGCGTGCATCCAGGGCGAACACGTGGAAGTGCTTCGCCAGGTCGCGCCCCGTGCTCAGCCAGTTGCGGGACGAGCCGAGCAGCCCGTGCAGGACGATCATGGGCGGCTTCCCGGCGCCGCCGAGATCGGTGTGATGAAGAGCCAAAGACATCAGCAGTCAGATGTCAGAGGTCAGAGCCGGTAGGCCAGCCCATTTAGCGTGATTTTGCCTTGCTGACCTCTGACGTCTGACCTCTGACTTCTGCCTCCCATGGCAGAAAAGCTCACGCCGATGATGCAGCAGTATTTCGAGGTCAAACGCGGCCTCCCGGCGAACACGCTCCTGCTCTTCCGGCTGGGGGATTTCTACGAGATGTTCTTCGCGGACGCCGAGGTCGCCTCCCGCCTGCTGGGCATCACCCTGACCAAGCGCGGCGACACCCCGATGGCGGGCATCCCCCACCACGCGGCCGACAACTACGTCACCAAGCTCCTCGCCGCCGGCAAGAAGGTCGCCATCTGCGACCAGTCCGAGCCCGCGGTCGCCGGCAAGCTCGTGAAGCGCCAGCTCACCCGCATCCTCTCGCCCGGCACCACCCTCTCGGCCAACCAGCTCGACGCCGCCAAGAACCACTACCTGTGCGCGCTCAGCCTCGACAAGGCCGGCCTCCACGCCGCGTGGCTCGACCTCTCGACCGGCGAATTCCGCATCGCGACCGACGCTCATCCCGAAAACCTCCTGCCGGTCCTGACCGCGCTCGACCCCGCCGAACTCGTGCTCGTCGAGGGCGACCTCGCCAAGTGGCAGGCCGCCCCGCACGAGCAGCACGCCGTGCACGCGTTGCACCAGTTCTGCGCGCCGCGCCTTTCCTCCGAACTGCCCGGCTACCACTTTGAGACGGCCGGCGGCGCGAAGACCGTGATGGACGCGCTGGGCGTGCTGAACTTGCAGGGCTTCGGCCTGGCCAACACCCACCCGGCGCTCGGCGCCGCCGGCGCCGTGGTCTACTACGCCACCGAGAACCTGTGCGCCAAGCCGCAGAACCTCCGCTCGCTGCAGGAATACCGCAGCACCCGGACGCTCCTCCTCGACCCGGCCACGCTGCGCAACCTTGAGATCTTCGCGTCCATGCGCGGCACCCGCGCCGCCTCGCTGCTCGGTGCCATCGACCGCTGCACGACCGCCGCCGGTTCGCGCCTGCTCGAGCGCTGGCTCGCCGCCCCCACCCTCGACCTGCCCGAGATCGTCCGCCGCCAGACGGTCGTCGGCGAACTCATCGCCCAGCCGAGCGACCTCGCCGAGCTCCGCGAGCTGCTCAACAAGGTCCGCGACATCCCGCGCATCCTCGGCCGCCTCCAGAACCGCCTGCGCAACCCGCGCGAGCTCGGCGGCGTGAAGGACACCCTCGCCCAGATCCCAGCCATCATGGCCTGCCTGGACCTGCTCGACGCGCACCTCGTCGGCTCCCATGGCGGCGAAACCTCCAAGGTCCGCGCCCGCCTCACCGACCTGCCCAAGCTCCGCGAGCTGCTCGCCGGCGGCCTGGCCGACGAACTCCCCAACGACCTGGCCGACGGCAACTACATCCGCGCCGGCTACGACGCCGAGCTTGACCGCCTGCGCAGCCTCACGACCGACAACAAGTCCTGGCTCGCCGAGCTCGAGCGCAAGGAGCAGGAGCGCACCGGCATCAAGAGCCTCAAGGTCCGCTACACCTCCGTCTTCGGCTACTATATCGAGGTCACCAAGGCCAACCTTGCCAATGTCCCCGCCGACTACATCCGCAAGCAGACCACCGTCAGCGGCGAGCGCTATGTCACCGAGGACCTCAAGCTGAAGGAGAAGGAGATCTTCTCCGCCGAGGAAAAGTCCCTCGCCCGCGAGCTCGAGCTTTTCAACCAGCTTGTCGCCGCCGTGCTCGACGAGTCGGTGACCCTCTCGCGCACCGCCGACGCGCTGGCCGAGCTCGACGTCCTCGCCGGTTGGGCCGTGCTGGCGCGCGAGTGGGATTATTGCCGCCCGCAGCTCGACGAGGGCGAGGTGCTCAGCATCACCGACGGCCGTCACCCGGTCGTCGAGCAGATGATGAAGCAGGAGCGCCTCGGCCTCGCCGGCAGCTACACCTTTGTCCCCAACGACACCGCGCTCTCCGCCGACGACTCGCAGATCCTCCTGATCACCGGCCCCAACATGGCCGGCAAGTCCACCTACATCCGCCAGGTCGCGCTCATCACCCTGCTCGCCCAGGTCGGCTGCTGGGTGCCGGCCAAGGCCTGCCGGCTCGGGCTCGTCGACCGCATCTTCTCGCGCGTCGGTGCCAGCGACGACCTCGCCCGTGGCAACTCGACCTTCATGGTCGAGATGAACGAGACCGCCAACATCCTCAACAACACGACCGATCGCTCGCTCATCATCCTCGACGAGATCGGCCGCGGCACGTCGACCTACGACGGCCTGAGCATCGCGTGGGCCGTGGTCGAGCACCTGCACCGCTCCGCCGAGCGCGGCCCGCGCACTTTGTTCGCCACGCATTACCAGGAGCTCACCCAGCTCGACAAGCACCTGCCCCGGCTGAAGAACTATTCCGTCGCCGTGAAGGAGTGGAACGACGACATCGTCTTCGTCCGCCGCGTCGTCGAGGGCGCCGCCGACCGCAGCTACGGCATCCAGGTCGCCCGGCTGGCCGGCCTGCCGCTGTCGGTCATCGACCGGGCCAAGACCATTCTCACCCAGTTGGAGTCCGAGGACGTGAGCGTCACCCTGCCCGCCGCCCCGCAGGCCAAGCCGAAGAAGAAGATCACGGTCACGCCGGACGACAATTCGCAGCTCAACCTGCTTTAATACGCCGCGGTGAACTCGCGCGGCAGCGGCGCGACGGCTTTGAAATCGTTGGCCCGTCCGGCAAAGGTGTAACTGAAACCGGTCTCGAGCGAGTGGAGGAAGAGCCGCTTGGTCTTGTGCAGTTTGGCGAACTCCCGGTTCAGGCCGAAATTGCCGTAGGTCTGGTCGCCGATGATCGGCAGCTGGCGCTTGGCGCACTGCACGCGGAGCTGGTGGCTGCGGCCGGTGCGCGGCTCGAGCCTGATCAGCGAGGTCGAGAAGGTGCTCTGGGTGTGCTTCACGAGCTGGAAGACGGTCTGCGCCGGCACGTTGCCGATCGTCGCCGTGCGGATCCGGCCGCCCTTCTTCTGCACGGCGAGCTGGTCGTGCCAGTGCTCGAAGTTCTTCTGCGGCCGGCCGAAGACCAGTGCCTGGTAGACCTTGTGCACCTGCTTCTTCGCGTAGTGGTCGCGCACCGCCAGCGCCAGCTTCTCGCTGGCGGCGGTCAGGATCACACCCGAGGTCGCGGAATCGAGCCGGTTGAGCAGCCAGAGCTTCCGCTCGGCGCCATCGGCGGCCTTCCAGCTGAAGCATTGCGCCTCCTTGTCGTAGCGGCAGGTCAGCAGCGAACGGGCCTCGTCCTGCGAGTCGTTCGGGTGCGAGAGCAGGCCGGCGGGTTTGTTGAACGCGGCCAGCCCGTTGGCATCGCGGGTGAGCGGCGTCACGCCCTCGCCCAGCGGCAGGGTCTCCCAGAAGTCTCCCGGCAGAGCGCTCACTGGTGGTAGAAACTGAAGGTCAGTTCCTGGGAATCGCCGAGCACGGCGACCATCTGCTCCGTCCACTTGCGGTAGGGTTGCGGGTAGGTGATGGCGTTCTGACAGGAGAACACCGCCTGTTTGCCGCTGCCGAAGTCCTCCACCTTGACGATCTCCGTCTCGCCCTTGGGGTTGATCCGGAAGGTCACGACGACATGCGAGCCGCGCGGCGGGGAGACGCGGCTCTCGCGCAGGATGTTATACCACGACATCTGCACGATCTCGATGAGTTCGTTGAGGTATTCGCCGTATTCGCTCCAGCGCGCGTCCATGCCGAGGATGCCGATGTTGGTCACGCCGGACGGGCGGTTGGACAGGATGGTGGTGCGGTTCAGCGACACGGAGGACAGGCGCGGGCGCTCCTTGGGCAGCGCCCGCTGGGTCTGCGCCACGTTCACCAGGCCGCCGGTCGGGTCCTTCGCGTCCGGGGCGCCCTCGAGCGCCTGCTCGGCGTGGTTTGTCGGGTTCTTGGACTTGGCGATGTTGGTGGCGATGCCGTCCTCGGACAGGCCCTCGGTCTTGTCGAAGCCGGACAACGGCACCTGCTCGGCGCGCGCCTTCTGTTCGGCGCGCTCCTGGGCGTCTTCCTGGGTTTTCTCCGGGGTCGTGACGTTGGGCAACTGCGGTGGCGCCATGTCGCCGGAAACGATGGCCATGTCGTTTTTGATCTCGTCCTGCCCCTTCACGGTCGGCCGGTTCTCCGGGTCCTTTTCCGTGGCGGCGACCTCCTGGGCGGACTGCTGGTTGCGGTTGCTGAAATTGGTCGTCTTGTCGGGGATGTTCTCCGGCGCGGCGGTGTTGGTCTCCACGAAGCGGAAGGGGTCTTTCTCCTTCTCCTGCATCGCCGGCTGGGCCAGCTCGAAGTCGAAAGTCTTGCCCTTGTTCGCGCTCTGCACGGAGATGCCGCGGTGGCTGCCGGCGAACTTCTCGAAGGCAAACTGCGGGGAAAGCCAGACCAGCAGCAGGTGGAACAGCACCGTGCAGGCCAGGCCGATGGCGATGGAATAGTCCGCGCTGTCCTTTTCAGGCACGCTGGGCGGCGGGTTGAGCTGGGCGGACCGGGTCGTCACTGGGTTGAAATCAACGCGTCTGACCCGCCCTAGTCAAAAGTTGTTTCATTTCTTCCACCGGCAGGCCCACAATATTTGTCAGCGACCCCGTAAAACCCGCCACAATGAGCGCGCTCTGCTCCTGGATGGCGTAGCCGCCGGCCTTGTCGAGGGTGTGCACCCGGCTCAGGTAGAGCTCGATGGTGGCCTCGTCGTAGGCCTTCATGGTCACCTCGCTGGCCACGCCCTGGTCGAGCTTCAGGCCGTCGCGCTGCCGCCGGATGGCCAGCCCGGTGAAAACCGTGTGCGTCCGGCCGCTCAGCATCCGCAGCATCGCCCGGGCCTCGGCGGCGTCGCGGGGCTTGTTGAGCACGGTGCGGTCGATGAAGACCGTCGTGTCGGCCCCGATGACCGTGGCGTCGGGATGCCGGGCGGACACCCAGTCGGCCTTGAGCGCGGCGTTGTGCCGCACCATCTCGCGCGGATCGGCGTCGGGCGCCTCGTGCTCGACCACGTCTGCCGGGATGATGTCGAAGCTCACTCCGAGCGACGCGAGCAGCTCCTTCCGCCGGGGCGAGGCGGAGGCGAGGATGAGGCGGGAAGGCGCGGCGGATGACACGGGCGGCACAGTAGGCGGGATTTCAGGATGGGAGCTAGCGGATTCTGTAGGGCGGGATCTCCGGATCCCGCCTGCCTGCGAATGCGATATCCTGTTAGAGGCGGGATTCGGAGATCCCGCCCTACAGCGCCCGACATATTCACGGCTTGAGGTTGCAGTCCAGCGCTTTGCCCTCAAGTTGTGCCCCCTTCCCATGCGCATCGGCCTGGCCCAGATCAACACCATCGTCGGCGACCTCGCCGGCAACTCCCGCCGCATCTTTGAAGCCTACCAGGCCCTCGTCGCCCAGGGCGCCGAACTTGTCATCTATCCGGAGCTGGTGGTCTCGGGCTACCCGCCGCGCGATCTGCTCTTCAAGAAGCGCTTCGTGGCCGACGTCGAAAAGGCCACCCGCGAGCTCGCGACGAAGATCGGGGCCGTGCCCGCCCTGATCGGCTACACCGAGGCCAATACCACCGGCACGGGCCGCTCGGCCTTCAATTCCGCCGCCTTCTGCCATCAGGGCAAAATCCTCACCTCGGCGCGCAAGTGCCTGCTCCCGACCTATGACGTGTTCGACGAGGAGCGCTACTTCGAGCCGGCCTCCGCCCCCATCGTGGTCGAGTTCGGCGGCCGCCGCATCGGCATCACGATCTGCGAGGACATCTGGACGCACGCCATGATCTCGACCCGCCGCCTCTACAACGGCGTCGAGCCCGTCCGCCAGCTCGCCGCCCAGCGCTGCGACCTGATGGTGAACCTCTCCGCCAGCCCGTGGAATCACGGCAAGGGTGACATTCGCCACAAGCTCGTGGCCGACACCGCCCGCCAGCTCGGCTGCCCCGTCGCCTACGTCAACGCCATCGGCGGCAACGACGAGCTACTCTTCGACGGCCGCAGCGTCGTCTGCGACGCCCAGGGCAAGGTCATCGGCGGACTCGCCGCCTTCCGCGAGCAGCTGCAGGTGGTTGATCTTTCCGTCTCCAAGCTCCCCGCTCCCGACTCCCCGCTGCTTCACCCCACCTTCGAGCAAGCCGACCTCGCCGACATCTACGACGCCCTCGTGCTCGGCGTCCGCGACTACGCCCAGAAAACCGGCTTCAAGAAGGCCCTGCTCGGCCTCTCTGGCGGCATCGACTCCGCCCTCACCGCCGTCATCGCCGCCGAGGCCCTCGGTCCGAAGAACGTCATCGGCGTCAGCCTTCCTTCCGTCATTTCCAGCCAGCACTCCAAGGACGACGCCCGCATCCTCGCGTCCAACCTCGGCATCGAGTTCCACACCCTCTCCATCGCCGACACCGTCGGCGCCGCCGAGAAGACGCTCGCCCCGATCTTCGCCAGCCGGCCGCGCGACATCGCCGAGGAAAACATCCAGGCCCGCGCCCGCGGCCTGCTGCTGATGGCGATCTCCAACAAGTTCGGCGCCCTCCTCCTCACCACCGGCAACAAGAGCGAGCTGGCCGTCGGCTACTGCACGCTCTACGGCGACATGTGCGGCGGCCTCGCGGTCATCAGCGACGTCTTCAAGATGCAGGTCTACGCCCTCTCCCGCTGGATCAACCGCGACAAGGAGATCATCCCGGTCTCCAGCATCGAGAAGCCCCCGAGCGCCGAGCTGCGCCCGGACCAGACCGACCAGGACAGCCTGCCGCCCTACGAGACGCTCGACGCCATCCTCAAGGGTTACGTCGAGGAAGGCCTTTCCCGCGCCGACCTTGTCGCGCAGGGCTTCGACCAGGCCGTCGTCAACGACATCGTCCGCAAGGTCGACCTCAATGAATACAAGCGCAAGCAGGCCGCCCCCGGCCTGAAGATCACCCCCCTCGCCTTCGGCGTCGGCCGCCGCATCCCGATCGTGCAGAAATACGTGAGCTGAATTTGTCACCACTAATCCACACTAATGGGCCACTAATGGAGACGATCAATGAGCACAGCGAGTGGACTGCATCAACAGGAGGGCTATGATTTCATGGCCGCTGTTTTCGATGTCTACAACGAGATGGGCAATGGCTTCCTCGAAGAAGTTTATCAGGAGAGTCTTGAGCTCGAGCTCAGCCATCGTCGCATCTCGTTTTCTGCCAAACCAAGGCTCACTTTGTTCTACAAGGGCCAGCCGCTAAAAAAGCACTACGAGGCTGACCTGATCGTGATTGGGGAAATCGTAGTCGAGCTAAAGGCCGCCAAAGCCATCACCCCGGAACACGAGGCCCAGCTGATCAATTATCTGAAAGCTACAGGCAAGCGGGTTGGCTATCTCATCAATTTCGGTTCTTTCCCTCGCTTGGAATGGAAACGATTGGTTCTGTAATTAGTGTCTCATTAGTGAGTTTTAGTGGTTAAAAACATGTCTTCCTCCTCCGAACTCTTCGCCCGCGCCCAGCAGCTCATCCCCGGCGGCGTCAACTCCCCCGTCCGTGCTTTCCGCTCCGTCGGCGGCACGCCGTTCTTCACCAAGTCCGCGCAGGGCGCCACGCTCACCACGACCGACGGCAAGGAGCTGATCGACTTCGTCTGCACCTGGGGCCCGGCCATCCACGGCCACAACCACCCGCGCATCAAGGCGGCCATCGCGGCCGCGCTCGACCAGGGCACCTCCTTCGGCACGCCGAACCCCTACGAGGTCGAGATGGCGGAGCTGATCGTCGACTTCTTCCCGTCGATCCAGAAGGTCCGTATGTGCAGCAGCGGCACCGAGGCGACCATGTCAGCCATCCGCCTGGCCCGCGGCTTCACCAAGCGCGACAAGATCATCAAGTTCGCGGGCTGCTACCACGGTCACAGCGACTCGCTCCTCGTCGCGGCCGGCTCCGGTGCCCTCACCCACGGCAATCCGGACAGCGCCGGCGTGCCGGCGGCCTTTGCCCGCGAGACGGTCGTCCTGCCCTATAACGACACCGCCGCCCTCGATGCCGCCTTCGCCGCCAACCCCGGCCAGATCGCCTGCGTCATCCTCGAGCCCTACATCGGCAACGTCGGCTTCATCAAGCCCGACGCCGGCTACCTGCAGCACGTCCGCCGGGCCACCGCCGCGAACGGCACGCTGCTCATCTTCGACGAGGTCATGACCGGCTTCCGCATCTCGCGCGGCGGCGTGCAGGAGGTCGAGCGGATCGTCCCGGACCTGACCACCCTTGGCAAAATCATCGGCGGCGGCCTGCCGGTCGGGGCATTTGGCGGCCGGGCCGACATCATGGACCACCTCGCACCGCTCGGCCCGGTCTACCAAGCCGGCACGCTCAGCGGCAACCCGCTCGCCATGGCCGCGGGCATCGCCCAGCTGCGCCTGCTCGACGAGGTGAAGCCCTACGCCCGGCTCGACGCGCTCGGCCGGCAGGTCGTCACCGCCGCCGCCGCCGCCGCGAAGGCCAAGGGCATTCCGCTGCAGGCTCCGCAGGCAGGCTCGATGTTCAGCCTCTTCTTCACCCCGACCGTGGTCCGCGACATGCCCACGGCCCTG
>JAYRXZ010000051.1:0-22638 GCA_041917235.1 Lacunisphaera sp. | reverse complement strand
AGGGGCGGATTATTCTTCGGCTTCATGCGCTGGAGGGTTACACCGGGTCGGTTCCATCGGATGCAACGGGGATGCGCCGGGAGGGCAACCCAACCCGGCTGGTCACACGCTCTGACCACCCGCCTCACCGCGCCTTTGGGCCGGGATCCCCGTCCTGTCCATGCCAGGAACTGGTCACTTGATGTTGCCTGTGCCGCCAGGTTGATCGGCCCGCGCCGCGCGGACATGAAACCCCGGCTCCTCGCGCCAGCGAGCCCGGCCCCTTATGCAAGCATCGTATACCAAGCAGGCCGGCTGGCCCAAGCCGCCCGACGGGTTCGCCTTCCGCATGGTGAGCAACATCGCCGAGGATTCGCTGGGCCGCATCTACTTCGTCCACCGCGGCGCCCGGCCGCTGGTGCGGTTTGACCGGGACGGCAATTTTATCGACGCGCTCGGCGAGGCGGACCTGCCGCAATCGGTCAACTACGACCTGAGCAAGAACCCGCCGCAACCGATCGGCCGCGAATACTGGCTGCACGGCCTGCACGTCGATCCCTGGGACAACATCTGGGTCACCGATCTCGGCCGCCACCTCGTGCTCAAGTTCGATCCGCGGGGCCGGCTGCTGCTGACCCTGGGGCAGCCCGGACAACCGGGCGAGGCGCTGGACCGCTTCAACCAGCCGACCGCCATCGTCGTCGGCCCCTCCGGCCACATCTATGTGGCCGACGGCTACGGCAACTCGCGCATCGTGAAATATGCCCCGGACGGGCGGCCCCTGCTGACCTGGGGCCGCAAGGGCTCCGCCCCCGGCGAATTCCAGACCCCGCACGGCCTCTCGGTCGACGCCGACGAGAACATCTATGTATCCGAACGCATGAACCACCGCGTGCAGGTCTTTTCCGCGGAAGGCCGCGCCCTCGCCCTCTGGCCGGATCTCTGCCGGGCGGACGCGATCGAGGTGAAGGGCGGGCACGTTTACGTCGGCACCGGCTACGGCGACAACGCCATCTACCGGTTCACCCGCGACGGCCGGAACCGCGAGACCGTCGGCCGAGGCCGCGACGCCTTCGGTTATCCGCACGGCATCCATGTCGACGACGCCGGCAGCATCCATGTCGCCGATCCCGTCGCGGAAAACGCCGCCGCCCGGCCGGCCAAATACCTCGTGGCCTGACCCGGCGGTCCGCCAACCAGTTTCATGCCTACCATGACCTCATCCCCACGCGGTTGCCCTCCCGAAATGCGCGCCCGGCTGTCCGGCCCGATGCCGTCCCTCAAGACACCCTTCAACCGGGACGGCAGCGTTGATTTCACCGGCTTGCGCAACCTCATCGACTGCAACCTCGCGGCCGGGGCCAAGGCGCTCATGCTGACCGCCGGGGACAGCCATTACGTGGCGCTCTCCGAGCAGGAAATCGCCGAGGTGACGCGCGTGACCATCGAGCACAACGCCGGGCGGGCGCTGGTGATCGCCGCGGACCGCTACTACAACACCACGCAGGCGGTCGGGTTCGCCCGCTGTGCCAAGGACGCGGGCGCCGACCTGCTGATGGTCATGCCCCCCGACTGGGGCGGATCGTGCACCCCCGTCACGCTGGCGGAGCATTACCGCACCGTGGCCGCGGTGATGCCCGTGATGCTGGTGTCCAACGTGTTCATCGCCCGCGGACCGAAGTTCGGCCTCGACACCCTCCGGCTCGTGCTCGACGCCACGGACCAGGTCGTGGCGATCAAGGATGACATGTGCGGCGAGTTCGCCCGCAAGATGTCACTGTTGGTCCACGACCGCTGGGCCGTGATCTCGGGCGGCCAGAAGCAGAACCACCTGAACAACCATCCCTACGGCTGCGACGGCTATCTCTCCACCCTGATCACGTTCAAGCCCGAGATCGCCCACGCCTACTGGCAGGCGGTCTCCGCGAACAACCTCCCGGAAGCGCGGCGCATCATCCGGGATTACGATTACCCGTTCTTCGAACTGGTCATGGGGCTGCCCGGCGGGTTCAATGCCGGCATCCAGGCCATGCTTGAACTCAAGGGCATCGCCCAGCGCTGGCGCCGTAAACCCTACCACAGCCTGAACGACCAGGAACTGGAGTCTTTCGCACACGGCCTGCGCAAGATCGGCCTCCTGACCTGACCCGCTCCCTCCTGATGGCCTCCGCCTCCCCGCCCCGCCCCGCGACCACCAGCCTTCCGCACGGGGCCTGGCTGGCCGTCGTCCTGCTCTGGCTCACCGCGTGCCTCAACTACCTGGACCGGCTCATGATCACGACCATGCGGGACTCGGTGAAAGCCGCGATTCCCATGACCGAGGCCCAGTTCGGCCTGCTGACCACGGTCTTCCTGCTGGTCTACGCCGTTTTCAGCCCCTTCGCCGGCTTTGTCGCCGACCGCTTCAACCGCAGTTACATCATCATCGGGAGCCTCTTCGCCTGGTCCGCAGTCACCCTCGCAACCGGTTACGTGCGGACCTACGACCAGTTGCTCGCCACGCGCGCGCTTATGGGCATCGCCCAGGCCGCCTGCATGCCGGCGTCGGTGGCCCTCATCGTTGACTACCATCGTGGCAGCACCCGCTCGCTCGCGTCCGGTCTCTTGTTGGGCGGGGCCATGATCGGGGCGGCCATGGGAGGCCTGGGGGGCTGGCTTGCAGACCTCCATGGCTGGGCGTATGCCTTCAAACTCTTCGGGCTGGCCGGCGTGCTCCTGGCCGGCGGGCTTTGCTTTTTGCTGCGCGATCCACCCGCGGTCGTGGCGACCACCGCCGCCCCCCCGCAGACCGCCCGCTTGGGCGAGGCCTTCGTCCACCTGTTCACGAACCGGGCCTACCTGCTGATGTTGGTTTACGCCTGCCTGCTCGGCGTGGTGAGCTGGTCCGTGGCGGGCTGGATGCCCACCTTCATCAAGGAGCAGTTCAATCTCTCCCAAGGGGCGGCGGGCCTGTCCACCACCGCCTATCTCAACATCGCCGCCCTGGTTGGCATGCTGGTCGGCGGCGCCTGGGCGGACCGCTGGAGCCGCACCAACGAGCAGGCCCGCTTCCTGGTTCCCGTGATCGGCCTGGCCCTGGCCGCACCCGGCATCCTGCTCATAGCCCACACCCCGCTGCTCGGCGTGGCCATGGCCGGCCTGGTCCTCTACGGCATGGCCCGCTATTTTGCCGATGCCAACATGATGCCCATCCTCTGCGTGCTGGTGGATCCCCGCTACCGGGCCATGAGCTGGGGCGTGATGACCTTCTTCAGCTGCGCGATCGGCGGGGCGGGGATCTATGCCGGCGGCATGTTGCGCGATGCCCAGGTGGACGTCAGCCGGATCTTCCTATTTGCCGCCATCAACGTCCTGATCTGCGCCGGGCTGCTCTTCGTCCTGCGCCACCGGCGGGCGGCGCCCGCGGCTTGACCGGACGGTCGCCGCGCTGCTGGTATTTCGACATGACCAGTGGAAAAGCTTTCCTGGTCAGCTCATATAACCAATGGTCGGGCGCGACCGGACTACGCATGCCCGCCCCCACCCATGTCTATCCGCCGTTTTTCCGGCGCGCCCGCCGGTCAGGCGGCCGTGGCGGCATAGCGCTCGATGTAGGCGCGGCACTCTTCGGTCAGCGGATAGCCCAGGAAACTGGTGGTGGTCGCGAACAGGCCGCGGCGCACCATATAATACTTGAGCCCGGTCAGCCAGCAGGCGATGGCTTTGCCGCCGTAGATGCCGTAAAGGACCTCCTTTATCTCCGCGTCAACCGCCGCGGCCTCGTCCAGCCGGCCCGCCGCATAAAGCTGGGCGATGCGGTTGAGCTGGGGCGCGATCGCCGCCGCGCCGCCGAACATGAAGCCGTCGTAGCCGGCCTGCAGGTATTCCATGCAGTGAAACTCGTCGCCGTTGAAAAGCTGCAACGCGGGTTTTTCCTGGCGGGCGGCCAGGGCGGCCGCCCGGCGCGCGGGGGCGCCGGAACTGTCCTTCACCAGGTGGACGTTGGGCAGCAGGTAGATCTCCTTCAGCCTGGCCTCGGGGATCACCACCGGCCGGTGCTTGCCAAGGTCGTATATGCCGACCGGCAGCGGGCTGGCGTTCACCGCTTCCGTGAAGAGGGCGGTCACCCGCTCGGGCGTGGCGTTCATGAAAGTCGCCGGCGAGGCGATGATGGCGCAGTCCGCCCCGGCCTCGGCCGCAAGCTGCACGTTCTCGAGGATGCGCGGGACCGAATTGTCCGTGGCCTGCGCGGCGATCTTCAGCTTGCCGCGCGCCACCCGCGCCGCGGTGCGAACCAGAATCTGCTTCTCGCGATCCGGCAGCCACGGCCCTTCGCCGCAAGTGCCGGCCAGAAAGAGACCCTGGATGCCGTTTTGGATGGCATCCAAGACCATGCGCTCGACCGCGGCCTCATCCACGCGAAAGGACGGGGTGAGCGGCGTGGGCACGGCGGACCAGATTTTCACGAAAGGCGTTGGTTTCATCATCCATGAAACAGCCACAGCGATGACCGCCGAACTAGCCCTAATCACTGGTAATTCTTTATGAACAGCTCCCAGCTCCCCTTTGAGATCCCCCGGCGCAACTCCCTGGCCGCCCAAGCCGCCGACTCCATCCAGAAGGCCATCGTCGACGGCACTTGGCTTGAATTCCTGCCGAGCGAGCGCCGGCTCTGCGAGATGCTGCGCGTCAGCCGGCCCACGATCCGCACCGCGCTGCGGATGCTGGCCGAGAACGGGCTGCTGGAGATCCGGCAGGGCCGGCGCAACCGCCTGTTGACCCAACCCCGGCCCGCGCCCCGGCGCCAAAGCCGGCTGATCGGACTGGTGACGCATGAGCCTTTCACCCACATGGCGCTGGCGACCTACCAGATCATCAGCGAAATGCGGGCCCATCTCGCCGAGCAGGGTTTCACGACCGAGGTGCTGGTCTGCCAGGCGCACAGCGCCCGCGCCCAGCAGCGCAAGCTCGACGAATTCGTCCGCCAGAACCGCGTGCTCTGCTGCGTCCTGCTCTCCGTGAGCAAGGACCTCCAGAAGTGGTTCTCCGAACACTCCGTGCCGGCCTTGGTGCTGGGCTCCTGCCATGATGAGGTGAGGCTGCCTTCGCTGGACATCGACTACCGCTCGGTCTGCCGCCACGCGGGCGGGATTTTCCTTTCCAAGGGCCACCGGCGGATGGCGCTCGTGGTGCCCCATTCCGGCGTGGCCGGCGACCTCGCCAGCGAGGTGGGCTTTATGGAGTCCATCCAGCTGAACCGGCACATCGACGCCCGGGCGAGCATCGTCCGTCACAACGGCACCGCGCAGAACATCTCCTCGAAACTCGACGCCCTGTTCAACTCCGCCCACGCCCCCACCGCCCTGCTCGTGGCCAAGCCGCAGCACGTCTTCATCGTGCTCATCTACCTGCTCAAGCGCGGCCTCACCGTGCCCGACACGGTCTCGTTCATCGCCCGGGACCATGACCACATCTTCGAGACCGTGAGCCCGCCGATCGCGCACTACACGCTGAAGGAGGACACCTTTGCCCACCGGCTCTCGCGGCTGATGCTGCAGCTGGTCAGCCACGGCAAAATGGCGCCCGAGCCCAATTTGATTTTCCCCAAGTATTTTGCGGGCGGCACCGTGAAGCAACTCGGCTAGCCGGACCGCCCGCGGACCGGCGCGCCCTCCGGCCGCTTGTCGTCGGGATCGGTGGCCCGGCTGTAGCCGTCAAGGTGGGTCGGGCCGGCCAGCCAGTTGGGCTGCAGCCGCACGTCGTGCTTCCCGGCCACGGCCCCGGGCGCGGAGTGGGGCCCGGCCGGATCCGCGGCCGGCCGCATCTCCCACCAGCACTGGCCCTGGTGGTTGTGCTCGTGGTCGATGACAAACCCGGACTCGCGCATCATCGGCCCGATCCAGCCCATGCAGTGGTCGCAATAATCCTGGTAACTCGCCAGGTCGTTGCGCAGCAGGAAGCCCTTCGAGGGGCACGAGTGCATGTCGATGCGGAACACCCCCGGCTGGTGGTTGATGGTGTAGGCCCGCTCGGGAGATTCCTCCGCCAGCGTGTGCCCCCAGTATTTCTCCATGCCGGCGAAACCCTCGCGCTGGATCAGGTCGCGCGCGTGCCGCTGGCTGTCATGGTTGATGGCCTCGTTCCAGTAATCCCGGACCAGGGCCTTGCCCCCGGTCTTGTCCAGCCAGTCGAAGGTCCAGTCGTAGTGTCCGCAGAAATCATAGCATCCGATCATAACCCGGCCTCCTTGATTTGTTTCATGTCCTGGGGTGGCAGTCCGGCCTCCGGCCGGGCAAAGGTGTGGCAGCAGCTGCCGTTGCCGCCGCTCAGGCGCATGGTGAGGCCCGCCGCCTCCGCGCGGGCGGCCCCGAGGTAGAAGCAATGCTGGCAGTATTCCCGGACGATCTCGCGCCCGCCGGCACGCAGGTGCTTGATCGCGGGACATTCGCGGACGTGGAGCTCGACCCGGTCGGGCCGCTCGGCCACCTCGACCACGGCGCCCGGTTCGGCGGCGAAGAAGGCGCGCCAGTAGCGGGCCACCGCGTTGAGCCCGCCCTGCGCCCACTGCCGGTTGACCGGCGCAAAGTAGCCCCGGCCCATCTCCTCCAGGTAGCGGCGCCAGCCGTCATGGCCCTGGCGGCTCAGGAGATAGCGGAATGTGGCGTTGATCGCAAAATAGAAGTCCGCTGACCCCTGGGGTTTTGTGTCCGTGTAGGGCAGTTCGGAGCTGTGGGGTGGTTTCATGGCGAAATTTTTGGGGCTGCGGCCGCCCGCGCGCGGGCATAGAAGGCGACGGCCGGGGCGTGCGGGGTGACGACCCGGTCGCTGTGCACCATGGCCAGCAGCGCCTCCGGCACGCCCTTGAACAACCCGGCGGCGACCGCCGCAAACGCCGCCGCCCCGAGGCACGCGCGCTCATGGCAACGGGGAGCCACGATCGTCGTGTCGAGCATGTCGGCGTTGATCTGCAGCCACTCGCTGCTGCGCGCACCGCCGCCCGTGGCGATCACGCGCGCCGCCGGCCGCGGCGCCTGCAACCGCTGCAACAGTGTCCGGTGGGTGGCACTGATGCGTTCCATCAGGGCGCGCACCATGACGGCGTGGCGCCGGTCCCCCGTCAGGCCCGGCGCCGGCACCGATCCCGGCGGCACCGTCGCCGCCAGGGCCGCCAGCTCGGCGATGCTGCGGCCGGGCGCGAACCGCCGCTGGTAGTCCTCCAGCTGAGTGGCCCCGGCCGGGTCAAAGGCCAGCCGGTAGAAACGGCCGTCGACATGGGGCCCGTGGAAACAATCCGCCACGGGCTCGACCCGGTCGACGAGCCGCAGGGCCGCCAGCACCGTGCCGGTGGAAATGCTCGCGTCGCCCAGCCGGTCGATGCCGGACCCGATCGCGGCCATGTAGTGGTCGAGCCCGCCCACGGCAAAGGGCACGCCGGCCGGTAGGCCGAGCAACTCGCGCGCCCGGGCGACGGTCCGCCCGCCGCGCGTGCCGGGCGGAAGCGGGCGGGACAACATCGCCGGGCTCACGCCGAAAAAGTCCATCGCCTCGGGCCACCAGCCCCCGGTGGCGGTGGCGTGCATTCCCGTCAGGGCCGCCGTGCTGGCGTCGCCGGCCGCCTCGCCGGTCAGGGCGAAGGTGAAATAGTCGGACAGCGTCATCACCCGCGCCACGCGCGCCCAGGTGGCCGGTTCCTGCCGTTGGAACCACCGCCACTTCGCCGGCGCGAACTCCGCGGCCAGCCCGGAGAAGCCGGCTGTGCGGCGGAAGGCTTCCGCCCCGCCCCAGGCCGCCACCGCGGGATCCAGCGGGTGGGCCCGGCGGTCATCCCAGACGACCAGCGGCGTCAGCGGCGCGTCCGCGCGGTCGAGCAGCAGGAAGGTGTTGGCCTGAGAGGAATACGACACCCCGGCGATCGCCCCGGCGTCCGCCCCCGCCTGCACGAGCGCCTCGGCCAGACCGGTGCGCAACAGGTGCCAGAATCTCTCCCCCGGCACCTCGCTCCGGCCCGGCGCGGGCGAGTCCTTGCCGACGGCCACCCGGCCGAGGCCGCGCAGGGCGCCCGTCGGCTCGAACAGCCCCACCTTGAAGTAGGAGGTGCCGAAATCGATGCCGAGCAGCAGGGCCATGGGCTAAGGGAGTCTATTCCTGCCCCGCCAGCAAGCCGAGCGTGGCCTCCACGACCCGCCGCCCGTTGTCCGGGCTGAACATGGCGTTCGTCGCCTCGTAGGTGCCGCGGGCCGCCGCCTCGGGCGTGACGATGTAACCCTGCAGCTCGCCGTTGGCCATCGTGATGACAAAGGTGTCCGGGCGGCGGGCCTTCACCTCGAGCGCATATTCCACGAAAAATTCCCCGGGCCAGAAGACAAACTTCCACGGCCCGACCCCGAACACCTGGATCTCCGCGGGAGAGCACATGTCCACCGCGGCCTTGAGCCGGCCATCCGCCGCCGCACGGGCCAGGGCCACCGTTTCCTCGGCGCCGAACCAGTCGCACTCGGCCGTGCGCACCGCGGTGCGCGGCGCCTTCGCCGCCTGCAGCGCCTCGAAGCGGGCCCGAACGGTCCGCGCCTGCGCTTCCGCCGCCTCGACCGTGGGCATCGGGCGCAGCGCGAGCGGCACATGGGCGCGGCTGGTCCGCAGCGGGCAGCTGGCCCGGTAGGTGATGCCCCGGATCGCGTCCGCCACCGCCGCGCCCAGCCGTTCGCCCAGGCGCCGCGCCTCGGCGAAGGTGTTGGCCTGCGTGACGTGACGCGGGCTCTGGTTCCCCGAGGCGCCGTTGTGGTAAAGCACCGGACAGTGCTCCGGCAGGATTCCCTGGGCCTTCAGGTATTGGCGGGTGAAGTGCGGGAAATCACCGCTGACCAGCGTCGAGTCCTCGTGCAGCACCGTGGTGTGCATCGCGTAAGCGACCATGCAGGCCAGCGGCCGCCGGGTGGCCAGGCTCCGCACGACGAACACCGGCACCGCCGGGTCGGCCGGGCCGGCGGGATCATGCCGGTTGGTCCCCACCCCCTCGGCCTGCGCCACGGCCAGGCCCGCCTCCGCCGGCAGCGCGGTGCGGACCGCCGCGCAGCCCGCCTCGACCATGCTGTCGGCCACCCATTTCAAATAGCCCGGGTCGGCCTTCGGCACCACCGGGTCGGCACTGTTGCTGAGGTAATCGACCGTCACGGGACCCGAGTGCGTGTGCGTCGCGGTGATCGCGATCGCGTCCATCGGGACGCCGGTCTTGATGCTGATGCGGCGGCGCACGTCGGCGCACAGCTGCTTGCCGACAAAGATCAGGTCGTTCGCGATGAAGAGCACCGCCTGCCCGTCCTGGCGCAGATACAGCGCGGCGCTTTCCAGCCGGTCGTGCACCCCGGTGCTCAGGCGCTCGACGTGGGGATAACCGAAAAGAAAGACGGGGTCCTGCGGGGTGAGGTCCGCCGTGGCCGCGCCCGCAAACAGGGCGGAGGCCGTGGAGTGGATGGGGGGCTGCATGCGACGGCCGCAAAATTGAGCCGATCCGGTGTCTCCTGTAAATGTTATTATTTGTTGTTTTATGTATGGATTTGACATTTCCGAACATTAGCCGCCTGATCCCCACCGTGAAAAATCTCCCCTCGGCCGCCCGTCAGGCCCAGATTCGCGAGCGCTTCGCCGCCGGTCCCGGCGTGTCGGTCTCGGAGCTCGCGCGGGAGTTCGACGTGAGCGAGATGACGATCCGCCGCGACCTCGCGGCCCTCGAGGGGCAGTCCCACATCCAGCGCACGCACGGCGGCGCGGTGCTCACGCAGCGCATGATGCTGGAGTTCGACTACCGCGAGCGCCGGGAACACAACCGCCCGCTGAAGCAGGCCATCGCCGCCGCGGCCCGGAAGCTGATCCGGCCGGGCCAGCGCCTCATCCTCGACAACGGCACCACCACCCTCGAGCTCGCCGCGCTGCTCAAGGACGGGCAGAACCTCACCGTCATCACCCCCAGCCTCGCGGTCGCCTCCGAGCTGCAGCACGCCGCCGGCGTCGAGGTCATCCTGCTGGGCGGCGTCATCCGCCGCGGCAGCCCGGACCTCACCGGCCCGGTCACCGAACACTGCCTGGAGCTCTTCGCGGCCGACTACGCCTTCCAGGGCGCCGACGGCATCGGCGCCGACGGCTCGATCTACAACTCCGACCTCCGGCTGGCCGCGGTGGACAAGATCATGCGCCGCGTCGCCGCGAAGTCGGTCGTGCTGGCCGATCACACCAAGGTCGGCACCACCGCCCTCGCCTGCTCCGGCACGCTGGCCGACGTCGACACCTTCATCACCGATTCCCGGGCCCCCGCGGCCGCGCTCAAGCGCTTCGCCCGGCTGGGGCCCCAGATCATCACCGCCAAGGCCTGATCCCTTTACCATGAGTAACTCCGCCACCGCATCCTTCTCCACCCTAGACTGGGGCCGCGTTGACCTGTCGCGCATCCCCCACATGCCCGTGCCCGCGCCCGGACCGCAGTCCAAGCACTGGCACGACCGCTGCACCAAGCACTTCAAGGGCCTCAGCAGCCAGGTGAAGCTCTTCCCGGTTTCCTTCGAGTCCGGCGCCGGCTGCGTGCTGCGCGACGTCGACGGCAACGAATACATCGATTTTTCGTCGGGCATCTACGTCACCACGCTCGGACACTGCCACCCGAAGATCACCGAGGGCATCGCCAAGGCCGCCGGCCAGCTGATGAACGCCCACGACTTCACCACCCCGATCAAGACCGAGCTGATGGAGAAGCTCGCCTCGATCCTCCCGGGCGACCTCAGCGGCTTCCAGCTCTACGACTCCGGCACCGCCGCCGTCGAGGCCGGCATCCGCGTGCTGCGCGCCGCCACCGGCAAGCACGAGACCGTCAGCTGCTTCAACGATTTCCACGGCAAGACCTATGGCGCGGTCTCGCTCGGCCAGATCCGCTCCCACGTCTACGGCGCCGTCCGCGCCCCGGGCGCACACATGGTGCCGCGCCCCGACGCCTACCGCCCGGTCTGGACCAAGCCCGACGGCACGATCGACACCGACGCCTATCTCAAGTTCTACGGCGAATACCTCGACAAGGCCACCGTCGGCTCGGTCGCCGGTTTCGTCCTCGAGCCGATCCAGGGCTGGGGCGGCTCCGTCATGCCGCCGGATGATTTCTTCCCGAAGCTGCGGAAGTTCTGCGATGACCGCAAAATCCTCCTGATGGCGGACGAGGTGCTCACGAGCTGGGGCCGCACCGGCAAGTGGCTCGCGATGGAGCACTGGGGCGTCGTCCCCGACATCGTCACGATGGGCAAGGGCTTCGGCAACGGCTTCCCCGTGACCTGCGTCGCCGTGCGCGAGCAGTTCAAGGAAAGCTTCGAGAGCATCTCCGCGTCGAGCAGCTACGGCGGCAACCCGATGGCGTGCGCCGCCGCGCTCATCTCCACCCAGGTGATCGAGGAGGAAAACCTGCTCGAGCACGCCACCCACCTCGGCCAAGTCGCCTTGAAGCGCATGGAGCAGATGAAGGCCCGCCACAAGATCGTCGGCGACGTCCGCGCCAAGGGCTGCCTCATGGGCATCGAACTGGTCAAGGATCGTGCCACCAAGGAGCCCTTCGACAAGGCCGGCACGCTGGTTTACCAGAAGGCCTTCCGCAAGGGCCTCGCCTGGATCCCGGCCGGCCACATCCTGCGCATGAGCCCGCCCATCGTCATGGACGAGGCCACCCTCCACAAGGGCCTCGACCTCATCGACGAGGCCATCGGCGAGACCGCCAAGGAACTCGGCTACGCCTGATTCTCCCCGCCATGTCCACCGCCTACCGGCTTAACCGCCTCTTCAACGCCAAGTCGCGCCGCTGCTTCGACGTGGCGATCGACCACGGGTTTTTCAACGAATACGGCTTCCTCGCCGGCATCGAAAACATCGGCCAGGCCGTCGCCACCGTCGCCGGCGCCGCGCCCGATGCGATCCAGCTCACCGTCGGACAGGCCCCCTACCTCCAGGAACTGCCCGGCCGCCTCAAGCCGTCGCTCGTGCTCCGCATCGACGTCGCCAACGTCTACGGCAAGAAGCTTCCGCGCACCCTCTACAGCCACGTCATCGCGGATGCGGTGGAACAGGCCGTCCGCCTCGACGCCGCCTGCATGTGCGTGAACCTCTTCTCGATCCCCGACGAACCCGAGGTCGGCGAACAGTGCGTGGAGAACATCCTCCGCCTCAAGCCCCTCAGCGAGCGCCACGGCATGCCGCTCATGATCGAACCGCTCGTCTTCCGCCCCAACGCGGAGGCCGGCGGCTACATGGTCGACGGCGACGAGAAGAAGATCATCCCGCTCGTCCGCCAGGCCGCCGAGCTCGGCGCCAACGTCATCAAGGCCGACCCGACCGACAACGTCTCGCTCTACCACAAGGTGATCGAGGCCGCCGGCCGCGTCCCGGTGCTCGTCCGCGGCGGCGGCAAGGTCGGCGACCGCGAGATCCTCCAGCGCACGCACGACCTCCTCGCGCAGGGCGCCTCCGGCATCGTTTACGGCCGCAACATCATCCAGCACGCCAAGCCCGCCGCCATCACCCGCGCGCTCATGGGCCTCGTCCACGACAACCTGTCGGTCGACCAGGCCCTCGCCATCGTGCAGCAATAACCCGCTTTTCCCCGCCCCATGTCCGCGCCCGACAGCTTTGTTTCCCTGCAGAAGGCAGGCCGCAAGTTCAGCCCGCCCGCCGGCTTCCAAAAGCAGGCCAATCTCTCCCGCCGGAGCGAATACGACCGGCTCTACGCGGAGTCGATCAAGTCGCCGGACAAGTTCTGGGGCCGGCAGGCGAAGGAGCAGCTGGTCTGGCGCAAGCCCTTCAAGCGCGTGCTCGACTGGAAACCGCCGCACGCGCAGTGGTTCGCCGGCGGCAAGCTGAACGTCGCCGAGAACTGCCTCGACCGGCACCTCGGCACCGCCCGGGAAAACAAGGCGGCAATCATCTTCGAGGGCGAGCCGGGCGACGTCCGCACCATCACCTACAAGCAGCTGCATTTCCACGTCTGCCGGATGGCGCACATCCTCGAGAACCGCGGCATCAAGGCCGGCGACCGCGTCGCCATCTACCTGCCGATGATCCCCGAGGCGATGATCGCGATGCTGGCCTGCGCCCGCATCGGGGCCGTCCATACCGTCATTTTCGGCGGCTTCAGCGCCGAGGCGATCAAGGACCGCATCAACGACTGCCAGGCCCGCCTCGTCATCACCGCCGACGGCGGCTGGCGCCGCGGCAAGGTCATCGAGCTCAAGGCCAACGTCGACAAGGCCGTCGCCGGCTCGCCGTGCGTGCAATCCGTCCTGGTGGTGAAGCGCTGCGGCAATGCCGTCAATATGGTGGAGGGCCGCGACACCTGGTGGCGCGAGGCCTGGGAGGGCGCCCCGAACCACCACGACGCGAAGGCCTTCGACGCCGAGCATCCGCTCTTCATCCTCTACACCTCCGGCTCCACCGGCAAACCCAAGGGTGTGCTGCACACCTCCGCGGGCTACCTGCTCGGCGCAAAGCTCAGCTCCCACTACGTCTTCGACCTGAAGGAGACCGACCGCTACTTCTGCTCCGCCGACATCGGCTGGATCACCGGCCACAGCTACGTCGTCTACGGCCTCCTCTCGAACGGCTCGACCGTCTTCCTCTACGAGGGCGCGCCCAACCAGCCCGAGCCCGACCGCTTCTGGCAGATGATCGACCGCCACGGCCTCACGATCCTCTACACGGCCCCGACGGCCATCCGCGCCTTCATGCGCTGGGGCGACAACTATGTGCTCCGCCACCGCCTGGACTCGCTGCGCCTGCTCGGCTCGGTCGGCGAGCCCATCAATCCCGAGGCGTGGCTGTGGTATCACACCCTGGTCGGCAAAAAGAAATGCCCGATCGTCGACACCTGGTGGCAGACCGAGACGGGCGCGATCATGATCGCCCCGCTGCCCGGCATCACGCCGACCAAGCCCGGCTCCGCCACCCTGCCCTTCTTCGGCGTGCTGCCCCGGATCGTCGACGAGCAGGGCCGCGAGGTGCCGCGCAACACCGGCGGCAAGCTCGCCATCCTGCGGCCGTGGCCCTCCATGCTCCGCACCCTCTGGGGCGACGACGCGCGCTTCAAGCAGGCCTATTTCAGCGAGTTCGCGGGCCAGCCCGGCGTCTACTTCACCGGCGACGGCGCCCGGCAGGATAAGGACGGCTATTTCTGGATCGTCGGCCGCATCGACGACGTGCTCAATGTCTCCGGGCACCGCATCGGCACCGCCGAGATCGAGAGCGCGCTTGTGTCGCACCCCGCCGTGGCCGAGGCTGCCGCGGTCGGCCGCCCGGATGAATTGAAGGGCCAGTCCCTCGTCGTGTTCGTCACTCTCAAGTCCACCCATACCGCCAGCGAATCGCTGAAGGAGGAACTGCGCACCCACGTGGGCCGGGAGATCGGCTCGCTCGCCAAGCCCGACCTGATCCGCTTCGCGGCGGCCCTGCCCAAGACCCGCTCCGGAAAAATCATGCGCCGCCTCCTCAAGGAACTCGCCACCTCCGGCGAGATCAAGGGGGACACCACCACGCTGGAGGATTTCTCGGTCATCTCCACCCTCAAGGCCGACGAGGAATAATCCCGCCATGCCCACCGTGCTCATCCGCAACGTCCGGCTCGTCGAGCCCGGCAACTCCATCCGCCCGGGCGACGTGCTCGTGCATGACGGCCGCATCGTGGCGACCCGGCACACCGGCCTGGCCGTGGAGAGCGCGACGGTCGTCGACGGCCGCGGCCGTCTGCTGACCCCCGGCCTGATCGACGTGCACACGCACGGCATCATGCACAGCCTCTACGAGACCGGCCCGGACGGCCTGCGCGCCGCCGCCCGCGAGCTCGGTCGGTTTGGCGTCACCTCGGTCCTGCCCACGATCGTGCCCCAGATCCGCGAAGGCTGGCTGGAACTGCTCGGCGCCACCGCCGCGGCCATCCCCTCCGTGCAGGGGGTCCACATTGCCGGCCTGCACATCGAGGGCCCATTCATGGCGGTGGGCGGCGCCGCCTGCCCCACCCTGCCCGGCGACCTGGACCTGCTGGAGCGCATTCTCTTTGCCTGCAACGGCCGCCTCGCCGTCATGTCGGTGAGTCCAGACACCCCCAACATCATCCCGGTCATCCGCCGCCTGCGGCAGGAAAAGGTCACCGTCTTCCTCACGCACACCCGCGCCGGAGTCGAGCAGACCGAGGCCGCGCTCGAGGCGGGCGCCGTGCATGCCACCCATTTCTACGACGTGTTCTACGCCCCGGCCGAGACCGAGCCGGGCGCGCGCCCGGTCGGCGCCGTCGAGGCCATCCTGGCCGATCCGCGCGCCAGCGTGGATTTCATCGCCGATGGCGTCCATGTCCATCCCACCGCCATCCGCGCCGCCGTGGCGGCCAAGGGCTGGGCTGGCATCGTCCTGATCACCGACTCGAACATCGGCGCCGGGCTGCCGGCGGGGACCTACGACACGCCGTGGGGCTACCGCGTGAAAGTGTCGCCGGGCGACGCCGCGCGGCACGAGACCAAGAATTTCCTGGCCGGCAGCTCCCTCACGATGGACCGCGGCATGGCCAACCTCCTGCGCTGGCTGAAGCTGCCGCCGGCCCAGGTCTGGGCCATGGGCACGCTGAACCCCGCGCGGCTGCTCGGCCTCGACCGCAAGGGCCGCCTCGAACCCGGCGCCGATGCCGACCTCGTGCTGTGGGACGAGGACCTCACCGCCGCCCACACCTGGGTCGGGGGAATTTCCGTATATGAAAAACCAGCCTGACCAATTCACGTTCGCCCCGGCGGATTTCATTCCCTTCCGCGACACCAAGGCCATCGCGCGGGTGCGCCGGATCAAGCGCGAGGACATCACCAAGCACCGCAACCCGGACTTCCGCATCTCGGTCGTCCCCGACGCCGAGTTCGAGTTCAAGTGGATCACGGACATGTTTTTCCGGATCAAGGACGCCATGGAGGCGGGCCGGACCTTTGTCGCCATCATGCCGAACCCCTGGCCGGGCTACGTGAAGCTCGCCTCGATGCTCAACCGCGCGCGCGTCGACTGCCGCCGGCTGCACACGTTCAACATGGACGAATACGCCGACGAGCACGGCCGCATCGCGCCGGAAACGTGGGAGTTCGGCTTCGGCCACGCGTTCAAGAAGTATTTTTGGTCCCAACTCGACCGCCGGCTCCGGCCGCCGGAGAAGCAGGTCCGCGTCTTCACGGACAGGAACCTCGCCTCCTACGGCCGGATGCTGGCGGATCTCGGCGGCGCCGACATCTGCTACAGCGGCCCGGGCTGGACCGGCCACCTCGCCTTCATCGAGCCCGACGCCCCCGAGTTCGCCGGTTCGCTCGCGGAGTGGAAGAAGATGGGCCCGCGCATCTGCACGCTCAGCCCCTTCACCATCGCGCAGAACTCGCTCCACGGCTGCTTCGGCTCGAGCGGCGACCTCTGCGCCGTCCCGCCCAAGGCCGCCACCATCGGCCCGGCGGAGGTCATCGGCGCCAAGCACCGCATCGACATGCACGCCATCACCGTCGACGGCTCCTTCGCCTCCTGGCAGCGGCTGACTACGCGCCTCGTGCTGCATGGACCGGTCACACCGCGCGTCCCCGAATCCATCCTGCAGACGCTCCGCACCGACGTGTGGGTGTCCGAAACCGCCGCGGCCAACATCGAGACACGCTGGGACAAGGGCTATTGAGTCGCGCCCATGCGGTTGGTTCTCCCTCCCGGAAATGCCACCGGGACGAGCCGGCTGAATTTTACCTATGACCACCACCCATAAACTTCCTCCCCGTGCCTGGCTGGTGGTCGGCCTGCTCTGGGTCGTCGGCTGCCTCAACTATCTCGACCGCGTCATGATCACGACCATGCGCGGCTCGGTCATCGAGGCCATTCCCATGACCGAGGCGCAGTTCGGTCTGCTCACCGCCGGCTTCCTGTGGACTTACGGCTTGCTGAGCCCGTTCGCCGGGTTCCTGGCAGACCGCTACAGCCGATCCCGGGTGATCGTCATCAGCCTCTTTGCTTGGTCGGTGGTGACCTGGCTGACGGGTCACGCCACCACCTACGGGCAGCTTCTGACGACGCGCATCCTGATGGGGATAACGGAAGCCTGCTACATTCCCGCGGCGTTGGCGCTCATCACGGACTACCATCGCGGCGACACCCGGTCCAAGGCGGAGGGCCTGCACATGAGCGGCATCATGGTCGGCGCCGGTCTCGGCGGCGTCGGCGGCTGGATCGCCGAACGGCATGGCTGGGAACATTCCTTCTCCATCTTCGGCCTGGTCGGCATCGGTTACACCGTGGTGGTGGCCCTGCTGCTGCGCGACGCGCCACGGGAGCGTTCCCAGGACGACACCCAGACGGCCGAGGGCGCCCTGCCCAGCATCAGCCTGTGGCCGGCGTTCGTCAGCCTCTTCAGCCACCGCTCGTTCATCCTGGCCCTCGGTTACTGGGGCCTGCTCGGCCTGGCCGGCTGGGCCGTGGTGGGCTGGATGCCGACCTACCTGAACGAGCATTTCAAGCTCTCCCAGGGCGTGGCCGGCCTTTCCTCCACCGGCTACCTGCAGGCGGCCATGCTTTGCGGCGTGCTCGTCGGCGGCGCGTGGGCCGACCGCTGGTTTCGCACCAATCACAACGGCCGGATCTATGTTCCTTTCATCGGACTCTGTTGCGCGGCCCCCGGCGTGCTGCTCGCGAGCAACACCAACCTCCTGCCCGTGGCGATCCTCGGGCTGGTGGTCTATGGCTTCGCCCGCGCCTTCGCCGACAGCAACATGATGCCGATCCTCTGCCAGGTGACCGACCCGCGCTACCGCGCCACCGGCTACGGGGTGCTCAACCTGTGCGGCACGATTGTCGGCGGGATCACGATTTATTCCGGCGGGGCGCTCCGGGATGCCCAGATCAACGTCAGCCTGATCTTCGGATTCGCGGCCGTGAGCATGCTGGGCTGTGCCGCGCTGCTTTGGGGAATCAAGAAACAGTCTGACTCCTCCCCGTAGCCGGTCCGGCACGGTGGCATCACCGGCGGCCAGCCGAACGCTCCTGATTTTCGATGCTCTTCCCCACGCCCGAGCGCGATCCCGACCTTCATCCGTATCGGCCGGCTCTGCAGTTCGCCTTCTACAACGCACTGAACTGGCAGGTGGCGATCGGAATTCCGACCGTGCTGTTCATGCAGCAGATCGGGGCGGATTCCTTCCAGACCGGGGTGGTCTTCGCCTGGACCTTCCTCCTCACACCCGCCCAGGTCCTGGCCACATCCCTGCTGCCCCGGCTGGGCTTCAAGCGACTTGCCCTGGCGGGCTGGAGCATCCGCGGCTGGTGCCTGCTGGTGCCGGTGGCCATCGCGGTGCTTGCGCCAGGAAAACCCGGCCCGGCGATCATCTACGCGATGATCGTGGCCATGTTCCTCTACAGCCTGAATCGCGCGGTCGGGGCCGCCGCCCTCACCACCTGGTTCTACCAGTTGATTCCCGCTGGCATCCGCGGCCGCTATTGGGCGACCGATCAGATTCTCGCTGCCCTGGCCGGACTGGGGATCCTGGGTATCAGCGCGACCCTGTTCGCCCTGCTGCCCCCGGCGTGGGCGTTCAGCGTCCAATACCTGATCGCCGTCTTCGGGGCGTGGAAAGCACACCGCCTGCTCAACCAGCTGCCCGATGTGCCCCGCCCCACCATCATCAGCCTGGGCCGCGTGCTTCGGGAGACGCCCCGCCTCGTTTTCGGCCCCGGTCCCTTCCGGACCTACCTCTGGATGTCCGTGGGGATATTCGCCTCGATCACGCCGATCGCACCCTTCACCGCCTATTACCTGAAAAGCGCCGTCCGGCTGCCGGCTGCGAGCATCATGGTGTTTGCGATGCTGACCTACCTGGGCGTGATCGGCGCCAACTGGCTCATGCGGCGCCGGCTGGACCGCGTCGGCGTGAAACCGTTCTTCCGCCTGTGTTACCTGCTCTATGCACTGGTCGCCGCCGGCTGGCTCTTTTTTCTCGTGACCGACGGCCGATGGACCCCGCTGCTGCCCGTCTTTTTCGTGGTCCAGGGTGTCGCGGCGGGTTGCTGGACTTCCACCAACCTGAGTTACCTGGCCAAGCTCCTGCCGGAGCAGGAGCGGGCGCTGCCGGTGTCGGTGCACGCGGCGTTGGTCACTTTCCTCGGCGGTTGCACGCCCGTCGTCTGGGGCCTGCTACTGAAAAATCCCGCGGGCATCGATGCCGGCTGGTTCGCATTCTATTTCGCCACGCTCCTCGTCGTCGCGCTGGGCCTGCTGGGCCTGCTGGCGAAGCTGCATGAGGAGCCCGGCACGGCCGAGCCCCTTCTGCAGGGGGCGTGGCTGCTCCGTCCCTTCCGGGCCATGGCCAGCCTGATCAATCTGGTCGAGCGACGCCAGGACAAGGACCGCCCGGATGAGTGAAGCCTCTCCGGATAAAATCCGGCACGGCACGGTGACGCGCCTCACCGGCGCCGCGCGAGCCACGACTTCATCGCGGCGAGCGGCTGGGCGGTGATCACGTGCGCCTTCGTCAGCCAGCCCTTGCGGGCGATGCCGACGCCGAGCTTGTAGAATTCAAGTTGCGCGGTCCGGTGGGCGTCGGGATTGATGCTGGTGAGCAGGCCCTTCTCCGCCGCCTTCTTCCAGTGCCGCCAGTCCATGTCCAGGCGCCAGGGATTCGCGTTGAGTTCGATCGCGACCCCGTTCGCGATGGCAGCGTCGACCACCTTGTCGACATCCACGTCGTAGCCCTCGCGCTCGAGGAGCAGCCGGCCGGTCAGGTGCCCGAGCATCGTCACATGCGGCTGCTCGATCGCGCGGATGATGCGCTTGGTCATGACGTCCCGCTCCTGCCGGAACGAGCTGTGGATGGAGACCACCGTATAATCGAGCTGGGCGAGGAGCCCGGCATCGAAGTCGAGCTTCCCGTCGGGCAGGATGTCGCACTCCGTGCCGGTGAAGACGTGGCACTTGAATTTTTTCGATGCGTTCAGTTTCCCGATCTCCGCGATCTGGGCGGTGAGTCTCTCCTCCGTCAGGCCGCGGGCCTGGAAACTCGACTTGGAGTGGTCGGCGATGCCGAGGTAATCGAGCCCGAGCGCCTGCGCTGCGGCAACCATCTCCTCGAGTGTGTTGTGGCCGTCCGAGGCCGTCGTGTGATTGTGAAACACGCCGCGGATGTCGGCCACCTCCAGCAGTTCGGGCAGCTTGCCCTGTTCCGCCGCCTCGATCTCCCCCATTCCCTCGCGCAGCTCCGGGGGGATGAAGGCGAGGCCGAGGGCCTTGAAGAGGTCGGCCTCGGTCTTCGCGGTCAGGCTCTTGGGCCCGGTGCCACCCTGTTTTTTTGCCTCGGCCGTCGAACCGTGTTTCTCGTCCGCCGGGAAAAGCCCCCATTCGCTCATCGAAAGGCCGCGCTGCAAGGCGCGGTGGCGCATTTGGACATTGTGGTCCTTTGACCCGGTCAGGTGGTGCAGGGTAAAGACGAACTGCGCGGGAGGCACGAGGCGGAGATCCGCCTGCAGGCCGGACTCGAGCCGCACGCTCGCCTTGGTGTCGCCGCGGGCCGTGATCTCCTTGATCCCCGGCTGGGTGACGAACCACTCGACGATCGGCGCGGGCTCGGTCGTGGCCACCAGAAAGTCGATGTCCCCGACGGTCTCCAGGCGCCGGCGCAGGCTGCCGCAGGCCTCGACCTGCTGCACACCCGGCCGTTCGCGCAAGCCGGCGAGGATGGCATCCGAGGCGTCCTTCGCCTCGATCCACAGGTGGCGCTTGTTGTAGGCCTCGCGGTTGCGGATGCCGGCCAGGATTTTCTCCTGCGTCTTCTCGCCGAAACCCTCCAGCCCGGCCACACGGTTGTCTTCGCAAGCCTGGCGCAGTTTGGCGACCGAGTCGACCCCCAGCTTTTCCTGCAGCGCCCGGACCTTCTTCGGGCCGATGCCGGGGATCGCCAGGATCTCGACCAGGCCCGGCGGCACGGAGGCCTTGAGTTTCTCAAAAAATTCCAGCCGGCCGGTCGTATGCAGCTCGGTGATCTTCTGGGCGAGGGCCTCGCCGATGCCCTTCACCTCCTGCAGGGTGGCGGCCTCGATGCGCTCCTTGAGCTCAGTCTCGCCGAGTGACTCGACGATGCGCGCCCCGGTCAGGTAGGCGCGGGTCTTGAAGGGGTTTTCTCCCTTCAGCTCCATCAGGGTGCCGATCTCGGTCAGCACGGCGGCGATCTCGGACTTGTTCATACGGTGGCAATCACCGTATGAAGAAACCTGAAACTTGAAACCTGAAACCTGAAAATATTCCGATTCAACACAGAGCACGGAGATAGACGGATTCACCACTAATCCACACTAATGGGACACTAATGATTAGTGAGGTCTTAGTGGATATTAGTGGTTAAAAACCGCCTGGGTCTTTCCCCTCAGGTCTCAGGTCTCCGACGCGTCAGCGTCTCACCTTCAGCTGCGCCACCACGCGCTCCAAGAGGGCGGCGCGGTTGATCTTGCCCTGGGCCCCGGCCGGCCAGGGGCCCACGAGCGGGATGTAGCTTTTCGGCCGCTTGTAGTCCGCCAGGGCGTTCGTCACGCGAATGACAGCATGAAAATCGGGATGCGCATTGCCGGGATAAACGACGACGACCTGCTGGCCCCACTTGGCATCCGGCAGCCCCAGCACGACGAGATCCGGGAACTGCCCCGTGCCGCGCAGCAGGGCCTCGAGCTCGGCCGGCTCCACCTTCTCGCCGCCGGTAATGATGACGGCATCGCGCCGGCCCAGCACAAAGAGATGATTGCGTTCATCGAGCAGGCCGCGGTCCTGCGTCGCGAAGTCCTGCCGGTCGCGCCAGGCGGGGTGATAGCCCCGGAACAGCGAGTCGCCACCAATGACAATCGTGTCACCCGCCCCAACCTGCACGGTCGCGTGCGGCAGCGCCGTGCCATTGTTCCGCGCCCCGGCCAGGAATTCCTCCGGACGCAGTGCCGTGACCATCGCCGCCGTCTCCGTCATGCCATAACCCAGCGACAGCGGCAGCCCCAGCGCCGCCGCCCGGTCCAGCAGGTCCGGCCAAGCGGGGGCGCCGCCGAGAAAGATGATCCGGAAACCCTTCAGCCAGGCCACGGCGCCTTCATCGCGCAGCATGCGTTCAAGCTGGGTGGGCACCAGCGAGATGACCCAGCCGTCTGGTTTTGGCGGCAACACCGGCCGGCGGCCGCCCTCGACTTCCTTCCAGTCCAGCGGCCGGTATTCGCCGCCGGTCAGGGCGCAGCGCAGCCAGGCCATGAGCCCGCTGACGTGATGCAGTGGCAGGACGCCCACCGCGTTGACCTGCGGGAGACCAAAATGCCGCGCGAACCCGCGCACGGCTGCGGTCAGGGTCTCCTCGTCGTGCCGCGCGAACTTCAGCTCGCCGGAAGTGCCGCCCGTCGGGATCATGAGCCAACCCAATCCTGGGTTGGCTCCAGAGGACGGAGGACAGACGACGGAAGACGGAGCGCTTTTAACCAATTCAGCCAGCTGCGCGCGTTCGTGGGCTCCCCAGACGGGACTGCAGAGGAAAATCTCCCTGGTGCCAGCCATGGCATGAGTCAGGGCGATCATGAACTTACGGGGGTCGGTCTCCGAGACTAGCACAGGACCATCCGGGCCGGCCAATCCGTCCTCGGTCCTCTGTGTTCTGTGCT
>JAYRXZ010000050.1:19637-22865 GCA_041917235.1 Lacunisphaera sp. | reverse complement strand
GACCGGCCGCCGGGGCGGCGCCTTCGGACGGCGCCGGCGGAAAGGCGGGCGGCGGGAACGCCGGCGGGGCTTCCATCACCGGCGGCTCGGCCGCCGGCGCGGGTGCGGCCTCGGCCGGCGCAGCGGTCGCAGTTTTTGGCTTCAGGCTGAATTTCGGTTTTTCCAGCACGGCCTCGACCGGGGCCGGCGGCGGGGCGGCGGGCTCCGGCGGCGGCAGGGCAGCGGCGGGTTCGGGTTCCGGCGCGGGCACGGGCGCAGCCACCGGTTCAGGAGCGGCGGCCGGGGTTTCCTCCTGGACCGGCGCGGGCGCCAGCCGGGGCTTGAGTCGGACCACCGGGGCGGCCTCCGCCGCGGGGGCGGCCGGTTCCGCCGGGGCCGCGGGCGCGGCCGGAGCGGCGGGTTCGGCTTGAGCAGCGGACGGGTCGGCAGCCAGCTTGGGTTTCAGACGGAGCTTGGGTGCGTTGTCTTCGCTCATGCCTCCATGCCTAGCAGTTTCACCGCGGAGCGGAATCAAAAAGATTGGGCCCGTCATCAGCCTTGTGACCGGACCGGGGCACCCTTAGAAACCGCCTCTATCCATGAAACGCGCAGCGGGCAGTTATGGCGGGATCACCACCGTCGCGGTCAAAAAGGCCACCGGCCGGACCTGGGCGCAGTGGCTGGCGCTGCTCGACCAGGCGGGAGCCCGGAAGCTCCCGCACCGGGAGATCGCCCAGCTGCTCGCCCGGAAACACCGTCTCACGGACTGGTGGGGGCAGATGGTGACCGTCGGCTACGAGCAGGCCCGCGGCCTGCGGGTGAAGCACCAGAAAGCCGACGGCTTCGAGATCAGCGTCACCAAGACCATGGCCGCGCCCGTTGACCGTGCCTTCGCCGCGTGGCGCGATCCCGCCCTGCGCGAGCAGTGGCTGCCGCGCACCCCGCTCACCGTCCGCAAGGCCACCCCGCACAAATCCATCCGCATCCTCTGGCCCGACAACACCAGCGTGAGCGTGAACTTCTGGCCCAAGGGCCCGCTGAAGTGCTCGGTGGTGCCGCAGCACGGCAAGCTCACCACACCCGAGGCCGCCGAGAAGATGAAAGCCTACTGGGCCGCCAAGCTCGAGGCTCTCCGGGCCTATCTCGAAACATGAGGCGCATCCTTTTCCTGCTGGCGGCCGTCGCGGCCGCCCTGACCCCAGTCTCCGCCCAGGAGGTGCAGGCGCACGGCCTGGTGTTCGAGCGCTGGGTGCGCGACACCTTCTTCGACGGCTACAAGCCGGCCAGCTACACGCAGCGATGGGACATCCCCGCATCGGCCAACCGCAACCACGGCGCCATCCCGGTCAATCCCAAGGCCGTCAAGCACGGCACCGCCGTCGACCTCGGCGACGCCCTCCGCCAGTATGGGATCGACGAGCCGTTCCTGCTCATCATCGGCTTCTGGCAGCAGGAGGGCGACCTGAAGCGCATCGTCAACATCGTCGCCGCCGAGATTTCGCCGGAGCAGTGGCGCCGGCTTTGGGGCCCGGTCACCTACGCCGACTTGCGGCGCCTGGAAGCAGTCATCAAGGACCCCGGCCCCCCGGTCGAGGAAACCCGCCGGCTGGCGCTGAAGATGAAGAACTCCCCGCCGTTCACCGGGGCCGTCATCCAGGTGAACCCGAAGATCGACAACCACGGCCAGCGCCGCCTGCAGTGCTCGATCCGTTTCAGCGACCTGTTCAAGCATTTCGCCCCGGACGCCGACCCGTCGCCGCAGGCGCGCCCCGCGCTCTTTGGCGTCGAATATCCGGGCCCGATCGCGTCGAAGCCGCGCGATTTGCAGTAAAGGCCGGTTGGAGGCGGGACCCTCAGTCCCGCGGTGCGCCTGTCAACCGGCCGGGGCCGGAAGCTTGCGCTCCTTCGCGACGAACCACAGCGGCTCGCCGCCATCGGCCAGCACCGGGGCGATGCGCACCTCCGCCACGTAGCGGCTGCCATCCTTGTGATAGTTGACCAGCGTCTCGCGGCACGCGCGCCGGGCCCGCACGGATTCGCGGATCCGCTGCACCGCGGCCGCGTCGGTGGCCGGGCCCTGCAACAGCTCGCCCGGTTTGCGGCCCTTGAGCTCGGCCAGCGTGTAACCGCACATCGCGGTGAAGGCCGGATTGACCCACAGGACCAGGCCGCCCGGATCGGTGACCACCAGGGCCTCGGCTTCCGCCGGCGCCGGCCGCGCTGTCGCGGCGGCGAGCAGCCGCGCCTTCAGTCCCGGAGGTGGCGCAACCGGCGGCGCCTCGGCCGCCAGGCCGGCCACGGTCTCCTGCAGCCCGGCCACGTGGGCCCTCAGCTGCTCGTGAAACTCGAGGACGACCTCCAGGCTCTCGCGCTCCGCCGCCGGCATCTCGCCGGACACGTAGTGGGCAGCCTGATCGAGGAGGTCTTCCGGGTGCATGTCTGCTGCATGAGTAAAGCGACCGGGCCGGCAGTCAAAACCCGTTTCCGGCCCCCGGTCGGCGGCCGGCACGTAGGGTTTCACCTTATATAACAATCATGGCGCGGCTGGCATCATGGGGCCCGAAACAGCAACTTCCATCCAACCCCAGAGAGACATCATTATGGCCAAGAAATCCAGAGGCGGTCGCATGACCGCCGCCAAGAACCGCGCGGCAAAATCCAAGGGCGGCAAGGGCCCGATCAAAAACCGCCCCGCCGGCCGGAACATCATGAAGACCTGATCCGGTCCATGTCCTTACCCGCCGAGGCCGCCCGCTGGGGCGGCCTTTTTTTGCGCGGCACCCCGCGTGTGCCCTGAACACCCCATAGCCGCCCGCCACCCCCGCCGGTATGCTCCGGCCGGTGAAGCAACGTCCGGCGGCAAATCCGTCAGCCCGGACCCCGCCGATCCGATCAAAACCACACCCTTATGAAAAACCACCGCGCTTCCGAGCCCCAGACCCCCACCGACCTGCTCAACGATCTCCGCACCCTCGTCGTCGACGCCGAGAAGATGCTCGAGTCCTCCGTCTCCGAACACACCGACGAGGCCGTGTCCGCGCTTCGCGCCCGCTACGAGGCCGCCTCCGACGCCGAGCGCTCGCTCGTCACCAAGCTCGCCAAGGATGTCCGCGGCGTGAACTCGGTCACCAACAAGATGACCGTGAAGGGCTGAACCCCTCCCATCAACTGACTCCATGGCGCGGGCCCCGAGGGGCGGCCGCGCGGAGGTTGGGGCCCCCGCCCCCGGGCCGGTGGCGCCCCCCCCCC
>JAYRXZ010000050.1:0-19627 GCA_041917235.1 Lacunisphaera sp. | reverse complement strand
GGCACACACACCCTTGTCCTGTGGGGGCGACACCCCCCCCAAAAACCCCACCCGGGGGGGCGCCCCCGTGGGGGGGCCCGCGCTTCGTTTCGGGCCCCGGCCCGGAGCCGTTTCCCGCCCCCTCCATGACTGCGCGCAGCAAACCCCGTCCCCTCGGCCGCAAGGCCCTGATCCGGCCCGGCCGATCCCTGCTCCGCAGCGCCGCCGCGCCCGTCACTCGTCCGCCCCTTCCCCGTCCCTCCCGTATCAACCCCAGATCAACATGAACAAAGCCATCTCCCTCGCGCTGCTCATCGGCGGCATCATCCTCATCATCTACGGCGTCAGCGCCGCCGACTCCGTCGGCGGTCGTTTCACGCGCTTCTTCACCGGCTCCCCCATGGACGAGACCATCTGGATGCTCCTCGGCGGCATCGTGGCCACCATCGTCGGCGCCGGCGGCCTGCTGCGCGGCTCGAAGCCGGTCTAAGGCGTATTGGTGGGAGGGGCTTTATGCCCCGACTGCCTTCGATCTGCTGGAGGCGGGACTGACTTGTCGGCCGTAGCCTTGGCGAAGGCTGATGGCCCCGCCTCCCTCAACCCGCCTCGCCCCGCGCGGCCCGCGCGGCCCGCGTGACCGCCGTCACCGCCTGGCCGATCTGCGTGGCGTAGTGGTCGAGGCCCTGCGCTTCCAGCAGCTCGAACTGGCCGTGTTGGAAGATGGGGGACTCGACGGTCGGGCCGCCTTCATCGGCGGCGTCCTTCAGCGCCCCACCGAACGCGGCGAGGAGCCGGTTCATCTGATTGAGGTTCCGGCGCAGGGCGGCCTCGTTTCGGCCGGGCCAGTAACCGCCCTCGTCGTTGATCTTCACCTTGGCCCCGAGTTTCTCCCATACGAGCAGCAGGTTGATCACGGCGCGGTGGCACTGGAGGAAATTTTCCTCGCCGTGCAGGCTGGCGTATTGCGTCTTGCAGAAGCCGGAGTAGCCCCAGCCGCCGCAGCCTGTGCGCAGGGTGCGCCGCCCCACCCGGATCGTGGCCGGATAAAATGCCAGCCCGCAGATGACCGACTCGCAATCCCGGCCGGGATGAACAGAAAACAACCAGCCGCACTCCGGCGGCACCTCGTGCCCCACGGTGTCGCCGTCCCGCTCCTCCGTGACAAACTGGCGGCTAAGGAAGGAGTCCGCGTCGGCCTCCAGCACGGACGTGATGCCCGCCAGGTTATGCCGGCGAACGAGGGCCGCGGCCCGGCTGTGCGCGGTGCGGACCAGGTTCTCGGCCGCGGGTTTCGTGACCGTGCCCGGCAGGCGAAGCTGATAATGGACGGTGAGGCCCATGCCGTTGATAGTTTAATAGACTACTAACCGGCGGAGGCCGGTGGGTCTTCCTTGGCGAGGTAGTGATGGGCGGCGTCAGCCTCGGCTTGCGGGTTGTAGCTGGCGGGCCTGGGCGCCGCGGGCTCGGCGATGACTTCTTCGTCGGACTTGGCGGCGGCCGGAGCGGTGGCGGACTCTACGAGTTTGATCTCGTCGTCCGTCAGGCCGTAGAGCTGGTAAACCAGCGCGTCAATGGCCCGGTCCGTGGCGGCGATGTCGCGCTGGAGGTGGGTCTGTGCGTCGGGCGATTTGGCCGAAGCGAGATCGGATTGCAGCTTTAGCATTCGCTCGACGTAGCCCACGAGCTTATCGTGTGCGGACTTGTTGTTGGAACTTAACCGAGGAATAGGCACCCGGCGCAGTTCGGCCAACGTAGTTTGCCGAAAATCGTCCTTCGTCGCGATGGATGACGAGTTGAGGTAAAGCCAAGACACGAACTTTGAATTAAGCACCCCTAGGACGTAATTCAGATTCCACTTAGCCTCAGTTATAATGAAAGGATTGATGTCCTTCTTGAAGACCATGCGTCGATCGGTTGATGCCACTAGCAACCGATCCTGTCGGCTGATCACACGGCGAATCAGTAACTTCGGTCCCTGCCCATAGAAGCGCTCGAGTGATGGTTTATCCGCAAGGGTTGTGAACTCATGCGCTTCCGTCTCTAGATGGTAACGACGAGCTTGGCCGCGCGCTAGGAATGGATAGCTGAAACTATCGGTCTGAACCGACTTCAGGATAAATCGATTGCCGGCCAACCCCTGCGTTGAGATCGTAAATTCTCCGAGAGGAGCAAAGAGTTTCGTATCGGTAGTCTTACCAAGTAACGCACGAGCAAGCGGGTTAAGAATCACTCTGTAGTCCGGAGCCACAAGCTCACGCGTTTCAACACTTGTAAACACGGCCGTTTTGAAATCTACGACAGCTAGCTTTTTTGGCATCACGCACAGCGAGTAAGCAGGCTGCTTTTTCTTCGTGAATACAAACACGCCTGTGTCGACGTAGGCATCCTTAAAAATATCGAACGGGAGATTGATCACCACTGAAAGGCCAAAACGTTCGATAACGGCCCGGCGAAAATCGCTATAATTTTCTCCAGTCTCCCATGTCTGTGGAGCGATATAACCGAGTTTACCTGCCGGGTTTAATTTAGGAAGAAACGCTAATATGAAAGCGGCGGACGAGTCGAACTTGCGTTGTAGCGCCGGGTAATGATCACGGATGTATTTACGTTCAGTGTCAGCAAGGAGTTCGAGGGGGATATACGGCGGATTGCCGATAACAGCATCAAAGCCGCCGGCGTCCATGATGGGCTTGAACTCGTGGGCCCAGTCGAAGGCGTTGATCTTGAGCCGGGCCTCGTCGTCGAGCGCGGGCAGGTCGGGTTGCTGATAAAAATCCGACCCGATGAGGCTGTTGCCGCACTTGATGTTGTTTCCGAGGTCGGGGAGCACGCGGTGGAAATCCAGCTGCTTGCCCTGCAGCTCGCGGGCCTCGCCTTCCAGCACCTTGAGCAGGAGCGAAAGCTTCGTCACCTCGACGGCCTGGGCGTCGATGTCCACGCCGTGGAGATTGTTGACGAGAATTCGTTTCCGCTCGGCGGTTGTCAGCTGCCAGTTGCCCGAGCCGTGGCCGAGGCCCTTGGCGTTGGGCGCGGTTTCGTAGATGGGCGGATTTTTCTTCTTCGCCCAGGCGGCCGGATCGTGGGCGAGGTAATACTTGAGGTGCCAGTCGAGCAGGAACTCGTAGGCGCCGAGCAGGAAGGAGCCGGAGCCACAGGCGGGATCGAGCACCTTGAGCTTGGTCACCTGCAGCGGCGTCTTGCCCTCGACCAGGGCGCCGACGGTCTGGCGGACGATGTAGTCCACAATGTAGGTGGGCGTGTAGTAAACGCCGCCGGCCTTCCGGACCTCGGGCTTTTCCTCGACCTTGGCGTGGTGGCCCGGGGTGAGGGTGATGACTTTGCCGAGGAACTGCTCGTAAACGTGGCCGAGGATGTCGGCCGGGATGACCGAGAAGGCGTAGGGACTTTTGGGGTAGTAGAGGGCGCCGATGATCTCCTTCAGCGCGGTGTCGTCGAGCGAGAGGTCGAGCGTGAGCTTGTCAGGCGATTCATCGCGGCCCTTCTCCGTGGAAAAATGAAAGAGGCCCGAATTGTAGCGGAAATCGGCGCGTTCGAAGATTTCGCAAAGCCGGGGATAGATCTTCGGCCCGGCGGTGAGCGCCTGCAGCTGCCCGTAGGGTTCGATGCTGCGATCCTCGGCGATGCGGAGGAAGACGATACGGTCGAGGATGCGCTGGACGGAGAAGTTGAGGTCGCGCTGGGAGAGCTTGGCGTTGCGAAGGGCGAGGTTGCGGGCGAGGACGTCGCGCCAGTGCTCCATGTCAGCCAGGAAGGCGTCGTCGAACTCGGTGGTGCCACGCTTGCCCTTGGCGGTGGCGGCGTAGCGGTCGAACGAGCCCTTGAGCACGGACGCCTTGGCGAAGATGTCAGCGATCTCGTCCCACTTTTCCGGGTATTGCTCGTAGGTGCAGTAGAAGATGCGCGCGACGGAGGCCTTGTCGCCCTCCTTGGGCTTGATCCGCGTGTCGTAGATGGCGAACTCTTGGAAATCCGTGACGATGCCGAGCGCTAGCTTGGCCGACCACGAGTAGCGGCGGAGCTGGAGGGCGGGCTCGGGGTTGTCCTTCAGGTAGACGGCGGGCTTCTTGGCCTCGACGAAGAATTTCCGGGTGCCGCCGACCCGGAAGGAATAGTCGGGCGCCTTGGTGCCGGCGCCGGAGATGCGCAGGGAGTCCTCGGAGACGACCTCCTTGTAGGCCTCGGCGTAGCCTTGCTCGTTGCGGACGTCCCAGCCAAGGGCGGCGAAGAAGGGATCGATGAACTCCTGGCGGACCTGGGCCTCCTTGTAGTCTGAGTTGAGGTAGGAATCGAGGTTGCTCCGGAAGGTCTCGATGCGCGCAAGGATGGCCTGAGGAATGGGCATGGGGCGGTCCGGCTAGCAGAACGGGCGGGAGGCGGGGCGGCAAGCCATTCGCCGACCGGGAAAAAGGTGGTTCCGCCGGTAACCCGCCCTCGCTGGACAGCGGAAGCGGGGTGAACGCCGGCGGTCGTTGGCCCAGCGTGGTTGTCCCCCATCCCGGGCATGCCGGCAAACAGATTCCGGCCGCAACCGCACCCGGCGCGCGACGCTCCGGTGAGAATCAGGCCGCCGGCGCCTTCTTCGCGCCGAGGCCGAACGCCTCGCGGAGCCAGCTCCAGGCCTTGCGCAGGCCGACGTCGCACGTGCCGGAGATCCGGTAGGTGCGGGCGAACAGCTCCTCGTGGCCGACATAGCGCGGCGGCAGGAGCAGCAGCGTGGTGTTCTTGTCCGCCTCCGGCTGGAAGCCGAGCACCTCGGAGAAAAACACGCCCTTGCCGACCACCAGCCCGTCGCGCGGCACCTCGACGGTGCGCTCCGGCATCACCAGCCAGGGACGGAACTTGAAGAGCAGCTTCCCGTCGGCCTCCTGGTGCAGCCGGCCGTAGGTGCGCAGCGGGGCGTCCGCGATGTCGCGCGCCGTGAAGAGCTTGTTGCCGTCCGCCAGCAGCTGGAAGCGGGTGCGGCGGAAGGTGAAGAAGTCCCAGCTGAAAATGGAGCCGAACACCATCAGCCGGAACGCCCAGCCGGCCATGAGGTAGGCGAGGAGAATGATGATGACCGACAGCGTCGCGCCGACCACCGGGTCGAGGACGGCCGTGCCCGCCACGAGCGACAGCACGCCGGTGCGGATGCCCTTGAGCGCCGTGTCGAGCCCGCCCCACGGGCTGATCAGGATGAGGACGTTGATCGCGTGGCCCACCACCCAGACGACGGCAAACACCGCGACCGACAGCGGCACCATCAGTATGGTCAGCAGCCACGACATATCGAAGGCCGCCACCGGCAGGAGGCCGAAGGTGCCGGCCATCACCGGCGCGTGCTCCAGTCCGGCGGAGTCCATGATCAGCTTGGAACCCAGCGCCACCAGCGAGGGGATCACGGCGCCGGCCGCCACGAGGCCGCTGACCTTGTTTTCCACGGTCTCGGCGATATCGAGCGGCTTTTTCATGCCCGGCGGCACCATCGCGGCGATCGAGTCCTTGAACGCGCACACGCCCACCAACAGCAGGCCAGGCAGCCAGAAGGAAACCGCCGCGAACCACGGCAGCTTCGCCTTCTCCTCCGGCGTGCCTGCCTTGAAATACTGGTAGGCCCCGACCCCGCTGACGCCCAGCAGCGGCGAGATCGCGATGCCGGTCACCTGCGAGGCCATGGTGGCCAGCTCAAGGCCCGGGGTCTTTTCCTTCTTCGTCTCCGCCGCGGAGGCGGCGGGGGCGAACAACACGGCACAGCACAGGGCCAGGACCAGGAGCACGGGGCGTTTCATGGCCTGGCACCATAGCCGGCCGGCCGGCTTTGAAAAGCCCACAAAAGCTACGGCCCGGACTCCACCAGGGAGGCCGGGCCGCAACACACACAGTAACACTGGAACTAAAGAACGAGCCCCGATCTCGCCCGGCTGGCCGGCCGCCGTCAAACCGCGACCGTGTCATCATGTGTTCTTAACCCGGCCGTAACCCGCCCGTGACAAAGGCGGGGTGGCTCGCTGTATCCGAATCCGGAAACCATCCGGTTTTGTCACGGTGGGAGGGGCTTTATGCCCCGACTGGTGGAGCGCGTTGCCTTCAACCCGCTCGAGGCGGGCGCCGGGCAACCCAGCGGGTTGAGGGCAACCCGCTCCACCCCGCAAGCGCCCACAAAGCTTTGCCAAGCGCGCCCCGGCTTGCTCATGTCGCCCCGTGCCCCTGACGAAAGCCGAGCTCTCCCGCCTCCGCGACCTGCGCGACAAGAAGCACCGCGAGGCCGCGGGCCTGTTCGTCATCGAGGGCGAAAAGGTCATCGGCGAGCTGCTGGCCGCAAAATACCCCCTGCTCGAGATCTACGCGACCCCCGCCTGGCCGGCCCCGGCCGGCGACGCCCGGGTGCGGGAGGTCACCCTCGATGAGATGTCCCGCGCCAGCCACTTTCCCACCCCGTCCACCGTGCTGGCCGTGGGCGGGATCGCGCGCACCCCGCTGCCCGTCGGCGCGCTCGACCGCGGCCTGACCCTCGCCCTCGACGGCATCCAGGACCCCGGCAACGTCGGCACCCTGCTCCGGCTGGCCGACTGGTTCGCCCTCGACCGCGTGCTGCTCTCGCCGGATTGCGCCGACCTGTTTTCCCAGAAGGTCATCAACGCGAGCATGGGCTCGTTCGCCCGCGTCACCGTGCATACCGGCCCGCTGGCCGAGCTGCTGGCCGGGACGAAGGTGCCCGTGCTCGGGTGCGACCTCGCCGGCTACGACGTCCACACGCTCCGGCCGGAGCGTAACGCCGTGATCGTCGTCGGCAGCGAGGGCCGCGGCCTGTCGCCTGCCGTGTCGGCGCTGGTCACCAAGCGCGTGACCATCCCGCGCTACGGCGGCGCCGAGTCCCTCAACGCCGCCATCGCCGCCGCCATCGTCTGCGACAACCTAAAGCGGATTTCGTCTTAGCGCCCACGGGCGTGGACGAGCCGCGCCCCTACAGAAGCCGTCGCACAGTTAGTGCAACTCACCGCACCCGGTTTGCGTCCGGGGCTACCCCGCCCCTGACTCCTCCCATGCGCCCCCGCCTCGCCCTCCTATCCCTCTCGCTTTCCCTTTCACTCGCGGGCGCCGCCCGGGCCGCCGAACCCGTCCTGTTCAACTACGACCGCGCCGCCCCGCTCGATCTCCGCGAGGTCGCCGTCGAAACCCGCGGCACCGCCACCGTGCGCGACATCACTTTCGCCGCCCCGGGCACCAAGGATCCAATCAAAGCCTACCTCGTCGCGCCGACGAAGCCCGGCCCGCACGCCGCCATCCTCTACGTGCACTGGTTCGGCGACCCCGTGACGACCAACCGCACCCAGTTCCTCAACGAAGCCGTGGCCCTCGCGGAGCGCGGCGTGGTCTCGCTGCTCCTGGACACGATGTGGTCGCGCGCCGGCTGGTGGAAGAACCGCACGCCGGAGACCGACTTTGCCGGCGGCGTGCAGCAGGTCATCGAGCTGCGCCGCGCACTCGACCTGCTCCTCGCGCAACCCGGCGTCGACCCGGCGCGCACCGCCATGGTGGCGCACGATTTCGGCGCGATGTTCGGCGCCGTGATGGGCGCGGCCGACCGCCGGCCCAAGGCCTATGTCTTCCTCGCCCCGACCCCGCGTCTGTCCGACTGGTATCTGTTCAATGTGAAACCGACCGATGTCGAAGCCTACAAACAACAGCTCGCTCCCCTCGACCCGATCCACGCCGTGGGCAAGCTCGCGCCGGCGCCGGTGTTCTATCAGTTCGCGTCGAAGGACAAATACGTGCCCCTGCCCCGCCCGGCCGAGTTCTACGATGCCACCCCGCCGCGCAAGTTGATGGCCACCTACGACGCCGACCATGACCTGCTCCCGCCCGAAGTCGCCGCCGACCGCGTGGCCTGGCTGGCGAAGGAACTGGGGCTGAAGTGAGTCCCGGACTCGGTTTTACCACTAATGGGGATTCATCAACGATGAATCCTACAAGCAGAGGCTCCGACTGATCGTCTCCGCCACTGGACTTCGGGGACCGGCTAATCGCCGGTTCATTGCTCCTGTCTGCGATCAGCAGACCCCAGGAACCCAAACCGGAGACGATCAGTCGGAGGGGTGTTTCAAAGTTCCGCCCTTGGCGGAACTCATTAGTGGTTTCTCTCCTGCTGGGGTTGGAAATAACGGACAATCCAATGACAATTGCGCCGCCTCTATATCAAACCCTGAGCACACTCCGGAATCCCCGCGCCCCATAATACGACTGCGCCCCGTTGTGCCCGATGAAGACGCGGCCGTAGCGGCGGTCCCCATAGATCGCGCCGCCGAGTTTTCTTATATCCGCCGGTGTTTTCACCCAGCTCGACGTCTTCGTGTCGAACTCTCCCAGTTGCTGCAGGTTTAAATATTCCTCTTCCGTCAGCATTTCAACGCCCATGGCCGCGGCCAGGTCGATGGCGTTGTTTTTCGGCTTATGCTCCTTCCGCGAATCGAGCCCCTCGCGGTCGTAACAGACGCTCGTGCGGCCGGCCGGGCTTTCCGGCGAGCAATCAAAGAAAATGTATTCGCCCGTCTTTTTATCCTGCCCGACGACATCCGGCTCTCCACCGGTTCTTTCCATTTCAAAAAGCGACCACAGCTTTCCCGCATTAGCCGCCAGCCGCGCATTCACCTTGGCCCAGTCCAAGCCCTTGTGACGGCCCAGGTTTTTATCAAAGCGGGCTTTCAGCCCGGCGAGTAATTCCTCCGTTTGTGCCGCGGATAGTTTCTTTTTCGCTTCAACGTTCTTCATAGCGCTCTTCATTTAATTGCCGGCGAGCCATTCCGCAGCGTCGGCTGGTAATTCGTTAACGAGGTGCCTCGCCGGGGCGCAGCACCGGCGTTGGCACTTGCATCTGACTAGCCTTTTTCTTGGCGTTTTCCATGGACGTGAGAACTAAACCAATACTCATTTCAGCTTTCGAAAGTGGCTTTAGCTCAAGACTGCACTTTCCGTCAGCGATTATCTCCCCGGTCAATGCTAGTGTGATACGCTCCCATGAAGCGGCGGGAGCGGTCATATAACCGTCGATGGCAAGATAAGGAAACGCACTATCACTCTTCTCCACTTCGAACCTCAACTTGCGACCCATCGTGAACCAGGAACACGCATATGTAACCGGCGCTCCATCTTTCGAGAGCGTGGAAATATAGCTAGGCCCGTTCAATCTGAGTTCAAGCACAACGGGAATGTCTCCGTTTAGTCCAAGCCAATACCCGCATAAGTCTTTTCTTTGCGGGTCGGCCAGCATGCTCGTGGCGCTCACCGATGTCTGGAGTATCGCGAGTAGAACAACAATGCGGAGGAACGCTTTCATATTTTGGTTAACGTTGTTTATGCCACCGGCCTTGGCCTACTCGAATTCATGGGGCGTTGCATGCGTGGACATTGGCGAAAACCAAGTCCGGCCCAAACCTGATCGGTCACTTGTGCGTGAACGGTAGTTTTGCCGTCGCCGGATTCAATCCAAACCTGTGGCCACAAAAGATCACAGAGAGCACAAAGAAACCATGACTCAGGTTTTGTGATCTTTGTGTTCTTTTGTGGCCAAAATCAGGAAAACCTCAGCCCTTCTTTCTCGCGATCCAGGCGCGGACGTTTTCCTCGAGCAGGTCGAGCGGCACGGCGCCGTCCTTCAGCACAAGATCGTGATATTCGCGGAGGTCGAACCTCGCGCCGAGTTCCTGCTTCGCCAGCTCGCGCAGCTCGAGGATCTTGAGCTGGCCGACCTTGTAGGCCGTGGCCTGGCCGGGCCAGACGATGTAGCGGTTGGTCTCGGTGAAGATGTCGCGCTCGGGGTTCGGCGTGTTTTTCCGGAAATAATCCATCGTCTGCTCGCGCGTCCATTTCTTGTCATGCAACCCCGTGTCCACCACGAGGCGCACGGCGCGCAGCAGCTCGTCATAGAGCCGGCCGAAGTCCTGCATGGGATCCTGATAGAAACCAAACTCCTTCGGGAAATACTCGGCGTAAAGCGCCCAGCCCTCGACGTAGGCCGTGTTGCCGCCGTATTTGCGGAAGCGCGGGATGCCCGTCAGCTCCTGCGCGATGGCGATCTGCATGTGATGGCCGGGGATGGCCTCGTGATGCGCGAGGGTTTCCATCTCGAAGATCGGCACGCCGCGCATGTCGATCGTGTTGACGTAATACGCGCCGGGCCGCGACCCGTCGGGGGCGGGCTGCTCGTAGAACGCGCCCGCCGAGCCCTGCTCGCGAAACGGCTCGACCGGCTTCACGACGAGCGGGGCCTTGGGCTTGGTGATGAAAAACTCGTCGAGCCGCGCGCGCATCGTGTCGATGATCTCGGTGGCGCGCTTCATGTAGGCGGTCTTCCCCTCGGGCGTCGTGGGATAATAGAACTTCGGGTCCTCCTTGATGTATTTGAAGAACGCCTGGAGGTCGCCCGTGAACCCGACCTGCTTCATGATGGCCTCCATGCCGCTGTGGATGCGGGCCACCTCGCGCAGGCCGAGCGCGTGGATCTCCGCGGCGGTCAGGCGCGTCGTCGTCGAGCCGCGCAGCTGGTAGGCGTAGAACTCGCCGCCCTCGGGCAGCTTCCACACGCCGTCGTCCGTGGTCGTGCGCTGCTCATGCGCCTGCAGCAACGCGATGAGTTTGCCGTAGGCGGGCTGGACCGCGCCGGTGAGGGCGGCGGTGGCGTCGGCGAGGAGTGACGCCTTGGTGGCGGCGTCGGCATCCTTGAGCGCGGCGATCTTGCCCTCGATATCCTCGAGGAGCGCGCTCTTCTTGCCCGAGGCGTCAAAGGGCGCGCCGGCGATCACCTCGCGGCAGGAGTCGAGGACGAGCCCGTAGACGAACTTCGGCGGCATGATGCCCTTGGCCGCGCGGACCTCGGCCTTGTCCATGAGCTGGTCGAGCAGCGGGGCGATGCCGCGGAGGCGGGCGATGTAGGCGCGGGCGTCGGCGACGCTGTCCACGCGGTGGAAGTTGATGAGGAACGCCGGCACGTCGGAGTGCAGGCCGGACATCTGGTTGAGCGGGTAGCTGTGGTAGCGCCAGCGCCAACCCTCGATCGCGCGCTCGGCGTCGCGCACGAACATCCGGTAACTGACCTTCGCCTGGTCGTCGAGCAGGTCGAAATTGATGGTGCGCTTCAGCTCGCCGAGCTGCTTCACGCCGAGCTCGAAGTCCTCCAGCTCGCGGGCCTCGGAGAGGTCGTCCCACTTGTCGTAGTCGGTCTTCATGCCCAGCTGGGTCATGGTCATCGGGCTGCGGGCGACGTTCTCGTCGAAGACGCGCTCGAAGAAGGTGTTGGCCTTGGCGGACTCGGCGGCGATTTCGGCGGTCGTCGCGGCGCGGGCGGGCCAGGCGGCGAGCGCGGCGGCCACGCACGCGAGGAGGAGGCGGGTGCGGTTTTGCATAGGGGGAATGGTGGTTTGCCGCGAATTCCGGCGCGGGGCAAGCCGCGAGGAACCTGCCGCGCCATTTTGGAGGGTCCAGCCTCCCGGAGTGATTAACCACTAATGGATTCATCAAAGGATGAATCCTTATAATTGAGCTCCGACTAATCGTCTTCGCCATGGGGCTTCAGGGGCCGGCTGATCGCCGGCTTTTCCCAGTCTGCGATTAGCAGACTCCAAACCCTGGCCCGAAGCCGATAAGGCGTAGGGCACAATCAAAGTGGTTACCAAGCCGATCGCGGTCGGTCAGGAGACCGACCCTCCACTATTCCCCGTCGTATTTCATCCCCACCGCCGCCCGCCAGCGGTCCAGCAGCGCCATGTTGCCGAGCGAGTCGGCGTGGCTCATGGCCGCGGCCTCGAGTTCGCCGCGCGCGATGGCGTCGCCCACGGTGTCGGCCTCGAGGGTGTAGAGGCCGGCGTCGGCGTTGCAGACAATTTCCTCGGCCGCCGCGCCGGTGCGCTGGACGATGATCCGGCCCGGACCTTCCACATCCGTGCCGGGATGAAACGGCGCGGGCAGGCTGATGATGCCCTCGGTGCCGTGGATCCGCACGGAGAGCTCCTTGGCCGTCGTGGTGCCGCAGGTGAGCTGCGCCAGCGCGCCGTTGGGAAACTTCAGGGTCGCCGCGGCCTGCTCGTCCACCTGCGCCACCGGGTGGATGCGGCCCGTGCCGTGAAACTCGACCGGCTCGGCGAACGGCTTGCCTTCGCCCGCGCCGGCGATCAGCCGCGCGATGGACGCCGGGTAGCAGCCGATGTCGAGGATGGCCCCGCCGCCGAGCGCGCGGTTGTAGAGCCGCAGCTTCGGATCGACCGGCCGGTTGAAACAAAACACCGCCGAGATGAGCCGGAGCTCGCCGACGGCCCCGGAGCGCACCAGCTCCGCCAGCTTCGCCGTCTGCGGGTGGCAGCGATACATGAACGCCTCCATCAGGAAAACCCGGTGCCGGCGCGCTGCCGCGACGGCGCGCGCGGCGTCGGCCTGGTTGAGCGCGAGCGGCTTCTCACAGAGGATGTGTTTCCCGGCCTGCGCGGCGCGGACGCACAGCTCCGCATGGGAATCATGCGGCGTGCCGATGTAGACGGCCGACACCGCCGGGTCGGCCAGCAGCGCCCCGTAGCTGGCGTGCGCCGTGATGCCGCCGAAGTCCGCGGCGAATTTTCCCGCCGCCTCCGCCGTGCGGCTGCCGACCGCCACCAGCCGGCCGGTGCGCGAGGCGGCGAGCGCCGTGGCGAACATCCGGGCGATGCGCCCGGTGCTGAGGATGCCCCAGGGGAGTTTGTCAGTCATGGATGTAGGGCGGGAACACCGTACCCCGCCTGTTTGCCTTTGGAGGGTCGGTCTCCCGACCGACCGCGGCCGGCCGGGAGGCCGGCCCTCCAGTGGCGGGATCAGGCGATCCCGCCCTACAATGAAATCCCGCCGTCATGCTCAATGCGACCACTCGTTGCGGGCGTCGTCCACCATCTGCTGCAGCACGGGGAAGCGGATCTCGCCGTAGTTGAATGCCACGCGGAGCTTGCCCTCGCGGTAGACCCACGTCGTCGGCACCCACGTGACGGGCAGGCCCAGGAACGTGTTCAACCGGTCCGCGGCGAGGCGCGAGGGATTCGGATGCGTGAGCAAAAGCAGGTTGGGCTGCGCGCCGAGGCCGGCGGCGGCGAGGCGCGGCGCCGGGTCCTGGCCCTTGTGCCAGACGTTGAGGAAGACGACCTTCACGTCGGGATTGGCGGCGATGAACTTCGCCCAGCCCTCCGCCGGGTCGAACTCAGCGCGGCAGTTCGGGCACCACGGCGCCCAGAAATGCACCACGGTCACCTGCGGGCCGGCGACGAGGTCGGCCACCTGCATTTCCAGCGGGTCGGTCGCGGGGGCAGCCGCGCGGAGCAGGCCGGCGGTCGCCAGCGCGAGGAGAAGGGCCAGTCGTTTCATGGCGGAGAAGATGACCATGTGTCCGGATCGCGCCAGCGGTTTTTGCCGGGATGGAGGCGGGGCCATCAGCCCCGCAAGTCATAAGCCACGCAGCCCGCAACCCGCGGGACTGATGGTCCCGCCTCCAAAAGATTCCCTCACCGATACGGCTGGTGCAGCTCGACCGGCTGCGACTTCTTCCGCAGCCGGAGGTTGAGCATCTCGACGATGAAGGCGAAGGCCATGGAGAAGTAGATGTAACCCTTCGGGATGTGCTGGCCGAGCGACTCGCCGACGAGCATCACGCCGATCAGGATGAGGAAGCTCAGCGCCAGCATCTTCAGCGTCGGGTGGCGGTTGACGAAGTCGCTGATCGTGCCGGCGAAGACCAGCATCACGCCCAGCGCGATGACGACCGCGACGATCATCACCCACAGGTGGTTGGCCATGCCCACGGCGGTGATCACCGAGTCGAGGGAGAAGACGATGTCGAGCAGCAGGATCTGCACGATGGTGGCCTGGAACGAGGCGCCCTTGGGGCCGCCGGAGGCGTGGCCGTCCACGCCCTCAAGCTTCTCGTGGATCTCGACCACGCTCTTGCCGATGAGGAACAGGCCGCCGATGAAGAGGATCAGGCTCTTGCCGGTGACGCCGAGGTCGAACACGGGGAGCGTGAAGAGCACCTTGGTCAGGCTCATCACCCAGGTGATGCTCATCAGCAGGATGACCCGGGTGATCAGCGCGAGGGACAGGCCGAGCTTGCGCGCCTTGTCCTGCTGCTCGGGCGGCAGCTTGCCGGCGAGGATCGAGATGAAGATGACGTTGTCGATGCCGAGCACGATCTCGAGCGCCGTCAATGTCACCAAGCTGATCCAAATCTGCGGGTCGGTGATCCAGTCCATGCCGGAAGGAAGCCGGGTTGCCCGCGCGAGGTCAACGCCGGGGCCACTGGAAAACCCGACGATCTTTCAATCGGCAATCCCCTGAGGTGGACCTTACGCCTTCCGCTTCGGCTTCGAGAGGAAGAGGAACAGCGCGACCGCAATCAGGATGTAGGGCCAGAACGGCTGCGCGGCCCGGAACCCCTCCCGCACGTCCGGCCCGGCAAGTTGCAGGAGCCCGGCAAAGCCCAGGCCGGCCGCCGGCCAGAGCGGCCACAGGGCGTTCTTTTTCCCGCGCTCGAACATGATCGGGTAAAGCCCCGCGATCAGCAGGAACCCGCCCGCCATCGACAGGAGGAAGGCCCCGTTGCCATATTCCGGTCGCAGCAGCGTGCCCACCCCCAGGCCCGTCAGCACCCCGCCGGGCACGAGCAGGCCGGCCGACCGCGCCAGCGCCGACCAGACAATGAAGCCGGCTCCCATCAGCACCAGGATGCTGTCGCGCCACTTGAAGGAGAGGTGCGGCGCCACCAGCGCGGCGCCGGCCACCACCAGCAGGATCACCGCCGCCGTGCGGCGGCCGCGCAGGGCCTCCGCGTAGGTCTTGTCTTCCGGATTCTCGTTCATGGTGGTGGGAGGATAGCAGGCCGGCGGCCCGCCGTCATGTGGCGGAAGTCATGCCCGGGGTCACGGCGCCAGCCCGGCGAACGTCAGCCCGAACCGGATCCAGAAGGGGATCGTGAAAAGCGCGAGGGCCGTCGTGCCGAGGATGATCTGCACCGCCACCAGCGGCTGCCCGCCGTAGATCCGCGCCACGATGATGGAGACCACCGCCGAGGGCATCGCCGCCTGGACCACCAGCACGCGCTTCAGCTCCACGGAGCACGGCAGGTAGCGGGCCGCCAGCAGGAAAACCCACGGCAGCACCACCAGCCGCAGTAGCCAGGCCGTGAGCGTGACGCGCGTGTTCACCAGCTGCTTCGGGTCGTCGAGGTGCGGCTGGATGCTGACGCCGGTCATGAGCAGCCCGAGCGGGATCGCGCAGGCGGCCAGCACGTGCACGAAGCCCATCACCACCGCCGGCACCTGGGCCGCCACGCCGGTGAGGTTGGCGGTGATCGCCAGCAGCAGCGCGATGACCGGCGCGTTGATTAGCTTGCGCCAGCCCTCGCGCGGCGAGAGGCCCGTCACCACCAGGACGCCGCCGGTCCAGATGGCGGCCTCGACGCCGACGTTGTGCACGAGCAGCACCGCCCGGCTCTCGGGCCCGAACATCGCGTCCATCAGCGGCAGCGGCAGGTAGCCGTAGTTCGTCAGGCCCACCGCCAGCGCGAACGTCCGCAGGCCGTGGCCGATGGTCAGCCCGAGCGCCCGGGCGACATACCAGCCCAGCGCCATGCACAGCAGCGTCAGGCCGAAGCCGAGCAGCGGCGGCAGGAACAGGTTGCCCGGCTCGCGCAGCGCCGGGTTGGTCGCGACCGACTCGTAGATGAGGCACGGCGTGGTGACCTTCACGACCAGGTTGAACAGACTGTCCTCCGCCGCCTCGGTGATCAGCCGCGTGCGGCGCAGCACGGCGCCGAGCGCGATCATCGCGAACACCGGCAGGACCACCAGGAAGAGCTGGCCGTAGGACATCATGTCAGAGGACGGAGGACAGACGACGGAGAGCAGAAAGGCCAGCCCGGGATTCCGACGGCGCCCTGTAGGGTCGGCGCAGGCGCCGACCTGACGCGCGAGGTCATGTCTGTCCTCCGTCCTCTGTTATCTGTCCTCTGAACAGCCCGCCATCGCCCGGCCCGCGAGCCAGCCGCCGGTCCACGCGGCCTGGAAGTTGAAGCCGCCGGTGATGCCGTCCACGTCGATCACCTCGCCGGCAAAGTGCAGCCCCGGCACAAGCCGGCTCTCCATCGTCTTGAAGTCGATCTCGGCGAGCCGCACGCCGCCGCAGGTGACAAACTCCTCCTTGAACGTGCTCTTGCCGTTCACGGCGAATTCCCCCGCCCCGACCTGCGCCGCCAGCGCACGCAGCGCCGCGCCCGACAGCGTTGCCCAGGTTGTCTCCGGCTTCAGCCCCGCCGCCGGCAGGAGTTTTTCCCACAGCCGCAGCGGCAGGCCGACCGGACACCAGGTGCCGAGCTGCTTCCTGGGATTGGCCGCCTTCGCGCGCTCGAGCTCGGCGCGCAGGGTCTCGGGGTTGAAGGCCGGCGCCCAGTTGACGACCAGGGTGAACTTGTAGTCGTGGGTGTGCAGCGTGCGGGCGCCCCAGGCCGAGAGTTTCAACACCGCCGGGCCGCTCAGGCCCCAGTGCGTGATGAGCAGCGGCCCGCGCTCCTGCCGCACCGGGGCGTGGACGGACGTGATCGCATCCTCGACGGACACCCCGGACAACCCCTGCAGCCGTGGATCATCGATGTTGAAGGTGAACAGCGACGGCACCGGCGGCTCGATGGTGTGCCCCAGTTGCGCGGCGATCTCGAAACCCGCATTGGACCTGTTGCCGCCCGTCGCGAGCATCAGCCGGTCGCAACTCAGGACCTCGCCGGTCGTGAGCTCAACGGAAAAGGTCGGGCGCGTTATCCCTAACGCGCCGTCGGCCCCGCGCACCTCTTGCGGCGCGTTAGGGATAACGCGCCCTACCCGGCGAATCCCCGTCCGCAGCACCACCCGCACGCCGGCCTTGGCCGCGGCGGCCTCCAGGCAGTCCACGATCGTCTGCGAGCTGTCCGTGACCGGAAACATCCGGCCGTCCGCCTCGGTCTTCAGCGGCACGCCGCGGCGGGCGAACCACTCGACGGTGTCGCGCGGCTGCCAGCGGTGGAACGCGCCGAGCAGCTCGCGCCCGCCGCGCGGGTAGCGCTTCACCAGCTCGCGCGGCTCGAAGCAGGCGTGGGTGACGTTGCAACGGCCGCCGCCCGACACCTTGACCTTGGCCAGCGGGTGCGCCGTGGCCTCGTAGAGCGTGACCGTGCACGCCGGGTCGGCCTCGGCGCAGGCGATGGCCGCGAAAAAACCCGCCGCCCCGCCGCCTGCGATGATCACGTGCCGTTGCCCCATGGCCCGCGAGCGTGCGGCGGGCCCGGCGGCTTGTCCAAAAAGAAAAGCGCCGCGGCCCCACGCCACGGCGCTTCCTTTTTGCACACACTGCTGCCAGGCAGCAGTAAGTTTATTTGTCGCCCTTCTTCTCGCCCTTGTGCGGGCGCTCGCCGTCGCCGCGGGGGCCGCGCTCGCGCATCTCGGCGAACTTCTTGGCCTGCTCGGGCGTCAGGATGGCCGCGATGGCCTTCTGGTTTTCCTCGCGGAGGGCCCGGCCCTTCTCGCGGCGCTGCTCCTGGGAGAGGGACTCGTCCTTCCGGAGCGCCTGCATCTGCTCCATCTGGCCCTTCATGATGGGGCCGAGCTTGGCCTTCTGGTCGGCGGTCAGGCCGAGCTCCTCGGAGAGGCGCTCAAGGTTCTGGCCGCGGCCGCCGCCGGGACCGCGCTCGTGGGCGGCGTTCTTGCCCTCGGCCGGCTGGGCCTGGAGGGCGGGGACCGCGGCAAGGGCCGCGGTCAGGAAGAGGGAGAGGAGTTGGTTGCGGGATTTCATGATGATTTTGGTTTTTGAGGTTGGGAGGATGACGCTGGCAATTCCGGCCGAGTTACCGGCCTCTACCAAAAGAAAAGCGCCGTGGCCCCACGCCACGGCGCTCCTTTGCACACACTGCCACCTGGCAGTAAGCTTCACCCGGATAGACGCCGCACCCCCGCGGATCGTTGCATCATTTGCGGGGAAAATTTTCGCCGCGCGTGTAACCTCGCCCGGGTCCCGTCGTCCATGCGCCGCTTTACTCCGGCGCCGGCTTCGCGCAACGTGCCCGCTCCCGCCCCCATGAATTTCCAGCAGCTCACCGCCCTCGCCGAGCAAACGGTCTCCGCCGCGCGGCGCCGCCTGCCCGCCGAGGTGCGCGCGGCCGCGGACCAGGTGCCGGTCTGCTACGAGCCCCACCCCAACGCCGCCATCCTCGCCGAGGGCTGGGAACCGGACATCCTCGGCCTGTTCATCGGCCACGTCCACGGGGCCGACCTCGACGCGGGCACGTCGCAGGCCCTGCCGCCCCAGATCATGCTGTTTCTGGAAAACCTCTGGGATTACGCGGAAGCCGACGAGGAGATCTATCGCGACGAGGTCCGGCTCACCTACCTTCACGAACTGGGCCATTACCTCGGCTGGGACGAGGATGAGATCGCGGAACGGGGGCTGGATTAGGGATCCCCCGGGGCATTTGCCAGACGCCCCCGCAGGCGGGGTCGCCCGCCCTCCAACCGCTCGATCGGGAGCCACGGCGACCTTGCCGTGGACCGGCCCCGTGGCCTGATCGGGAAGACCCCGGGCCATGCACCGCGCAAGTGATATTGCAGCAACCTTCTCCCCGCCAAGGGGTCACCATCCGGGACCCGGCCGGCCCGCGGACTAAGTAGGGCTTTCATTCCCCCCCTGAATCTGCATATACCCGTCTTGGAAAACAGCTTTGCGCTCCTCCGGCGCAGCCTCATTCTCCGTTCCATTCAACCATGAAGAAGTTCCTCTCCGCCCTTTTCTGTGTGACCGCCCTTGCGGTCACCCTGCCCGCCGCCCCCGGCATCACCCGCGAGACCGTGATCTCCCATCTCGATAGCTGCGAGGCCATCCTGCAGGAAATCCAGGGCAACGTGAAGACCGCCATCCCGGCCGACATCCTGCGCCGCGCCAAGGGCATCGTCATCGTCAACCAGTTCCAGGCCGGCTTCATCTTCGGCATCAAGGACGGTTACGCCGTCGCCCTCGTCCGCCGCCCGAACGGGAAGTGGTCCGTGCCCGCCTTCCTCAAGGCCGGCGAGCTCAGCTTCGGCCTGCAGGCCGGCGGCAAGTCCATCAACGCCGTCTACGTCCTCATGGACGACAACACCGCGCGCCTCCTCCTCAAGAACCGCATGAACCTCGGCGCCGAGGCCAAGGCCGTCGCCGGCATCCGCGCCGCCGAGCGCGAGGCCGTCAGCAAGAACCTGCCGGGCGACGCGAACGTGCTCGTCTACTCCACCACCGAGGGCTTCTACCTCGGCGCCGCCATCAAGACCGGCTACATGTCCCCGAGCGAGGAGTCCAACCGCCTCTTCTATAATACCAACCACCGCATGCCGGAGCTGCTCTTCAGCGACTGGGTCACGCCCCCGCAGGAAGCCCGCTTCATCATGGATTACGTGACGCGCCTCACGCAGTAAGCGCCGGAAAATCCTCCCTCCTTCCAACCCGCCGCATTCCGGCGGGTTTTTTATTTTCCTGTTTCTTTAGGGCGGGATCGCTGATCCCGCCGGATTTTTGGAGGGCTCAGCTCCAGCTGAGCCGCGCGGCCCAGCTGGAGCTGGGCCCTCCATTGGCAGGATCCGCAACCCGCCGCCCT
>JAYRXZ010000049.1:0-23337 GCA_041917235.1 Lacunisphaera sp. | reverse complement strand
CGAGGGCCAGCAGCGGGGCGGCCACGATCAGCACCACGCGCCCGGCCGGCCGGCGCACCAGCCAGCCGGCGAAGAAAAACCCGGCGAACACGCAGGAGATGAGGCTGCGGATGCCGCTGCAGGCCTCCTCGACGCCCACAGTTGTCGTCGCCAGTTCAATGACATTGCCATGCTGGCGGGCGGGCACGCCGAGCAGGTGCAGGGTTTGCAGCACGCTGCCGGTCACCCATTGCTGGAGGGCCAGGGTGAGGCGCGTGTAGGTGCCGTCGGGCAGCGGGGCGACCAGCAGCCACAGGAAAATGGCCGTGAGGCTGACCCAGTTGAAGGGCACGACGCGCAGCCGGGCATCAGCAAGGATGAACAAGCCGGCGAGGAGGAAGGAGCCGAGGGAGGCGGCCAGCAGGAAACTGACCAACGCATGCGTCCAGGCCAGCGTGGCGGCAAAAAGGCCGGCGAGGGCAAAGAAAAGAAAACCCGCGGCCAGGGCGCCGGCGACGGCCAGGGTGGCCAGCCGGCCCGGCGGCACCCAGCGCGGCGTGCCTTGGCGCCGGCTTTCCCAGACCAGCAGCAGGAAAATGAGCGGCACAAAAAAAGCGTGGGAGAGATCCGGATTCTGGCTCCACTCCGGCCACATCAGCCAGGTGAAGGCGGTGACGAGCCCGAGCAGCAGGACGATCACGGCAAGTGCACCGGCCGGCGGCCGGCCGGTGCTCGACGGAAGGGGAAGAGGGGCCGGGGTCATGGGGTGGCAGGCGCCGGGGCGGCGCGATCCAGGATGGCGTAGACGACCTCGGTGGGCAAGGGGACGAGCGGCAGGATGCGAGGGAGACGCGGGTCAAGGCCGGGGGCCTTCAGCAGCTGACCCAGTCCACGCAGCACGCGGGCATCGGAGGCGGTGTATTGGGTGATCCGGGCGATCACCTGATCCGCGCGCGCGGCGTCGCCCGTCAGCGTGGCGGCCAGGTAGACGGCCTGATGGAGCGGCACGGTCTCGGCGTTCACCGGCAGGTTGGACCCGACCAGCCGGTCATGGAAACGCGCGAAGATCACGGGGTCCGGCCGGTTGATCAGGTAGGCGCAAAACTGCGCGACGATGCGGGGAGCCATCTCATAGCGGAGCAGGGCATCCAGTTCCGGTCCGGCCAGGGACGTCCACTCCTTGGCTTCATACACACGCAGCCGCAGGAACGCGGCCTCGTCGGGTTGCAGCTGGCCGCCGTAGGCGCGGAGCAGGTCGTTCGCCTGGTCGGCTGCCCCGTGCCGCAGGAGGCGGTCGACCTGGTAATACGGAATATAGCCGCTTGGCGGTTGGCGGTGAACCCGGGTGAGCCGGGGCAGGGCGCGATCGAGATGGCCCTGCAGCAGCAGTTGCTCCATGCCGATCAGCTCGGTGCACCAGTCCGGAAAATGGGGGTGTTCCGCGAGCACGGTGCCGAGGCTGGCAGGGTCGCCGGCCTGGCGGGCGGAAAAAAGCAACGCGTTGAGCCAGGCGGAACGTTCGGCCGGGTCCTCGCTCAGCATGCGGGTGGCGAGATCCCTGACTTGCGCGTAGGCGGCCCGGGCCAGCAGGGCGCGGAACCAGATCTGGGCGGTCTGCCGGCGCTGCTCCGGCACGTCCCGCATCAGGCGCTCGTAGATGTGGTCCGAGACGAACGGCTGGGCGGCCACCTGACTGAGGCCGGCGAGGGCGAGGCCGGCCGCATAGTTGCGCGGGTTAAGCTGGGTGACCCGCTCGAGCGAGAGGATGGCTTCCTGGTAATTGCCGGCCTGGAGAGCCTGCTGCGCGCGGGCGGCATAGAGTTTCTCCTGCGAGTCGCGCAGATCGCCCCAGCGCGGCGGCCAGACGACCGACAGGTAGTCCGTATCATAGCGGGCGGTGCGCAGGACGGCGAAGAGCGCCAGGGTGCCGGCGAGATAGAGGATGAGGCCGAGGCCGGCCGCATGCAGCAGGGCGCGCCCCCAGAAAGGCCGGACACTCTCGGCATTGACGCTGCAACGCCAGCCCTGAGGGGTCTGGGTCAGCAGCGGGCACACCCGGCGAAACCGGGCGGGCTGCGTCCAGTCGAGGATCGCGTCGCAACGCGAGTCCAAGGCGTGGCCCGAGTCGCTGTAGGTCTGGCAGGGGCAATCATCCCGGTGCGCGCCGCGCATCCGGAACCAGGTCTTGCGGGTGTTCCAATAAAACAACGCCCACCAAAACCTAAAAAAATCTCCGATCCATCCGGTCACAACGGGCAAGCTAGGGGGGCGGCGGCCGGCCGCAACGCGCAATTGTAGCGTGGGTTGCGGAACCGGCGGGTGGCAAACAGGTCCCGGATTGTAACCATGAAACTTTTGACGGCGTCGTTCCGTCCGGTAGCTTCACCCCCGAAATCCTCCTATGAAATCACTGACCAAAATCGTCCTGGCGGGCGCCATTTCCCTGGCCGCCCTTTGCATCGGGCAGGCGGCCCCGGCTGAAGTGGGCAAGGCTGCGCCCGACTTCACCCTCACCGACATCAACGGCCAGCAACGCTCCCTGTCCGAATTCAAAGGCAAGACCGTGGTGCTGGAATGGGTCAACCAAGAGTGCCCGTTCGTCATCAAGCACTATGACAAGAGCGGCAACATGCCCAAGACCCAGCAGGCCGCCATGAAGGACGGGGTTGTCTGGCTGCAGATCAACTCCGGCCACCCCGGCGCGCAGGGCGACTTCGACCCCGCGAAGGTGTTGGATTGGCAAAAACGCCACGCGGTGGCCTCCACGGCCTATTTCCGGGACCAGGACGGCAAGGTCGGCAAGTTGTATGACGCCCGCACCACGCCGCACATGTATGTCATCGATCCGGCCGGCACGCTGGTTTACGCCGGCGGCATCGACGACATCCGCTCGAGCAAGCCCGAGGACATCGCCAAGGCCACCAACTATGTGACCGCCGCCCTCAGCGACCTCAAGGCCGGCCAGCCGGTGCGCACGAAGAATTCCCAACCCTACGGTTGCTCGGTGAAGTATAAGAACTGAGCCGGGATCAGATCACCCGCCGAAGCCGGAGCCCGCGGGCTCCGGCTTTTTTGTCGGGACCGCCCGGGCGACCAGCCAGGCCAGCAGCGCGTAGCCCGCGCTGGCGAGGTGGGCGCTCGTGGCGACGCGGATCGCGGGGTCGTCGAAGCGGATCAGGCCGCCGCCGCGCCCGCCCTGGACAATCTCGAAGACGACCTCGCCGACGTAGATCAGGAGCACGGCGGGCCAGAACCAGTCGGCCCAGTTGCGCTGCCAGCCCTGCAGGGCGAGGAAAAGCAGCAGGCCGAGATTGACCGCGCTCAGGCCGCCATAGCGCTGCATCCCCGGATCGAACCAGTAAAGCACCGCGGAAACGAATGCCGGCAATCCCACGAGGGCCACGCGGCTGAACACCGGATGCCGGGCCTCCAACAACCAGCCGAGGATCAGCCACAAGCCGGTGTCGGCGAGGAAGTGGGGCCAGCCGAAATGGACAATGTGCCCGGTCCACCCGCGCCAGATTTCGCCCCCGGCGAGGGCGGTTCGGTCGTAGCGCAGGATAGCGCGCCACGCGGGGTTGAGCTGGATCACCAGTGCGGCGCCGGCGGCCGCCAGGAACATCCAGGGGACGCGGCGGGGCCGGGACTGCGGTGCCGCGCTCATGCCCGTCAGCGGCGGCGCAGCAGCAGGCGGGCGAGCCCGAGCAGGCTCAGCGCCCCGTAGAACCAGAGGCTGGGGGCGCCGCCGCCGCCACCACCACCGCCCGAACTCGGGGGCGGCGTCGGCGGAGCCGGCGGGGCGTTCACCGTGAGCGTGGCGGTATCGCTGTTGAGCGAGCCGGCGGCGTTGCTGACGACCACCCGGTAGGACCCGGCATTGGCGGCCGTCACGCTGGAGATGGTGTGGGTTGCGCCGGTGGCGCCGCCGATGTTGCTCCCGTTGAAGGTCCACTGATAACCGGTGGCGCCGGTGGCGGTGACACTGAAGCTGGCGCTGCCCCCGGAGGTGACGGTCGCGCTCACCGGCTGGGAGGTGATGATGGGCAGCAACGGGCCGGTGGGCGTGAAGGAGAAATTCAGGGTCAGGCCGGCGCAATCGGCGTCGAAGCCGTCGACCGCGATGAAATAGGTTGTTCCGGCGGCGGCGGTGAAGGTGACCGAACTGGCCTGGATGTGCGGCGCGGCACTGAGGTCGTCGTTGCCGACGATCGTGGTCAGGGCGCTCACGGCGGTGCCGGTGTAAACCCCGAGGGTGGTGTCGCAGTAACTGCCGCGCGTGTCGATGGTGACCGGGCCTGCGGCCGGGGCGATCCAGCGCCACCAGACGGAGCGTCCGCCCGCATTACTGGCGTGGTTGGGCTCTCCCGCTTGTTTGGTGGCGTTGGTGTTGTAGCCGCTCAGGGTGGCGGTGTTGTTGGCCGACAGGGTGATCAGGGCGGCGTTGGCGAAGTTATCGTTGGCGGGTGTGCCCGGCGGGCCGTAGATATTCTGCGCGCCCGTGATGTCGTCGGCGGCCAGGGAATCGAGGCTGCTGATCCGGCTGTTCATGATGGCCGTGACGCTCTGGCCGGCCTCGTCGGGGTGGTCGAGCCCGAGCAGGTGGCCGAGTTCGTGCAAGGTGACGCGCTGGATATCGATGGCGCTGCGGGTGGGGCCGTCGTAGGAATCCCAGGTGCGCGCTGAGTTGTAGAGAATGTCGGCCCGGGTGCGCTCGTTGCCCCGCGACCAGACGGTGGTGACCGCCACCGTGTTGCCGTCGAAGGCCTTGCCGAAGATATCGCTGGCGAAGACCAGCTCGTTGACGCTGTTGTTTTCGTCCGCCGGGCCCTCGGGAGCGATCGTCGTCGTGATCTGCAGGTTGCCCAGATGCGGGTTCCACATCTGCGCGGCGGCCTGCGCGCTGGTGTTGTAGCTGGTCCCGTCGCTCAGGTTGGCGGTGCTGCCCAGCTTGATCTGGATCGCCACGGAGCCCGGGCGCCATTTGAGGGGCAGCGGCGTGCCGCTGTCGCGCTCGTCCGTGATGAAGGCGAAGCCCCAGACCGATGCCGCGGCAAGCAGGCCGGCCAGGGCGGTCAAAACCAGGAGGGTGGTTTTATTTTTCACGGGTGGTCGGCTGGGCGGTGGCGACGCGGTCCCGGAGCTGCCGGATGAAGGCGCCGGCCGTCAGAGGCCGGGCGGAGGGATTCTGCTGCTTGACCGCGCTGAGCCGGTTCATGGGCAGGGAGACGTCCTGGGTGCTGTAGAGGGGGAGGCCGTTGCTGCGCAGGACATATGCTTCCCCGGAACGGGCTTCGCGGAGGATCGGGTAGACCCCGTGCATGAGGGCCACCAAGGGAAGCATCTTCCGCTTTTCCCCGTGGACGAAGAGCACGTTTTCGTCGCCCACCTGGAACTTGGGCATGCCCTGGATGGCCAGCTCGTCCTCTCCGATGCGGCCGCCAATCAGGTCGAGCACCAGCGGGGAAGGGGGCGTGCCCTTGATGACCTCGCTGACCTCCAGCTCCACCCGGGTGCCGATGTAGCGCTGGCCCGCGTGTTCGCGCCACTCGGCGGTGGCTGACTTGACCACGGCGCGCACGACGTAGTCGGACTGATTGATGAGTGAGTCGATGTCCGGGGCTTCCACCGTGGTGGCCGGAAGGCGTGGCAGGAGCGAGAGCCCCAAGGCCAGCCCGGTGAGGAGATAGCGGCGTGCGTTCATTTGGGTGTATTCCGACGACGGAACTGGCCCAAGGTTCCCCGTCTGGCTGACGGCCGCAAAACTAGCGGACCGGCACGTCAGGTCAAAATCTAAGTCTACACCTTGATCGAAAACAGCTCCGCATCCAGCCGGCCCTCGGCCACGCGGGTGACGGGGCCGGTCATCTTGATGGCGAAATCCCGGGCGATCTCGATGCCGATCTGCCCACCGGGCATGTGCACGGTGAGCTTGGCATCCACCAGGCCGAGACGGTGGGCCACGGCCGCGGACGCGCTGGAGCTGCTGCCCGAGGCGAGGGTGTAGCCGGCGCCGCGTTCCCAGATCTCGATCCGGACATTCTGCCGGTCGAGCACCTGGAGAAACTGGACGTTGATGCGGTTCGGGAAGTTCGGGTGCACCTCGATGTCCGGGCCGTATTTCTTCGCCAGCTCGGCCGAGATTTCCGGCAGCACCATGACGCAATGCGGGTTGCCGATGCCGGCGGCGTTGAAGGTGAATTCGCGGCCCTGGATGGAGAACTTTTCGCCGAGGACCTCGCGCACGGGGCCGGCCACCGGGATGCGGTCGCTCTGGAAGGTGACGCGGCCCATCTCGACCGTGATCAGCTGGCCCTGCTGCATGACGCGGGACTCCACGACGCCGCCCGGGGTCTCGATGGTGAACGGTTTGTCGCCGGCGAGCTTCTGGTCGTAAAGGTAGCGCGAGAAAATGCGCAGGCCGTTGCCGGACTTCTCGGCCTCGGAGCCGTCGGGATTGAAGATGCGCAGGCCGAACTGCGCCTGGGTGGCGCGGAGGGGACCCCAGAGGATGCCGTCGGAACCGGCGCCAAAGTTGCGGTGGCAGATGACACGGATCTGCTCCGGGGTCGGGGCGGGCCAGCCGGGGTAGTCGGCCGGGTTCATCACGAGGTAATCGTTGCCGAGGGCGTGATACTTGAAAAAGCGCATGGGAAGGGAAGAGGCTTAAACCACGGAACCGGCGGAATACACGGCAAAAATGCCCTTAGTGTGTCATTCCCCGCCGCGTCCGGAATGGCGGACCTGGGAATGCGGCGTCTCTCAGCCCGCGACCTGGGCCTTGGCGCCGTAGCCGAGCAATTTCCGCTGCTTGATGAAGTCCGCGACCTTGGCCGGCACCATCTGCTCCCAGGTGTCGTCCCCGTTCTTGATGCGCTGGAGGACGTCGCGGGAGAAGATGTTCAGGTAGTCGGGGTTGCTGCCGCGGATGCAGTCGAGGTTGTGGTTCTCGAGCAGGTAGGCGTAGAGGTTGCGCAGGCGGTCGGTGACCTGGAGGTTCTGCGCCGTGATCATGACGCCCGAGGAGAAGGCGTGACTGCTGCCGGCGCCGTTGGTCACGGCGCTGGCGGGATGGCCGCTGGCGAGGTAGCTGTCATAGGCCGCCTGCCGCATGGGATAGATGTAGAGTTTGACCGCATGGCGGAACATGCGACCCATGGACTCGAGGATGCCGCCCTCCAGGTCCTCGTAATATTTCTCGTTGAAGATCTCGAGGAGGTTGTTGATGCCCATCGCGACGCCGATCATCTCCTTCGTGTAGCGGCGGAAGTAGGAGACGAGCCGGTAGAATTCCGAGTAGTTCGAGATCATGGTGGTGAACCCGATGTGCCCGAGCATGTCGACGCGCGCGAGGAAGTCGGCGGCGTCGAGGTCGCCCTCGGCCAGCAGGTTGTTCATGGTGATCTCCATGAGGACGAGCATCTCCTTGCCCTTGACCATCGGCTCCTGCAGGAACTGGGCGGTGGCGCACGTGAGCATGTCGACGTTGACGTGGGTGACGGGCCGGAAGCTGCCGCGCTCCACGAGGACGGCCTTGTGGTGCAGCACCTCGGAGGGCTGGAGGACCTCGCCGTTCGGGGCGAACATCACGGCGTTGGTCAGGCCGAACTGCACGAGGCGCAGCGAGAGCAGGCGGTTGTCCACCCCGCCAAAGGCCGGGCCGCTGACGCGGAGCATGTCGACCTCGATGCGCTCGGTGCCGATGTTGTCGGCGAGCGACTGGGCCAGTTGGGACGGGTCGGCGGCGTAGTTGAAGGCCGCGTAAATGAGGTTCACGCCGACGATGCCCAGGGCCTGCTGCTGGAGGATGTTCTCCTTGTCCCACATGCGGACGTGGACGATGATCTCGCTCGGCTCCGCGCCGACCTCGTGCTGGAAGCGGACGCCCAGCCAGCCGTGGCCGTCGTTGGGTCCCTTGAAGCTCTTGGCCACGACCGTGTCGGCGAAGACAAAGAACTTGGTGCGGTCGCCGCGCTTCTCGGCGAGGCGTTCCTTGAGGAGCCGGTATTCGTGGTCGAGCATCGTCGCGAGCCGCTCGCGGGAGACATAGCGTGGGGCCTTGCCGTAGATGGCGTCGCTGAAGGTCATGTCGTAGGCCGACATGGTCTTGGCGATGGCGCCCGAGGCGCCGCCGACCTGGAAGAAGATGCGGGAGACCTCCTGCCCGGCGCCGATCTCCGCGATGGTGCCGTAGCGCGTGCCGTCGAGATTGATGGTCAGCGCCTTGCGATTGGTCGTGAGCAGTTCCTTTTTCTCACTCATGGCGGGAATATAGGGTGATTTCGGCGCGCATGGGAAGGCTAGGAGTGCAACAATCGGGCGCTAACAGGGAAAGTTAAGCGCCCGGGCGCATTATTTATCGCGGGCTAATGCCGTTCGTCACGCTCCCGGGCCGGTCGCCGCTTTTCGCTGGCGGAAGCAGGGCGCCTGCCTAGGTTCGCCGCCATGAAGAACTTCTTCACTTCTTTCTTCGCCACCATCGCGGCCCTGCTGGTCTTCATCCTGGGCGGCTTCCTGTGTTTTTTCCTGCTCATCGGCTTTGTGGCGGCCATGGGCGAAAAGAAGCCGGTGCTCGTGCAGCACGGTTCCTACCTGGTCTTCGACCTGGCGGCGAACATCCAGGACGCGCCCTCGCAGGTCGAGGGTTTGGAGGAGTTCATGGAGATCTTCGGCGGCCGGGCCCCGCAGGTGCTGCAGCTCCGCGAAGTCACCCGCGCGCTGCAGGCGGCGGCCAGGGACGACGCCATCAAGGGACTCTACCTGACCGGTTCGATGCAGCCGCAGGGCTATGGTTCGGGTTTCGCGGCTCTCAAGGAGGTGCGCGAGGCCATCGAGCTGTTCAAGGCCTCGGGCAAACCGGTGAAGGCCTACCTCGATTACGCCGGCACGCGTGAGTTTTATGTGTCGTCGGTGGCGGACGAACTGGTGCTCGATCCTTACGGGGCCGTCGTGATGCCCGGCCTGGCCTCGCAGCCGATGTTCTTCACCGGGGCGTTTGAGAAATTCGGCATCGGCGTGCAGGTCACCCGCGTCGGCAAATACAAGAGCGCCGTCGAGCCCTACACCCTCAAGCAGATGAGCCCCGAGAACCGCGCGCAGATCCAGAAACTGCTCGACGACGTGTGGGCGACGCTGACCGCCTCCATCGAAACCGCCCGCAAGCTGCCGGCCGGCGCCATCCAGAAGGCCGTCGACGAGAAGGGGCTGATCCGCGCCGACGACGCCATGAAGCTCAAGCTGGTCGACCGCATCGCCTATTTCGACGAGGTGCTCGACGAACTGAAGGCCGCGACCGGCCGCCAGGGCTCCAGCCAGCCCTTCAAGCAGATCGCCCTCAAGGATTATGCCCGGCTCGTCTCCAGCGGCGGCCTCGTCGCCAAGCGGCAGGGCGAGGGCAAGATCGAGCTCGGCGGCGCCAGCAAGGGCAAGATCGCCATCGTCTACGCCGAGGGCGAGATCGTGGACGGCAGCGGCAACGAGGAGGGCTACGTCTATGGCGAGAAAACCTCCCGCCTGCTCCGCCAGATCCGGCAGGACGACAGCATCAGCGCCGTCGTGCTCCGCGTGAACAGCCCCGGTGGCAGTGTCACCGCCTCCGAGGCCATCCTGCGCGAGGTGCGGCTCATCCAGAAGGACAAGCCCGTGATCGTCTCCATGGGCACCGTGGCGGCCTCGGGCGGTTACTGGATTGCGACGGCCTCCGACCGCGTCTTCGCCGAGCCGACCACCATCACCGGCTCGATCGGCGTCTTCGGCATGTTCCTGAACTTCCAGGGCCTTGCGACCGACAAGCTCGGCCTGACCTTCGACACGGTGAAGACCGGCAGGTTTGCCGATGCCGCCACCGTCAGCCGGCCCAAGACCGAGGCCGAGCTCGCCATCTTCCAGGATTCCGTCGACTGGGTCTACGACCAGTTCATCTCCAAGGTCACCGACGCCCGCAAACTCGACCGCAAGGTCGTCGAGGAAATCGCGCAGGGCCGTGTCTGGTCCGGGACGGAGGCGCTCAAGCTCAAGCTCGTCGACGAACTCGGCGGCCTGTCCGATGCCGTCAAATACGCCGCAACCAAGGCCGAGTTGGGCGACAATTTCCGCGTGGCCGAGTATCCCCGCAAGAAGCAGTTTGCCGAGCAGTTCGCGGAGGCGATTGAAGGCCGCCGGCGGGAGCAGTCCTTTGGCGGGCCGGTCGGGGTGTTTTTCCGGGAGCTGACCTCGGAGCTGAAGGCGCTCGGGAAATACAACGACCCGCGCGGTCTCTATGCCCGGCTGCCCTTCGAGCTGCGGTTGAACTGATTGATTTGGAGGCGGGGCCATCAGCCCCGTGAGGCACGGGTATCGAAACCGCCAACCCGCGGGGCTGATGGCCCCGCCTCCAACCATTGCACGCAACAGTTGCGCCCAAGGGCGCAACCCACATTGTCCGGACCATGGCTCAGGACTACACGCTCACCCAGGACTGCCCCGCGACCGTCATTCCGGCCGGCGACAAAGTCACCCTCAAGGCCGGCACCAACGTCTTCATCACGCAGACGCTCGGTGGCAATGTGACCGTGCGGACCGATCAGGGCCTGTTCCAGATCGCGGTGGCCGACACCGGTGCCATCGGCGGTTACACGGCCAAGCAGGAGCAACCGGCGGTCACGGCCACGGAATTCAGCGAGGAGGCCGTCTGGGCCGCGCTCAAGACCTGCTTCGATCCCGAGATTCCCGTCAACATCGTCGATCTCGGCCTGGTCTATGACCTCGCCGTCGAGAAGACGCCGGCGGGCAAACACATCCTCGAGGTGAAGATGACGCTCACGGCGCCGGGCTGCGGCATGGGCCCGGTCATCGCCGAGGATGCGCGCCAGAAGATCGCGAAGCTGCCGGATGTCGAGTCCGCCAAGGTGCACATCGTTTGGGATCCGCAATGGACCCCGCAGATGATCTCAGACACCGGCCGCAAGGTGCTGGGTCTGGAGTGATCAGGCCGTAATCGTGTCGAGCGAGCAGCTTTCGACGGGTGTCTCGCAGTTCGGGCGTGCGATGATACCGGGGTAGGGCTCGGTGGCGAAAGGCTTGCCCGGCTCGGCGAGCAGGTGGGTGTCGCAGACGGCGAACAACTCGGCCTCGGTCATGGCGCGGCGCATCTCGTGCAGGAACCTGCCCTCGGGATCCACGCTCTGGCCGACGAAATTCAGGTATTTCTTCATCTTGGCGACATGCGCCTTCTCTGGAATATCGGGTGTCTGCGTCTCGCGGTAGAGGCGGGTAACGTATTCGCGGACGTCGGCGAGGGTGGGTTGGAAGATTTTTGGAGGGCTGGTCTCCTCACCAGCCGCCGTCGCCGAGCCTAGGGCGCCCAAGGCCGCGGTCGGTCGGGAGACCGACCCTCCAGCAAGGCGTTCGCGGGTCTGGCGGAAAATCCACGGATTACGTATGGCGTGGCGGCCGATCATGACGCCGGCGGCGCCGGTTTCCTGCAGCACGGCGGCGGCCTTGCCGGCCGAGGTGACGTTGCCGTTGGCCAGCACAGGGCAGCGGACGGTGCGCGCGGCGACCCCGATGAAATCGTAGTGCACGTCGCTGCGATAGCCTTCCTTCACCGTGCGACCGTGGACGCTGAGCAGATCGACGCCGTGCTTGTTGATGAGTCCGAGGACGCGTTCGTAGTTCGCGGTCGAGTCAAAGCCGATGCGCATCTTGACCGTGAACAGGCCGGGCACGGCATCGCGGAGGTTGCCGATGAGTTCATCGATCTTGGCCGGATCTCGCAGGAGGCCGCCGCCGACGTTCTTCTTGTAGATCTTGGGCGCCGGGCAGCCCATGTTGAGGTCGATGCCGGCGATGGGATATTTCAGCAGGTCCTTCACGGTGCGGACCATGTGGCCGATTTCCTCGCCGATGAGCTGGGCGAAGACCGGGCGGCCGGTCTTGTTCTCCACGATGGAGCGGACGATGTGCTTCTCCGGGCGGGACTGGGCGTGGACGCGGAAGAACTCCGTGAAGAAATAATCCGGCGCGCCGTAGTGCGCCATCACCCGCATGAAAGGCAGGTCGGTAACGTCCTGCATCGGCGCCAGCGCGGTCAGGGGCTGGCCGGGCAGGATGCCGGACGGCAACGCGCGAGCCGGCGTGTTCACTGGTCCCCCTCGTCCTTGGGTTCTTCCTTCTGCTGCTTGAGGACGCGTTCGAGGATCTCGGACATGTCCTCGCCCAGGTCGAAAACCTTGCGGGCGACGAAAATCGGGCGCTTCTGCTGGAGGGCGAGGACGATGGAGTCGCTGGGACGCGCGTCGAGTTCGAGGAACTTGCGGCCGAGCTCGTTCTGCATGTGCAGGATGATGCGGGCGAAGTAGGTGCCGTCGTTGACGTCGTTGATGATGATGCGCTCGAGGCCGATCTCGAAGCCCATAAGCAGGTGGCCGATCAGGTCGTGGGTCAGCGGCCGCTCCTTCTTCACGCCGTTGATCGTCATGGAGATGGCGCTGCCGACGCTGGGGTCGACGTAGATGACGAAGGTCTTGTCGTCGTTCCCCAGGAACACGGCGCAGCCGTTGGCCGTGGGCATCAGGCCTTTGATGGAGACTTCGACTATGTCAGCGGGCATGCGGGTAAAGGTGCTGGTGGCGGGGAAAAGTGCAAGTCGGGGGCGGCTCGTCCGGAGGACTCGCCCTACCGCTCAGAAACCATGCAGGGTGATGCCCCAGGATTTGGCCTGGGCCAGCACGGCGGGCTTGTCCAGGACGATGACCTTGCCGGCCTCGAGGGCGGCGGCGGTCAGGCCGGCGGCGTGCATGGTCTCCAAGGTGCGCAGGCCGAAGACGGGCACATCAAAGCGGAAGTCCTGTTTGGCCTTAACGGTCTTCACGAAAAGGGTTTCGTCGGTCTTGAAGGTGCCGGCGCGCCGGAGCATGTCATCGGTGCCCTCGAAGGCCTCGACGGCGAGGACGGTGCCCTTGCGCACGACGCAGCCCTGGCCGATGTCGAGGCGGGCGATCTCGCGGGCGATGGTTATGCCGTGCTGCACGTATTCGTCGTCGATGCCGAGCTTGCCGGTCATCGCCCCGGCGGTGGCGAGCTGGTCGTCGATGAAGGCGCGGGCGTCGAGCAAGGTGACGCCGAGTTTCTCGATCTCGTTGGCGATGGCGCCGAAAATAGTCTCGGCGTTGCGGCGCTTGAGGGAAAAGAGGATGGCAGCGGCCTTGAGGTCGGGCACGAGGCCGTGGAAGAGCTTCTTGGGTTTCACCTGCCCGGCCATGAGGGCGTGGCCGGCGCCAAAGGACTTGAGGGTATCGAGCATCTTGCCGACCTGGCCGACGTTCAGGGTAACGCGCTCCTTTTCCGGGAAGCTGGCGATCAGGGACGGCTCGGTCTCGTCGTCCATGGCAATGAGCCGCAGGGGCACGCCGGCGGCGCGGATGGCGGCGGCCGTGATGACGGGATACCGGCCGCGGCCGGCGATGAGGGCGACGGGGCGCTTGGCGTCAAAGTCCTTGGGCAGGAAGGCGGAAGGCATCGGGTGGGAGGTTGCAGGGCCGGCCGGCCGCCTGCAAGCAGGCTCCTACAAATGAAAAAACCGCGCACAGGGCGCGGCTGGTGGGGGCTACGACTGGGAGCCGTAGTATTTCTTGTAGCTCCGGTAGTAGCGGTAGTTCGAGTAATACTCGATGCGGCGAGCCGATAGGCCGTTGAGCACGATGCCGAGCAGCTCGTTTTTGCTTTCCTTGAGCTGCTTGATGTAAAGGCGGATGTGTTTCCGGTAGGCGCGGTTGAAGCGGCAGACGTAGATGACCTCGTCGGTGCGCTCGGCGATGAGCAGCGAGTCGGTGACGGCGCCCATCGGCGGCGAGTCGACGACGATGAGGTCGAAATGCGACTTCATGGCCTCGATGAACTGGCCGAAGACGGCGGTCTCGAGCAGTTCGGTCGGGCTCTTGGAGCGGCCGCCGGAGCGGAGGAGATAAAGGTTTTCGTCCACCTTCGTGAAACCGAGGGAGGCGTCGTTGAACGGGTCGGCGGGGATCTTGGCCCCGGCCTCGAACCAGGCGATGAGGCCGGCCTCGTTGGTGAGCTTGAAATGGCGGTGCAGCATCGGCCGGCGCATGTCGCAGTCCATGAGCAGCACCTTCTTGCCGTGACGGGCGAAGGAGGCGGCGAGGTTGCAGCTGATCATCGTCTTGCCCTCGCCGGGAATCGTGCTGGTCACGAGGACGGCCTTGGGGAAGTCCAGCTTCGACTGGATCTTGACGGCGCTGTAGACGCTGAGGAACGCCTCGGAGCCGGGCGAGGTGCGGTTGCTGTTGACCAGCGAGTGCTTCTCGGTGTCCGGCACGTCGCCGAGTTCGGGGATGATGCCGAGGAGGTGGGCGCCGATGAATCCCTCGATGTCCCAGGCGCTCTTGACGCGGTCGTCGAGGAAGCTGAGGCCGATGGCGACGAGGGCGAAGACGATGACGCCGAGCATGACGCTCGTCTTCAGGATGTTCCTCATGTTGGGCGTGTAAGGGGCGCCGGCGGGGAGCGCGCGGTCGAGCGGCTTGACCGGGATGTTCTCGAGGTTCTTCGAGGTGGTGACCTGGTTCAACCGGTTGAGGATCTCGACGTAGTTGTTCTTTGCCACCGTGGCCTGGTTCTCGAGGCTCTTGAAATCCACTGAAAGGTCGCCGAGGCGGAGGTTGTCCTTCTCGGCGGCCTGGTATTCCTTCACGTAGGAAGCCTCGGTGTCCTTGAGCTTCTCATACTGGGTGCGGAGGTCGGAGATGGACTGCTCGATGTTGCGGTTGATCTGCGCCGTGACGACGTCGATGGAGTTGGCGAGCTCGACCATCTTGGGGTGGCGCTCGAGGTAGCGCTCGCTGAGGATGGCCTGGGTCTTGTTCAGGTCGGCCAGCTGCGCCTTGAGGGTGGCAATGGTGCCGTAGGAGGAGATGTAGCCGATCTCGAGGAGGTTGGCGGGGTTCTCCTTCTGCATCTTCTCGATCTGGCTGAGCAGGGTCTCGATATCGAGGCGGGCCAGCCGCGCGTTGGTGAGCATGGAGTTCACCGTGCGGAGGCGTTCGCCCACGATGTTCATGCTGTTGTCGAGGGAGACGAGGTTGTGCTTGCGGCGGTAGTCCTGGAGCTTGGCCTCGGCGGCCTCGGATTCCTGCTGGAGCTCCTTGGCGCGGCTGCGGAGGTAGTCCACGGCGAACTCGTTCTTGCCGCCCACGTTTTCCACGAGGTAGCGCATGAACTGCTCGACGTAGCGGTTGGCCAGCAGCGCGGCGCCCTCGGGATCGCGGTGCGAGACGCTGATGTTGATGAGAAAACTGTTGCGGATGGATTCGCGCGAGAGGTTGCCGAGCAGGCCGCCGACCGACGGGGGATTGGCGCCCGGGGGCAGGTCCTTGAGGAAGGGCCGCTGCAGCAGGCGCACCTCGTCGGGGGTCAGCGACTGCGCGACCATGGTGCGGAGGCGCTGGCTGGTGAGGATCTGCAGGTAGGTGTTGAGGTCGATGTCGGAGCGGACGGCGGTGTCGACGACCTGCTCGTTCTGCACCACGCGCTCGGGCCGCTCGAACTGCATGCTCGCGGTGCTGGAATACATCGGCGTCTCCTGCGCCTGGTAATAACCGACCGAGAGCGAGACGAGCAGGGCGACCGGGAGGGCGATCCACAGCCGCTCGCGGAGGATGACGTAATAGTCGCGCAGGGAACGACGCTCAACGACCTGGTTGTCGTTGCCGTGCAAGGACGGCCCGGAGGACTTGGCCGGGTTGCTCGGGGGAAGGGCGTCGAGGTTGGACATGAAATCAGATCAGGCGCTCGGGCACGTAGACAATGTCGCCGGGCAGCAGCATGAGGGAGCTGTCGTCGGTCTTGGTGTCGCGCTTGCCCTTGATGACACTGTCGACGTCGACGGTGAAGACTTTCTTGGTGCCGTCGGGGAGGATGCGGGTGACGGTGACGGCGGTGCCCTTGCCGATGTCGGTGATGCCGCCGGCCTTGGTGACGAGCTCGACCACGGTCAGGGTGGATTCAATGGGCAGCGTATAGCGGCCGGCACTGCGGATGGCGCCCTGGATGGAGACCTCGCGCGGGGCGTATTCCTCGACGCTGATGGTGACCTGGGGGTTGCGCAGGAAGCGGCCCTCCTTGTAGGCGTTCTCGATGGCGGCCTGGGCCTCGACGACGGTCAGGCCGCCGATGGCGATCTCGCCGAGCAGGGGCATGTTGATGCGGCCGCGGGCGTCGATGCGGGTGAGGCTGGTAAGGTCCTCCTCCTGGTAGACGGCGACGCGCACGCGGTCGGCCAGCCCCAGGGTGTGGACGTAGTTCTTCTTGTCCGCCTTGGCGTTGCCCTGACCGAACAGCGGCGCACCCGCGAGGGCGAGGGCGGCGAGGAGCACGGGGAATAGTCGGGCGGTTTTCATGGGAAGTTTAATAGCGGCTGGAGACATCGACAGAAAAGCCCTGGCGGTCAAAGTCCGAGAAGTCGAACGTGGACCAGTTACGGAAGTAGGTGTAGGTCGCGCCGACTTGCAAGTGCTCGTTCATCTTGTAGCGGGCGCCGACATCCCAGCTGAAAAAGGTGTCGCGCCGCTCCGGAGGGGCGGTGCCGAGGAAGCGGTTCTGGCCGTAGGACACGCCGGTGGAGAACTCGATCTTGCGCGTGGCGTTGTAACCGGCGCGCAGGGAGGCGGTCGTGGAGTCGACCGAGGCGCCGGTGGCGATGGTGCTGAAGTCGCGGGCGAGCTGGCCGCTCAAGTTGAGCTTGCGCGTGACCGGCCAGGTGAGGCCGGCCAGGGCGTTGAAATGCGAATACTGCTGGTCGGTGGCGCCGCTGACGTCGCGGACCTGGTAACCCAGGCGCACCGTGCCGTTGAGCTTGGCGAACAAGCCGCCGGTGGCGCCGACGTTGAACCAGTGGTCGACGCTGTCGTCACCGATGGAGGTCTGGGAAACGCGGATGCGGTAGCCGCCCACGAGGTCGAGCTTGGAGGTGTAGACGTAGAATATGTCGAGGCCCTGCGAGTAGTCCGTGTAGTTGGCCAGGACGGTGCTGTCGACATAGCGGCGGCGCAGGTAGCTGGTCTGGGAGGTGAAGTAGTATTTGTCGTTGACCGGGTATTTCAGGCTGAGGCCGACCGGGAAGTTCCAGGAGTTGGTCCGCAGGTTGACGGCGCTGTCCGACCGGCTCTCGCGGTAGGCGCTGACCGTGAGAGCCCCGGTGGTGCGGCCGGTGGTCTTGTTGAACTCGACGTGAAAGTTGGGGTTGAACGAGTTCTCGTCCGAGTAGCTGCCGTAGGTGGAGTAGCTGAGGGTGCCCGTGGCGTTGACGGCGATGATGCCGGCCCGGCGCTTGATCTCCGCGCCCACGGTGCCGCTGACCGTGTAGTCGTCGCGGTTGCTTGAGTCGGAGAAGATGTTCGAGTCGTAGCCGAACGTGACGTTGCCGAAGACAAAGAGCTGGTTGCGCGAGCCGTCGAGGTTGATCAGGGCCCGGGCGGAGGGGAGGGCCAGCGCGAGCGCGCAGATACCGATCAGGCAGGCTTTGGCTTGGGCAGGGAGGGTCACGTCAGGTTGCGGAGGCTTAGGTGCCAGGCAGCCGGTCGGGGCTGATGACAATGTTGGTCGGGGGCTCGGAGGGGACGGTGGGCTTGACCACGATTTCCTGGTCCCCGCCGTCCGGATTGCCGCTGCCGCCCGGCGGGGCGGTCTCGCCGGCGGGGGCATCGAGCCCTTCCTCGGCCTTCTTCTCGATGGCCTCGAACGTGACGGTCTTCTTGGCATTGCAGGCTACGCTGACGCGTTCATCGGAAACCTGGAGCGCCTCGGGAGGGATGCGGCTGATGGTGATGGTGGGGGGCAGGCCGGCGGGAGCGGCCCGCACCACGGCGCGCTCGCCGGGCCGGAGCACCTGGCCGCCGATGTCCTTGTTGCCGCCGCGGACCGTGACGTCGCCCTCGAGCAGATCGATGATGGTCTCGTCGGCGTTGGTCTCGATCGCCACCTTGCCGCCGCGGATGTTCACCGAGGCCTGCGGGGTGGAGTAGTTCATCGAGCTGCCGGAAACGAGCTGGCTGGTGCAGACGCCGACGGCGCCGTGGGACACGTGCACGTCGCTCTGGGAGATCGACGGCTCAAACGGCGCATCCGCGGTGGTGTTGCGGTTCGGCTGGAAAGGCTCCTGCACGAAACGGTCGATCTCCACGCGGGTGTTCTCGTCGACGAAGAGGCCGGTGCCGTTTGAATAGACGAACGCGTTGTGCGCGCCCTGCTTGGTTTCAATCACGGTGCCGGGGGCGTCGAAGGCCGTCGCCTGGCGCGCCGTGTAGATTTTTTCCCCGGTCTGGATCTGGCTGTCGCCGATGGCCTCGGCCAGGTAGATCTTGCTAGTCGGACCTTTCTTTTTGCCCAGCTGCCGCTGGGCATACGCACTCGGAGCCGCGGCCACCAGCGCCGCTAGGACGAGGAGAAGGAGGCGGGTGAGTTGTGTTTTCATGGCGGGTGAGATTTTAGTTTTACCAGACTTAGGCCACTTGGCGAACTGCTTTTAGTGTATATCCCGGATAAAACTAGGGTGTATCACCTATGGCAAGGGTAAAAACCCGCTCTTTCGCGGGATTTTGCATACTGCTCTAGACCAAAAGATTAATGAGGCGACCCTTAACATAGATAGTCCGTTTGATAGGTTTGCCTGAGATATGGGGTATAACCTTGGCATTGGCCGACGCCAAATGCACCAGCTCGGCCTCGCTGATACCGGCATCCACGCTGACATCACCGCGGTGTTTGCCGTTCACCTGGATCACGATGGTGATGGTAGAAGCCACGAGTTTGGCGGCGTCAAAAGCCGGCCAGCCGGCCGCCATGATGGCGCCGCTTTCGCCGAGGCGGGCCCACAGCTCCTCGGCCATATGCGGGGCGAACGGTGCGAGCAGGCGCAACAGGTTGAGCATGGCGGTGCGCGGCACGGCGGGTTCCTTCTGCAGCGCGTTCACGAGGATCATCATCTGCGAGATGGCCGTGTTGAAACGGAGGCCCTCGATGTCGTCGCCGACCTTCTTGATCGTCTCGTGCAGCAGTTTCTCGGTGTCGGGCGTGAGCGTGCCGGTGGCGGCGAGGCGGGGATTGACCGCGCCCTCCTCGGAGAGACACTCGCGCCAGATCTTCTTCAGGAAGCGGTGCACGCCCTCGATGCCCTTGGTGTTCCAGGGTTTCATCGCCTCGAGCGGCCCGAGGAACATGAGGTAGAGACGCAGCGAGTCGGTGCCGTAGCCCGAGATGATGTCGTCGGGGTTGACCACGTTGCCGCGGCTCTTGGACATCTTCACGCCGTCCTCACCGAGAATGATGCCCTGGTGGAAGAGTTTCTTGAACGGCTCGGCCTGCGGCACGATGCCGAGGTCGAACAGCACCTTGTGCCAGAAGCGGGCGTAGAGCAGGTGGAGCACGGCATGCTCGGCGCCGCCGACGTAGAGATCCGGCACGCCCCAATATTTCAGGGCTTCGGGGCTGGCGATGGCGCCGGCGTTCTGCGGGTCGAGGAAGCGCAGGTAATACCAGCAGGAGCCGGCCCATTGTGGCATGGTGTTGGTCTCGCGGCGGGCGCGCACCCACGCATCGCCGGCGGGTTTAGGCTGGGTAGCGGGCACGGACGCGCCCGTCGTCACGTCGAACCAGATCTCAAGCCAGGCGGTCTCGTTGGCCAGCGGACTCTCGCCCGTGCCGCTGGGCAGATACGACTGCACGTCGGGCAGCACGAGCGGCAGCGCGGCGTCCGGCAGCGGCAGCGCGTAGTGTGTGATACCGTTTTCCGCGAAGGTGACGGGCTGCGCGGGCAGGTCCTTGCGGACCGCGGCGGCGCGGCGATAATCGGCCTCGGTGACCCAGACGATCGGGAAGGGCTCGCCCCAGTAGCGCTGGCGCGAGAACAGCCAGTCGCGGAGCTTGTAGTTGACCGTGCCTTTCCCTGCACCGCGGGCGGCGAGGTCGGCGGTGATTTTCTTCTTCGCCTCGGGCCAGCTCAGGCCGTCGTAGCCGGGCGAGTTGATGACCTGGCCGTCGCCGACGTAGGGCAGCTGCTCCGAGCCATCCGCCGCGGCGATGACGCGGGGCGTGGGCAGGTTGTAGAGCTGGGCGAACTCCCAGTCGCGCTCGTCGTGCGCCGGCACGGCCATGATGGCGCCGGTGCCGTAGCCCATCAGCACGTAATCGGCGATCCAGACGGGAATGCGGGCGCCATTGACCGGGTTGATGGCGTAGCTGCCGGAGAACACGCCGCTCTTGTCCTTGGCGAGGTCGGTGCGCTCGAGGTCGCTCTTGCTTGCGGCTTTCCGGCGGTAGGCCTCGACCGCATCGCGCTGTTCCGGTTTGGTGAGCGCGGGCACGAGCGGGTGCTCGGGCGCGACGACCATGTAGGTGGCGCCGAAGAGCGTGTCGGGCCGCGTGGTGAAGATCCTGAGATCCCCGAGCTTGGGATCCTCGAGCTTGAAGAGCACCTCGGCGCCCTCGCTGCGGCCGATCCAGGCCTCCTGCATGCGCTTGGTCGAGTCGGGCCAGTCGACGTCCTTGAGGCCGTCGATCAGCTGCTCCGCGTAGGCGGTGATGCGCAGCACCCACTGGCGGAGGTTGCGGCGCTCGACGGGGAAGCCGCCGACCTCGGACTTGCCATCCACGATCTCCTCGTTGGCGAGGACGGTGCGGAGCTCCGGGCACCACCAGACGGGGCGTTCATCGACATAGGCCAGGCCCTTCTTGAAGAGCTGGAGGAAAATCCACTGCGTCCACCGGAAGTATTTCGGGTCGGTCGTGTCGACCTCGCGGTCCCAGTCGTAGGAGAAGCCCAGCGCCTTGATCTGGCGGCGGAAGTTTGTGATGTTGTTCTGGGTGTTGGCCGCCGGGTGGGTGCCGGTCTTCACCGCGTGCTGCTCGGCGGGCAGGCCGAAGGCGTCCCACCCGATCGGGTGGAGGACATTGAAGCCCTTGGCGCGCTTGTAGCGGGCGAGGATGTCGGTGGCGGTGTAGCCCTCCGGATGGCCGATGTGCAGCCCGGCCCCGGACGGGTAGGGGAACATGTCCAGCACGTAGTATTTCGGCTTGGCCGAGCCATTCTCGGCCTTAAATGCCTTGGTTTTCTCCCAGAAAGATTGCCAATGCGGCTCGATTTGGAGAAAGTCGTAGTCTTTGCAGTTGGTAGCCATCGATTGTTAAAACCCGCCACATTGAGACATTCCCTTCCACCGTCAATCACCGCCCGTCTGGCCGCCATTATCCTCGTTTTGCTGGGTCTGACCGCCTCCGCCGAGGCCGCCATGAGCCGGGGCTTCAACCGCTTGCTGGATGCCGTCGTCCGCATCGATGTCCGCGAGATCGAGTTCAACGACGGTGCCAAGCGCATCACGGGCGGGGTTGGCTCCGGGGTTATCATCTCGAATGACGGCCTGGTGCTGACCAACGCCCATGTCGTCAGCCCGCAGGCCGTGGAGATTTCCGTCACCCTCGCCAGCCTGGAGCGCGTCAACGCCAAGCTGGTCGGCTGGGACCATTGGACCGATCTCGCGCTGCTCCGCATCGACCTCGACGCGATCAAGCGCCGCAACCTCAGCTTCGCCACCGCGGATTTTGGCGATTCGGACGACCTCTTTGTCGGCCAGACCGTGTTTGCCGTCGGCACGCCGCACGGCCTGACCCGCACCGTCACGCGCGGCATCATTTCCAACAACAACCGCTACTTCGAGGACAGTCGCGGCGTGAACGGCTATGAGACCGGTGCCTTCAACACCTGGCTCCAGACCGATGCCGCGATCAATCCCGGCAACAGCGGCGGACCGCTCGTCACCGAGGACGGCAAGGTGGTCGGCATCAATTCGCGCGGTTACGTCGGCGCGGACAACCTCGGCTTCGCCATCCCGGCCAAGGTGGCCCGCACGGTCGCCGCGACCCTGGTGAAGGAGGGTGCCATCACCCGCAGTTACGCGGGCATCGGCTTCCGCGAGTTGCAGGATCTCGAGCGCTTTTATGCGCTCAACGCCAACACCGGCGTGCTCGTGGCCAACGTCGACGTGGGCTCGCCCGCCGCAAAGGCGGGGCTGCGTGCCGGCGACGTGGTGCTCACGCTGAACGGCCGCAAGGTCGACGGGCGTTTCCCCGAGCAGCTGCCGCCGATCCAGCAGTCCATCGCAAGCCTGCCGGTCGGCTCGGCCGTGAAGGTCGGCGTCAAGCGCGGCGACCAGCTCGTCGAGCTCAGCGCGGTCACCGAGAAGCTCGAGAGCCGGGTGGGCGAGGAGTGGGCCTTTGAGAAATGGGGCCTCACCGTCCGCAAAGTCTCCCGCGCCTACGCCCGCGAAAACCAGCTGACCGACGCGACCGGCGTGGTCGTCCTCGGCGTGCAGCCGGGTTACCCCGCCGCCGAGGCCGGGCTCGCCCGCGGCGACATCATCACCAAAGTGGGCAACAAGACCATTGCGGAACTCGCCCAGTTGAAAGCCCTCTATGAAGCCTTCGAGGCCGCGCCCGAGCCGCAGCTCGTCGAGGCCCAGCGCAATCGCCGCATCTCCCTTTACGTCATCAAGCCATGAGTTTTTTCCGCCGCAGTCTTTTCATCCTCGCCCTGGCCGCCACGGCCGCCGCCGCGCCGCTGCCCGAGCTCTTCAACGAGCGGCTCAAGTCGGTCGTCGCCGTGGAGTTTTTCATCCAGGCGGAGACGGAGCGCCAGCCGGTCACGGTGCTCGGCACGGTGATTGACGACGCCGGCACGGTCATCCTCCCGGGAGCCGCCATCATGCCGAGCGTCGCACCCGCGCAGCTCAGGGACTTCAAGGTTTACCGCCCCGGCAGCATCGAATCGTCGGCCGCGGCTTATCTGGGGCAGGACGCCTTCACCGGCTGGCATTTCGTGCGCATCGAGGAAAAGGGCCGCGCCGGCCTGGTGCCGGTCACGCACTGGCGCGCCATGCAAACGGACCCCGCGCTGAGCGATGAGCTATGGGGCATCGGGCTCCGCAACAAGGACGAGGATTTCCAGCCGTATTTCCTGAGCTCGCGGGTGGCGGTGATGATGAAGCTGCCGCAGAAGACCGCCATCCTGGGCAGCGACGTGGCCGGCCCGGGCCTGCCGGTGTTCAACGCGGCGGGCGAACTGGCCGGCCTGGCCCAGACTTCGTTCGGCCAGAATTTCCTGATCTTCTCCCGCAACCAGCGCGGCAACCCGATCGTGCTTGTGAATGTCGAGGAGAGCAGCGTCGTGCTGCTGGCCAGCGAGGTGCTGCCGTATCTCGGCCGCGTGCCGAAGTCCGTGACCGGCCGCCCGATCGCGTGGTTCGGCGCCTACGGCCTGCAGCCGATGGATCCCGAGGTGGCCAAGCTGCTCAAGCTCGAGAACCAGTCCGGCGTGGT
>JAYRXZ010000048.1:0-23620 GCA_041917235.1 Lacunisphaera sp. | reverse complement strand
ACGCTCGGCGACGCGCCGGTGGTCGCGATGATCAACCTCGACATGGTCGGCGTGCCGATCGCGGTGAACGCGCTCGGCGACGGGTCCCTGGTGCCGGCGCTGGAGCGCTGGAACAATGCGCGCGCCACGAAGCTCCCGCTGGGCGTGCAGAACATCAACTGGTTCGGCAGCGACCACACGCCCTACCAGCTGGCCGGCGTGCGGGCCATCACCTTCAACGCGCCGATCCCGCGCGAGTCGGTCCGCTACTACCACGACCTCGCCGACACCATCGACAAGCTGCCGGAGCAGATCGTGGTCGAATCGACCGCGATCATCGGTGACCTCGTGCTCGCACTGGCGGACGATGCCACGCTCGGCGCCTTCCGCCGCAACCCGACGGAGACGGAGAAGCTTTTCACCGCCTTCGGCCTCGAGCGCCGCATGCAGGCGACCGGCTACTGGCCGTTTGCACCCAATCAAACCAACCACGAATGAACTGCAGGCACTCATGGTTTAATGTGGGAGGGGCTTTACGCCCGACGCGATGAACCCCGCAGACCTCCTGTCGGGGCATAAAGCCCCTCCCACATTCGAACCCTCCCTGGTTTAATTCCCCAACCCCTGACCTTGCTTTCATGAGCCCACCCCCGCTACCCCTTGCCCAGACTTTCCTCGGCCTCCACTGGATCGACGGTCTGATCATCATCGCCTACATCATAGCCGTCCTTGGCATCGGCCATAAGCTGTCCCACGGGGTGAAAGGGCAGGGCGACTTCTTCCTCGGCGGGCGCTCGCTGGGCAGATGGTTCCAGTTCTTCCTCAGTTTCGGCAGCATGGCCGACCCCGGCCAGGCCACCACGACCTCCAGCTCCGTCTACCGGCAGGGCGCGGGCGGCGCCTGGCTGGCGCTGATCACGCTCTTCCTGACGCCCTATTACTGGTTCCTCAACGTCTGGTTCCGCCGCGTGCGGCTGACGACCACGGCGGAGATGTTCGAGGACCGCTTCGGCAAGCGCTTCCTCGGCTCGCTCTACGCGAGCACGACCCTCGTCATCATCATCGTCAGCATCGCGGGCGGCAATGTCGTGGCGCTCAAGACGCTCCAGCCGCTGATGACCAAGGACCCGGCGGCCTACACCGCGACCGAGGCCCAGAAGGTCGCCGATTACCATGAGTTCGTCGAACTCCGCACGCAGCGCGTCGCCGGCGCCCTCCCGGCGGAAAAGACGGAGCGCTATGACATCCTCAAGAACTACTACGACCGCGGCCAGCTGCAGCCGTATGTGACCTACCTCAACCCGCTGACCTTCTACCTCGTGTCGACCGGCCTGGTGGCGGTCTTCGTCATGCTCGGCGGCCTCAAGGCCTCGGCGGTGGTCGATGCCGTGCAGGCGATCCTCGTCATCCTCATCTCGGTGATCCTGATTCCCTTCGGCCTCATGAAGCTGGGCGGGGCGGACGAGCTGCACCGCACGGTGCCGGAGGCGATGTTCAACCTCTTCGGCGGCGGGGCGATGAGCGAATACACGTGGTATTCCATCGGCGCGCTGCTCCTTGTGCAGTTCCTGGGCATCTCGAGCTCGACGGCCAACATGACCGTGGCCGGCTCGGCCAAGAACGAGTTCGCCGCGCGCATCGGCGCCGTCACCGGCGGCTTCAGCAAGCGGTTTGTCACGATCGCCTGGGCCTATTGCGGCCTCATTGCCATCGCGCTCTTCGGGCCCGGCCTGTCGGACCCTGACCAGGTCTGGGGCCTGCTCACCAAGTCCCTGCTGCCGGTCGGGCTCGTCGGCGTGATGATCATCGGCATCCTCGGCGGCAAGCTGGCGGTGCTGGGCGCCCAGTCGGTCGTCATGGCGGGCCTGGTGGTGAAGAACATCTACGAGCCGCTCTTCCCCGGTAAATCCGAGAAGCATTACATGCGGGTCGCCCGCGTGAGCGTGCCGGTGGCGCTGGCGCTCGGCGTCATCATCGGCCTCTACCTCAACAGCGTCATCGCCCTGCTTAAATTTGCCATCGTGTTCCTGGTGATCTGGGGCGTGCCCATCACCATGATCTTCCTGTGGCGCCGGTTGACCGAGACCGCGGTGCGGGTCGAGGTGTTCACGATGCTGGTCCTGATCTGCGTCGTGCCCTGGACGGTGCCGCAGATTCCCGCGCTGGCCCGCTCCGAGGCGCTGACGCGCATGACGCACGAGCGGGTCGTCACGGCGATGGTCCCGGCCACTCCGGCGGATGTCGCCGCCGGCCACGCCGCGACGGTGGGGCAGGAGATTGCCAAGACGCTGCGCGTGGAGCCCGTGTCCATTTTCTTCGAGGAAGGCGTGGTGCGCCTGAATCCCGAGGACCTCAGCTCGCCGCGCACCGGCCGGGGCCTGTTCCGCGCCGAGGTCTGGCTCATCTCGCTCTTCGGCGTCGATGTCGCCGCTTTCAATTCCGCGCAGCTCATGACGACGCGCTACCTGGTGGACGCGCTGCTGCCCGTCCTGATCTTGGTCGTGGTTAGCCTGCTCACGCAGCCGGCCGACCCCAAGCGGGTGGCCCGCTTCTATGTGCGCATGAAAACCCCCGTGGGGAAGACCCTGGAGGAGGACGCGTTGGCGGTGGAGGCCAGCTATGCCGACCCGGCCCGCTACGACCACACCAAGCTCTTCCCGCGCTCCAACTGGGAGTTCGCCAAATGGGACAAGCAGGACGCGGTCGGCTTCATCGCCTGCTGCGCGCTGGTCGGCTTCATCCTGGTCTTCTTTAAGGCCGTGCTCGTGATCGGCAGCTGAGTAAACTGCTGAGTGTGAACCCGCCGGAGCCTTCAGCAGGCATCTTCTCTTCAGCTAACGTTAAAGGTGAGCCACGGCCGGGCGCCAGCCCGGTCGTTGGCTCTAATGGCTGGTTCGGATTTTCATTCGCGAGAAAATAAATCGGAGAGCACCGCAGTTGATTCAGGCTTTGGCCATCTGGACATTTCTTCCTTAGCTTTCTGAATTTCGACGCGCGCCTGCAATGACGTGTCACCAGCGACGACTAGCTCGTAGATCCGGTGCATCCTCTGAATCTTTAGGAGGCTTCGGTCTATCCGAACCGCGGCCAAGATCCAACGGCGTGCTTCTGTGAAGTCGGCCTTTAGCGCAAGATCGATGCCGTGAGCCAAAAATGCGCGCGATCGAGTCACGCCCAGGCCAGCCCCGATAGTGAGGCCAACTCCTGCCATGGTAATTATAATCAGGGGCAGAAGCAGAGCTTTCCAAATCGGAGATCCCATCAAAAGCATCGAACCGGACAGAATGAGGACGGTAGTTCCAAGTAGGCCTACTAACCATTTTCTAGGAAACGATCGCATGACTCTTCTTCCGATCAGTGTTATTCAGCCTCGTGGAAAAGCCTAAGTTTGGGGAGCCGCATTAGCCCTGAATGCAGGCTAAGTGTTTCATGCTCAAGCTTCGCTTTTTCAACTTAGGTTTTTCGCGCACCCCGACCATTGCGGCAAAAGCCTACGTTCAGGCGCGGAGAATTTTGCCACAAAGGTTCACAAGGAACGCAAAGCGATCCCTTCAGATCGCTCCTCTTTGCGATCTATGTGTTCTTTCGTGGCTAAAATTCCGGGTAAGCTGCTCTAGCGCTTGAAGCTGAGCGTCACCGGCTGGCCGGGTTGGATCTCGATGATGCCGTCCTTGGCCGTGGCGGGGACAGCAAAGCCGGCGGCCGTCAGGCTGGCGGTGTGCAGTTGGATCCGGATCTTTTTGTCGGCGCGGGTGATGGGCTGCACCTGCAGGTTCGCGGTCCGGCCGTCGGCGGAGACGGTGAGCGCGAGCGTCACGGTGCCGGCGCCAGTGCGCCAGCCGTCGAGGCGGTTGACCGCGCCGGGCTTCAGCCACTCGGCGGGCACGCTGCCGAGCAGGTGCAGGGTGTCGAGGCGGTCGTAGGCGAGCATGGCGGCCGGCAGGTGGCCCATCATCGCGGCGGCGAAATTATGCGGCTGGTCGCCGGCGAGCTTCAGCGGCTGGCCGACCAGGGTCTGCTCCTCGACCCAGGTGCCGACAGGGGAGGCGTGGTTCGCGCCGGCGTAGAGGATGTCCGCGACCTTCGCCGGGCGGTTCAGGATCAGCGGCTGGAAGGCATAAAAGAAACCCATGCCCGCCCAGTTGCCGCCGGGCAGCCAGCCCATGCTGACGGGGAGGCCCTGCTGCTCGACCGACTCCAGGAGCGCGAGCGAACCCGTGACGAGCTCGTGATCGGAGGGGAGCCAGCCTTCGCCGTTGAGGTGGGCGTCCATGAAGGCCCATTGCGTGAGCTGCGGGATGGGATCCTCGCCCTTGAAGCCGACGCGCACGGGCAGGTAGAGGTTGCCGCGGGCGTCGCGCCGCTGGTCGCGCTGCCGGTTTTTATTAAATGCCGTCAGGAAGTCGTCGGCGAGCTGGCGGAATTCAACCGCCTCCTGCTTGTGGCCCAGCTTGAGGGCCAGGCGCTCGGCGGCGCGGAGGCCCGTGATCGTGCAGTAAACCGAGGAATATTCGGAGCCGATGTCGAGGATGCCGCCGTCGCTGAAGCCCGGCGGCAGCATGCCGTAATAGGCGGCGCCGGGGTGCTTGAGCGTCTCCTCGCGCAGGCCGCGGATGCCGGAGACGCCGAGCACGATCTGCGGCCACTTCTTCTCCGCATAGCTCCAGTCGCCGGAGATCTCGGCCTCGCGGACGACGCCCCAGATGACCTCGGCGGTGGTGCGGAAGATCTTCTGCGGGTGCAGCTCGTCCACGATGCCGTTGGGCAGCTGGTGGGCGAAGAGGGCGTCGAGGGTCTCGCGGGCGGAACGCGAATCGCCGAGGTGGGAGGCGAGGTTGGTGATGTAGACGGCGTCGCCGGCCCAGAGACCGCGGTAGAGCGAGAAGCTGGAGTTGAACTGCGTGTGACCGTTGATCGTCTCGCGGGCCTGCCAGAGCGTGCGCAGCGAGGCGTCGATCATCGCCTGGATGGCCGGATCACCGACCGTGACGCGGTCGAAGGGAATGGCGAACGTGCCCCAGCGCCGGCGCGTCTCGGCGAGGGCGTCGGCGACCGGAAGCGCGCGCGCCGCGGTGACGTCGGCCGGGCCGGCCTGGCCCGAGAAGACCCAGGCTGACACCTCGCGGGTGCCGGCGGGAAAAGTGGCCTGCCAGCCTTGCTCCGTGCGGGTCAGCGCCGTGAACGCGGGCTGGGTGGCCAGGAAGGGGCGGCCTTCGAAGGTGACGGTGCCGTCGGGTCCGGCCACGAGCGGGCGTTTGGTCTTGATGAAGAGCGCCGGGGTGAGGTCGCCGGCATAGCGCGCGTGCACGAGGTCGGTGCGCGCCGGCTGGCGGTCCATTTCGCGACCGCAGGCGATGCGGAGCTCCGCGCGGTCCTTGGCGGCGAGGGAACCGGCGACCAGTTCCTCGCGGCTGAGCGTCGTGCCGGCGGGATAGACGGCGATGGTGGCGAGGGTGGAGTTCGGGTCCTGGCCCTGCGGGGCGAAGACGCGGAGGTTGATCCAGCCGTCGCCGTTCTCGTCGCGGGCGTCGAAGAGGAACACCTGCGGCGCATGGTGCGGGGCGTTCAGCGCGAGGTCGGCGGCCTGGGTGGCCGCGCCCTCGACCTCCATCGTGGCCGTGCGCTGGAAGAGGAACTTCTTGTAGCTTTCGCAGAAGCCGAGCATCACGCGCTTCGCGGCGCCGGCCGGGACGCGGAGGCGGTAGGCGACGGGGCGGTTGTTGCCCCAGGCGACATTCCGGAACTCCGGGGAAACGCCCGCCGCGGGCTGCGCCCAGTCAGGGACGCCGCTGATGCCGTCGAGGCGCTCGTAGTCCGCGGTGCGGCCGTTGGACACCGCGGGGGCGGCGGGGGCGAGGTTGAGGGTGGTGAGCTCGACGGTGCCGTCGCCGCGACGGAGCCGGGAGCGCATCACGGGCACGCGCGGGCTGTCGGCGAAGCCCTGCGAGACGAACTCGAGCGGCGCACCCTCGGCGCCGAGTTCGACGACCGTGAGGCCCTGCACGTAGGGGCCGGGGCCGAAGTCGTAGAGGAGGGCGCCGCGCTCGTTGGCCATCGGCTTGTGCCAGTCGCCGGGGATCCCGAGCGGCTGGTGCCAGGTCGGCATGCCGTAGCGGAGGTCGACGGTGCGTTCCGCCGCGAAGACGGCGGACAGAGCGCAGGTTAAGGTGGCAAGCAGGACGGACGCGCGGGGCAGCGGGTGAACCATGCATCCACGATTGGCGTCACAGCGGTCTGGGCAAAATGAATGTTTATGAAAGTTTGGCCATCGCACCGATCAAAACAGACCCTTCAACGCAAAGACGCAGAGGCGCAAAGGAAGAGGGGATGCTTCGCGTCTTTGCGACTTTGCGTTAAATTTCCGAATGTTCATACGGAGGGTTGTGACGAAACGAAAATCTGTTCTCCTCGATTGATCCTATGCGATTCTTTCGACTGTTGAGCTGCTTCCTGGCCCTTGCGCTAATCTCGTTCGCCGCCACGCCCTCGGTGCTCGTCAGCGGCGGCAGCATGATGAATGGCGATCACTTCGCCGACAGCACGCTCGACGTGATGCGCCGGCACTACGCCGGCTGCAAGAAGGTCGCCCTCGTGCTGCATGCGAGCCTGCCCGCGGAGCGCGACCGCATGGAGGCGCGGCTGCAGAAGGCATTCGCCCACATCGGCGTGCCGGCGGCGGAGTCCCTGCACCGGCACGACGCGGCCGGCGCCAAGGCGCTGCTCGAGGGCGCCGACGGCATCTTCATCGGCGGCGGCGAGACCTTCGTCCTGCTCGGCGAGCTTTACCGCACGGGCCAGCTCGAACTCATCCGGCAGCGCGTGGCGGCCGGCGTGCCCTACGGCGGTTCCAGCGCCGGGGCGAACGTGGCCGGGCTGCGGATCGGCACGACCAACGATTTTCCCGTCGCCGAGATCCCGAGCCGCACGTCGCTGGGTGTCTTCCCGGCGGTGATCAACCCGCATCACCCGGCGCCGGCGACGAAGGCCGACTTCGACGGCCGCGTCGGGAAGATCAAGATCTACCTGCAGTTCAATCCCACCGAGACGGTGGTGGCGCTGGCCAACGCCTCGATCGCGCGCCTGCACGACGGCAAGGTGACGCTCGAGACGGGCCTCGGCTGGGTTTATCGCAGCGACGGGGTGCGCCCGCTGGTGCCGGGGGATGAGATGCCGGAGTTGATTGTTAAGCCTTGAGGTGGAACCCGTCCTCCGGGCGGGTTAAAATGACGCGCATGTGTCCGAGTCGGTTTATCGTGCGTTTCAGCAACCCGTCCGGAGGCCGGGTTCCACCTATATTACAGCGCCCGCCCGAAATCGTAGGTCAGCGTCCACTCGCGCGACGCGCCGGGGGCGAGGTCGAGGGCGAGGAAGGGCTCGAGCGACAGCGTGTTGCCGTTGGCCCAGAGGACGCACTTGAACGGGACGAAATCGGTGGCGAAACGCACTTGCTTAAGCCGGGGATGCGAAAGCGTGGCCACGAGCGGCCGGCCGGCGGGCAGGGTGAGGTGCTCGAGGTGGCCGCCGTGCAACCCGATGAACGGCCGGTCCAGCGTCAGCTCGCGGCCGGCGAGTTTGTAGCCTTGGTTTTCCGCCATCTGCGTGCCCTCGGGCAGGGTCACATGCAGCAGGCCGTCGGACTGGAGGGCGAAGAAGGGATGCGCGAACCACTCAAGCTTGAGCGGGGTGGTGCCGCGGTTGGTCAGGCGCGAGCGCGAGACAATCTGCCGGCCGTGCAGCTCGATCGTGCGCTCCAGGGCGTAGGACCAGCGGCCCGCGGTCTGTTCGGTGCGGAACACGGCGCGGTCGGGCTGCCGGTCGACCTGCCACACGCAGGGCGTCGTGACGATGATGTCGCCGGCGGCGTTGCGCCCGAGGGCGCCGGAGCCGGGAGCGAGGCCCACGGCGCCGTCCCAGAGGAGCGGTTCGCCGGTCGTGGTGCTGTGGCGGAACGACTCGGGCAGGCCCTGGCCGTTGTGCGGCAGCGGGTTGACCTCCGGCCATTCCGGGCCGGTCAGGAGCGTGCCGATGCTGCGGTCCGACACCTGCCAGATGTAGCCGCCCCAGCAATAGCGCGGCCCGAGGCGGGCCTGCTCGGCGGCGGGATCGATCAGGTCGACGGTCAGCTCGGCGTTGGCAAGGGTCAGCATGACAAAGACAGCAGAAGTTTAATCACGGATTGCACGGATGAACACGGATAGGAATGAAGGCGTTGAGTAACCACGGAACACACGGAAAACACGGAAGGGCAGATTCCTTTCTGTGTGTTCCGTGTATTCTGTGGTGCTTCCCTCAGCGCAGGCGCATGACGCGCAGGGTGGTGTTCTGGCCATCAACGATGAGGGCGAACTGACCGTGCGGGCGGGCCTGGATCTCGATGTCCTTGCCGGGTAGCTCGTAGGTGATGGGCTCGTGGCCTTCCCAGATCTGGCCGTTGTCGAGCCGGAAGCGGTTGCCGCCTTCCCACTTGGTCACCTTCGCGCGGAGCGGCGGCATGTTCCGCCACTCACCTTCATCGAACAGGGGCAGGCCGAAGCGGGACATCAGGCTGGGGTTGGCCGCGGGGGCCGGGGCGGCGGTGACAGTGCGCGCCTTGGCCAGCTCGGTCTGCAGCTGGGCGGTGGCGCCGGCCTGGTTGCGGATGAGCGCGGCGTCGATGACGCCGATCTCGTCCGGCGTGAGGCGGTCGAGCCCGGCGCGTTTCCACTCGGCGGCCGAGAGGACCGCCTTGAGGCCGGGGAAAGTCGTCTGGGCGGCGGCGAGGCTGGCGGTGAAAAGCAGAACGGCGGCGAGCAGCGGTGTTTTCATGGGGGAGAGCTTAGGGGCGGAGGAACCCTTCGCCAGTATTTTGCGCGGCGACGAGCCGGGCGAAGGCACCGCCGCGGGCCGAGAGGGTGGCGAAGTCGCCCTCCTCGGTGATGCGGCCGTCGGCCAGCACGATGATGCGGCTGGCGTTGCGGATGGTGCTGAGGCGGTGGGCGATGGTGATGACGGTGCGGCCGACCGAGAGGCGGTCGAGGGCCTCCTGGATCAGGCGCTCGCTCTCGTAGTCGAGGGCGGAGGTGGCCTCGTCGAGGATGAGGACGGGCGGGTTGCGCAGGATGGCGCGGGCGATCGCGAGGCGCTGGCGCTGGCCGCCGGAGAGGGAGACGCCGCGCTCGCCGACGAGGGTGTCGTAGCCCGCGGGCAGCTGCGCGATGAACTCCTCGGCGTTGGCCTGCCGGGCCGCCGCGCGGATCTCGGCGTCGGTGGCGTCGGCGCGGGCGAAGCGGAGGTTGTCGCGGATCGAGCCGGAGAGCAGGAGGCTGTCCTGCAGCACGACCGCGAGCTGGCGGCGGATCCAGCGCATGTCCCACTCGGCCTGCGGGACGCCGTCGATGAGGATCTCGCCGGTGGTGGGCGCGTAGAGGCCGAGGAGGAGGTTGGCCAGGGTGCTCTTGCCGGAGCCGGAGGGGCCGACGAAGGCGACGTGCTCGCCCGGGCGGATGGCGAGGTTGATGTCGTGCAGCACCGGGCGGTCGGGCGCGGACGGGTAGGCGAAGGTGACGCCGCCGAACACGAGGTCGCCGCGGATGCGGTCGGCGCGGCGCTGGCCGTGCCAGGCCTCGACGTAGGCGGAGTCGAGGAGTTCCTTGATGCTGAGGTAGCTCTCGCGGCCGATGAAGTATTGCTCGCTCAGGCCGACGAAGGCCTGGATGGGGCCGAGGACGATCGGCAGGCCGGCGACGAAGGCGAAGAGCGTGCCGTAGGAGATGGTGCCGCGGATGGCCAGCAGGGCACCGCCGGCCATGACGACGAGGGCGATGACCTGCGTGCTGACATACCAGAAGGTGCCGAAGATGGCGTTGATGTAGCTCTGGTGCACGCGGAGGCGGGCGAAATCGAGGCTGCTGCGGTCGAGGTCGGACTCGGCCTGCTTTTCCTCGCCGAAGCTGCGGACGAGGCGGAGGGCGGAGATGTATTCGCTGGCGGTGCCGGTGAGCTTCTCCTGGGCGAGGCGCGCCTCGTTGTTGCTGCGCTGGATGCGGGCGAAGAAGTGCCACTTGCCGAAGCCGTAGGCCGGGATGACGAGGGCGAGGACGAGGGCCAGGCGCCAGTTGAGCACGGCGAGGATCGCGAAGATGCTGGCCCCGTAGAGGACGTTCGGGAGGAACTGGTTGAGGATGTTGTAGAGCAGCGCCTCGACCTTCTGGGTGTCGAAGGCGTATTTCGAGAGCAGGCGGCCGGTCTTCTGCTGGTCGAGGTAGCCGAAGCTGAGGAACTGGAGCTTGAAGAAGAGGCGCGAGCGCAGCTCGACCATCATCTGGGCCATGGCCTTGGCGATCTCGTTGGCGCCCCAGACGGAGAAGACGTAATGGACGGCGAGCAGCAGGAGGAAGAGGCCGCCCAGCTCGATGATGGCGGCGCTGTCGCGCGCCGGCACGGCGACGTCGATCATGCGCTGGAACAGCCAGGGGCACGGCGCCACGGCGAGGGAGCGCAGGAGGGCGAGGCCGAGGCCGCGCCAGAGACGGGCGCGGCTCGACCAGAGGTAACCGGTCAGCGTGCGCGATGCCAGCGGCTCGCGGTTCATGGCGGCCAACTCAACCGGTCGGGCGCTGGCCCTTGGTGCGCTTGGGGGCGCGGTTGCCGTGCAACGCGGTGTAGAAGGAGTCGCCGGGCTTGATCGAGCCGCGGGTGACGATCTCGCCGGTGAAGCCGGACTTGTAGATGGCGGTGAGCAACTCGACGGTCTGGCGGGCCTGGTCGCCGGAGGTCAGCGGCCGGCGCTTGGCGTCCATGTCGGCGACGAGCGCGTTGAGCTGGGTGCCGTGCGTGGCGCCGACCTCGGCGGGGAAGCTCTGCCAGGCCTGCAGGAGGGCGTCGTCCTGCGCGGGCGGCACGGGGGTGAACTTCCAGTTGTCGCGGGTGTAGCCGTAGAGGTGGGTGAGCTCGACGGTGGCCTTCTGGTAGTCGAGGCGGATGTAGGTTTCCTGGCGCGGACTGAGGGCGCTGTTGACGATGGAGGCGACGGCGCCGTTGGCGAAGGTGACGAGGGCCATCGAGACGTCCTCGACCTCGATCGCGCGGTCGAGGGTGCTGACGACGGCGCGGACGGTTTTCCATTCCCCGAACAGGTGGAGGAAGTGGTCCATCGCATGGATGCCGAGGCCCATGGTGGGCCCGCCGAGCTCGGTTTCCCAGCGGCCGCGCCACGGCACCGCGTAATAGGCGTCGTCGCGGAACCAGAGGGTGTTGCAGACGCCGACCAGCGGCCGGCCCAGCAGCCCGCCGTCGGCGAGGGTGCGGACGTGCGCGGTGGACGAGCCGAAGCGCATCTGGAAAATGCAGGCGGTGTAGCAGCCCGTGCGCTTCTCCGCCGCCTCGAGCAGGTCGAGCTCGGCGAGCGAACCGCACAGGGGTTTTTCACACAGGACCCAGGCCCCGGCCTCCATGGCCGCGATGCTCATCGGCACGTGCTGGGCCGGCGGGGTCGCGATCAGGGCGATGTCCGGCTTCTCCTTGGCCAGCATGGCGGTAAAGTCCGTGTAATGGTTCGGAATACCGTGCTTTTTGGCGAAATCACCGACGCGCTGGGCGTCGATATCAACGGCGGCGACGAGGGTGACGCGGCCTTGGGTGGCTTCGACGGCCCGGACATGGGCGTCGCCGATGGAGCCGGTGCCGACGAGGACGGCGCGGTAGGTTTTCTTGTGGGGCGGCACGGATTTAAAGAATTGTGGTCACGGAAGAAGGGACCGGTGGGGGATTAAGCTGGAGGCAAGTATGCAGGCTCGGCGACAGGAATCATTCTGAAAATAAATGAAAATTACCTGTCCCCGGGGGTCGAGCGTGGAAAGCTGGAGGTGTGCCAGCCGGCGGGAGGGCTCGATTTCAGAATGTAGGGCCGCCGCTTGTCGGCGTGCCTGATTTAGGGCCCCGAAAGGCCCGGCGACAAGCGCCGGCCCTACATTCAATCCAGCTGAGTCCGCTCAAGCCACGCCGGCGAGCTTGAGGATCTTGGTGCCGGTCAGGCGGCGCTCGGGGGGCAGCGCGTGCGGGGTGCGGTTGCCGTAGGTCTTGGCCAGCTCGGCGAAACGCGCCTGGGTGGCCTTCACGAATTCCTCGGTCGGGCGGTTGTCCCCGCACAGCTTCATGATCTCGGGCAGCCAGCGGTGGCCGTAGCGCACGTGGTTCTGCTCATCGTTGCGGTCGAACGCCAGGAGTGTGTCCGCCTCGAAGTCGTTCAGCTCGCGCACCCGGTCCATCACGGTGGCCTTGGTCGGGAAGCTGCCGGCCTCGAATTCCATCGTCATCATCGCGTAGCGCTCGTGCGGCGGCATCTGGACGAGGATGTTGTAGAGGTCCAGCGAGTGCTCGACCGTCATGAGGTCGACCCCGAGCTTGGGCAGCTGCCGGTAGCCGAACTGGCTGTGCCGCGACTCGTCCCAGAGGTGGCGGGCCATGTCGTGGTGCAGGTCGAACGGCGCCTCGGGCGTGTCGTAGAACACGGTCGCAAGGTAATCGACGGCATCCAGCTCCATCATCAGCCAGACATAAACCATGAGGCGGATGACGCGGGCGTCGGTCTTGGGATCGACCAGCCAGGGACGCACGATGGGCGTCTCGTCGGGATCATAGCTGAAGACGCTGGAACAGGTCGGATATTTGCCGCGGTTGCAGGTGTCCGGGTGTTTGTAGGCGCGGGCCTCGCATTCCCAGGTGAAGCCGGCGGGCAGGGGCAGGGCGGGCGTCTCGCCGAGCAGGCCGCCCTGGGCCATGAGGGCGGTGCCGAGGTGGGCGACCCAGGCGGAATCGTTGGCGGTGCCGAGGTAAGGGAGCATCTCCCGCGCGTGGCGCTCCTCGTCGTGGATGAACTCCTCGACGAGCCGCAGCGACGGCCAGTCGGCGAGGTGGTGCGTCGCCTGCAGGTAGTGCCGGTAGGCGGTGAGGAGGGCGGGCTTGAGGACGCGGTAGAAGCCGGCCAGCGCCACGTAGGCGTCGGCGGGCATCACGGCCTCGTTGAAGAGCCGGCGCAGGGCGGGGCGGACGCTCTCGCTGGTGCCGAAGCCGCTGAGCTCGCGGCCGCGCTCGCGCAGGAAGCGGGCGTGGCTGGCGGATTCCCAGACGTGCTGGCAGAGGAGGTATTTCAGCTCCGGCTCGCCGACGCGGTAGATGAGGGTTGTCGCGGTGCGGACGAACTCGCGCTCGACCTCGAAGAGGATGCGCTGCAGCCGGGCCATGTCTTGGACGGCGGCCATGCGGCCGGTCGCGGAGGCGGGGGAAGCGGATGCTGCTGGCGTGGAGGAAGCGACCATGATGGGCGGGGTTGAGTGCCGTATAGGACCTATATGGCCTATAGGTCCTTTATTAAAACTATCGATCAGCAAATCCGGCCGCGCTTCCCCGCCGTCGTGTGGCCGGGAGGGTTGACGCCGATCCAGCGCTCGTCGATCGGCTCGCTGGCGCGCTGGTAGCGGGCGTCGCTCGAGATGCGCAGCTGGTTGGCGGTGCGGTTGTCGAGGGAGGCGTGGACGAGGAACATGCCGAAGGTGATGAAGTCGCCGGCCTTGAACTCGGTGGTCAGCCAGCGGCCGCCGAACTTGTTGCGGACGACGGGCGGGTTGTGGGAGAGCGTGCCGGTGAAGGCCCACTTGCCGGACTTGGCGGCCTCGGCCTCCTTCGGCTTGTTCTCGCAGAAGGCGTCGACGTCGCGGAAGACGTAGTTCTCGAGCAGGTCCATGCGCTTGTGCGAGCCCTCGAGCACCATGAGACCGCCGAGGGTGAAGGAGATGTCGCCGTAGGGCACCCAGCAGGTCATGTGGGTGTGCGTGCCGCGGCCCATGTAGGGCAGGTCGCAGTGCGGGTTCGTGCCCTTGCCCGGGCCGATGGCGCGCAGCCAGGTGAAGTCATAGTGGCGGATCTCCTCGCCGTAGAACTTCCGGTAGAACTCGGGCAGGCGGCCGGAATAAAGCAGGTTCTGGATCGCCGGGTTGTTGTTGGTGAGCTCGGGCTTGAAGACGTAGCCGGCGCCGGGCTTGGCGATGCCGTCGATGGTCGGGTAGGCCGGGTCGAGCACGCCGGCGGCGGCGAGGCCGTCGGTCAGGCTGGCACGGGCGGCGAGCACCTCGTCGCGGTCGAGGTAGCCGGGCATGTAGAGGTAGCCGTCCTCGGCGAGGCGCCGGCGCAGCTCGGGGATGTCGTCCGCGGCGTCATTGGATTCGCGCAGGAGGCCGACCTTGTCGTCGGTCATCTCCAGCTCGTGGCCAAAGGAATAGAGCTGGGGCAGGGCAGTCGTGGTGCTCATGGCGACAAGTTACACCGGAATGGCCCCGCATTAAATGGTTGAAGTGGGAGAAGTCATGTAAATTTTGGGCGGATGCCTCCCGCGCCCAAATACCGCAACGAACCCTGGCTGCAGAGCCCGTTGCGCACTCCGGTGGGGGAGATCGAGCTCGCCGGCATGCTGCGCAACGTGACCGGCATCGACCCGACGGGCATGCGGATTTTGAGACGATTCACGCTGGTGCTGATGGTCGAGGGCCGCGGCTACTACCGCGATGCCCGCGGCACCAAGCTCGAGCTCGGGCCGGGCGACGTGGTGCTGGTTTTTCCCGAGATCGCGCACGCCTACGGGCCGCTGCCCGGCACGGAATGGACGCAGATCTACTTCGTGTTCGACGGCCCGCAGTTCCAGCTGTGGCGCGCGCAGGGCCTGCTGGCGCCGGAGCACCCCGTGCTGCGGCTCGGGGCGGTGGATTACTGGCGGCGGCGCCTGCACGAGGTCGTGAAGGGCGAGCCCCTGCACCGCGCGGGTGCGCCGCTGCGCGCCCTCGGCCGGCTGCTGCACGTGATGACGGACATGGTCGCCTCCGACGCCGAGAGCACGCGGCAGGCGGGGCGCGACGCGTGGCTGGAAAAGAGCCTGCGCCTGCTCGGCGACCGGAGCCCGACGGGCTGGCTGACGCCGCAGGAGGTGGCGCCCGAGGTCGGGTTGAACTACGAGAATTTCCGCAAGCGCTTCGTCGAGCTCACGGGCGAGTCGCCGGGCCGCTACCAGAAGCGCCGCCGACTGGAGTGGGCCTGCGCCGCGATCTACCACGGCGAATCCTCGCTCAAGCAGATCGCCGACACGCTCGGCTTCTGCGACGTGTTCCACTTCTCCAAGGCCTTCAAGCAGGAGATCGGCTTCACGCCGTCGGACTACCGCCGGCGCGTGCGGGGGCATTGAGACTCGGATGGAGGGCCCAGCTCCAGCTGGGCCCTCCAAAGGTGGAATCGCGATTCCGCCCGCCAAAACAGAGCCGCCGTGCCCGCCGCACCAAAAATGGCGGCGAACACGGCGGCGTAACCCTGGACCAACCTGACAAATTACTTGGCGGTGGCGTCCCAGCCGGCCGGCCACGTGGTGCCCGGGATCGGGCGCCAGAAGATGTCGGCGTCGATGCGCGGCTTGGCGTGGCGGTATTTCTCCGTGAGGCGCAGCTTCGTCTTCAGGTGCTCGACGAGGTTCTCGCCGTAGAAGTAGGTGTTCTCGGCGACGCCGGAGAGCACCAGCACCTCGGACTTCGTCGTCTCCAGCAGCTCGATGAGGCCGCGGATGTTGGCGAGTTCGAAGTCGATGGCGGCCTGGAGGTTCTTCTCAAAGCCGGCCTTGGCGGCGGCGTCCTTGGCCTCGAGGTAGCCGTAGACGTTCTCGCACCAGGCGCAGACGCTGCGGAGGGAGGAAACCCAGTGCAGGTAGGCGCGGACGCGGTCGCGCAGGTCGGCGAAGACGACGGCGGCCTGGCCGCTGGAGGATTTGGCGGTCGCGTCGAGCTTGGCGATGAGGGGGCGGAGGCGGGCGAGGACGTTCTTGTCCATGTCCGCGGCCATCTTGGCGCCGGCCGGCTGCGTGATGAGGTCGAAGAGCACGTCCTTGCCGAGATCGATGAGGCCCGGGTTGTTGTGCTGGAAGCAGCCGTGGCGCTCGTAGTATTCGCGCTCGGCGGCCGGGACGGCCTCGGCATCGGGCACGAACGGGCGGTCCCAGGTGCGCTGCCAGCAGAAGCCGAAGGCGCAATACAGGCCGACCAGCGGCTGCCAGAGGAGCGCCTCCTCGAATTCCTTCCACGCATCCGACAGGGCCGCGGCCTGCGCGGGGCCGACGAGGGAGGTGGCGAACTCGGTGAGGACGGTCTCGATGGATTTCTCCGGGAAGAACTGCGCGGCGCGCAGCGCGACCGGGTTGGGCCAGTAGGGGGCGCGGCCGGTGTTGGTGAGGCCGCCGAGGGCGCTGATGCGCGTGATCCCGGTGTCGCGCACCGCGGAGAGCTTCTGGTGGATCGAGCGCGGGAACGGCAGGCCGAGCAGCGGCTCGTGGTTCATCACGCTGGAGGCGGAGTAGTGCAGCACGGGCTCGGCGCCGTTTTTGCGCGAGGCGGCGAGGGCTTCCTTTTCCCCGACCTGATCCATCGTCGTGTGGAAGATGCTGCCCGCGACCGCCTGGTTCTCCGGATACTTCGGGTGGGCGTAGGGGACGTGGTAACCACGCACCATGAGGGAGGGCCCCTCCCAGGTGACGTGCGGGCCCATGCCGTTCTTGATGTGGTCCTGTTCGACCTTGAAGGGCTCGAGGCGGAGGATGACGTCGAAGTCGGGGTTGATCGTCGCGGCGGCCGTCTGGAGATTCTTCAGGTAGCGGACGATGCTCTCGCCGGCGGCCTGCGCGATCTTGTCGTGGTTGCGCCACTCGCGGATCATGTAGGGGCCGCCGTTGCGGCCGACGTAGAGCGAGGAGGTGTGTTCGAAGCCCGAGCCCGAGTCGTTCGTCCAGACGGACATGTAGCTGAGGTCCGGCACGGAGCGCATGAGCTTCTGCAGGCACTCGCGGTAGTGGCGCATCACGATCGGGTGGTCCTGCGCCATGGTGTAGCGCGGCAGGCGGGAGCGGAACGGGTGGTCGACGCGCGCGCCGCGGAGCGTCGGGTATTTGGCGAAGAAGCGCTCCGGCAGCGTGCGCGGCTCGAACATGCACACGCCCGGCTTCAGGCCGTATTTGCGGCCGAGGTTGGCGAGCTTGACGAGGTTGTTGAGGTTCGCGTCGAGGTAGTGGCCGGGCCAGATGCCCTTGGTCAGGTCGGTGTCGACGAAATGGTTGAAGCCCGGCGCGTAGGTGTAGAACTGCGGGTAGTATTCGTGGGCGACGAAGTCCTCGAGCGGCATGTGCGCCTGCAGGCCGTTGACCTCGCAGTGCGTGAAGCCCGCCTCGGCGAGCGACGCGACGTAGTGTTCCTGGTCGAAGTTGCGGCAGCTGCGCCAGTATTGGGTGAGGCAGGCGTCCCAGTGCGGGCGGTGCCAGGCGAAGCTCGCGGGCAGCAGCACGCCGGCGGCGAGCTTCTCGCGGGTGAGGTCGCTGGTGGCGTTGGCCAGCAGGCGGACGGCGGTGAAAAGGAACGAGCCGTGCGTGGCGCTGATCTCGCCGGAACCGTCGTCGGCGATGCGCAGCCAGATCCACGCGGCGGAATCCTTGGCCTTGGCCGGCAGTTTCGCGGGGAGGCCGCGGGAGGCGAGGGCGACGGAGACGCCCTTGCCGGTGCCGGCGGAGGCGCGGGCGCCGGTCAGCTTGGCCAGCTCCTGGGCGGCGGTGATTTCCACCGGCTCGGCGGCCGGCGGATAAAATACGGAAGTCAGGGTCAACGGGGTGGGCGTGGAGGACATAAGAATTCCGGCAGCTGAAAAGCGCCGCACCCCGCCGGCAACCGCAAAGCCGCCCGTGCGCCAAGTAACACCAAACAATTCCCAAAAAATGCATCACCCCCGGCTCGGCATTCCCGGGGCGACCGGGGATTTTTTACGACGACCCGTGACCGGGTCCGGCGGATGGGAATTCGCCGGAGCCGGGCGCGGGTCGAACTCCCTCCTATGCCGCAGGACCTTCTAGCCATCACCGACCTGGAGCCGCCGATGGGCGACCTCTTCACCAACCGCCGCCTCGACGCGGGGCGGGCGGTCTGGACGCAGCCGCTGCCGGGGGAGAAGGATGTGCCCAAAAAACGCATCATCCACCAGCGCGTCGTCCGGCTGCACGGCCCGGCGCGGCTGCACCGGCTGGGCGTGAGACGCGGCCCGGGTTATCACAAATGCGGCAGCCGGCAGGACCTCGACTGGGTCACCGGCCTGCGCGTGCTGGCCCTGCGCGGCGGACGCTGGCGGGTGGTGCTGCAGCGCGACGGCCTGAAGCCCGGCATCCCCGGCGTGGTCGACTGGTTCAAGCTGCCGCGGGTGGTCACGAACGGCGTGATCATCGAGCTGCGCCGCTCCGGCATCGACGGCGGCTGGACAGCCTGGAACCTCGTGATGTCGGCGTTCATCCTTGAAGGCGAACTGCTGGAGTCCGTTGCGCCGCGCCAGGAGCGCCTGCTGACGGCCGGTTCGGTCAACCTCGACGGCCTGCCGGCGGGCGTCCGCGCCACCCGGCGGGACGGCGAGGTGCGTTACCGCACGAAGGATTTCGAAGTTGGCTTCTCGCTCGGGCGGCCGGGGTTCTCCTACCTCGGCCTGCACCTCGAGGACGCCGCGAACGCGGGCAAGAACGTCCTCGCGACGCGCCCGCCGCTGTTCCACCAGGGGCCGCAGCTGCACCCGCTTGGCTCGGCGCCGGTGTTGGCCCCGTCGGTGCGTTGCGACCTCGAGGGCACGGTCACGGTGCGCGGCGGCCGGGTGAGCTATGATTTCACGGCCGGGGGCCAGCACTACCGGCTGGTCTGGTCGGTGACTGCGCGCGGCCTGACGCTGCACGCGGAGCGCACGGCGAAACGCGCGGCGTTCGCCTGGCACAGCGCGGCGTGGCAGATCGGCCTGCGCAACAGCGCGGCGCCCTCGCACGTGCTTGGCCGCCTGCTCGAGACCGGCGAGACCGGCGCGGTGGCGCTGCCCGCGCTGCTGACGCTGCCGGCCTTCGGCAGCTGGGAGGTCGGATCCGCAACGGCCACGGGCTGGGCCCGCAGCGACTGCTACCGCGCGCACGACCTGAACACGCTGGAGCTGAAAGTCGGCGAGGCGCGCACGACCGAGGGACTTTACCGCCTGCCCGCCGGCACGCACCGCGCGGTTTTCACACTGAGGCCGAAGCGGCCCGCCGGGCTGCTGCGCGAAGACGCGCCCGCCGTCGCCCGGCGCGCGCTGGCCCGCACGCAGTGGACCGCGCTGACCTTCCGCACCGACACCGCCACGCTCAGCAACAACGGCGCCTCGATGCACTGTCCGATCTGCATGGACACCTGGGCGGCGGTGACGCGGCCGCAGGGCGACATCCTGCCCGGGCTGCCGGCGACGGAGTTCCTGCGGTTGTCGCTCGAGCGGTGGCTGACGGGCGGGCCCGGTTATGCGGCCGGGCGGTTGCTGCAGGACGGATCTTCCCACGATGCGGACGACGAATATCTCCAGACCGGCGCGTCCGCCCTCCGCGGGCTCGGGGAATACCTGCGCCACACCGCGACGCCCGCGTGGTATCGCGCGTTCCGGCCCTACATCGCGCAGAAGCTGCGCGCCGCGCGCGACCGCGACCTCGACGGCGACGGCCTGATCGAGAGCATGCACCGCACCGGCGTGAGCGGCACGAAGCAGTGGAGCACCTGCTGGTTCGACGTGATCTCGTTCGGCTGGAAGGATGCCTTCGCCAACGCCATCCTCTACGGCGCGCTGAAGGAGCTCTCCGCCGGCCTGCGGCGGTTCGACGAGGTGGGCCAGGCGCAGACCGTGGCCCAGTGGGCCGGCTGGCTGCGGGCGAACTACCGCGACACGTTCTACAACGAGGCCACGGGCTGGCTCGCCGGCTGGCGCTGCCGCGAGAACCAGCTGCACGACTACGCGTTCCTGCCGGTCAACGGCGCGGCGATCGCGGAGGGCCTGCTTTCGCCGGACGAGGGCCGCGCCATCCTGGGCCGCCTGCTCGCCGAGGCGAAGAAGGTGGGCCTGCCGGACGCGTCGCTCGGCCTGCCCGGCAACCTGCGGCATATTCCCGACCACGACCTGTCGGACATCATCCAGGGCTACCCGTTCGGCTACTACCAGAACGGCGGGCGCACGCACTCGCAGACGCGGCACTTCGTGATGGCGCTCTACCGTTGCGGCTTCCAGCGCGAGGGTGACGCCCTGCTCAAGCGCCTCTGCGCCGGATTCGCCGAGGCGAAGGTGTTCGGCGGCAACCAGAGCGGCGTCGACTGGCGCTACTGGGACGACCGGCCCTGCGGCTACGAGGGCCTGCTGACGGACCAGTTCGGCGTCCTCGAGCCGATCCTCTGGCGCTGGGGCCGGCGGCCGGCAGTCCGCTCCGGTTGAGCTGGAGCCGGAAGCATTAACACCTAGCCTGCACCCGTTCGCTCATCCCTCTCATGAAGATACCCCGCTGGCTGTTTGTCTCGCTGAGTCTCCTGTCGTCAGTCCAAGCGCTCGAGCGCTACGTCTCGCCGCAGGGAGACGATCGCAATCCCGGCACGCTGGCCGCGCCGTGGCGGACGCCCGAGGGCGCGCGCGATGCGGTGCGCGCGTGGCGCAAGGCGCAGCCGGCCGGCGCGGCCGAGGCCGTGACCATCTGGCTGCGCGGCGGGACTTATCCGTTGGACCGCACGTTTGAGCTGACCAAGGAGGACGGCGGCACGGTCGGCGCGCCGGTGACCTATGCGGCGTATCAGGGCGAAACCGTCCGCCTCACCGGCGGTCGCGAGATTCCCGCGAAAGCCTTCGGGCCCGTGCGCGCGGCCGACGCGCTCCGGCGCATCCTGCCCGAGTCGCGGCCGCACGTGCTTGAGGCGGACCTGCGTGCGCTGGGCGTCACGGACTTTGGCGCGCACCGGCAGTTCGGCCACGGCCTGCCCGTGGTGCCGGCGCCGTTGGAACTGTTCTGGAACGACACCGCGCTCCCGCTGGCACGCTACCCGAACACCGGGGCCGTCGCGATCGGCGCGATCGTCGAGCCCGGCTCGATGCCGCGCAACGGCGATTACAGCAACCGCGGCGGACGCTTCAAATACACCGACCCGCGCCATGCGCGCTGGGCGGGTGTGGCGGATGTCTGGCTGCAGGGCTATTTCAACCACGGCTTCGCCGACGACAAGATCCGCGTCGCCGCGATCGACCCGGCACAGCAGGAGGTCACGCTCGCCTCGCCGCACATGTATGCGCTGGGGAGCGGGCAGAATTACAACCAGTATGTCGCCCTCAACCTGCTCGAGGAGCTCGACGAGCCGGGCGAGTGGTATGTGGATGCGGCGGCCGGACGGCTTTACCTGTGGCCGCCGGGCGAGGTGGCGACGGCGCGCGTGACGGTTTCCGTTGTCGAGCAGGCGCTCGTGGCCCTCGATCACGCATCATTCGTCGCACTGCGCGGGTTGACCTTCGAGGAGGGCCGCGGACTCGGTCTCTCGATCGAGGGTGGATCGGACAACCGCATCGTGGATTGCACGGTGCGGAATGTGGGCACCGCGGGCATCATGCTGGGGCAGGGGGCGAGGCAGACTTTCCCGCACATAACCGCGGACGACTACACCGGCGTGGCTGTCTCGCGCGAGATCGGGAGCTTTCACTCGCACCTCTACCTCGACACCGTCTGGGAGCGGGACGCCGGCGAGCGGCATGTCATCCAGGGGTGCGAGATCTCCAACACCGGGTCGGGCGGCATCTTCCTCGGCGGCGGCAGCAAGAAGCACCTGATCCCCGGCAACAATGTTGTCACGGACTGCCGCATCCACGATTTCAGCCGGCGCAACAAGATGGGCGCGTCGGGCATCGTGGTCGACGGCTGCGGCCAGCGCGTCGTGCACAACGAGATCTACAACGCGGACCAGCACGCGATCTTCGTGCATGGCAACGAGCACCTCTTCGAGTTCAACCATATCCACCACGTCGCGCTGAACTCGAACGACGTGTCCGCGTGGTATCTCGGCCGCGACCCGAGCGACCAGGGGAACATTGTCCGCCATAATTTCTTCCACGAGGTCGGCCGGCCGGACCGGAAATGGATGATGGGCGTGTATTGCGACGATGCGACCGCCGGCGTGCTGGTGGAGGGCAATGTGTTTTATCACGTCGCCTCGTTCGGCACGGTCTATAGCAACGGCGGACACGACATCGTCGTCCGCAACAACATCTTCATCGAAGGCTACGGCCCGGCCTACCAGTTGAAGTCGATGTGGTATGACTTCGGGCAGGACAGCATCCCGTATTATTTCGGCGAGAAGGGCATCTACACCAAGCGCCTCACGCGCGCCGTGGACATCCGCCGGCCGCCCTACAGCGAGCGTTATCCGCTGCTCAGGAACTGGCTCGATTTGCTGCCCGACGGCAAAACCTACGTCGGCATGCGGCCCATGAGAAACGTGTTCGACGGCAACGTCCTCGTGAAACACGAGGAAACGGTGCGGCTGGTCGGCAAGCATGCGCAGACGGAGTTCGGCGAAAACCTGCACACGCAGAAGGATCCGGGCTTCGTTGATGCGGCGAAACTCAACTTCCAGCTGAAGGACGACTCGGTGGTCTACCGCGAGCTCCCGGGGTTCAAGCGGATCCCCTTCGAGCAGATCGGCCCGCGACCCCGCGCCGCGCGCGAGTGATCCTAAAAACCGGGCCGGTTTGGCCCAATCGGGTGGGTTACTACCTGAATCCCAGTAAATTGGCTGCCCGGGTAGGGATCGAACCTACGACCAAGTGATTAACAGTCACCTGCTCTACCACTGAGCTACCGGGCAGTGGCAAAAGAGTGGCCAAAAAGAGCTCCGCCGCGGGGCTTGTCAATCACTCTGTCGTGTAAAAACGGGGAATTTCGGGAGTAAGACAAAGTTTTGGTTGCATCGGCGAGTCGCGGCCGGTGAACTCGGCACCCTTTTCCATTACGCCTGCCTCCAATTCCGGAGTCACAGGGGGAACGAAACCATGAAAAAATACCAACTTACCGTCACGACGCGCGAAGGCACCGGCCGCAGCGCTTCCCGCCGCCTCCGCAAGGCCGAGAAAATCCCCGCGATTCTCTACGGCAAGCACACGAAACCCGAGAATCTGGCGGTCAGCGCCCCGGAATTCGTGAAGCTCCGCAAGGAAATTGCCGGCCAAGCCGCCCTGATCGAGCTCAAGCGCGAGACCGGCCCCACGGCCCTCTCCTTCCTGCAGGAAATCCAGCGCGACGCGATCACCGACAAGTATCTCCACCTCGACCTGCATGAGGTGAAAACCGACGAGAAATTCGAGATCCGCGTCCCCGTGCGCATCGTCGGCGAAGCCGTCGGTGTCAAGGTGGGTGGCGGTATCCTCGAGACCTCCTCTTTCCAGCTGCGCATCCGCTGTCTGCCGAAGGACCTGCCCAACCTCATCGAGGTGGACGTTTCCGGCGTGGAGCTGGGCCAGACCGTGCATGTGAGCGACATGAAGCCGTTGCCGGGGGTCGAGTTCCTGGACCAGGGCAACCAACCTGTCGTCTCGTGCGTCGAGCCGCCGGCCGAGGAAGTCGCCGCGACCCCCGCGGCCGATGCCGCTGCCGCGCCCGCCGAGGGTGCCGCTGCCGCCGCCCCGGCTGCTGGTGCCGCCGCCGCTCCGGCTGCCGCCGGCGACGCGAAGGCCGCAGCGCCCGCCAAGGGCGACGCGAAGGCCGCCGCTACGGCTGCTGCGTGTGCAAAGCCAGCCGCCGCGCCCG
>JAYRXZ010000047.1:0-23643 GCA_041917235.1 Lacunisphaera sp. | reverse complement strand
AGAAAAGCGGCCTGTTTCCCAACGTGCTCCGGCCGGACCTGCTGATCACGGATGACTGCTTCGCGCTGACGGAGCTCGACTCGGTGCCCGGTGGCATCGGCCTGACGGCCTTCCTCAACCGGCTTTACGGCGGCGACACGGACCCCGCGGTGCTCGGCCACGGCGGCGCCATGGTGGAGAACTTCCACGCGTCGCTCGCCGCGCTGCGGCCGGCCGTGCGCAATCCCCTCATCGCCATCCTCGTGAGCGACGAGGCGGCGACCTACCGCCCGGAGATGCAGTGGCTTGCCGAGCAGCTGCAGCGCGCGGGCAAGCGCGTGTTCTGCTTGCGACCGGAGGACGTCTTCCCGCTCGGCAACGAGCTGTTCTTCGATGTCGAGGGCAACCCCGAGAAGATCGACATCATCTACCGCTTCTTCGAGCTGTTCGACTGGGCCAACGTCAAGGTCGGGCGCGAGATCCTGGAGGCGTGGTCCAACGGCACGGTCGCGATCGCGCCGCCGATGCGTCCTTTCCAGGAGGAGAAGCTGGCGCTGGCGCTGTTCCATCACCACCTGCTTGCGGACTTCTGGGCCGAGACCCTGGGCGGCCGCAGCCTGAAGCTGCTGCGCGCGCTCATCCCGCAGTCGTGGATCATGGACCCGGCGCCGCTGCCGCCCGGGGCGGTGCTGGACGGGCCGCGGATCGGCGGCCGGATGCTGAACGACTGGCGCGACCTCGCGGCCGCCTCGCAGAAGGAGCGCGACCTGATCATCAAGATTTCCGGATTCCACGAGACCGCCTGGGGTGCCCGCAGCGTCGTGCTGGGCAGCGATTGTTCCCGCGAGGAATGGCAGCAGGGCGTCGACCAGGCGCTGCAGCTGGCGCCGACCAACCTGCATGTGCTGCAGGAATACCGGAAGCCGAAGAAGGTGGAGCATCCGCTCTACGAGCAACCCAAGGACGGCCTGCCCGCTGTGGCCTCGGCGAAGCCGGGCCGGCTCCGCCTGTGCCCGTATTATTTCGTGGTTGGCGGCCAGGCCCGGCTGTCGGGTGCCCTGGCGACGTTCTGTCCGCCGGACAAAAAAATCATCCATGGAATGGTCGATGCAGCCTTGCTCCCGTCTAGGGTTTTCTCCTTAACGTAGCTCGTGCCATATCCCGTCCCGCCAACCCGTCTGCAAGTCACCGCGAAGAAGGGAAGAGTGCTCGCCGGCGCCGCGCTTCTCGCCGGTCTGGGCTGGCTGTCGGGCTGGGCGCAACCGGCCTTCGACCTGGAGAAAGTGCGGGCCCGGGCCGAGCAGGCCGACGTCGAGGCGCAGAACGCCCTGGGCAACGCCTACAACGAGGGTCAGGCCGGCCTGAAGCAGGACCATGCCGAGGCGTTGAAGTGGTTCCGCCGGGCCGCCGACAAGGGGTTTGCGCCCGCGCAATACAATCTCGGGCTCGCTTACGAACTCGGCCACGGCGTGCCGGCCGACGAGCGCCAGGCCTTCAAGTTTTACCTGATGGCGGCCGAGCAGGGCTTCGGCGCCGCGCAGTTCAACGTGGGCAACATGTATGCCGCCGGCCGCGGGGTCGGGCAGGACCTGTTCGAGGCCAACCTCTGGTTCAAGCAGGCGGCCGAGAAGGGCATCGTCGAGGCGCAGTTCAACCTCGGGCTCGCCTACGAGGCCGGCCGGGGCGTGAAGAAGGACGAGGCCCAGGCCGCGCGCTGGTATAAGCAGGCGGCCGACCGCGGCTTTCCCCGCGCGCAATACAACCTCGGCCTGCTGCTCGAGGATGGTCGTGGCGTGGCGAAGAACGAGGCTGCGGCCGCCGGTTACTACCGGGCCGCCGCCGAGCAGGGTTTCGCGGCCGCCCAGAACAATTACGGCCTGATGCTTTCGGAAGGCCGCGGCGGTCTCGCCAAGGATCCGGTGCAGGCGTGGGTGTGGCTCAGCCTTGCGGTGGAAAATGGCGCCAGCCCCGCCGCGCGCGACTTTGTGGCTCGCGGCCTGAACACCGATCAGCGCGCCGCCGCCGCCCGACTGCTCGCGGACCGCCGTTCCGGCAACGCACCGGTCGCGCCGGTCGCGGCCGCCCCGGCCGGTCCGGCCGTCCCGCCGGCCAACTCCGCGCCGCCCGCCCGTGTGGCGGAGCTCATGTCGGCGCTGGAGCAGGCCCGCGAGGCCAACACCCAGTTTGCCGAGGCCAACCAGCGCCTTGAACTGGAAAAAGCCCGGCTCGAGCAGCAGATCGCCTCGGGTGGCGGCGACACGGGCAACCTCGTCGAGCAACTGCGCGCGCAAAGCGCGCGACTGGCCGCGCAGGTGCAGTCCCTCTCCGCCGACAAGGAAGCGGCGGAACGCCAGGTCGCGTTGCTCACTGTCCAGGTCAGGGACGCGCAGCAGGACCTGGCCCGCAACCGGTCCGCGGCGCCCGCGACAAGCGCGCCCGCGGTTGATGTCGCCCGTTACGAAAGCCAGGTTGCCGACCTGACGGCCAAGCTGGAGCAGGCGACCGCCTCGCTGACCCGGCTGCAGGCCGCCAACCAGCAATTGACGGAAGGCAACGCGCGCCTGCAGCAGGAGAAGGACGTCCTGGCCGCCAAGCCCGGGGCCCCGGCCGCCGCCGCGGGCGGCGAACAATCAGCCATCCTCGCCAATTTGCAGCGCGACAATGCGCGCCTCAATGACGAGGTGAAGCGCTCGACGCGCGAACTCCTTTCCTTGAACAGCCAGTTGCGCGCCCTGCGCAACCAGCCGGCCAAGCCGGCGGCGGACGACACCGCCGCCAAGGAACAGATCGCGCAGCTCACCGCCAAGGCCGAGCAGACGGCGCAGGAGGCGATCCGCTGGCAGACCGAAAGCAGCCGTCTCGCGGCCCGCGTGACCGAGCTGGAAAGCCAGCCGAAGCCGGCGGCGAACGACAGCGGGGCGGCCAGCCTGGCCGAGGCCCGGCAGCTGGCCGGCCGGTTGCAGGAGCAGGTCACGACCTTGCAGGCCGAGAAGGCCGAGCTCGAGAAATGGAGCCGGTCGCTGGAACAGACCGTCAACGAGAAGTCGGTCCTCGCCGACGGTGCCAGCTCCGGGCTCGCGGAATTGCGGCAGAAGTTTACCGCGGTCCAACAGCAGCTCGAGACCGCGACGGCGGAGAACCGGGCGCTGGCCGCCCGCGTGGCGCAGGCCGAGCAGGCCCTCGCCGCGGTCCCGGCCCCGGTCAAACCCGACACCTCGCGGCTCGACACCCTCAGCCAGCAGTTGACCGAGGCCCAGCAGCAGGTGGAGAAACTTTCCGGGGAGAAGCAGGCTCTGGCGGACCAGGCGGCCGGTGAGCGCCGCAACTACACGCAGGCGCAGGCTCGCGTGGCCGCGCTGGAACGCGACTTGAGCGAGGCCCGCAAGCCCGCCGGCAACAGCGCGGAGCTGGAAGATCTGAAGAACCAGCTGATTGCCTCCAACCAGCTGCTTGAGAAATCCGGCGCGACCGTGGCGGCATTGCGCGAGGAAAACAGCCGGCTGGCCCGGGCCGCCGAGCTGAAGCCGGCGGTCAACCCCACGGAGATCGCCGACCTGAAGCAGCAGCTGGCGGAAGCCAGCCGGGCGCTGGAGCAGAGCGGGGCGACCGTGGCGGAACTGACCGGGGCCAACGACCGGCTGGAGAGCGATCTTGCCGCCGCCCGGCAGGGATCGGCCGGAACGGCGGCTTTGCGCGAGGAACTGGCGAAGTTGCGCGGCGAGGCCGCGGCCCTGGCCGGGCTGCGCGAGGAGAACGCCCGGCTGAAGCAGGCCGCCGCGGAGACGGCCACGCTGCGCAGCGCCAACGAACAATTGACCCGCGACAGCGAACAGCTGACCGCGTTCATGAACGGCAACCGGCGCGATCTCACCGCCGCCCAGGCCCGCGTGGCCGAACTGGAGAGGCAGCTGGCGGCCGCCACGACGGCCGGCACCCGCGGCGGAGACGACAGCCGCAAGCTGGCGACCGATCTTGCCGAGGCCAATGCGGCGGTCGAACGGCTCAACGCCACCGTGGCGGAGCTGACCGGCGCCAACGACCGGCTGGAGCAGGACCTGGAGAATGCAAAGAAGAGCACCGAGGCGGCGCTGGCCGCGCAGTCCCAGGCGGTTTCAGCGGCACAGCCGGACGCCTACAAGATGGAGATCGCCACCCTCCAGGCCCGGGTGAAGGAGCTGGAAAAGCAGATGGAGGAGGACCGCAACAATTCCGCCCGCGAAGTCTCCACCCTGGCCGCGCAGCTGACCCGCACCCGCGAGACGAACAAGTCGCTCACCGAGGCCAACCGGGCGCTCCTCAGCGCGAAGCAGTCCGAGTCGCCCACGGTGGACAAGGGGGAGTTTGATGCCGTGCAGGCGCGGGTCCGCGAGCTCACCGCCGCCGGCGAGGAGCTGAAGCGCCAGAACCAGAAACTCACCGCGGACAACGAGCGCCATGCCGCCGAGCGCGCAACCTTCGGGCAGCAACTCGAGGAAGCCCGCCGGGTTGCGACCAGCCTGCCGGGTCTCACGAACGAGAATGCCGCGTTGCAGGAACGGCTCGAGGCCGTCGGGGCCCAGCTGCTCAAGGCGCAGCAGGAGATCGACACTTTGCAAAAGGACAACGCCGACGCGGTGGCCGTGGCGGCGTCCCACAAGGCGGCGGCCGACCAGGCCCGGGCCGACCTCGCGGCCCTGCAGGGCCGGGCGGCGGAGGCCGAGAAGGCCTCGGAGTCGCACAACAGCTCCGTGGCCGAGCTGACGCAGGCCAACACCCGGCTGGAACGGGAGCGCGAGGACATGCGCCGCCTGGTGGAATCCTACCGGGCCGACATCACCCGCCTGACGCAGAACGTGCGGAATGCCGAGCAGCTGCGCACCGAGGCCGAGCGCGGCGCCCAGCAGAACATCGACGCCGTCACCGCCCAGCTCGCGCAGCTGCGCCGGGACCTGGAGACCGCCCGCACGGCGCAGGCCCGGCTGGCCGAGGCCAGCGCCCTGCAGGACCGCGACCGCGTGGCGATCATCACCCAGTTGCGCACCGAAAACGGCGCGCTGGCCGCCCGGCTGAACCAGGCGCAGGGCACGCTCGACCAGATCGCGTCCGCCGCCCGGCTCGGCACCCCCGCCGCGTCGATCGCCGCCGGCGGTCCGGCGCCCGTGCGGCCGGTGGTCACCGCGCCGGTGGTCGCGACCGAGGTCCGGGTGCACACGGTCGCCGAGGGCGATTCACTCTCGCGCATCAGCATGCGTTATTACGGCACCGCAAACCGCTGGCAGGAGATATTCCAGGCGAACCGCGACGTGCTGCAGGGCTCGAGCACGCTCCGCGTCGGGATGCAGCTGCGGATCCCGTGAGGTGAAACTCCTTGTGGGCCGGCGAGCTTGCTCGCGCCATGTGACATCCTGCGCGAGCAGGCTCGGTGGCCCACGGGATATATCGGCCCAAAAAAGAAGGCGCGCCGGGCGGCGCGCCTCCGAAGACGGCTATGGCTAAATACTCAGGCGACGGCGACCTGGCCGGTGAGGGCCGGGACCGGGGCGGCGGACTGCTTCGCCAGGTGGCTGAAGAAGTTGTCGCGGCGTTCCCGGGCCAGCTTGACGTCCTTCGTGCCGAGGGAGCGGCGGATGCGCTCCTTGGTGAAGGGGGTCGGGTAGACCGTGTAATGCAGGAACCACGTTCCGTTGTTGTTCCAGAGGTGGTGGTTCGGGTTCGCTTCGCTGATGCGGAGCGAGGCGAGGGTGATGAGGTTGGTGGACATGATGCGTGAGCGGTTGATGGTTAGTTAATCGTTCGCGCATCAGGGTTTTTCCTGGAAAACGAAAAGCCGCCTGAGGGCATCAGGCGGCTTTTTCGCTTTTTTAGGAGGAGTTTTTTGTTAGGCCGTTTTACCGGCCTCACATCCGGGTGGCTTGCGCCACTCGAAACCACCGTGATCACTCCTAGACCCGGTTGGCAGAATCGACTGTTTCCAGCCGATCCTTTCCTGATGCAATGCGCAGCGTGCAAACTCCGGCGCCGTAGGCCAGAAAAATCTTCAGGAGCGGACTGAAGTTGTCAGGAAGGCCCGGGCAAGCCGCTGCAACCGGCCCTTTTATGCAAGTGGTTAAGGTGAAAAAATCTTTGGCCGGGAATTTTAGCGCTGTCCAAATGTATCACTATTGATACGTTTTGGCCCATGAAAGAGGACAAACTGAAGCGCTTTGAGACGACCTCGACCGAATATCTCCGCGAGGAGGGTGTCTACGGTGACGTGGAGGCCAGTGCCATGAAGCACGTGATCGCGGCGGCGCTCGCACAGCGCATGGAACGACTGGGTATGACGGTGGCGGAGCTGGCCACCTCGCTGGGCACCAGCCGGGCCGCGGTGAACCGGGTGCTCGATCCGCTCAATACGTCGCTCACGCTCACCACGCTGGCCCGGACCGCCGCGAAACTCGGTTGCCGGGTCAAACTCGAGATCGTGACCCCGCGGTAAGAGGGTGGAGCGCCTTGCCCTCAAGGCGCCAGGCCCGCGGCCAAAAGCGCGTTGAGGGCAACGCGCTCCACCTCACTTGAACTGCCAGCGCACCGCGAAGTGCAGGGTGTTGTAGGTGTAGCCGCTGAGCCGCGGGATGCCGATCAGGTCCAGCGCCCAGCGGTCGGCGAGGGGCACGGTGACCAGCACAGCGCCCAGCGGCACGGGTCCGCCGTTGTTGAAATTATAGCGGTGGGTCACCCCGGCGATGCCCCCGACCAGGACCTTCCCGACCGGCCACTCCTTGCCGACGTAGGCGTAACCCGCGGTGCGGGCGAGGCTGTTGCGGAAGATCCCCGCGCCGGCGATCCAGTTGTTTTCCGTCACGCGCATCAGCCCGAGACCGGGCGTGTTGTTCGTCAGGTCCGTTTCCGTGGTGTGTTCGTGCAGGCTGTAGAGCTGCAGTGACAGATGCCAGGTCGGCTCGGCCGCCACCGCGGTGGCGGCCAGGCAAAGGGCAAGGAGGAGGAAGCGGGGCATGGGATCGGGCGGCAGGTTGATCAAACCAAGGCGGAGCGGATCCTGGCGGCGAGGGCGGTGTAGTCCTCGGTGGACAGCAGGATCTTGGGGTCGGGCATCATGGTGAAGGTTGTGCCCCAGGCCGGACCGTCCACATACTTGGGCACGAGATGGACGTGCAGGTGCGGAAGCTTGTCGGAGTAGGCGCCGTAGTTGATCTTGGCCGCGCCCATCGCGGTGCGGATGGCCTTGGCGGCGCGGGCGACGTCCCGCGTGAATTTGGCCAGCTCGGCGTCCGGCAGCTCGTAGAGCTCGTTGACATGGCCATGATAGGCGACGATGCAGCGGCCGCGGTAGGTCTGCTCCTTGAAGAGGTAGAGGGTCGAGACCGAGAGCGGGGCCAGCTCGATCATGAGGTCGTGCAGCCGCTGGTCCTTGCGGCAATAGAAGCAGTCGGGGAGGGGGCTCACGGGCCGGAGTGTGGGCGCACCCGTGGGCGTTAGGCAAACAAAAGGCCGGGCGCAGGGCCCGGCCTTGGGTGAATGATGGGGCTTCCGTTATGCCAGCTTCGCGCCGCGGGCTTTCGCGATGCGGATGAGAGCGTCGGCCATGTCGGACGGGGTGACGGCGCACTCGATGCCGCATTCCTTGAAGACGGCGATCTTGGCGGCGGCGGTGTCCTCGGCCCCGCCGACGACGGCGCCGGCGTGGCCCATGCGGCGGCCCGCGGGGGCGGTGGCGCCGGCGATGAAGCCCGCGACGGGCTTCTTGCAGTTGGCCTTGATCCAGCGCGCGGCCTCGACCTCGGCGTTGCCGCCGATCTCGCCGATCATGATGATGCCCCAGGTGTCCGGGTCATCGTTGAACATCTTGACGACGTCGAGGTGCGAGGTGCCGTTGACCGGGTCGCCGCCGATGCCGACGGAGGTGGTCTGGCCGAGGCCCTTGGACGTGAGCTGGAAGACGGCCTCGTAGGTGAGGGTGCCGGAGCGGGAGACGACGCCGACGTGGCCCTTCTTGTGAATGTAGCCGGGGGCGATGCCGATGCGGCAGCCGCCGGTGGAGTCCTTGCCCGTGCCGGGGGTGACGAGGCCGGGGCAGTTGGGGCCGATGAGGCGGGTGCGCTTGCCGGCCATGGCGCGCTTGGCGGCGATCATGTCCTTGATCGGAATGCCCTCGGTGATGGCGACGCAGAGGTCGAGGTCGGCGTCGGCGCACTCCAGGATGGCGTCGGCGGCGAACGGCGGCGGCACGAAGACGGCCGAGACGGTGGCGCCGGTGGCGGCCACGGCGTCGCGGACGGTGTTGAAGATCGGCACCTTGTGGCCGGCGTGCTCGAAGAACTGGCCGCCCTTGCCGGGGGTGACGCCGGCGGCGATCTTGGTGCCGTAGTCAAGCGAGAGCTTGGTGTGGCGGGCGCCGAACTCGCCGGTGATGCCCTGGACGAGAACCTTGGTGTCGGGAGTGATGAGAATGGACATGGAAGTGGTTCGTTGGACGGTGGCGGTTTAGGCGACGAGCTTGACGATCTTCTGGGCGGCGTCGGCCATGGTGTCGGCGGACTCGATCTTGAGGCCGGACTCGGCGAGGGTCTTCTTGCCGGCGGCGACGTTGTTGCCCTCGAGGCGGACGACCAGCGGGATGGTGAGGGCGAGTTCGCGGCTGGCGGCGACGACGCCGGTGGCGATCGTGTTGCAGTCCATGATGCCGCCGAAGATGTTCACCAGGATGCCCTTCACGTTGGGGTCGGTGAGGATGATCTTGAAGGCGGCCGTGACCTGTTCCTTGGAGGCGCCGCCGCCGACGTCGAGGAAGTTGGCCGGGCTGCCGCCAAAGTGCTTGATGATGTCCATCGTGCTCATGGCGAGACCGGCGCCGTTGACGAGGCAGGCGATGTTGCCGTCGAGAGCGATGTAGGAGAGCGAATACTTGGAGGCCTCGATTTCCTTGGGGTCCTCCTCGTTGAGGTCGCGGAGGGCGACGATCTCAGGGTGGCGGAAGAGGGCGTTGTCGTCGAAGGAGACCTTGGCGTCGAGCGCGAGCACCTGGCCGGTGGGGGTCGTGATGAGGGGGTTGACCTCGACCATGGCGGCGTCGGTCTCCCAGAACATGCGGTAGAGCGCGGCGATGAGCTTCACGGCGTTCTTGAAATAGTCGCCGGTGAGGCCGAGGCGGAAGGCGAGCTCGCGGGCCTGGTAGCCCTGGAGGCCGACGGCGGGGTCGACGATGATCTTGAAGATCTTCTCCGGGGTCTCGTGGGCGACCTTCTCGATCTCGACGCCGCCCTCGGTGGAGGCGACGATGACGGGGCGCGAGGTGTTCCGGTCCAGGAGGATGGCGAGGTAGTATTCCTTCGAGATGTCGCTCGCGACGGTGAAATAGACGGTCTGCACCTTGCGGCCGGCGGGACCGGTCTGGGCGGTGACGAGCGTGTTGTTGAACATCTTGTTGGCGTAGTCGAGGGCCTCGGCCTTGGTCTTGGCGAACTTGACGCCGCCCTTGAAGCCGTCGGTGAACGTGCCCTTGCCGCGGCCGCCGGCGTGGATCTGGGACTTGACGATGAGCGGGCCGTCGTGGCCGAGCGTGGACAGGGCGGAGTCGAACTCGGCCGGGGTGCGGGCGGCGACACCGCGGGGCACCGCGACGCCGAATTTCTCAAAGAGGGCCTTGGCCTGGTATTCGTGAATGTTCATGCGGGAAAGAAAGGCCTGAGATTTGCCAGAAAGCCCGGCCGAAAGACATGAAAAAAGCGGCCGGCATGACACATATTCGGCGCTTTGCCCGTCGCTTATGCCGTCTCAGGGGTTGCCTTATGACGGGGTGATTGCAGGATGCCCCCATGCAATCGCACGAATTGCTCAAGGAGGTGCTGAAGAAAACCAGCGCCAAACAGATCTCGGCGGACATGGGCTTGTCCCTCTCGCTCATCTACAAATGGGCCGAGCCGCCCCAGGACGAGACCGGCAGCGGCGCCAACAACCCGCTCGATCGCATCGAGCAGCTGCTGCGCATCACCAACGACGAGCGCATCGCCCAGTGGGTCTGCGAGCGCGCCGGGGGCTTCTTCATCCACAATCCCAAGGCCAAGCCGCATCCCTTCCAGCTCATCCCGTCCACCAACAGCATCGTGCAGGAGTTCGCCGACATGCTTGGCGTCATCGCCGTCGCCGCGGCCGACAACCAGATCACCAAGGAAGAGGCCAAAGCCATCCGCCGCCGGTGGGAGGACCTGAAATCGGTGACGGAGGGCTTCGTGCGGACTTCCGAGGAAGGCAACTTCACGAAGCTCAAGGACGAGGCGGATAAATCCGCCAAGCCTGGGGAGTGAACGAGGGAGGCGGGGCCATCAGCCCCGCGTGGCATAGACGACGCAACCGATAACCCGCGGGACTGATGGTCCCGCCTCCAAAAGAAAGGGAACGGTCGGTGGCCCGCTGGCGGGCCACGCGTTGCGCGCCAGCGCGCAACCTACCGCTTCAGCTGCGCCGGGATGAACTGTTCGCGGACGGCCTTGGCCAGCAGCTCGGGCGGGAGCATGCCCTCGCTGATGATGAAGTCGTTGAACGCCGACCGGTCGAACTTGGCGCCCAGCGCCACCTCGGTGGCGGTGCGCAGTTCCATCAGCTTGGTGTAGCCGTAGAAGTAGGCGGTGGCCTGGCCGGGTGCGCGGAAGGTGTAGCGGTCCACCTCCTGGTTGGCCATGCCCTCGGAGAGGCAGACGTCCTGCAGGAGCACCTCGAGGGCGCGCTCGCGCGTGACGAGGCCGAGGTTGAGCATCGGGTCGAGGAAGGCGCGGGCGGCGCGCAGCAGGCGGTGCTGCAGCGCGATGAGCTGGCCGTCGAGCGGCAGGTAGGGCTTGGTCTCGGCCTCGGCGTAGAGGGCCCAGCCCTCGACGTTGACGCTGTTGAAGGCGAACAGGCTGCGGGCGAGGGAGACGCCGCGCTCGACCATGGCGGCGAACTGCAGGTCGTGGCCCGGGCGGCCCTCATGGGCGGTGAGCGTCCAGGCGCCCGCCTTGTAGGTGAAGTCGTCGAAGCCGGCCTGCTTGCCGGTGGCGTCGGTATTGCCCGTGGTGAGGACGAAGACGCCCTGCTCGCCCTTGCCGCCGATGAGCGGCGGCGGCTGGTAGTGCGGGGCGGGCTGGGCGGCGTTCTCGGCCTCGGAGGCAATGCGCATCAGCATCGGGCGATCCGGCAGGGTGAGGATCTTCTCGCGGCGGATGATGGCCTCGATCTCGGTGATGACCGTGCGGTAATAGGGTTCCACCTCCGCCTTGGTGATCTGTTCCTTCTTCAGGGCGCGGATGACGGCGCGGTAGTCGGAATCGGGGAAGCCGTATTGCTTGGCGACGAGCGGCGCGATCGCCTTCATCTCGTTGCGGATCTCGGCGAACGCGAGCTGGGCCTTCTTCATGATCTCCTCCGGCGGGATATCGAGACCGATGTTCCGGAGGTTGTCGGCGTAAAGCTCGGCGGGCAGGCGGTAGTCGCTGCGGGCGGTGGGCAGGATCGTGGTGCGGATCCAGTCGGCGTAGGCCTTGAGCTGGGCGTCGAGCGCGTCGAGCGCGGCCGGGGCGCCGTCGAGCTTGTCGATGCCATACTTGCCGTAGAGCGAGCGGATGCCCGCGGCGTAGCGCGGCATCGCATCCAGGTGCTTCTGGACCTCGCCCTTGTAGGGGGGCAGCAGGCCCGTCGTGGCCAGCTTCGCGAGGTAGCGCTCCTTCGCCAGCTCGGTGACCGCCTTGCTGCCGGGGGCGAGGCCGGTGTAGAGCTTGAGGCGGGCCAGGGCGGCGGGCCGGCGGGCGGCGTCGACCTGGTCGTCGAGCAGGCTGAACTCGCCGAAGAAGATGAGCTGCGCGATGTCCGCGTAGGGCAGCATCAGGCGCGCGTTGAGGGCGTTGGTGTTGAGCTGGTTGTCCGCGGACTCGACGAGGATCTCGAGGTCCTGCCGGACGAGCGGGTCGGTCTCGACCATGATGCGTTTGGCCAGCTCGTCGCGCGAGGCGGTGAGGGCGAGGCGGGTGCGCTCCTCCACGCCGGGCGTGAGGTCGGCGATCTTGTCGTCGAAGCCGGCCACGCCCACGCGGCTGGCGAACTCGGGGCTGAACTTGGCGAGGTCCTTGACCAGCACCTGGGCGTTTTCGTTGCTCTTGGCGATCCAGGCGGGGGTGTCGGCGGTCCCGGCGGAGGCCGGGCCGAGGAGAAACGCACCGCCAAGCAGGAGCGCGGCGGAGCGGAGGGCGGTCGGGATGGAACGATGCATAGGGAGGGGAGGTTGCCCGTCAGGCTGGATCCGGCGGAGGCGGGGTGGCAATGCTTTCGCGGCGAACGGGACCGGGCGGGGGATGAAAGGCCGGTTCGTCCGGTTCAAGCCGGTGGACCTACAGCAGGTGCTTCGCGAGGAAGGCCGCCTGCGCGGCGGCCAGGTCCTTCAGCCCCTTTTGGGACAGGCCGAGGAGCTGTTGGAGCTGCTCGTGCGAAAACGTGGATTCCTCGCCGCTGCTCTGCACCTCGACGAACTGGCCGCGGCCGGTCATGACGACGTTGGCGTCGACCTCGGCGTCCTTGTCCTCGACGTAGTTCAGGTCGAGCAGGGCCTCGCCCTGGAAAAGGCCGACGCTGACGGCGGCGACGGAATCGGTGAGCGGGTTCTCGGAGATTTTCTTCGCGTCGAGCAGCTTCTGGATGGCGAGGCGGGCGGCGAGATAGGCGCCGGTGATGGAGGCGGTGCGCGTGCCGCCGTCGGCCTGGAGGACGTCGCAGTCGATCCAGAGGGTGTGCTCGCCGAGCTTCTCGAGGTCGAGGACGGCGCGGAGGGAGCGGCCGATGAGGCGCTGGATCTCGACGGTGCGGCCGTCGATCTTGCCCTTGGTGATGTCGCGCGGCTTCCGGTCGAGCGTGCTGTAGGGCAGCATGGAATACTCGGCGGTGAGCCAGCCGCCCTTGACGCCCTGCTGCTTCATCCAGGAGGGCACCTTGGCCTCGATGGTGGCGGCGCAGATGACGCGGGTGGCGCCGAAGCCCAGCAACACGGAGCCGGAGGCGTAGGGCGCGACGTTGACCTCGATGGTGAGGGGGCGGAGTTGGTCGGCCGAGCGGCCGTCGATACGGGCGGGCATGAAATCAGGCGTTGTCCGCGTCGAACTCGTTGTCCTTGTCCGCGACCTCGAAGGGTGACCGGGAGGAGACCTTGTGGCTGGTGGCCTTGGGCGCCTTCTGCTCGGCCATGTGGGCGATGAGGCGGTCGTTGAAGGTCTTGGCCGGGTCGTGGCCCATGTTCTTGAGGGCCTGCACGAGGGCGGCGACCTCGACGAGGCGCGCGATGTCGCGGCCCGGCCGGACGTAGAACTCGATGTGCGGCACCTTGACGCCGAGGATGTCGTAAAAGTTCTCCTCGAGCCCGGTGCGCTCCTCGATGACCTCGGGAGTCCAGTTGCGGAGCGAGACGACGAGGTCCACGCGCTTTTCCAGGCGGATGCTCTTCACGCCGAACATGTCGGCGATGTTGATGATGCCGATGCCGCGGCACTCCATGTAGCCGCGGTTGAGGGGGCGGGAGCTGGCGGAGAGCTCGCGTTCGTCGAGCAGCTTGAGGACGGTGAGGTCGTCGGCGACGAGCGAGTGGCCGCGCTCGATGAGGGCGAGGGCGCACTCGGACTTGCCGATGCCGCTGTCGCCGCGGATCATCACGCCGATGCCCTTGATGTCGAGGGTGGTGGCGTGCTCGGTGCTGGAGGGGGCGAACTCGTTGTCGATGCACAGCGTGGCGGCGTTCACGAAGTTCATCGTGATCATCGGCGTGCGGAAGATGGGCAGGTTCATCTCCTGGGAGACGGCCAGCATCGGGTGGGTCGCAATGTAGTTGCGCGTGAGGACGATGGCGGGGATGCCGCGCTTGACCATCTCGCCGAAGATCTCGATCTGCTGGCGCTGGGTGAGCGTCTTGAGGTAGGTCATCTCGGCGGCGCCGAAGACCTGGATGCGCTTGTTCGCGAAATACTTGAAGAACCCGGTCAGCGCGAGCGACGGGCGGTTGATCGAGCCCTCCTTGATCAGGCGGTGCAGGCCGGGCTCGCCGGTCACCAGCTCCAGCTCGAGCTTGTCCCGGTAGGTCTCGTAGAAATGCGCGACGGTGATGCCGTGGATGGCTTTGGTGGGCATGGCGGAGAAGCGGTCAGCAGTCAGCGATCAGCTTTCAGCTATTGCGGCCGGAGGCAAGACGCTGATTGCCCGGGCGGGGTGCGGTGAGCCGGGCGGCTCACATGTTGAAATCCTGGCCAAGGTAGAGCTCGCGGGCCTGGGGGTCGTTGATGAGGAAGTCGCCCGAACCCTCGGTCATGACCTTGCCCTTGTGGATGATGTAGCCGCGGTCGACGATGCGGAGGGTCTCGCGGACGTTATGGTCGGTGATGAGCACGCCGATGCCGCGCTGCTTCAGCTGGAGGATGATCTTCTGCACCTCGGCGACGGAGATGGGGTCGACGCCCGCGAAGGGTTCGTCCATCAGCAAAAATTTCGGGCGCGTAACGAGGGCGCGGGCGATCTCGAGGCGGCGGCGTTCGCCGCCGGAGAGCGTGTAGGCCTTCTGTTTCGCGAGGTGGCCGAGGCTGAGCTCGTCGAGGTGGTGCTTGACGAGGGCGGGGCGGTCGGCCGCCTTGACCGGCAGGGTCTCGACGATGGCGAGGACGTTCTCCTCGACGGTGAGCTTGCGGAAGATCGAGGCCTCCTGCGGCAGGTAGCCGATGCCGAGGCGTGCGCGGCGGTGCATGCGGAGATGCGTGGCGTCCTGGCCGTTGATGAAGACGCTGCCCGAGGTGGCCGGCACAAGGCCGACGACCATGTAGAAGGTCGTGGTCTTGCCCGCGCCGTTGGGCCCGAGCAGGCCGACGATCTCGCCGGCCTGGACGTTGACGTTGACGCCGTTGACGACGGAACGCTGGCCGTAGACCTTGACGAGCCCCTCGGTGCGGATGGCGGACGTGGCGGGCTCCATGCTCAGGGCTGTTTCGGCGCGGCAGCCGGGGCGGAGGTTTTGTCGACGCCGAGATCCTTGATGGGCGGGGCGGTGAGGATGGGCTTCTCGACCTCCACCTTGCGCTGGCCGCGGAGCATGGTGATCTTCTCGCCGGCGATGCGGGTGTTCTGGTCGTGGTCGACGACCACCGGGTTGCCGGAAAGGACGACCTTCTCCTCCTCCGGCCGGACCTCGGCGCGGCCGCAGGCGGCCTCGCGGTCGCCCTGGATCATCCGCACGTTGCCGGTGGCGAGCATGGAGCGGAACTTGTCGAGTTTGCCGAGCGTGGCGGTCTTGTCGCCGGTGCGCACGACGACCACCTCGAGGTAATCGCAGGACAGCTTCATGTTGGTGCCGGTGACGCGCACGTTGTCGCGGAAGGTGATGGTGGTCTCGGTGTCGGTGCTGATCATCTCGCCGGGGCCGTCGCTCTCGATGACGGTGGTCTGGGGCGCGGCGCTCTGGGCCGGGGCGAGGGCGGGGAGCAGGCCGGCGGCGGCAAGGGCGGTCAGGAGGCGGAGTCGGTTCATTTCAGGAAGTCCTTGAATTCGGCCCGGAAGGCTACGCGGACGTTTTTGGCGATGGAAACTTTTTTATCCTTGTGGGCGTAGCGCCAGCCGGAGCCGCTGGCCTCGAACTGGTCGCTGATGACGCGGATGCCTTCGGGGCCGGTGATGACGGCGTCGGCCGGGTGCACCACGGCGACCGGGCTGAGGATCAGGGTGTCGACCTTCTCCTGGGTCGTGCCGGTGGCGAAGATGGACAGGGTGAGCTCCTTGATGGCGATGTCGTTGGGGCCGGAGTAGCGCGCCTCCGAGCCGCGCACGAGCCAGGCGCGGGTGCCCTCCGGGGTGAACGCGGGCAGGCGGAAATTCACGATGGGCTTCTCGGTGGAGATCTGGGTTCCCTGGGCGAGCCCGGCAGCGGGCAAGAGGCAGAGGAGGAATATTCTAAAAAGGGGCGACACGGCGGGTTTACTGACCGCGGTTGGCCAGGATATGTTCACACACTTCGCGCACGGCGCCGCGGCCGGCGGGGCGGGCGGGCACATAGTCGGCGGCCTTGAGGGCGGGCGGCATGGAGCCGAGCGGGGCGACCCCGAGGCCGGCCCAGGCGATGGCGGGGGCGTCGATGTCGTCATCGCCCATGTAGCAGACCTGGGCGGAGGCCAGGCCGAGCTGGCTGGCCAGTTCCTGCAGCGCCATGAGCTTGTCGGTGCGGCCCTGGATGACGTGGGGCACGCGGAGCTCGGTGGCGCGGACGGTGGTGGCGCCCGAGGCACGGCCGGAGATCCAGGCGACGGCGACCCCGGCCTTGTGCAGGCGGACGATGCCCATGCCGTCGAGGATCGAGAAATGCTTGGTCTCGGTGCCGTCGCTGCTGATGGCCACGGTGCCGTCGGTCAGCACGCCGTCCACGTCCATGGCGAACAGCCGGATGGCGGCCCAGCGTTTGGGCGGGATTTTGGTCGGGCGGCGGGGCATTGCTCAGGCCGAGATTCCCCGCCGGACGCCGAATGACAAGAGCGAAGCTAGTCCAGCCACGCCGCGATGGCGTCGACAATCTTGTCCTTGCCCGGGCGGTAGACGGCCTCGAGTTCGGGCGCGAAGGGCACGGGCATGTCGAGCGCGGCGATGCGCAGGGGCGCGGCCTTGAGCGCGCTGAAATGCTCCTCGGTCAGGCGGGCGACCAGCTCGGCGCCGAAGCCGTGGGTGCGGCGGCCCTCGTGGATGACCACGAGCCGGCCGGTGCGGGCGAGGGAGGCCTTGATGGCGTCGAGCTTGAGGGGCGCGAGGGCGCGGAGGTCAAAGAGGTCGAAGGTCTTCTCGTATTCGCCGGAGAGGTAATCGCAGGCTTCGCCGGCCAGCAGCGTCATCTCGCCGTAGGTGACGATGGTGGCGTGGTCGCCGGAGCGCAGTTTGGCCGGTTCCCAGATGGAGCGGTAGTTCGGGTCCCACTGCACCGGCTGCTTGCCGCGCCGGTAGAGCGCCTTGTGTTCGAAAAGGATGACCGGGTTGTCGTCCTCGTAGGCGGCGAGCAGGGCGTTGAAGGCGTCCTGGGGGTTGGAGGGGTAGAGGGCCTTGAGGCCGGGGAAGGAGAGGAAGGCGGACTCGAGCTCCTGCGAGTGGAACGAGCCGAAGGTCAGGCCGCCGCCGCACGGGAAGCGGAAGACCACGGGGCATTTCTGGCCGGCGCGGAAGTGGTAGGTCGCGGCGTTGAGCACGATCTGCGTCGTGGCGTCGGTTGAGAAGTCGGCGAACTGGAACTCCTCGATGGGCCGGTGTGCATTGGTCGCGAGGCCCAGTGCATAGCCGGTGCTGGCGGATTCGCAGAGCGGGGTGCTGAGCACGCGGGGGCGGCCGAACTCCTCGACGAGGCCCTCGGTGACCTTGAACGCGCCGCCGTAGGCGCCGATGTCCTGGCCGAGCACGAGCGACTCGGGGCGCTCGGTGAGGATCTTGCGGAGGCCGAGGGTGAGGGCCTGCGCGAGGTTGAGATTTTGCGGGGCGGCGGGCACGGGCAGCCAGGCGATCGGGGCGGCGGGCGGGGCGAAGACCTCCGCAAGCATGCCCTCGGGGCTGGCCGGCGGCAGCGCGAGCGAGGCCTTGATGGTGGCCTCGGTGAAGCCGGCGACCTCGGCGTCGATTGCGTCGAGCCGGGCGCCGTGGCCGGCGGCGGCCAGCTTCGCGCGGAACTTCGGCAGCGGATCCTGCGCGAGGATGGCCTCGGCCTCGCCGGGCTTCATGTAGTCGCAGGTATCGTAGGCGGCGTGGCCGCGGAGCCGGAAGGTATGGGCCTCGATCAGCAGCGGCCGGCCGGTCGCGCGGGCGCGCTCGATGGCGGCGCCGAGCGTCTGCAGGACGTGCGCCGGGTCGCTGCAGTCCATCGCGAAGCCCTCAATGCCGTAGCCCTTGGCGCGCTCGAAGAGGTTGGACGAGACGAACTGCTCGCTGATGGGGGTCGAGTAGGCGTATTGGTTGTTCTCGATGACGAAAACCACCGGCACGGAGAGAACGGCCGCGAGGTTGAGCGACTCGTGGATGTCGCCGGTGCTGGACGACCCGTCGCCGAAGAACGCGAAGCCGACGGCCGGCCGGCCGAGGCGGCGCTGGGAATCGGTGCCGCCGATGACGTTCGAGAGCATGATGCCCAGGTGCGAGATCATCGGCAGGCTCCGGTTGGCCGGGTCGCCGTGATGGATGTTGCCCTCGCGGGCCTTGGTCGGGCTGCCGCTGTTGGCGAAATACTGGCAGAGGTGGTCGCCGAGGTGGCCGCTCCAGACCAGGTGGCCGCCGAGGCCGCGGTGGGAGAAGGAGACGACGTCGAGCGCCTTGTCGGCCAGGAGGGCCAGCGGGACGATGAGCGCCTCGTTGCCCTGGCCGCCCGTGACGGTGCCCTTGATCAGGCCCTGGCGGAAGAGGTCGAGGATCCGGTTGTCGGCGGTCCGGGCGAGCTGCATCCACGCGTAGGTGCGGAGCAGGCTCTCGGGCTGGCCCAGTTCGGACGGCCGGAGATCACGGCTGGCGAACAAACCCGGGGTGGTTGGGAACGTCATTCAGCCGCAAGTTGCCGGCCGGCGGGGGCGGCATCGAGGAAAAAGTTTCGCCGCGCCCCGGCCATCGCGGCGATTAATGCCTTCGGGCTATGCGGCTAATCCGACGGACGCCGGGCGAGAAAATCGCGGGCCCCAGCGAAATCCGCCGGCACCAGCCCGTGGCTGGCGGGATGCGTCTGCAGGGTGACGTCGGCGCCGGCACGACGGAGCAGGTTGGCCAGCCGGGTCGGGTGGTCGTTGGGCACGATGGGATCGACCGTGCCGGAGGACAGAAACACGCGCCGGCCCTTCAGGTCGGGCAGCTGCTTCGGCTCGAGCACGACCATCGGGCGCAGGAGCACGGCCGCGCCGAGGGTCTCCGGGCGCAGCAAGAGCAGCGTGGCGGCGATGTTCGCGCCGTTCGAGAAGCCGACGGCGGTGAGTTTCGCGGGGTCGAAGCGGTAGTGTTTGCCCGCGGCAAGGATGAAGTCGGCGAGCGCGTGGGTGCGCCGCGTGACCTCGGCGGGGTCGAAGACGCCTTCACCGAGCCGGGCGAAAAAGCGGCGGGCGCCGTGTTCGCTGACGTCGCCGCGCGGGCTCAGCAAGGCCGAGCCCGGGGAGAGCTTCTGGCCGAGCGGGATGAGGTCGTTCTCGTCGCCGCCCGTGCCGTGGAGCAGGAGCAGCGGCGGGGCGGACGGATCCGTGCCGGCTTCGAAGCGGTGGAGATGGGAGAGGGTGGACATGGTGATGGATTGGTGGGTGGTAGGGGCCGTTGCCCCCAACGGCCCTTCGCGGGGGAAGGCGGTTGAGGGCAACCGCCCCTACCGGTTTCGATTTTAGGCGAGCTTGGGCAGCGCGGCCTCGATCTCGGCGCGATGCGGTTCCAGGTGCGGGGGCAGGCCGAGGATGGTGCCGAGCTGGTCGAGCGGCTCGTCGATGGCGAAGCCCGGGCCGTCGTTGGCGATCTCAAAGAGCACGCCGGACGGCTCGCGGTAGTAGATGGACTTGAAGTAGGCGCGGTCGATGACCGGGCTGACATGCAGTCCGTCCTTGAGCAGGATGTCGCGGGCGGCGACCTCGGTGGCGTCGTCGGTGACGCGGAAAGCGACGTGGTGGATCGTGCCGGCGCCGTTGAGCCCGCGCGGGAGCGCCGGATCGGTCAGCAGGTCGACGTAGGTGCCCGGGCCGCCGTTGCCAGCGGAGTAACGGGCGCGATGACCCGATTGGCCGGACAGCTTGTAGCCCATGCTGTCGGTCAGCACCTTGGCGGTGGCGACCGCGTCGGTCAGGGCCAGCGTGGAGCTGTGGAAGCCCCGGATGGCGAATTCGGCCGGCACATCCTTGGCCGGGGCCGCGGGGCGCGTGTCGGTCTCACTGGTGGCCACCAGTTCAAGGCGCAGGCCGTCGGGATCGGCGAAGGGGAGGACCTCGTCGTTGAAACGCGTTTCGATCTTCTCCTGCTTCACACCGAGCGTGGTGAACCGCTCCTGCCAGAAGGGCAGGGAGCCGGCGGGAACGGAAAAACCCGTGGCGTAGGCCTGACCCGTGCCCGGGCGACCGCGGCGCAGCCCGGCCCAAGGGAAGAAAGTCAGGATGGTGCCCGGCGAGGCGGCGTAGTCGCCGTAGTAGAGGTGGTAGGTGCCGGGATCGTCCTGGTTGACGGACTTCTTCACGAAGCGCAGCCCGAGGGCGCGGGTGTAGAAATCGAGGTTCTGACGCGGGTCAGAAGCGATCGCGGTGATGTGGTGGAGGCCGGTTACTTGTGCGTTCATAAGCTTTGATGTTAAAGTATAGGTTAAGAAAAAGCAAATCAGGCGCGGAGACCGATCTTTTTGCAAAGGCGGCCGAAGTCGGAGAGTTCGGTGCCGGAAAGGGCGCTCATCTCCTTGGTGATGTTGGCGACGACCTTGGGAAAAAGGGCGCTGATGAAGGCCTCGCCCTTGGGGGTGAGCTTCACGACGACGAAACGGCGATCGGCCGGGTCGCGCTCGCGGCCGACATAGCCGGCCTTCTCCAGGTTATCGACCACCAGGGTGAGATTGCCGCCGCTCTTCAGGAGTTTCTCGGCGAGTTCGCTCTGGCAGAGCGGCCCGATGTGGTGGAGCGCCTCGAGCACGCCGAACTGGGTGACGGTCAGACCCTCGGGTAACACGTCGTGAACCCGGACCGAGACGGATTCAGCCGCGCGCTGAAGCTTGATGAATGCGTTGAGCGCATTGATCTCTTCGATTGAGCCGCGGTGTCTTGTTCCCATGGCCAATTACTTTGATGCGATATGTTAACATGTCAAATCATTATTTGGCGTAGCTCTGAAAAATCCTAAACCATTAAGCCAAATCGATTTTCTGAATTCTGGCCAGATGGCGTCCGCCTTCAAAGGCGGTCGCAAGCCAGACTTTAACGATCTTAAGAGCTTCGTCCTCGGTGATGGTGCGTTGGCCCAGCGAGAGGCAGTTACCGTCGTTATGCGAGCGGTTCCAGATGGCGACCTGCTCGTTCCAACACAGGCCGCAACGGACGCCCTTCACGCGGTTCGCGACGATGGCTTCGCCGTTGCCCGAGCCGCCGAGCACGATGCCGCGCTCGACCTCGCCTTTTGCGACCGCCACGGCGACCGGGCGGATGAAGTCCGGATAATCGCACGGCGCATCCGAGTTGGTGCCGCAGTCCTTAACGGTGTGCCCCTCGGCGAGCAGCATGGCCTTGATCTTCTCCTTGTAGGCGTAGCCGGCGTGGTCGGAACCGATGGCGATGGTGAATTTTTTCATAACGTCTTGATGAAAGGTGAACCCGCACGGGTTGCGGCTGTCGATATTCCGGTCACACTTGCCTTCCGCAAACCAAAATCAGCCATGCGCCTCCTTGCCTCCGTTTTATGTCTCGCTTCGGTTGTCCTGCTGACGGCCTGTTCGTCAACGCCCGACTCCCGCATCGCCAAGAATCAGGCAGCCTTCGGCGGTTATCCCGCCGCGGTGCAGCAGAAGATCCGCGCGGGCGAGGTGGATGTGGGTTTCACGCCGGAGATGGTGCGCCTGGCCTTGGGGGAGCCCACGCGACAGTTCAACCGCCAGACCGAGGGCGGCACGGCCGAGGTCTGGGTCTATCATGACAACGGTCCGCGCTTCAGCTTTGGTGTCGGGGTGGGCGGCGCGGTCGGCCGGCATTCGAGCGCCGGCGTCGGGGTTAGCACCTCGTCCGGCGGTTACGATCCCGAGGAGAAAATGCGCGTGGAATTCCGCGACGCAAAGGTGACGGCGATCGAATACGTGAAGCGGTGATTGTAGGGCGGGATCGCTGATCCCCCTTGGTAACTGGAGGGTCGGTCTCCTGACCGACAACGGCCGGCACGGAGGCCGGCCCTCCACTCACACCGCCTCGATCACTTTCAGGAACGCCGCGGTGTCCGCGAAATTGACGAACACCGCCGTCGGTGCGTGGGCCGACAGCTCGGCCACGCTGAAGCGGCCGGTGGCGACGGCGATGGTCCGGGCGCCGATGACCTTCCCGCACTCGATGTCGTGCGGCGTGTCGCCGATGATGAAGGTGTTGGCGGGATCGAATTCCACGGCGTGACGCTCCCGGGCGCGACGCAGGGCGTGCGGCCCGAGGTCGTTGCGGCGCGGGCTGTCGTCGGCGAAGGCGCCGAACTCGAAGTAGTGCCAGACCTTGTAGTGCGTGAGCTTGAACTCCGCGCCGCGGCGCAGGTTGCCGGTCAGCAGGCCCTGGGCGAGGTCCTTCCGGTGGTGGAGGGTCTCCAGCAGTTCCAGCACACCCGGCAGCACCTGGCCCTGGCGGCCGTCCTGCAATTCCTGCGGGAGCAGTTCCAGGTAGGTCTCGAGGTAATCATGGGAATTCTGCGGCGTGTCGGGCAGGCCGACATGCCGGAAGACCTCGCCGGTGATCCAGCTGTCGGTGCGGCCGGCCCAGTCGATCTGCCCGAGGTCGCACTTCACGCCGAAGCGCTTGGTGAGCGCCTTCTCCATGGCCCGCACGCCCGCGCCGTGCGAGACGATGATGGTGCCGTCGATGTCCCAGAGGATGAGTTTTTTCACGGAAGAACCTGAAGAAGCGCCGCGGCCCGGCCGGCCGCAAGCATCGAGTTACTCCGCCTCGGCGTTGGCCGTCGTGGCGTTGCGCACCACGGTGTAGGTCGTGCCGCCGAGGATGAGCGCCGCGCCGATCATCTCGTGCAGGGCGAAGTGCTCGTGGAAGAACAGCATGCCGCCCAGGGCCGTGCCGAGCGGCACGAGCATCTGGATGAGCGACCCCTCGGCGACGGGCAGGTCGCGGAAGGCGCGCGTCATGGCCAGCTGGCCGACGCCGGCGGTGATGCCGACGAGCAGCAACACGCCCCACGCGAGCGGCGGCAGGGGATCAAAGGTCACCACGGCGGGCACGCCGCATATGACCAGGGCATAGGCGCACTGGGCTGCGAAGATGGTCGAGGTGTGCTCGGTGGCGTGGAGCTGCCGGATGGTGACGACCACCCAGGCGGAAAGCAGCGCGCCGATGACGGCGAGCAGGTCGTAGATGCCGGGATGGGCGTCGGTCGCAAACACGTTGGTCAGCAACCCGATGCCGACCAGCGCCGCCACGCCGCCGACGAGGACCGCTGGCCGCAGCTTTTCCTTCAGCATCCAGGCCGCCAGCAGGGCGCCCCAGACGACGTAGGTGTTGCTGATGAAGACCGCGCGGCCGGCGCCGAGCTTCACGACGGTCAGGTAAGTAACATAAACGCCGATGCCGCCGACGATGCCGCGTTCCGCCACCTTCCAGCGGCGCCAGAGGTGGGTGGGCTGGAACTCCCGCCAGTAGACCGCGCAGATCATCGCCAGCCCGACCAGCCCGCGGCTGCAGGCCATCAGCCAGACGTTGACCTCGCCGAACTCACCGAGGGCGCGGACGAGCAGCACGTTGGCCGTGAACGCGGCCGCGGACAGCAGCATCAGGCTGACGGCACGACGGTGGGAAAGGTGGGCGGACATTAGGGTGAAAAAAGACCGCGCCACTGGCGGCGCGGTCAAGGAGAGGCAAGCTGTGAACCAGCGGCCGCGCCGTCAATTAGCGCCAGGCTGTGCTGGTTAAGGCGATGGATTGGTGTAGGGCGGGATCTCCGTATCCCGCCTCGAGCGTGATAACCTGTTCGAACGAAAGGCGGGAT
>JAYRXZ010000046.1:0-24639 GCA_041917235.1 Lacunisphaera sp. | reverse complement strand
GTCTGCGCGGGCCCGGCGCTCATCGACGGCGACGACGACCCGATCGCGGTCTTCAACCGCCAGGCCACCGACTACCTGGCCGGCCAGCATTTCCACGAGGTGGTCAACTACACCCTGCGCTCGAAGCAGGAACTCGCCACCTGGGCCTCGGCCGCCGCGGTCGAGGAACTGGGTCTCGCCAATCCCTTCGTCGACGACCAGTCACACCTGCGGCCGACGCTCATCCTAGGCATCCTGGATTCGCTCAAGCTCAACCAGTCGCGCGGCATCGCCGCCTCGCGCCTGTTCGAGACCGGCCGGGTGTTCATGGAGCTCAACGGTGTCGTCCAGGAGTGCGTGGCGGTGGGCTTTGTGCTCGTCCACAACCCGAAGGACCGGGCCTGGCTGGGGCGGCCCGAACCCGATTTCTACGCCGTGAAGCGGCATGTCGAGATCCTCGCCCGGACGGCAGGCCTCGACCTGGCCGCCCAGCCGCTGGTGCCCGTGCGCGGCGCCTTCTGGGGCTGGCAGGAAGGCCAGTCGGCCGCCGCCGGCGAAATGCAGGACGGCTGGACCGCGCGCTTCGGCCTGCTGAACCTCGCCATGGTCCGGGCCGCCGGCATCGAGGGCAAGGTGTGGGCGGGCACGCTCGCGCTCCTGCCGACCAGGCTCGCCGCCGCGGGCGGCCACCGCCGCTACCAGCCCTTCAGCCTTTTTCCGGCGGCGCTGCGCGACCTCGCGCTGGTCGTCGATGCCGCGCGCCATGCCGGCGAAGTGCAGGCCTGGTTGCTCAAGGCGGCCCGCGCGGCGACGGCGGGCGCGGCCTTCGCGGTCGAGTCGGTCACCGTGTTCGACGTCTACTCGGGCAAGGGACTGCCCGAGGGGAAGAAGAGCCTGGCCTTCGCGCTCTCGTTCCGCTCGGCGGAACGCACGCTGACGGATGACGAGGTCAACGCGGTCTTCGCGAAGATCCAGCAGGCCGTCGCGGCCGACGGCTCGATGACCGTGCGGGCGTGACCGGCTAGGTCGCGAACCGCTCGAGGAACGCGCGCACCTCCGTCGGCACGCCCTTGGGGACGTTCGGCACGATCAGCTTGAAAAGCTCGCGCACCTCGTTGGTCTGCGTGGGCGTCAGGCCGGCCTTGGTGCCGGCGACGGCGCCGATCTGGAGGGCGGGGGACTGGGCGCTGCCGCGGATGTAATAGCCGTGGGTGAGCAGCTCGAAGTGCTCGATCACCTTGCCGCTGGCATCGCGCCAGATGCTCAGCACCGTCTCCGCGTCGCTGACATACTGTTCCTTTTGCAGGCCCTCGACATCCTGCTTCACCTTGTCCACGGCCTCCAGGCCCGCGCCGACGGCCACGGGCTCGACCAGCTGGCGGAAGGCCTTCTGGGTATGGCTGTCCGGAAAGGTCAGGGCGATGCCGACCGTGGCGTGCTGGGGGCCCGACCAGAAGTGGGCGATGGTGCCGTCAATCTCGAAGAGCCGGTGGTCCAGCTCCAGCTTCAGCCGGCAGTTTTCCCCGCGTTCGCCCATGGCCGCGGGATGCAGCCGCATGCTGACGCCGCCGGCCGACATGTTCACCAGCTGCCCGCCCCAGTCCATGGCCCGGTTGTCATCGGCCTTGAGGACATTTCCCTCGCCGTCGCGGCCAACCATGGTGACCTTGGCCTTCAGGGGAAATTTGGCTCCGACCGGGTATCGGGTGGCGCCTCGTTTGTCGCCCAGGCCGCTTTCGCCCTTGAAGTTGAGGATCTTTTTGAAAAGGAGCACGGGTGACGGTTAGGCTACTTGTCCCCTAGGTTCAAGCTCCCATCCAGCGTGTGTCACGGGCGTTTTTGCCGGTTGCCAACCCCCGCTTCCACCGCCTGCCTGCTGGGTGCACCGGCTGCCCGCATGAGCAACAATTCCGACCTCAACCTCGACTATGTGGCGAACCTCGCCCGCCTCGCTTTGAGCGACGCGGAGAAGGCCCAGTTCGCCCATCAGCTCGGCGACATCCTGCACTATGTCGAGAAGCTGAGGCAGGTGGACGTGACGGGGGTCGAGCCGATGGCCCACGCCTCGCCGGTCTTCAATGTCTGGCAGGCTGATGTCGCGCAGCCCGGCCTGACGGTCGAGGCCGCGCTGCGCAACGCGCCGGCGCAGCGGCAGAACATGATCGTGGTCCCCAAAGTCGTGGAGTAGGCGATGGCGGACGACCTCATTTACCAACCCGCCGCCCGGCTGGCGGCGCTGCTCGCCGCGGGAAAGCTGTCCTCGGTCGAGCTCCTGCAGTCCTGCCTCGCGCGGACCAAGGCGGTGGACGGCCGCGTGAGGGCGTTCAATTCCTATGACGAGGCCGGTGCGCTCGCCTTGGCAGAGGCCGCCGACGAGCGCCGGGCCGCCGGGCAGGCGAGGGGCCCGCTCGACGGCATCCCGGTCGGCCTGAAGGACGTCATCGCCGTCGAGGGCCAGCCGCTCACGTGCTCGAGCAGGATGCTCGCGAACTTCGTTTCACCCTACGACGCCACCGTGACGTCCAAGCTCAAGGCGGCGGGCGCGATCCCGTTCGGCCGGCTGAACATGGACGAGTTCGCCATGGGCTCCTCGACGGAGAATTCCGCCTTCGGCCCGACGGCCAACCCGTGGGACCTGACGCGGGTGCCGGGCGGCAGCTCGGGCGGCTCGGCCGCCGCGGTGGCCGCGGGCGAGCTGCCCCTGACGCTGGGTTCCGACACCGGCGGTTCCATCCGCCAGCCGGCGGCGCTGTGCGGCATCGTCGGCCTCAAGCCGACCTACGGACTCGTTTCCCGCTACGGGCTGGCGGCCTACGCGTCATCGCTCGACCAGATCGGCACCATGGCGCACACCGTGGAAGATGCGGCGATGCTGCTCGGCGTCATCGCCGGCCACGATCCGCGCGACTCGACTTCGTTCAAGGCGGAGGTGCCGGACTATCGCGCCGGACTCACGGCGAAGAAAGGCCCGTGGCGCCTCGGCGTGCCGAAGGAGTTCTTTGGCGCCGGCCTCGACCCGGAAATTGGCACGGCCGTGAAGCAGGCCATCGGGTTTTACCGGCAGCAGGGCTGTGAGATCAAAGAGGTGTCGCTGCCGCTCGCGGCGGAACACGCCATTGCGGTGTATTACCTCATCGCGACGGCCGAGGCCTCGTCGAACCTGGCGCGCTACGACGGCATCCGCTACGGCCACCGGTCCGCGGCGGCGAAGGATGCCATCGATATTTACGCCCGGTCGCGCGCCGAGGGTTTCGGTCCCGAGGTGAAGCGCCGCATCATCCTCGGCACCCACGTGCTGAGCAGCGGCTACTACGACGCCTATTACCTCCGCGCCCAGAAGGTCCGCACGCTCATCCGCAACGAGTTCACCGCCGTCCTGCGCGACTGCGATGCGCTGCTGTCGCCGACGTCGCCGGTGCCGGCGTTCAAACTCGGCGAGAAATCCGCCGACCCGCTGGCGATGTATCTGACCGACATCTACACGATCAGTGTGAACCTCGCCGGCCTGCCGGGCATTTCGATCCCGTGCGGTTTCACCGGCGGCGGCCTGCCCATCGGCCTGCAGCTCATCGGCCGTCCCTTCCAGGAGGCCGATCTGCTCGCGGTGGCGCACGCCTACGAGTCGGCGCACGACTGGCATACCAAACACCCGGTGCTGTCATGAACTACGAAGCGGTCATCGGACTCGAGGTCCACGTGCAGCTGAAGACGGCGTCGAAGATGTTCACGCGCGTCGCCGCCGGCTACGGCGAGCCGGAGAACACACTCACTGATCCCGTCGTGCTGGCGCTGCCCGGGGCGCTGCCGGTGATGAACAAGGAGGCGCTCGACAAGATCATCAAGGCGGGGCTGATCCTCAACTGTGCCATCGCGCCGGTCTGCAAGTGGGACCGCAAAAACTACTTCTATCCCGACTCGACGAAGAACTACCAGATCTCGCAATACGACCAGCCGATCTGCCTCGGCGGTTCGGTCGAGATCGAGCTGCCCGGCCCGTCGCGCAACGTCATGGGCGAGCACAAGCAGATCCCGCTGACGCGCATCCACCTCGAGGAGGATGTCGGCAAGCTCACGCACGGCGCCAGCGACTCGCTGGTCGACTACAACCGCGCCGGCACGCCGCTGATGGAGATCGTCTCCGAGCCGGCGATGCACAGCGCCGAGGAGGCCTTTGCCTTTCTGACCGCGCTGCGCCTCGCGATGGTGCAGGGCGGCATCTCCGACTGCGACATGGAGAAGGGCCAGCTGCGCTGCGACGCGAACATCTCGATCCGCCCCGTGGGCGAGACGAAGCTCGGCACCAAGGTCGAGCTCAAGAACCTCAACTCCATTTCGTTCGTGCGCGACGGCATCGCCCACGAGATCCGCCGGCAGATCGCGGTCGTCGGCAGCGGCGGGACCATCGTGCAGGAGACCCGCCAATACGACGGCGAGGCCGGCGCCTCCGCCGCCATGCGCTCGAAGGAAATGGCGCACGATTACCGCTATTTCCCGGACCCCGACCTCATGCCGGTGAAGGTGGACGAGGCCTGGCTGGCCGCGATCCGCGCCACCGTGCCCGAGCGCCTGTTCGACCGTCAGCGGCGCTACTTCGATCAATTCCAGCTGCCCTACACGCTCACCTCGGTGCTGGTGCCGCAGCCGGAGCTGTGCGCCTTCTTCGAGGAGGCCGCGCAGCTGGGTGGCAAGCCGCAGGCGGCGGCCAACTGGATCGCCAACGACCTCCAGCGCGAACTCTCCGCGGCCGGGGTGGGGCTGGCTGACAGCAAGATCCGGCCCGCGCACATCGCCGGCCTGGTCGCGCTGGTCGAGTCCGGCGTCATCTCCAGCAACATCGCCAAGGAGGTCTTCGTCGACATGTTCGCGACCGGCGACCGGCCCGAGGCCATCGTCGAACGCAAGGGGTTGAAGCAATCCACCGACACCGGCGAGCTCGAGCAGTGGGTCGCCGACGCCATCGCGGCGAACCCGCAGGCGGCCGCGGGGTTCAAGAACGGCAACGAAAAGGCCCTCAACGCCATCAAGGGTGCCGTGATGAAGGCCTCGAAGGGCAAGGCCAACCCGCAGCTGGTGGACACGATCGTCCGGAAGCAACTGGCCTGAGCGTCACCCGGGCTGGGGGGCAGGCCCCATGGTGACGACCTTGCATCACGGGCATTTGCGGTCATGGTTTCGGCCATGAATGCTCCCGATACCCCGCAGTTCACGCGCCGCGCAGCCCTCAAGATCATCGGCACGGGTGTGGCCGTCGCCAGCCTCGGCCTGACGAAGGTCCGGGCGGCGGAAACCGCCGCGACCCCGGCCCTCGGCTGGGAACTCCCTCCGCTGGGCTACGCCTATGGTGCCCTCGAGCCGCACTTTGATGCACGGACCATGGAGATCCACCACACCAAGCATCACCAGGCCTACATCACCAACGCGAAGAACCTGCTCAAGGACCACCCGGACCTGCTGGCCCGCGGCCCGGAGGCGCTGGTGCGCGACCTGGGCAGCGTGCCCGAGGCCTTCCGCACCGGCATCCGCAACAACGCCGGCGGGCATGTGAACCACGCCTTCTTCTGGCAGGTCATCTCGCCGGCGACGGGCATGTCCGTCCAGCAGCTGCCGGTCGCGATCGCGGCGGCGTTTGGCTCGATGGATGACTTCAAGAAGCTCTTTGCCGACGCGGCCATGAAGCGCTTCGGCAGCGGCTGGGCCTGGCTGAGCCTGAAGGACGGCAAGCTCGTGGTGCACTCCACGGCCAACCAGGACTCGCCGCTGAGCGACGGGGCGAAGCCGATCATCGGCCTCGATGTCTGGGAGCATGCGTATTACCTGCACTACCAGAATCGTCGGGCCGACTACGTGAACGCGTTCTGGAACGTGCTCAACTGGACGCAGGCCGAGGCGAATTACGGCGCGGCGTTGAAAGGTTGAGCGATCCATGGGTGCCAAGACCTTTGAGGAAATCGGCGGTCCGGCGGCCCGCCGGCACCTTTTCCTGTGCACCGGGCCCGACTGTTGTTCGACCGCGGACGGGTTGAAGACCTGGGAGCACCTCAAGGCTTCCCTCAAGGAATGCGCGGAACCGATGCTGCGCACCAAGGCCGCGTGCCTGCGGATGTGCCATGACGGGCCGTGGCTCGTCGTTTATCCCGAGGGCGTGTGGTATGCTCAGGTCACACCCGAGCGCTTCGACCGGATCCGGCGCGAACACCTCGAGGGTGGGGTGCCGGTCGCCGAATGGGTGCGGGCGGTCAACCGGCTCGACCAATAAAAAAGCGCGGCTTGGGCCGCGCCTGGAAAGCAGAGTTGAGCGGAAGCTCAGAGACGTTCGCCCGGGATCGCCGGGAGGGCGTTGCGGGCGGGGGCGGTCTGCTGGCATTGCGGGCATACGCCGAAGAACTCGACGACATGGCTGACCTGGGTGTATCCGCGGTCCTGCAGCAAACGCTCGACCCCCTCGACCGGGAAGTAGTCCACGCGGTCGGTGGCGCCGCAGGCCTTGCAGATGATGTGATAGTGGCGCGGGGTGCCCAGCGTGAGCTCGTAGAGGCAGGTGCCGTTGTGCAGGTAGCTGCGGCGGACCATGCCAAGCTGTTCGAAGGCCGCCAGGCAGCGGTAGACGGTCACCAGATCGCACACCTTGGCGCCCAGTTCCTGGTGGATGCGCTCAATGCTGACCGGGCCTTCATGGCGCTGGAGCGACTCGATGATGGCGAGGCGGGGCTTGGTGATGCGCATGCGCGCCTGGCGGATGCGGGTGCGGGCTTCTTCCAACGCGGACTCACGGGGAGCAGAACTGGCGACAGCGGCCAGGGGATGGTTCGACTGAGTCGCGGAAATCATGGGGTATACCGCGGTTTTTATGCATTATGGGTGGAGAAACGCGAGTTGAAGTTTAGCCAGCGGCTACATTCCTGCGACGAAATGCACGGGGTCCGACCCCCTGTCGGGCGGCCCCGGCAATTCCGCTGCGGGGTTGCGGCCGGCCGCGGGCTGTGCTAGCTATTGTCACTGAAATTCATGCAAGACTTGGAATTCTCCGAAATCGTCGGGTTGATTTGTAAAGAGGACACGCGCTTTGACCGCAAGGCCTACAACTTTGTCCGGCAGGCCCTCGACCACACCGTCAAGGAAGTGAAGCGCAAGCAACCCGAGCGCACCGGCAAGTCCCAGCACGTCACCGGCGCCGAGCTGCTCGAGGGCATCCGCGCCTACGCGCTCGACCAATACGGGCCGATGACCAAGACCGTGCTCACCAACTGGGGCATCCGCCGCTGCACGGACTTCGGCGACATCGTCTTCAATCTCATCGAGTATAATGTCTTCAGCAAAACCGAGAACGACCGGCGCGAGGACTTCGCGGACATTTATGATTTCGACGAGGCGTTCGTGAAGCCCTTCCAGCCGTCCGGTGCGCGTCGCGCCCGCGGCAATTCCGGCGCCGCCTGAGCGGGCCGCATTTTCTCTCCATGGCCAAATCCCTGCCCGCCCGTTCGCGCGACCTTGCCTTGTTGGAAAGCCTCTGGCGCGAGCCGGTCGAGCGCTACACCCTGCCCAACGGCCTCACCGTCCTGCTCCGCCACGACACCGCCGCGCCCGTGGCCTCGGTGCAGGTGTGGGTGAAAACCGGCAGCATCCACGAGGGCGCGCACCTCGGCGCCGGGCTGTCGCATTACCTCGAGCACATGCTCTTCAAGGGCACGGAGCGCCGCGCGGGCCGCGAGATCTCCGCGACCGTCCAGGCGCACGGCGGCTACATCAATGCCTACACGACCTTCGACCGCACCGTCTATTACATCGACGTGCCGGCCAACCACACCGCCGTGGCCATCGACCTGCTCGCCGACGCCACGCTGCACTCGACCCTGCCGGCCGAGGAGGTGACCAAGGAAAAGGACGTCATCCTCCGCGAGATCGACATGTGCCTCGACGACCCCGACCAGCGGCTCTCGCAGGCCCTGTTCGAGACAGCGTTCCGCGCGCATCCCTACCGCCAGCCCATCATCGGCCACCGCGACGTCTTTGCCGCCAACACCCGCGAGGACCTGCTGGCCTATTACCGCGCCCGCTATGTGCCGAACAATCTGGTGGTGGTCATCGCCGGCGCCTTCGACCCGGCCGCCACGCGGGCGGCCATCGCGGAACACTTCGGCCGGGCCCCGCGCGTGCGCCTCGCCCCCGTGCTCGTGCCCGACGAGCCGCTCCAGCTATCGCGCCGCGACCAGCACCTGCACGAGGACGTCCAGGTGTCGCGTGCCGGCCTCGGCTGGCAGATCCCGGGCCTGACGCATCCCGACGCCCCGGCGCTCGACATGCTCGCGATGGTGCTGGGCAACGGCGACAGCTCGCTGCTCTGGCAGGCCATCCGCGAAAAGGCCCGCCTGGTGCACTCGATCGACGCGATGTCGTGGAGCCCCGGCACGAGCGGCCTGTTCTACGTTTCCTACCTGGCGGACCCCGACAAGCGCGTCGCCGCCGAGGCGGCCATTCTCGCCGAGCTCGCCCGCATCGAGAGAAAGGGCATCAGCCCGAAGGCCCTCGCCAAGGCCGTCCGCCAGGCGGTCACCTCCGAGATCAACTCCCGTAAGACCATGTCCGGCCAGGCCTCGCGCCTCGGCGCCGGTGAGGTCGTCGTGGGTGACATCAACTACTCGCGGACTTACTTCGAGCGCCTGTTCGCCCTGACGCCCGCCAGCCTGCAGCGGGTGATGCGCACCTACCTGGTGCCGGAAAAACTGACGGTGGTCTCCTCGAACCCGGTGAGCGCGGCCGCCAAGGCGGTCGGTCCCGCCGTCGGCCTGTCCGCTTCGCTGGATTTTTCCGAGCTCACGCTCCCCAACGGCGCCCGGCTCCTGCTCCAGCCGAACAAGCAGCTGCCCAACCTGCACCTGCGCCTCGCGCTGGCCGGCGGGCCGATGTTCGAGCCGGCGGACCGCCGCGGCCTGACCAACCTCATGGCCACGCTGCTGTCCATGGACACCGCGAAACGCTCGGCCGAGGAGGTGGCCCGCGCCATCGAGGAAGTCGGCGGCATGTTCGAGGATTTTTCCGGCAACAACAGCTTCGGCCTCATGGCCGAGGTGCTGCCGGGCGACGCCGACCTGGCGCTGGAGCTGATGAGCGACGCCGTGCTGCGGCCGGCCTTCAAGCCCGCGCGGCTCGAGGTCGAGCGCGAGTCGGCGCTCGCGGCCCTCAAGGAAGGTCTGGACGACGTCGTGACCGTCGGCCGGAAGGCGATGCGCGCGAAATTCTTCGGCGCGCATCCCTTCGCCATCGAGAGCAGCGGCGACGAAGCCGGCTTGAAGGCCATCGCGGTGGCCGACCTGCGGGCCCTGCACCGGCGGCTGGTCGTGAGCGGCAACGCGGTGCTGGCCGTGGCGGGCGACTTCGACCCGAAAAAACTCGGGCCCAAGCTGAAGGCGTTTCTCGGCAAGCTGCCCAAGGGCGCGGCGGCCAGGGCGACGGCGCCCGTCAAGATCAACGCGGGCGATTTCACCGAGATGCAGCCGCGCCAGCAGGCGATCGTCTTCCAGGCCTTCCCGGGGCCGGGCCTGCACGCGCCGGACTATCACGTCAGCGAGGTGATGGACGAGCTGTTCAGCGGCATGTCATCGAACCTCTTCGAGCGCGTGCGCGAGCAGAAGAGCCTGGCGTATTTCGTCCGCTCCAGCCGCATCGTCGGCCTCGACACCGGCATGTTCTACTTCTTCGCCGGCACGAGCCCGCAGCGCTACGGCGAGGTCATCGAGGAGCTGAACCTGGAGATCGCCCGCGTGCAGGGCGGGGGCGTGACCGCGGAGGAACTCGCCCGCTGCCAGACCCGGCTCAAGGCCGGCAAGCGGATGGGGATGCAGACCAACTCGGCCCGCGCCATGCAGTCGGCGCTGAACGCGGTCTACGGCCTGCCCGTCAACGACTGGCGCACCTACGATGCGCGCATCGATGCCGTGACGCTGGCCGATGCGCAGGCCTTTGCGCGGCGGTATTTCCAACCGGCCAGCCGGGTGCAACTGGTGGTCAAGCCATGATGAATTTAGGCGCCTGAATTCAGGCGTTGGGCGCTGTTTGTCGCGGGCCGGGCCGGCCGTTAGCTTGGCGTTCCCATGAAAACGCTTAGTTTCATCCTAAGGATCGCGCTGGGTTCACTGGCGCTTTTGTTCACGGTGACAATGGCCAAGGCGGAGGAAGGTGCAGCCAAGGACAGGAAACCCTCCAAGGAAACGCTGGCGAAATACGACGCCAACAAGGACGGCGTGCTGGATGATGCCGAAACCGCCGCCTGGAAGGCTGATATCGCCGCCAAGGCGAAGGCGACGAAGGAGGAGAACCTCGCCAAATACGACACCAACAAGGACGGCAAACTCGATGAAAACGAGAAGGCCGCCCGCAAGGCCGGTGAGGACGCCGAAAAGGCCGCCAAAAAGGCGGAGAAGGAAGCGGCCAAGGAAGCCAAGAAGGCCGCCAAGGAAGAGAAGAAGTAAGCCGCTTTCCGCCTGATCGCCACGACCCCGGCCGCAACGCCGGGGTTTATTTCTTCTCCAGCAGGCCGCCGCTTCCGCCGCCGCCAAGCCTATGGCGGACGGGCCGGGCGATACTCATGCCTGGGCGCCCCTCGGAGCGCGGCCGGGCCTCATTTTTTCTCAGTCAGGCCGCCGCTCCACTTGAGCTTGGTGCGCATGACCTCGTAGTGGGAGTAGTCGCGCCGCTGCGCGAGGGAGAGGGTGCGGCTGTCGATCGAGATCTGCACCGGGGCGCCTTCCGTCACCACCATGTTGCGCTGGCCGTCCATGGCGACGAGCAGCCGCGAGCCGGCGGTGCAGTTGACCACGCGGAGCTTCACGTCGTGGCGGAAGATGATCGTGCGGTTGCTCAGGGTGTGGGGGCAGATGGGGGTCATCGCGATCACCTCGGCCTGCGGGTGGATGATCGGGCCGCCGGCCGCCAGGTTGTAGGCAGTGGAGCCGGTCGGCGTGGAGAAGATGAGGCCGTCGCAGGTGTATTCGGTGACCAGCTTGTCGTTGGCGTAGACCTCGAGGCGGACGATGCGCGAGGGCTTGGCGTCCTTGATCAGCACGTCGTTCAAGGCGACGTCGCTGCGCCGCGGGCCGGTCTTGCAGTCCAGGAGCGCGCGCCGGGCGAGCTGGTAATCGCCCTCCAGCAGCGCGGCGAACTGCGCGCGGGCCTCGTCGGCCGAGAAGGTGGTGAGGAAGCCGAGGCTGCCCTGGTTGACGCCGATGATCGGGATGTCGGCCGCGGCCGCCCCCCGGACGGCGCCGAGCAGCGTGCCGTCGCCGCCAATGACGCAGCAGGCGTCGCAGTCCTTGAAATAGCCGCGCGGGAGCTTGCGATCGCCGGTGAGCTTCAGCTTCTTCGCGCCGCCCAGCCGGGCGATCTCCATCAATTCATGCGCCAGCTCGGCGGCACCCGGTTTCTCCGAATTGTAGACGAAGGCCAGTTTGCGGAAAGGCGACATGGTGGGTGCCCGCTGATTACGCGGATAAACGCGGATATTGGAACACCAATTTAGCCGCGGCCCGCCGCCTTGGTCAGGCCGAGCAGGAACTCGCGGTTGCCGTCGGCCCCGTGGACCGGGCTCTCCATCTCGCCGCGGAGCCGGGCCCCGGCCAGCTCGCGCAGGGCGAACTCGCGGACCTCGGTCATGACCCGCGCGCGCACGGCGTCGTCGCGGATGATGCCCTGGCCCTTGTCCACCTCCGCCTTGCCGGCCTCGAACTGGGGCTTCACCAGCGCGATCAGCGTGCCGCCGGGACGCAGGAACGGCCACACGGCGGGCAGCACGCTCTTCAGCGAGATGAAGGAAAGGTCCATGACGAGCGCGTCGTAGTCCGGCCGGGGCAGCATCCCGGGCGCGAGGTGGCGGGCGTTGGTTTTCTCCAGGTTGGTGACGCGCGGATCGCGGCGGATCTTGTCGTGCAGCTGGCTGTGGCCGACGTCCACGCAGGTGGCGGAGGCGGCGCCGGCCTGCAGGGCGCAGTCTGTGAAGCCGCCGGTCGAGGCGCCGACGTCGAGGACGTGCGCCCCGGCCAGGTCGACGGGGAATTTTTCCAGGAAGGCGGCGAGCTTCTCGCCCCCGCGGCTGACGAAGCGCGGCGGCTGGTCGACGCTGAGCTCGAAGTCGGCGGGGTATTCCTTGCCCGGCTTGTCGAGCCGCTCGGTGCCGTGGCGGACGCGGCCGGTCATGATGAGCGCCTTGGCCTGGGCGCGGGACGGCGCGAGGCCGCGCGCCACCAGCAGTTCGTCGAGTCGGGTCTTGGCGGCCATGGCGTCAGCGTAGCTTCTGCCGCGCCGGCGACCAGCACGTTGTGCGGCCGCCGACCTCCTCGCGCACCAGCGGCTTTTTCGTGCGCGGGCAGCGGCCGCCGTCCTCCCAGCGGTGCCAGAACAGCCAGGTTTTGGGGATGTGCGCGTTAAGATGCGGCGGCAGATAGCGGCCCCGGCCCGCAATGGTGCGCAGTGCCAGCCGGCAGACGTTGCGGCATTCGCGGTGCAGGACTTTCACCTCGGCCGGCGTGAGCGAGCCCGCGGGCCGCTTGGGGTGAATCGCGGCGCGCCAGAGCACCTCGTCCGCCATCCAGTTGCCGATGCCGGGGAAGCGTTCCTGCATCAACAGCACGGCCTTGATCGGCGCGCGGGCGCGGCGCCCCAGGAACCGGGTGACGGCCGCAAGGGTGAACTCGCCCGAAAGAATGGCCGGCGCGATGCGCGTCCACCACGCCGGCGCTTTCGGTCCGGTGGCGAAGAGCACGCGGCCGAACATGCGCGGATCGTTGAAGACCAGCTGGCGGCGCTTTTGGACGAGGATGAAATGGTCGTGCTTGGCCGGCGGATAATCCGGGGCCTCGACGCGCAGCTCGCCGCTCATGCCGAGGTGGATGCCCACCCAGCCGCCGCCGCTGAAGCGGAAGAGCATCTGCTTGGCCGCGGTCTCCGAGCCGAGCAGCGTCGCGCCGGTGAGTTTTTTCTTCAGCTGCGAGGTGCTGGTGCCGCGGAAGACCTTCTTGCCCTCGTGCAGGCGCACGCCGAGCACCTTGGCGCCGTGTCCCGCGGCCCAGCGCTTGCGGAAGAACTCAACCTCGGCCAGTTCAGGCACGGCTCAGCGGATTTCCCACTGGTAGGGATGCTTCGAGAGCGGTTGCGAGCCGGTGGCGGTGACCCAGACGACGTCCTCCCAGCGGCAGCCGCCGAGGCCGGGATAATAGAGGCCCGGCTCAACCGTCAGCACGGAGCCTTTTTTCAGCGGGTAGGCCACGCTGGGGGACATGCGGCCGGGGTCGTGCACGGCGAGGCCGAGGCCGTGGCCAGTGCCGTGGATGAAGCCGACGGCGCCGTTCTTGGTGCGCTTGGTCTCGTAGCCGGCCTCGGTGAAACAGTCGGCGCACGCGGCGTGCACGACGCGGCCGTCGACCCCGGCCTTGATGGCCCTGGTCGCGCGCTTCTGGGCCTCGCGCACGGTGGCTACGAGCCGGCGCTGCACCTCGCGGGGACGGCCCTTCAAATAGGTGCGGGTCATGTCCCCGTGGTAGCCGGTTTTCAGGACGCGCGGGAAGATGTCGATGATGATGAGTTCGTGCGGCCGGAGCGGGCCCGAGCCGCGCTCGTGCGGGTCGCAGGCCTGGTCGCCACCCGCGACGATGGTGTCGCGCGGGTCGCCGCCCTGCTCGCGGATGGCGGTTTCGAGTTCGAATCGCAGCGCCTCCGAGGTGAGGACCTTGCCGCGGTGGAGGAGCGTGCGGCCCTTGATCCTCGCGGCGCGCAGGATTTTCTCCGCCACGGTGTAGCCAACCGAGCACAGCCGGTTGCCCTCGCGGATGCAGTCCGCCTCCCAGGGGGACTTGATCTCGCGCTCCGGGAAAAGCAGGCCGTCCGGGAAGACCAGCCGCAGGCCCAGTTTGGTCAGCTTCTGGTGGAGCAGGGCGGGAAAGTTGGGCGGCACGCGGAACGTGCGGATGCCGTAGTGCCGGGCGGCGCAGGCGATGATCTCGGGGACATGGGCCTTCGGGCCGTGGCGCTCGCGGGCGCGGGCCAGCCAGTCCTCGAACGGCAGCACCAGGTCGAAATCGGAGGTCCGCTTGACCCGGCCGAACTCGAGGGAGCCCTGGAGGGTGACTTTCTTGCCGCCGGCGCCGAAGGCGATGAACGGGTCGTGCACCTCGACGCGGCCGAAATAGAGCATGTCGGCGCTGGTCTGGGTGTCGGCGTAGAGGAGCGGGGGCGGGGGAGTGCGGGGCACGTGAGAGATGGGTTGAATTGTGGCTGGCCGGCATTAGCTAGGGAATCACACCAAAACGCAAAAATGTTTTCCCGCCGTTTGCTGCCCCTCCTCGCCCTGTGCTCCCTCCTGACCGCCTGCGGGGGGGCCGATGCCGCCCGGAACGCCGAGCCGAAGACGGTGGACGACCGTTTCGCCATCAAGGTCGGCGACCGCACCGTGCAGATGCAGATCGCGGCCAAGGCGCCCGAGGTGCAGAAGGGGCTCATGTTCCGGAAGAGCATGGGCGAGGACGAGGGCATGCTCTTCGTTTTCACGGCCCCGCAGCAGCAGGGCTTCTGGATGCGCAACACGACCCTGCCGCTGGACATCGGCTTTTTCGACCCGGCGGGCGAGCTGAAGGAAATCTACCCGATGCACCCGCTGGACGAGCGCCAGGTGGCCTCGCGCAGCCGGAACATCCAGTTCTGCCTCGAGATGAACCAGGGCTGGTTCAAGCGGAATGACGTGAAGCCCGGCGCGAAGCTCGACCTGAAGGCCGTGGCCGCGGCGCTGAAGGCCCGCGGCCTCAAGCCCGAGCAGGCGGGGCTGCGCTGAGCCGGCGCCCCCGCCATGAAAGTCCTCGTCATCGAAGACCAGACGATGGTGCGCGAGCTCCTCGCCCTGGCGTGCAAGCAGGCGTTGCCGAAGGCCGGCGTCCGCACCGCCGGCACCCGGGCGGACGCGCTGGCGCTTTGCCGGGAGGCCCCGCCCGAGCTGGTGATCCTCGACCTGGTCCTGCCGGACGGCGACGGTCTCGACCTGGTGCCGGAGCTCTTTGCCCTGGCCCCGTCGGCGAAGATCATCGCGCTCTCCTCGCACATCGACGAGTTCACCCTCCACCGCGCCCTCAGTTCGCGCGTGCACGGCATCCTCGACAAGAACGAGCAGCCGGTCCGCATCCTGCGCGAGGCCATCACGGCCGTGCTCGACGGCCAGCAATACGTCTCCTCGCTGGTGCAGCGGCTGAAGGCCTCGGTGCGGGCCAACCCCGCGGCCTTCGACAAGATCCTTTCCGACCGCGAGCAGGGCGTATTGCGCCTGATCGGCGAAGGCCTGACCAACGACCAGATCGCGACCCGGCTCAAGATCAGCGCGAGCACGGCCAAGAACCACCGCCTGAACATCATGGCGAAGCTCGACATGCACAGCACGCCGCAGCTGATCCGCTACGCCATCGAGAAGGGGTTCACGCGGATTCCCGAGGGGCCGCCGCGGAGCTAGCCGGTCCCGGGGCGGTTCGCCGCAGCGGCACCCGCACGAAAAAGGTGCTGCCCGGCCCCGGCCAGCCGTGCTCCCGCGCCCGGTCGGACGGGCTTTCCACGCCGACGCTGCCTCCCATCAGCCGGGCCATGGCGCGGCAGGTGGCCAGGCCGATGCCCGTGCCCGGCACGCGGTGCTGCTTGGCATGGCTGCCGCGGACAAAGCGCTTGAAGATCAGCTCCTGCTCCTCCGCGGGCACGCCGGGGCCGCCGTCGGCCACCTCGATGAGCACGTTCGCCCCGCCGCCGGGCATGGCGGCACAGCTCGCGGCGATCTCGACCGGCGCGCCAGCGGCGTGCTTTTGCGCATTGGCGAGGAAATTTCCCACGACGGTCTTGAGCTTGGCGTAATCCCCGGTGAATTCGTCCGCGAGATCCGCCGGCAGGTGCACGGCCGGGGCCGGGCCCGCCCCTCCGAACTCGGCGACGACGGCCTCCAGCAGGCCGCCGAGGCGGAAGGGGCGCTCCTCCAGCGCCACGGCGCCGTATTCCAGCGCGGAGAAGTTCAGCACCTCGTCGCAGACGCGGGCGAGGCTCTCGGTGCCCTGGCGCAGCAGCTGTGCGTGTTCCCGCTGCCGGTCGCTGAGGCTGGTTTCCTCCAGGCGGCGGATGAGGGAGAGGATGCCGTTGAGCGGCCTGCGCAGCTCGTGGCTGAGGCTGTCGAGAAACTCGGCCCGGGCGGTGTTCGACAGCGAGAGCTCGCGCGTGCGGTCGTTGACCAGCTGCTCAAGCCGGGCGGCCTGGAGCTTGAGGCGGCGCACGCGCCACTTGACCGCGCCCCGGGCGACCACGGCCAGCAGCAGCACCCAGCCGGCGAGGGCCGGTGGGCGCAGATACCATGGCGCGGCCAGGCGGAAGGCGTAACCTGTCACCGGCCCGATGCGGCCAAAGCGGTCGACCGCGCGGAGCTGGAGCTCGTAGGTGCCGGGCGCGAGGCCCGTGAACTCGCGCTGCGCCGACGGGGAGGGCACCGACCAGTTTTCCTCGACGCCGGAGAGGCGGGTCTGGAACAGCAGGCGGGGGTCGCTGACCGATGCGGCGAAACGGAATTCCAGCCGGCTGACCCGGGAGGCGAACTCGGCGGTGGTCCCGGGTTGCAGCATCGCATGGCGGGCTGCATCCACCTGCACCTCCTGCAGGCGCACCGGCGGCATGGCCTTCGCCGGTTGCAGCGCGGGCAGATCCAGCCGGAGCAGCGCTGTTTCCCCGCCCACCCACAGCACCTCGGCGCCGGCCGGCCCGGTCAGGCTCAGGCTGGTGATGTCGGCGACGTGGTCGAGTCCCGGGGCGGTGAGGGGCTCCCAGGTGAAGCCGTTGGCCGACCGGTCGCGGTTCACGCGGATGAGGGCATGCGGCGCGGCATTGCCCGAGGGCTTGAATTGCACGCTCCACAGGGCCGAGCCGTCGAGCAACGGCAGGGCGGCATCGGCGGAAAAATCGGCGAGGGCCGGCACCTTGGCGAAACCCGCGGCCGGCTCGGCGCTCGCGAGGATCTCCGTGTCGGTGAAGAGCGCCACCCGGTCGCCGAGCAGGGCGAGTTGCGGCCGTTGCAGCCCGGGGGGCAGGCCGCCGCTGCCCGGCGCATGATGGGCGATCCGTTGCAGGGTGCGGCCGGCCGGATCCCAAGTGTAGACGTGGACGTGACCGTTGCGGGTGGAAACCCACAGCCGGCCGCCTTGGTCTTCCAACGCCGAAACGGGCAGACTGTCGATCGGTTGCTGGAGGTCAACCGACTGCCAGCCGGCCGGCTCCCGGGGGAGCAGGGCATGGATCCGGGTGCGGTCGAGGTAAACGAGCCCCTCCGGCAGCCAGGAGGGAGCCAGCACCTCGACGACGTCGGTGGTGACCGCGGGCTCGCGCACGGCACTGCCCGCCTGCACCAGCCACAGGCCGCCCGTGCCGGCGAGCCAGAGCCGGCCGCGATGGGCGATTCCCTCGCGCAACTGCGGCCAGATGATCTCCAGCCGGTTGAAGCGCGCGGGCTCGGTCAGCGGCGTGGGCACCAGGTCGTAGGCGCGGCGGGAAGTGACGACAAACGGCCGGCCGTTATGCTCAAGCACGCGCCGGATGACGCCGTTCGCGATACGGGCGCGCTGGTCGAAGAGCGAGGCCCGGCCCGGGCCGACCAGCCGCGTGAGACCCGTGCCGGTGCCGATCCAGAGCCCGCCCGCGCCGTCGCTGAGCAACGCGTCGGTGTTGTCATCGGGCAGGCCGTTCTGCGTGTTGATGAGGCTGATCAGCGAGCCGTCGTTGCGGCAGAGCAGCACGCCGCCGTAGGCGAAGCCGATGGCGATGGTGTCGGGGTCGACCCGGGCAAAGTGGAGGGCCCGCCGACCCCGGATGATCGGGGCCAGGTCGGCCAGGCGGGTCCATTGCCCGGTGGCGCTGCGGCGGTAGATCTCGTCGTTGAAGAACAGGGCAAGGGACTCGTCGCCGGGCAGCTCGACGAGGCCGGTGATGGGCTGGCGCTCGGGCAGGCCGGCTTCCGCGAGCCAGACGGTGGGACCGTCTTCCCCGACGCGGAGCAAGCCGACCCCATCCTGGTAGACATGCACGGCACCGCGATACTCGAAGATGAAGGAGCGGGGGGGATTGGGCAGGGGCCAGGAGGAAAACGTCCGGCTGTCCCAGCGCAGCACATGGGAGCGGGTGACAAAGGTGGCGCCGCCCCGGCCGTCGGGCCGCACATGGCGGATGTCGCTCAGGTCGTGGATGCCGGCCGCGGCCAGCGGGCCGGCGAGGGATGTGAACAGCCAGTCGCCGGTGGCGGTGCGGTCAACGTGGCCGATGGCGCCGTCGGCCCCGAGCCAGACGCGCATGCCGTGCCCGGGCAGTTCCTCGGCGGCCAGGGTGAGAAACCGGGCCGTGTCCGGCACGTCGATGCGGCGCCAGCTGTGGCCGTCAAAAACCGTCAGCCGGTTCGAGCCGACGAACAGGAGCCCGTCGGGAGTGCCGGCCAGCGCGTTGACCGCGCCGCTGACAAACGAACGACGCGCCTCGGGCGGGTCGAACACCGCATAGCCGGCCTCCCAGAGGGGGACTTCCGACGCCCGGCCGGACAGCCACAGCGCGGCGGCCAGCAACGCGGGCCGCCACCGGGCGATCCCGGGGGCAGGGAAGGACTTCATGCGGGGGAGCGTAACACCGGGGCCGGGGCAGGCCAGCGATTATCCGCCGTCACTTCCCGCGCGGGCCGGTGGCGGCGGCTTCCGGGCCGAAAAGGGCGTCGCCCACTTCCTTGGCGGCGAACATCCGCGAGCCGGAGTGCGCAATGCCGGGCGTCTCAACCAGGCGCCAGTTGAAGGCCCAGCCGCGTTGCGCCGCGAGCGCCTTCATCGTCGCGAAAAAATTATGCCCGCGGGCGAGGCGGTTGGGTCCCTGGTGCATGGCCTCGGGGCTGAAGTCGAAGCCGTCGCTCTCCAGCTGGAGGACGTCGCCCGTGCCGAGGTAAAGCGTGAGCGGGGTGGCGAGGTAGCGGCGGATGATCGTCTCGTCCGCGAGTTCCGGCGGCAGGCCGCGCAGGCCGTAGGGGAACTTCACGTCCGGGTCGGGAAAGGTGTAGGAGCCGGCGTTGGCGGCCACGAATCCCTTGGCCCCGCCGGGCAGATACATGGCCAGGCGGGCCGTGAACTGGGCGCCGCCGGAGTGGCCGATCACATAGTAGGGCAGGTCCGGCCGGCCTTCGCGGCGGCGCACCTCGGCGACCAGGCGCTCGATGACGTTGAAGGTCCATTGCTCGCGCGGCTGCAGGCGGCCGTCCCTGGTCATGCCGCCGCCGCGCTTGTAGCGCTCGTCGCTGAAGCGGGCCGCGTCGAACAGCGGTGCGACGACGAGGACGCCGAGGCTCTCCGCGATGGGCCGGGCGTGGTCCCGGTATTCCGCGGCGTTGCGGTCGGAGCCGTGGACCACGACCAGCAGCGGCCCCGCCCGGTAGTTCGCGGGCTTGTGGGTGAATACCTCGATCGGTTCGCCAAGGTTCTCGAGCACGAAGCGGTCCGGTCCGGCCGGCAGCGGCTGGCCGGCGGCCAGGGTCACCAGGCCAGCGAGCAGGACCAGCGCGCGGCCGGCCACCAGCCACCGGGATCCGGGCGCAGGGGGAAACGGGATGGGGGTGGTGAAATCGGCCATGCTTGTGTCTTTGCCAAAGGTTGCCGCGAGGCGAGGCCGGGTGCTAGTCCTATAGGTCTAGTCCCGGCCGTTGCCGCGGCGGGGTGGGCTTGCCACGTCTTTGGCGCCGGCCGGATTTTCCGCGGCCGGTGTCATCTCACCCCACCTCCAACCACACCATGAGAAACCCGAACCCGTCCCTGTTCCGCCTCACGCCAGGTCCCTGCCTCCTGGCGGCGGCGTTGCTTGCCGTTTTGCCCCTCGCCCCGGCCCAGACCGCCGCCCCGGCCGGCACCGAACTGCCCCCGGTCACGCTCGACACCTATGTGGTCTCGCAGAAACAGGCGCAGGGCTTCAAGGCCGAGCGCGTGCAGATGGGCGCGTTCCGCGACGTGGATCCCGTCGACACGCCGGTCTCCGTGAACGTCATCACGCGCGAGGTGCTCGATGCGCAGGCGGCGCGCGGCATCTTCGACGCGCTGAAGAACACCGCGGGCGTCACCCGCTCGCAGGTCAGCGGTTCGGCCTATGACAACCTCTCGATCCGCGGCATCGTGGTGGAGAACCGCGGCAACTACCGCCTCAACGGCTCGCTGCCCGTGATCAACCTCGTCGACATGTCGATGGAGAACAAGGAGCGCGTGGAGGTGCTGAAGGGCGCCTCCGGCCTGTATTACGGCTTCGTGCCGCCGAGCGGCATCATCAACCTCGTCACCAAGCGCGCGGGCCCGAAGCCGCTGACCAACGTGACGTTCAACATGAACTCGCACGGGGCCTACGGCGGTCATGTGGACGTGGCGCGCCGCTTCGGCGCCGCGGACCAGTTCGGCGTGCGCGTCAACCTCGCGGGCAGCACGGAGGACATCGGCATCGACAAGTTCGACGGCGACCGCCGGTTCGCCTCGGTCGCCGCCGACTGGAGCGTCACCGAGAAGCTGCTTCTCCGGCTCGACGTCGAGCACATCGAGAAGGACGTGCCCGAGCAGGGCGCCATCGGCCTGCCGGCCGCCGTTGTCGGCGTGATCACCCTGCCGCCGCTCCCGGCCAACACCCGGAACTTCGCCAACAACTGGCAGCGCTATGACGCCGACGCGACCAACGTTCTGCTGCGCGCCGACTACCTGATCTCCAAGCAGTGGACCTTCCTCGTCGAGGCCGGCCGGGCCGAGACCAACCGCGACCGCCTGCTCGGCCAGATCCTCAACGTCAACTTCGCCACCGGGGCCGGCACCTTCCGCGTCAGCTATGCGCCGGACCTGGAATACCAGAACGACAACTATCGCGGCGAGCTCTTCGGCCGCTTCCTGACCGGCGAGGTGCGGCACGACATCACCTTCGGCGCCACGACCAACAAGCGCTACCAGAACACCCGCAGCGCCGGGCAGCGGAACTTCACCCAGAACTACTACACCCCGACCGATATCGCCGAGCAGGGGGCGCCTTCGGCCGTCACCAACAACATCTCCACCATCTACGACACGGGCATCTATTTCTTCGACCGCATCGGCGCCTTCCAGGAGCGCCTGCAGGTCACCGTCGGCGCGCGCAACACCAACTACAAGAGCGAGGCCGCCGCCGGCACCTATGAGATGGAAAACGACCTGCGGCCGATGGCCGCCGTGGTCTTCAAGCCCACCGCGCGCTCCAGCGTCTACGTCAGCTACCTGGAGGGCCCGGAGCAGGGCGGCAGCGCGCCGCTGACGGCCACCAACGCCGGCACGATCCTGCCGCCGCTCGTCTCGACGCAGTGGGAGGTCGGCGCCAAGGCCGAGCTCTTCGGCGGCATGCTGACGCAGCTCAGCTTCTTCGAGATCGAGCGCCCGAGCACCTTCCTTGACGCGACCAACACCTTCGTGGCGAACGGCCTCGCCCGCTACCGCGGCGCCGAGCTGTTCGTCTCGGGCGAGATCACCCCGGAGCTGTCCGTCATCGCCTCGGCCATCGTGCTCGACGCCAAGCAGGTCAACGCGCAGAACGCCACGACGCTCAACCGCACCCCCGAGGGCACGGCGGAGAAGACGGGCTCGCTCTTCCTCGAGTGGCGCCCGGCCCGCGTGAAGGGCCTGTCGCTCTCGGCCGGCGCGTTCTACACCGGCTACGTCCCGGCCAACAATGCCAACCAGGCCTTCCTGCCGGGCTACACGACCTACTCGGCCGGCGCCAGCTACCGCTTCAAGGTGGGCCGCGTGAACTACATCGCGCGGATCAACGGGGACAACATCACCGACAAGAACGCGTGGTCCACCGCGGGCGCCAGCCTGCTCGGCGTCACGTTCCCGCGCACCTTCAAGTTCTCCCTCACGGCGAGCTTCTGACCGTCATGACCGCGTCCCGGGCAGAGCCGGCAACGACGACGGCCCGCCCGGGCCCGGCGTCGCCGGCCAGGCAGGTTTTCCGTCCGGTCCGGGAAGCGGACCTGCCGGCCCTGGTCGCGCTCGCGCGCGCCACGGGCGGCGGGCTGACCACGCTGCCGCCCGACGAGGAGTTCCTCGCCGACCGCATCGCCGAGTCGCTCCGCGCCTTCTCCCCGCGGGTGAAGCAGCCCGGCGGGGAGTTCTACCTGTTTGCGCTGGAGGACCCCGCCACCGGGGAGATCAGCGGCGTGAGTGGCATCGGCGCGCGCGTCGGCGGCTTTCATCCCTGGTATAGCTACGAGATCCGCCGCGAGCCGCACGTCCACCGGCCGCTCGGCATCGCGAAGGAGATCCCCGTCCTGCACCTGAAAAAGGACCACCGCGGGCCGACCGAGGTGTGCTCGCTGTTCCTGCGCGCCGACCGGCGGCACGGCGGCGCGGGGCGGCTGCTGTCGCTGGCGCGCTTCCTCTTCCTCGGGGCGTTTCCGCGGCGCTTCACCGACACCGTGATCGCCGAGATGCGCGGCTACGTGGACGAGCGGGGCCGCGCGCCGTTCTGGGAGGCGGTGGGCAGCCATTTCTTCGACTTCGACTTCTACCGCGCCGACGTCCTCAGCGGGCTGGGGGAGAAGGAATTCATCGCGGACCTGATGCCGCGCCATCCCATCTACGTGCCGCTGCTCCCGCCGGACGTCCAGGCCACGCTCGGCCGCACGCATCGCGACACCGAGCCCGCGCTGGCGCTGCTGCGCGGCGAGGGCTTTGCCCCGATGGGGGAGGTCGACATCTTCGACGGCGGTCCGCTCATGCGCGCGGAGACCGCGCAGGTCCGCACGATCCGGGAGGCGCGCACCACGCTGGTGCGGGCAATCGTGCCCGAGCTGCCCGGGCCGGCGCTGCTGCTGGCGAACGGGGCGCTGGACTTCCGCGCCTGTCTCGGCGCGGTGCAGCTCGAGGCCGCGGGCGCGGTGCTCGACCGCGCCTGTGCCGGGGCGCTGGGGGTTGGCGTCGGCGACCGGGTCACCTGCAGCCCGCTCAAATGAACTTCTCCTCAGTCAATCCGGCCACGGGCCAGACCGTCTGGACCGGCGCCGCCACCTCCGCCGCCGGGGTCGCGGACGCCGTCGCGCGCGCCCAGTCGGCCTTTCCCGGCTGGGCCCGCACGCCGCTCGGGGAACGGGAGGCGCATCTGCAGTCCTTCGCGCGGGTGCTGGAGGCGCGCAAGCCGCGGGTGGCCGCCGCCATCTCCGCCGAGGCCGGCAAGCCCGAGTGGGAGGCACTCGCCGAGGTGCAGGCGATGATCACCAAGGTCGGTTTTTCCGTGCAGGCCCACGCGCGGCGCTGCGGTGAGTTTCGCGGCGGACCGGCCGTCACGCGTTTCCGGCCGCACGGCGTGCTGGCGGTGTTCGGCCCGTTCAACTTTCCCGGCCACCTGCCCAACGGCCACATCGTGCCCGCGCTGCTTGCGGGCAACACCGTCGTCTTCAAGCCCAGCGAATGCACGCCGCTCGTGGCCGAGCTCACGCTTGCGGCCTGGCGCGAGGCCGGCCTGCCCGCGGACGTGCTGCAGGTGGTCCAGGGCGGGCGCGACACCGGGGCCGTCCTGGCGGAGCACGCGGGCATCGACGGCCTGCTCTTCACCGGCAGCGGGCGCGCGGGGCGCTGGCTGGCGGAGCTGTTCGCCCGGAAGCCGGGGAAGATCCTTGCACTCGAGCTGGGCGGCAACAACCCGCTGGTGGTCTGGCCGCCGTGCGACCTGACGGCGGCGGCGTGGCTCACCGTGCAGTCGGCCTACCTGACGGCCGGGCAGCGGTGCACCTGTGCCCGGCGGCTGATCGTGCCGGCGGATGCCGCGGGCGACGAGTTTCTCGCCGGATTGATCCGGTGCATCGGCCGGATCCGGGTCGGGCGGAGCACCGACCGGCCGGAGCCGTTCATGGGCCCGGTGATTTCCGTGCGTGCGGCCGAAGCCGTGCTGCAGGCGCAGGCGGATCTGGTCGCGGCGGGCGCCCGGGAGCTCGTCGCGGCGCGTCCGCTGCAGCCCGGCACGGGGCTGCTGACGCCGGGATTGATCGACGTGACGCCGGTCCGTGATCGCGGCGACGACGAGATATTCGGCCCGCTGCTGCAGGTGATCCGGGTGCCCGATTTTTCCGCCGCCCTCGCCGAGGCCAACCGCACCCGCCATGGGCTGGCGGCCGGCTTCATCGGCGATGATGCCGCGCAGTATGCCCGGTTCCGCGACGAGGTCCGCGCGGGCGTGGTCAACTGGAACCAGCCGCTGCCCGGCGCCAGCGGCGCGGCGCCATTCGGCGGGGTGGGGGCCAGCGGCAACCACCGCCCCGGCGGCTTCTTCGCGGCGGATTACTGTTCCTATCCGGTGGCCTCAATGGAGACCGAACAGGCGGTGCTGGCCGGCGCACTGCCACCCGGGCTGGATGCCTGAAAGCCCCGGCAGTTTTTCTCCCGTGCATTCCCCTCCCGCCCATCCCTTCAACACCGGACTCACGGTCGGCGGCCGGCGTTATCACTACCTGAACGTGGCCGCCGTCGATCCGCGGTTCGAGCGGTTGCCGAAGAGCCTGCTCATCCTGGCGGCCAACGCCCTGGAGAATTCCCCGGCCGCTGCCGGGGCGTTCGCGGCCTGGCTGGAGCGGGGGAGCGGAAGCGATGCGGTCGTGGA
>JAYRXZ010000045.1:0-24895 GCA_041917235.1 Lacunisphaera sp. | reverse complement strand
CTCCATGCCACGGCGCAGGAGCGGTTGGAAGCGCTGCTGCAACTCGATCGCGAAGTGAAGCGACTGGGTGCCGCCCTGCAGGCCGCGCAACCCAACGGGGATGCCCCGTGGCGGGAGGCACGGCCCGCGGAAAAGGAAGTCATCGACCTGCAGGCCCGGCTCGCCGAGACCCGCCGCCAGTTGCAGGTCACGCAAAGCCTGCTTTCCCGGCGTGAACGGGAAATCCAGCAGCTCAAACCCCGGCATCGCAGCGGACCGGAACGGGGGTTGCTCCGCCGGCAGTGGCAGCGCTGGAGCATGCGCCTTGCGGAAAAGACCCCGCATCCGCTGGCCCGGCTGCAACAACATGCGCCCAGGCCGCTGCGGCTGGAGAAATTTCCCCGACCGCCCCGTCTGCCGGAGTGGCCGCGGATCTGCATCATCACGCCTTCCTACCAGCAGGCGGCGTTCCTGCCGCGCACCATGCAGAGCGTGCTCGACCAGGATTACCCCAACCTGGCCTATGGCGTGCAGGACGGCGGCTCCACCGACGGCAGCGCCGGGATCATCACGAGCCAGCTGGCGCGGCTCGCCCACGCCGAGAGCGCCCCGGACAAGGGACAGTCCGACGCCATTCGCCGGGGCTTCGCCAAGCTTTTCCCCGCCAGCCACGACATCATGGGTTGGGTCAACTCCGATGACATGCTGATGCCGGGCGCGCTGCGGTTCATCGGCGCCTATTTCGCCCGGCATCCCGAGGTGGACGTGGTCTATGGCCACCGCGTGATCATCGACGAGACGGACCGCGAGGTCGGACGCTGGTTCATGCCGCGCCACCACGCGGACACGCTGAAGTGGTTCGACCTCGTGCCGCAGGAAACGCTCTTCTGGCGCGCGCGCTGCTACCAGGAGATCGGCGGCCTCGACGAATCGTTCCAGTTCGCCCTCGACTGGGATCTCCTGTCCCGCTTCGAACAGGCCTGCTTCACGATTCACCGCCTGCCCTATTTTCTCGGCTGCTTCCGGGTGCACCCCGAGCAGAAGACGAGCGCCAAGATCCTGTCGGTGGGGGAACAGGAGATGGACCGCATCCGCCGCCGCATCCATGAACGGACGGTGTCTGCCGCCGAAATCCAGCACCACCTCACCGCCGAGATCCGCCGCAGCGCGGTCGTGGAGCGCCTGCACCGCCTTGGGGTGCGCCTCTGAGCAACCATGCCCCTGCTGCTGTCGCTCGTTCTGTTTTGTCATCTGGCCATCTGCGGGCGGGCGGTGTTCGGCCTGCTCGGCGTCCGCCTCGGTCATGACCGCACCTGGCTGCTGGCGCCCGTGATGGGCCTGGCCGCGCTCGGCCTCGTGCTCATGGTGGCGAACCAGGCCGGGCTGCCGGTGGGACTCTTCGCCCTGCCGCTGGCCCTCGTTTCCACGCTGGGTTCGCTTGCGGTTCTCCGATGGAAACGAGCGTGGCCGAGGGCCTCGCTGCTGGTCTACGTCCTGATCACCGTGGTGGCCCTGCTTCTCGCCGGCTGGCCCGCCTTCATCTATGGGTGGAACTGGGTGGGATACGGCAACGATGACATGGCCAATTACTGCCTCGGCGCCGAGCGTTTCCTGCGCCATGGTTTTTACGCCGTGCCGACCACGGCCGAGCTGGACGGGGGGGATTACGCGCAGTGGTATTGGATGCTGCACGTGGCCGGCCAGATTCGTTTCGGCAGCGAACACCTGCTGGCCTATGTCGCCGGCGCCACGGGCCTGAAATCCGTCGGGCTTTTCCTGCCGGGTATCATTGCCTTCGGCCTGGTGCAGCTGACCGCGTTCATGGGCCTGATGCTGCGCACGCCGCGTTTCCGCCGCGAGGCCGTGGTGGCGGGCTGCCTGCTCGGCCTGGCGCCGCTCTGGTATCTGAGCCTGATGTATCAGCTCATCGCGCAGGTGGCGGGCCTGGCCCTGCTGGCCGCCGTGCTGGCGCTCACCGCGCGCACCCGCTTCCCCGCCGGCTGGCGCTGGCGCCTGCGCTTCGCCAGCGCCTGCGCCCTGCTGATCGCCGCGCTCGGCATCTATTATCCGGAGGTGTTCCCCTTCCTGCTGCTCGGCTGGGCGCTTTACATGGCGGCGCGCCTTCGGGTTCTCCGGCGGCTGCCGCCGGGCCTCCTGCCCACCGCGGGGATCGCCGTGCTGCTCGCCGTGCTGCTGCTGCGCCACAACCTGCTCAGCACCGCGTTCACGCTCCTGGGCCAGGCGCAGGATGGGCTCAACTCCGAGGGCACCGCGGCGCGCGTTTCACTTTTCCCCTATTTCCTCATGCCGGCCGGGCCGGCTTTTTTCCTCGGCCTGGACGCCTTCGTCGCCCGCCTGCCGGAACCATGGGCCTCGGTGGCGGTGGCCGGCGGCTGGGCCCTGGGCCTGGGCGCGCTGCTCGTCTGGATCCGGAACCTGCGCGTGCCGGCGGTTTCCACCGCCCTGCTGGCGATCATGATTCTGGTGGGCGCCCAGCTCTTCCGCACCGGCAACGGCTTCGGCTTGTTCAAGCTGGTGATGTTCGCCCTGCCCTTCCTCGCCGCCGAGATGGCCCGGCCGCTCGGGGCCTGGCGGGGGCGGGCCGCCTTCGCGGCGGGGGCGCTGGCCCTGCTCCTGTGGCTGCCCGGCATCTGGCGCTACACCAAGGCGGCCACCAACCTCGGCGCCAGCGTCGTCGGCGAACTTTTCGATGCCTCGACCTCCCGCGGTTCCCTGCCCGCCGGCCCGGCCTGGGCCGACACCACCAGTTCTCCCGTCAACAAGCTGCTGATGCTGGAAGCGCGGTCAACCAACACGGTCTTCATGAGCCAGCTGGTCGGCGCCACCATCCTGGGTCGCGCGGCGGAGCCGTTCCCGCCGTGGGTATGGCGGCTGATTCCGGGGCGCGCCGATGGCGAGACCGCCGCCGCGCTCGTCCGCCATGTCCAGCACGTGATCTACCGCCGGCGGAACATCCTGGGCCTGCATTTCTGGGAACGAACCGCTGCGACCCCGCCCCCGGAAGCCGGGCTGGCGCTGGTCACTTCCGAGGCCGAGTTGCGTTCCTTCAACAAGCTCGCGCGCCACCCCGCGCCCGCCGGCTTGTTCAGCCACTTCGACCTGGCCGCCCTGCGCAACCACCTTGTGTTCATCCAGACGAACGAGGGCCAGCACTACTACCTCGGCGGCGCGGGCTCGATCGCGGTCTACCGGCCGCAAGCCGACGTCTATGGCCGCAACGAACACTTCTTCGTCATCGGCCGCCGCCTGCTTTTCCGGGTCATCAACCCCACTTCGTCCGTGCGGCTGCGGCTGAGCATGACCGCCAGCGTCCTCGGCGAAGGCCGCACCGGCCTGCCGACCGGCGCACTGATCCGGGACGGAGCGGGAGGAACGAAACCCCTCGGGCTGGTCGGAGCGGGCAGCGCGAATGTCTATTCCCCCCCGCTGCAACCCTTCCTCCTCGATGGGGTCGCCTACGTCTCGATCGATCTCGCTCGTCCCCCGCTCGTCATTGGCCTGCCGGGCCGCGGCATCCAAAATGCCTACCATCGCAACCTCTCCATCGACAACCGCCAGGGCCTGGGTTACTGTCGCGACATCTCCTTGGTGGACGAGAAAGAATATGCCGCCTGGGACCGCCCGCGGGCCGTGGCCAGCTTTCCCGCCGACCTGATGGGACCCGGCGCGGTCGAATACTCCGGCTTGTATGAGGACGGCTGGGTGTCGGATCACGCTTTTGTCGTCCTGGGTGCCGCGGCCGCCGGCGAACAGGTCGCCATCAAGGGCCTGCTGCCCAACATCCCCGGCGTGCCGGTCGTGACGCAGACGGTCGAGGTCCGGATCGACGGAGAAACCGTGGCCCGGCAGGAGATCACCCCGGGAGAATTCACCGTGAACGCACCGGTCAAATCCGCCCGGGCGGCCACGCGGATCGAGTTGCGCTTTGCCCATACCCTGCCTTTACCCTCTCCGGACAACCGTCCAGTGTCCGTCCTGCTGAAATCCATCCAGTTGCAATCCGCTCCATGACCCGCCCGCTGATTTCCCTGATCGTTCCCGTCTACCGCGAGGAGAAAAACATCCCCGAATTCCTCCGGCGCATCCGGCCCGTGCTCAGCAGCGTGACGGAAGAGTATGAGATCATCTTTTCCCTCGACCCCTCGCCGGACCGCACCGAGGAGGTCATCCTGGAGGCCCGGGCCGCCGATCCGCGGATCAAGCTGCTGCGTTTCTCGCGCCGGTTCGGCCAGCCGATGGCCACCCTCGCGGGCATGCAGTATTCGACGGGCGAGGCCGTCATCGTGATGGATGTGGACATGCAGGACCCGCCCGAGCTCGTGGGCGAAATGATCGCGAAATGGCGCGAGGGCTACGAGGTGGTCCTGCCCCAGCGCCGCCAGCGCACGGGCGAGCCCTGGCTGAAGAAACTGGTGTCGGCGGTCGGCTACAAGGTGATCAACAAGATCGCCGACGTGCAGATCCCGCCGAACACCGGGGATTTCCGCCTGATGACCCGCCGCGTCGTCGAGGAGGTCGTCCGCCTGAAGGAAAGCCACGGGTTCCTGCGCGGCATGGTCGCCGTGGTGGGTTTCAAGCAGTGCCTGATCCCGTTCGACCGCCCGCCGCGCTTCACCGGGGAGACGAACTACAACCGCTTCTTCGGTTCGCTGCGCATCGGCTTCAACGGCATCTTCTGCTTCTCGACCTACGCGCTCCAGCTCAGCACCATCATGGGTTTCATCATCGCCGGCGGCTCCTTCCTGCTGATGGGCGTCTACCTGTTCTACAAGCTCATGGGCTGGACCATCCTCTGGGGCAACCCGACCCTCGTGATCCTCGTGTCCTTCCTCGGCGGCATCCAGCTGATCAGCGTCGGCATCCTCGGCGAATACATCGGCCGGATCTACGAGGAAGTCCGCGGCCGCCCGAAATACATCGTCGCCCGAGCCGAGGGCGTGAACCTTTCCTGATCATGGCGACCTCGAAATGGCCGAAAGTCCTGCCCCCGCTCTCCCCCGAACAACGCGTCCGCAGCGACGCCTTCATGAAGCTCTGGCACGAGGAGCTCGCCGAGCGCAAGCGCTACGGCCTGATCGAGCGGTTTAACCACCAGTTCCCCATCCGGCATTCCCAGGCGGGTTTCCGCACGACGCTCGAGATCGGCGCGGGTCTGGGTGAGCACCTCGAATACGAGCGGCTCACGCCGGAGCAGGAGTCGGGTTACTATTGCAACGAATACCGCGAGATCATGGCGGCGGAGATCCAGCGCCGCTTCCCGCGGGTCCGGACCGTGGTGGGGGACTGCCAGCAGCGCATGGATTTCGCCGACGGCTTCTTCGACCGGATCATCGCCATCCATGTGCTCGAGCACCTGCCCAACCTGCCGGCCTGCCTGGCGGAGCTGTATCGGCTGATCAACAAGGATGCCGGCCGGCTGCTCATCGTCATCCCCACGGAGGGCAGCCTCGCCTACTCGCTGGCCCGCAAGATTTCCGCGGAGCGCGTCTGGAACCGCCATTTCGACGCCCCCTATGCGGAGTTCTACCAACGCGAGCACGTCAATGTGCCGGCCGAGATCCTCGCCGAGCTCGATCCTTATTTCACGATCGGGGCGCGGCGCTTCTTCCCGCTGCCGTTCCTGCCGTTTGTCTTCAGCAACTTGGTGATCGGCCTGAGCCTGAATCCGCGCCCAACCCCGCTGGCTTTTCCCCGGCCGTGATTTTCTGCACCCCCTGGTTCCTGGTTTTCAGCCTGATCACAGGGGCGCTGTCCCTGGCCGTCCGGCCGTGGCCGGCGGCCCGCCTCGGCCTGATGCTCGCGGCCTCGGCGGTGTTCTACTTTCATTTCGCCGGCCTGGCGGGATTCCTCGTGATCGGCGGACTCGCCGTCTTCACTTATCTGGCCGCGCTCTGGCTGGAAGCCCAGCGGGCCGCAGGCACCCATTCCGGCATCCGTCTGGCGGTGTGCCTTGTTCCCGCCATCCTCGCGCTGGTCTACTTCCGCTATTACGGGTTCCTGCTGTCCGGGGTTCCCTCCGGAATCTGGGTCGACGCCCTGCGCCCGGTCATCGTTCCGCTGGGCATTTCGTTTTTCGCCTTTGAATTTTGCCACTACCTGGTCGACGTCCACCGGGGCGGGGCCGCCGTGAGGCAGCCGGTGCACTTTGCCATCTTCGCGTTGTTTTACCCGCGCCTGGCCTCGGGCCCGATCGTGCGCTACCAGCAGATCGTCCCCCAGCTCCAAAACCTGCCCGCCGTCACGGTGGACGATGTCAGTTACGGCCTGCTGCGGATCTCGACCGGCTTCGCGAAGAAGTTCCTGCTCGCCGACCCGGCCGCCCAGCTGGTGGCCACGAGCTTTCAGACCGCCAACATTCTCGCCGGCACCGATGTGCTGTGGCTGGTCTTGTTGCTCTATATCCGGATCTACATGGATTTTGGCGGCTATTGCGACATGGCCGTGGGTCTCGCCCGCCTCTGGGGCATCCGGCTGCCGGAGAATTTCAATTTTCCCTTCCTCGCCGCCTCGCCCTCCACCTTCTGGCGCCGCTGGCACATCACCCTCTCCACTTGGATCCGGGATTATATCTATATTCCGCTCGGTGGCGGCCAGGTGCCGGCGTGGCGCAAGAGCGCAAACCTGCTTTTTGCCATGGCCCTGTGCGGGCTCTGGCACGGCTCGGCGTGGAACTTCGTGCTGTGGGGTGTCCTGCACGGCGCGGCCCTCCAGGTCAGCCATGGCCTGAACGCCCTGCGGCTTGACCTCGCCGCCCGGGCATCGTGGGCCCCCGGCTGGCTCCGCACGGCCGGTTACGGCTTGAGCACGCTCGTCGGCTGGGCGGGAACCCAGGCCTTCGTCGGCTTGAGCTGGATCTTGTTTTTCTTCCCGGCTGCCGACGCCTTGCACATCATCCGCCAATTGCGCCTGCTCTGATGGACCCCGCCGACACCTCCTCCTCCCCGAAACCGGCCGCGCGCCGGTGGGGCTGGCTTGCGTTTCTGGCCGGACTGCTCACGGCCATTTGGCTTGTCCGCCAAATGCCGCAGGCCCCGATTTATTCCGCGGAGCTGGGCCGGGCGACGTATTGGCAGTCATATGAAACGTCCTACTTTGCCTCGCTGCGCGCCTACGAGGAGCCGATCCGGCGGGCACTGGCCGAAGGTTATGTGCCCATCGTGGTGTTCGGTGATTCGACGCTGCGCGGCACCGGCGCGGTTGGACCGGATATCTGGACCCGGGTGCTCGAGCGCCGGCTGCAGGAGCGCAACCGGCGGGTGCGGGTGCTCAACTATGCGCAAAATGCCGGTGATCTGATGGGGCCCTTCCTTTACCACCACCTGCAGTCCAAGTTTCCCGAGGCGCACTACATCATGCAGTGGCACTTCTCGAGCGAAGTCGGCATCCGCCATCAGTTCCACTACTGGCTGACCTCCGAGATCATCCTGCGCGACGGCCGCCAAAATCCGGCCGTGCGGTATTCGCTGGCCGTGACGCCGGTCACCACCGCCGCCGAACGCGCGTCCTTTGTCCTGGCGGCGGCCAACATCGCGACCAACTACCTCGAGGTGGGCAACTGGATCCGCTACCGCTGGTTGGGCCGGCCCTACATGGCGGCCAACCGCCAGATCAAGATCCAGCCGCTGGCCCTGGCGCAGGAGTCCGACCTGCCCGGCACCCAGTTCGTCGCCCCTGACGAGAAGACCCAGGGTTACATGAGCGGTTATTTCCGCAACCACCAGGACAAGCGCCACCAATACATCGGGACCCCGCTGGCGCAACGCCGTGCGTATCTCGACGCGATGTATCCGCCCGCGCACCGCAGCCACCTGCTGCTGCTCACGCTGGATTTCAATCCTTACTATGCTCCCGCCAAGGACCCCGAGCAGATGCAAATCTGGCGGACCATGTGGGCGAAGCTCCGGCAGGACATGGCTACGTTCACCGACTTGAACTGGCTCGCGCTGACGGGGTCCGATGGCGGTCTCGTCACCGACGACTATGTCGATCTCGGGCACCTCTCCGTTCCCGGCCAGCAACGCCTGGCCAACGCGGTCGCCGACCGGTTGCTCGCCCCCGGTGGCTGGTTTGATCCGGCCGCGCCGGACGCCGTGCCACCCGCGCCCGAGCTGGCCAACCGCTGGGTGGAAATGAACCAACTCACGCCGGACGAACGCCGGCCGATGCAGATATTCCATCCGATGCCCGTCCGCTTCTTCTCCCAGTTCGGCCTCGGCGTCAACGGGAGCCTGCTGAACGCTCATCCGGAAACCCGGCTCGTGTTTCAGGCCGCACCCGGCCGCCGCCAGCTCAAACTCGAAGCCAAATTCGATCCCGGTGCCTACGAAAACCTGCCGGTGGAACAGGCCACTGACGGCGTGCAGGTCGAGGTCGCCCTGCTGCTGCCCGGCGGGGTCCGCGAGGTCGTTTTTACGCGACTGATCACCCCGGCAACGGTTGAAACTGACCGGGGGTTGCTTGCCCTGGGCGCAAACTTCGCGCTTCCCGCGGGAGCCGAAATCGAAATATCCGTCCACCCGGGCCCGAACGGCGGGCTCAACCGGGACTGGTTCTGGCTGGGCAACCTGTCCATCGAATGAAGTCATGAAAAACCTTCGTTATCTTGCCGGCCGGTTCCTGCTCGGCCTCCTGTGCGGACTCGGCTTCGTGCTGATTCTCTACTGTCTTTCCCTTCCGGCCAAGCCCTTCGTCTATGTCGGCTTCTGAACCCGCTGCACCCGGGCCTTCTTCCGCGGCCGTCCCCAGCTGGGCGGAAATCGGGTTCCTGGCCGCCCTGGTCGCCGGAGGTTTTTTCTTCCTCGGCGACGCCCCGCACTGGGGCCGCAACGCCTACGTCGGCAGCGCGCAGTTTGGCGACGCCGAGTTCTGGTGGAATGGCGCCCTGCATTTCTCGCAGGGCATCGTGGCCGAGAACCCGAACCTAACCTTCCGCATGGGCTACGCCACTTTTGGCGGCCTGGTCGCGGCCGTGTGCGGTCCGGACTACCGGGTGTTCCATCAGATTCTCCTCGTGATCTTTCTCGTCGCCGCCGGCGCCCTGTATGTCTCGCTGCGCGGAGCCATCGGCCGGATCGCCGCGGCGGTGGCGGTGGTGTTCCTCGTGTTCAATCCCTTTACCGCGGAGTGGCTGGCCATCTCCACCTCCGATGCTCTCGGCCTGGTCCTCAACCTGGTCGCGGTGATGGCCCTCGCCGCCGGCGTGCGCGACGGGCTGCGCCTGCGCTGGATCGCCGTCTTCGGCATATTCCTGGCCTGCGCGTCGCTCACCCGCCCGCTCATGACCCCCTTCATCGTGCCGGCCGCCCTCGCCGTCGTGGCGGCGGGCTGGCGGGCCTGGCGCCGGACCGCCCTCGCCCTGGGCGTCATGGGCGGCGCCTTCATCCTGCCGACGCTCGCCTGGATGGGCTTCATGGGTGCGACCACCGGCAACTTTGCCCTCACGGGCGCCAGCCAGGACTCGTCCGCCTTCTACGCCGCCAGCGACCCAAAAATCCAGGTCTGGCGGCCCGACATGTATGCGGCGGTCCGCGAGTCGGCGGAAAAACGCTACCAGGTGCCCCGGCCCACGCCGAAACAGCTCAACGCGGAATTCTGGGCGATGACGCGCGCGAACTATGCGAAGCACTGGCGCTTTCACGTCGAGCGGGTCTGGCTCAACTTGAAGGAGCTCGCCCGGTTCACCCCGGCGCGCGCCACCATGAACTCCCCCGAGGGCGAGCAATGGCGCCTCCGCCTCAAGTGGATCCTCGCCATCGGGCTGGCCGTCTCGGCCTATCGACGGCAGCGGCAGTGGACCGCCATCCTCCTCGTCGCGCTCGGTGCGCTCTGGGTCTTTCAACCGGCCTCCGGTCCCTGGCTGGTGCTGGCCGGTGGGGTGGCCGGACTCGCCGCCCTGCTCTTCCGCCGGACCGGGCCGTTTGTCTGGGCCGCTTATTGGTGGGTGGGCGTCGCCGCGCTCTACCTGACCGGCGGGACCTGGGGCCCCCCCATCGGTCCCACCCAGGATTTGAATGCGCTGGGCTACCGGCTCGGCTTCCAGTTTTTCTTTGCCAACGATCTCCTGGTCGCCGGCCTGCTTGGCGGCATCAGCCTGGGCTTCGCGCCCGGGCGCGAAGCGGACGGGGTCCATCCGCTGTTCCGTCCTTCGCCCGCGGCCGGACGCCTGCTGCGAATCGTGACCGTGTGCTTTCTCGGGCTGCTGGCCGGATTGCTCGGCAGCGGCGCCGCCGTCGTCGGCTATCGCCTCGTGACCCGCGGCCACACCGCGGCCGTGCCCTACCCCGATCTGGCGCCGGTGCGCCAACTGGCCGTCGCCGAGAGTGCGACCGTGTTGACCGCGATCACCCCGCTGCGCACCGCGCTCGCGGCCCACGGTGGCGAGCCGAACCTCACCCCGGCCATGAGCTCGGGCTTCATCTGGAACATGCCGGGCCAGGAGCGCAGCATGCTCCTGCTCTACCAGCAGGACAACGTCCGGCCGGTCGCCCTGAGCCCGCGGCAGTTTTATGTGGAGGTTTCACGGCACCTGCCCGAGCGCGAGTGGATGAACCGGCAGGGCGCCTGGGTGCTGCGCTCCTTCCCCAACACCGCCCAGGTCAGCAACCACCCGTATTATTTCGAAATGCCCGCGGTGCACGCTTTCGTGCCCCTGACCGCCGACGGCCGCGCCTACGATACCGGGCGCGCGGTGATCTTCCCACTGGCCAAGACCGCCACCCAACTGGTGGCCGGCGGCGCGCTGACCTTCACCGGGGCGGAACCGGAATGGTCCATGAACTCCGGCGCGTTGAAATATCCGCGCCGCTTTGCCCTGCGCGCCGGCCCGACCGGCGCCGCGATCGGCTGGAACCTTGACGTAACCCGCACCCGCGGGGCGCGCGCCTTCAGTTTCAGCGTGCAACGGGAAGCGGACGCAGCGAGTGCGCCCGCCCGCCTGCGCCTCGTCACCGACGCGAACGAAGTCCTGTGGGAAGGGGATGCAACCGCCGGCGCCACGCCGACCCTTGTGCAGCCCGTTCTGCCGGCCGGCACCAAGAGCCTGCACTTCTCCAGCGCGGACCTGCGGCCCGGGGAAACCCTTTGGTTTTATGAGCTTGTGTTAAGGGCGGACGATTTCACCCAATGACCGCCGGCCATACGCCCATGACGACCACCGCCGCGCCCCCCCTCGAACAACACAACGTTGAAATCCAACGCAACCGCGAGGCGTGGGGGCGCAAGCCCATGTTGCGGGAAATTTACCATGACTTCTACCGGTTGATCGCCGCGCGGATCGACCCGCAACTAGCCGGCCCGATCGTCGAACTGGGTTCGGGCATGGGCCGGATCAAGGACGTCATCCCGCAATGCGTGACCACCGATCTTTTCCCGAATCCCTGGCTGGACCGCCGTGAGAACTGCTACCGGCTGAGTTTCGCCGACGGCTCGGTGTCCCACCTCATCCTCTTCGACGTCTGGCACCACCTTCGCTACCCCGGCACCGCGCTGCAGGAATTCCACCGGGTGCTCGCCCCCGGCGGCCGGCTGATCCTGTTCGAACCGGCGGCGAGCTGGCTCGGCCGGTTCATCTACCATTTTTTCCACCATGAGCCGGTGGCCGTCCGCGAGCCCATCACCTGGGCGGCCCCCGCCGGGTTTTCCGCGGAAGACGCGGACTATTATGCGGCGCAAGGCTCGGCCACCCGCCTGTTCTGGTGGGGGGAAGGCCACGACCGGCTGGCCGGATGGCGGCTGCACGAGGTGCGCCCCGTCACCTCCTTCGATTATTTTGCCACGGGGGGCTTTTCGGGCCCCCAGCTCGGCGGCCGTTTCCTGCATGGGCTCATGCGGGCCCTGGATTTCCTGGCCTCGCCGTTTCCCCGGGTCTTCGCCGCGCGCCTGCTCGTCGTGCTGGAAAAGGGAAAAAAACACCCATGAACGCCACCTCCGACCTGACCCGCCAGCACTTGGAGAAAATCCGCACGTTCTACGAGGCGGCGCCGACGGAGCCCAACGCCATCGCCCGCCACTACCGCCGGCAGCTGGCCCAATACTACAACCTGCTGATTCCCGCCGGCGCCTCCGTGCTGGAGATCGGCTGCGGCTCGGGCGAATTGCTGGCGCAGCTCCGGGCCGGCCGCAAGACCGGCATCGACCTGTCCGCCGCCCAGATCGCCGCCGCCCGCCGGCGCCTGCCCGACGCGGAGTTCCACGTGCAGGCCGGCGAGGCGCTCGAGCTCAAGGGGACGTTCGACTGCATCATCATCTCCGACACGCTGAACCTCGCCGCCGACGTGCAGCTGCTGCTGGAAAACCTGCACGCCGTGTCGCATGCGGACACGCGGCTGCTCTTCAACTACCATTCCTCGCTCTGGCGCCCGCTCCTCACCCTCGGCCGCTGGCTCGGCCTGAAATCGGGGCAACCCCAGAGCAGCTGGCTGAACACCGAGGACGCGCACAACCTTTGCCGGCTGGCGGACTGGAGCCCGCTGCTCACCCAGCCGCGGCTGCTCCTGCCCGTGCCCTGCCTCGGTCTCGACCGCCTCGTGAACCGCTGGCTGGCGCCGCTCATGGGCTGGTTCTGCCTCACCGTCTTCTGCGTGGCCCGGCCCGCGCGACTCCGCGCGACCCAAGCCCGCACCGTCTCCGTCATCATCCCGGCCCGCAACGAGGCGGGCAACATCGAGGCGGCCGTGCGCCGCACCCCCGACATGGGCGCCGGCACCGAGCTCATCTTTGTCGAGGGCCACTCCAAGGATGACACCTGGGCGCAGATCCAGCGCGTCGCCCGCGAATTCCCCGACCGCAAGATCAAGATCATGCAGCAGACGGGCAAGGGCAAGGGCGACGCCGTGCGCATGGGTTACGCCGCCGCCACCGGAGACATCCTCATGATCCTCGACGCGGACCTCACCATGCCGCCCGAGGAGCTGCCGAAGTTCTACGCGGTGCTCGCCAGCGGCCACGCCGAGTTCGCCAACGGCGTGCGGCTCGTGTATCCGATGGACGAGAAGGCGATGCAGTTCCTGAACCTCTGCGCGAACAAGACCTTCGGGATCATCTTCACCTGGCTGCTCGGCCAGCCGGTGAAGGACACGCTCTGCGGCACGAAGGTGCTGTCGCGCGCGCACTACGACCAGATCGCGGCGAACCGCGCCTACTTCGGCGACTTCGACCCGTTCGGCGACTTCGACCTGCTGTTCGGCGCCGCCAAGCAGAACCTGAAGATCGCCGACGTGCCCATCCGTTACAAGGAGCGCACCTACGGCACTACCAACATCCAGCGCTGGAGCCACGGCTGGCTGCTGCTGCGCATGGTGCTGTTCGCCGCGCGCAAGCTGAAGTTCGTCTGAGTCCCGCTTCGCCCGCATGAAACCCAGCTCGCTGATCGCCGCCTTCAACCGCCTGCCGCTCTGGCGCCCGGCGCTGCGGGTCTGGGACTTCACCGTCAAGGCCCCGACCTACGACCGCTGGCTCTACCTGTGGATGCACCGCGCGGGGCGCATGGGCCGCGAGGAGGCGGATTTCTTCCGCCGCGTCATCCGGCCCGGCATGCACCTCGCCGATGTCGGCGCGAACATCGGCCTCTACTCCCTGCTGCTCGCCCGCACCGTCGGCCCGACCGGCCGGGTTTACTCCTTCGAGCCCGACGCCCTCATGGCCTCCGCCCTGCGCCGCAACCTCGCCGCCAACGGCATCACGCAGGCCGAGGTCTTTGAACTGGCCGTCGGCGCCGCAACCGGCACCGCCACGCTCCAGCGCAACTCGGTGAATTCAGGCGACAACCGGCTCGGCACGACCACCGGCACCGCCCTCCACAGCGAGCAGGCCGCCGTGCCGGTCTGTGCGCTGCAGGATGCGCTGCAGGGCCGCCGGCTCGATTTCATCAAGATGGACGTGCAGGGCTGGGAAGGCCAGGCCCTCCGCGGCGTCGCCGGCCTGCTCGACGCCAATCCCGGTCTGCAGATCTATTTCGAATTCTGGCCGCACGGCCTCCGGCTCGCCGGCACCGAGATCGCGGAACTCGCCGCCACCCTGAGCGAACTCCGCCTGCACGTCACCCTCGCCGACGCGGGCCCCGGCTCGCCGGCGGTCGATCTGCTTGCACTGGAGCGCAGTCTCGCCCCCAAGGCTTTCACCAACCTGCTGGCCCGGCGGAACCCAAACTGACGAACCGGCGATGACCGACCCGGCCTCCATCCCACTGCGCGATCAGGCCGGACCGGCCACGACCCCGCCGCGCCTGGTCAACGCCTGGGCGGTGATCGGCCTGTGCCTCGCCGCCGTCTTGATTTACGGTCGTTACCTCACCAAGGACCATTTCACCGCTTCGGGCGATTTCCCCCCCGCGGTAAGTTACGCGCTCAACTACCGGATCGCGGTGGCCGACGGCCAGTGGCTCCCGCGGCTCGTGATCATTCCGCGCGATGTTTCATTCGGGCTGGGCTCGATTGACGGCACCGTGCCCACCGCGGACGCGCCCGACTTCCAATACTACGGTTTCCTCCAAAGCGCCGCGGCTTATCCTTTCCTTATGCTCGGCTTCGCGGGACTCACCGCGGTGCAGCTGGTCGTGGTGCTGGCTTTTGCGGGCGCCGCCGTGGCGCTATACGCCACCGGCCGGATCATGGAGGCCCGTCCCGCCGTGGCCTTCCTCGCCGCTTTTTCCTACATCGCGTCGCCCTGGCTGGTGAGCAACTTCTATGGGCGCGGGGGCATCTCCGAGTCTTTGGGCCAGGCCAACCTCGCCTTCGTCATGCTGGGATTGGCCCTGGGTTACCGGCAGCGCTACCGTGGCGCGATCCTGGCCGTGGCCGTGGGCATCGGCGCCCTGGCGCTGAGCCACAATATCTTTCTCCTCTATGGGGCGCTCCTGTGCGCGCTGATGGCCGTTTGCCTGACCCTCTATCCGCCGCCGGCCGGGGCCGTGCCGCCGGCGCTGCGGGACCGCCTGCGGTTTCCGCTGGCGATCGCCCTGGGCGGCGCCTTGGGGCTGGCGGCCACCGCCTGGCAGTGGCTCCCGGCGATGCAAACCCTCAAGGAGACTTCGTTTTATTATTACGGCGCCTTCAGCGCGGAAGGGAAAATTCCGTCCGGACTCGTCGATTGGTCCGGAGTCTGGGGCCGGCCGCATGCGTTCGTCGAGCCGTGGAGCGGAGTATCCCGCGAATTCTTTTTCACCATCGGGTGGTGGACGATTCCGAGTATTCTGTTCCTGGTTTTCACCCGCCGTTCCGCGCGGCCTTTTGCCGCCGCCATCGCGGCCGGATTCCTCGCCTTCGTTCTTCTGATCGTATATCGGAAGGAGATCTATCCTCTCCTGCCCGGCACCTTCGGCGCCACCCAGTTCACCTTCCGCCTGCTGGCCTATCTCAGTCTGTTGGGCGCCCTGGCCCTCCCCCTGGCGCTGCCCAACCTCAACCGCTGGATCGTCGCGACGGTCCTGGGCTTGATGATCTGGAGCCAGCTGCCGGTGATCACCTACCCGATGCCGTCCGGCGGGAGCACGACCGCCGCCCAGGAGGAAGCCTATCTCAAAAGCGCGGAATACAACGCCTTCTACGCCAATTCCCGCAACGAGCAACGCCTGCGCTACTGGTTCGATGGCTGGCTCGACGCCGGTAATGTCCTCAACCTGCGGCAACGATTCTGGAATCGCGCCGGGACTTGGCTGGTCGAGGACCTGCCCGCCGGTCCGACGCCCGTTTTCCTCCGGATCAAAGGCAAGCTCCGGACCGGACTCGCCCAAACCGAGGTTTTTCTCGCCGAAAACTCGGCTGCCTCACGGCCGGTGTCCGACAAGGTGGTGGTCTCCAGCCCTGAATTCGACATCATGCTGAAGGTTCCGGCCGTTCACGGTGACCTTCGGCTCGTGGCTGATCCCACAATTCAGGAAGGGAATCGCGCTCTCGCCATCCGCCCCGAGCAAGTTTTCGCAGCCTGGGGAGACCCGGGCTCGCTGGTCGCGGCATCTGACCTGCATCTGGTCAGGCGCGGAGGATACCAACGCACGTTCGCGGTCACTCCGCGTCCCGGGTTCACCCGCGTTCCGGATCCGAATGGCAATTTCATCGTGGAAATCCCCATGATCTACAGCCGCTTTCTGGTGGTCCATCAGGCCGGCAAACGGCTCGACAGCACCGTGGACTTTAATCACCGCCTGAATGTGCGCACCCCGGACCTGAGCGCTGACATTGTGGTTGAATACCAGCTGCCGGGGCTCGCAAGGCTGCTGAGCTCCCTGGGCCTGCTGGGTATCGGCGCCTGCCTGGCCGGCGTGATCCGGGCGAATTGGCATGTCGTCCGGGATGGATCCATGCCGCCATCCGGCTGAGTCCGGCAGGACAATCATGATCACCCCGCCCTCCCCCCCGAATGCCGCTGGCCGGCCCAGGCCGGGTCACCTGCTCGATCTCGTCGGGATCCTGGCCTTGTTAATGGCGGTGGGCCTGATCTATGGCCGCTACCTGCCCAAGGATCATTTCACCGCGTCGGGTGATTTCCCACCCGCAGTCAGCTATGCCCTGAACTACCGTCTGGCGGTCGAGCAGGGCCAATGGGCGCCGCGGATGATCACCATTCCGCGCGATGTATCACTCGGCCTCGGCTCGCGGGACGGGTCGCCTCAGACCGCCGACTCCCCCGTGTATCAATATTACGGTTTTGGCCAGAGCGCGCTGGCCTATCCTTTTCTGCTCATGGGATTGCCGGGCATCAAGGCCGTGCAAGCGGTGGTCTTGCTGGCCATGGGCTTGGCCGTGCTCGCGCTGTATGTGGCGGGCCGCCTCGTAGGCGCGACCCGTCCGGTTGCCTGTCTCGCCGCTTTTTCGTATGTCATCTCCCCCTGGCTGGTGAGCAATTTTTATGGCCGGGGAGGCATCTCCGAGGCGGTAGGCCAGGCCGGACTGGCCTTTCCGCTCCTCGCCTTTGCCTGCGCGCTGCGGGGAAAAAACCGGATGGCGATACTGGTGATGGCCGCCGGCACCGGCTGGCTCGCACTGAGCCACAATATCTTCCTGCTCTATGGACTGGTGATGTGCGGGCTGCTCGCCGCGGGCTGGTGGTTGGTGCCACCGGAAACCGGCGGCTGGCAGACCCGCTTCCGGGTGCCGTTGATCATGGGAACGGGCATCGCCATCGGCCTTGCCGCCACCGCCTGGCAGTGGTTGCCCGCCGCCCAGACGCTCGGTGAAATAGGCTTCAACTACAATGGCACATTCGACGAATCACGGCGCATCCCGAAGGCCTATGCCGACTGGTCGGGCACCCTGGGCCGGCCGCAACGGTTCGTCGAACCCTGGAGTGGCGCGCCGCGCGAATTTTTCTTCACCATCGGCTGGTGGACAATCCCGAGCCTCCTGCTGCTCGTCCGGGCGCCCCGTCAGCTTCGCCCGGCGGCCTTCGCGGCGGCCCTCTGCTTTGCCGTCTTCGCGCTGCTCATCCTCTTTCCCGGTCAGATTTACCCGCTCCTGCCGGGACCTTTCGGCGCCACCCAGTTCAACTTCCGCCTCCTGTCTTTTCTCAGCTTGCTCGGTGCGCTCGCCCTATGCCTGGCGGTGCCGCGCCTTCACCGCGGCATTGTCCTCGCCGCCTTCGTCGGCATCACGGCCAGCCAGATCGGGGTGATCACCTTCCCGATGCCGCCGGGTGGCGGCATAACTCCGCTGCACGAGGAACAATACGTGCGGGGGTCCGAATACAGCGACTTCTATCCGAATTCCCCGGCGGAAAGAAAGCTGCGCTACTTTTCCGACGGCATGCTAAGCGCTGAAAACGTGCTGAACCTGCACCAGCGGTTCTGGCGCCTGGATGGTCGGCTGCTGGTGGAAGATATCCCGGATGCCTCGACCGCGGTCGAGTTGCGCCTGCGCGGTAAGCTCGTTGACGGACTGGAGCGCACAACCCTGCAACTGACGGCGGCAGACGACCCGAGCCGTGTTCTGTCGAATAAGGTCGAGGTCCAGGCTGGCGGTCACTTCGATGTGATCCTGACCACCACCGCAGCCCGCAACAATCTCCGGCTGGTCGCTAATCCGACCATCACCAAGGGCCCGCGTATCCTTTCCATCCGGCCCGAAGAAGTTTTCGCCACGTGGGGCAATCCAAGATCCCTGGTCGCGGCCGCGAACCTCCAGGTGGTGAGTCGGCAAGGCTATAGCCGCACTTTTTCGATTCCGGCCGCCGCCCAAGCCCAGAGAGTCCCCGATCCTACCGGCAACTTCACGGTGGAGATTCCCATGATTTACAGTCGTTTCCTCCAGGCCCGCCAAAACGCCCGTTCCCTGCCCACCACTTCCGATTTCAATCACCGCCTCAACGTGCGCGTGACCGATCTTGCCACCCCCATTGTGGTGTCCTACCGGCTGCCCCTGCTGGTCTGGGCTCTGACGGCGGCCGGCCTGGCGGCAGGCCTGATATGTGCCATCCCCGCCCTCTGGCCGCCGGGAGGCTGGAATAAAGATAGACCTGCCGCGACATCCGGCTAATTCCTTGGGGTCGTCTTTATGCAAAATGTCTTCGTCACCGGCGCGGCCGGCTTCATCGGCTCCAATCTCGTCGACCGCCTGCTGGCGGCAGGCCTCCGGGTCACGGGCTGGGACAATCTGGTCACCGGCCAGCTGCGCTTCCTCGATGACGCGCTGAAGAACCCGCGCTTCCGGCTGCTCCGCGGCGACAACCTCGACCTGCCCGCTCTGACCGCGGCGATGCAGGGCTCCGACTTCGTCTTCCACCTAGCGGCCAATGCCGACATCAAGGATGGCTGGGCGCACCCAAGGAAGGATCTCGAGCAAAATACCATCGCCACCTTCAACGTCCTCGAGGGCATGCGCGCCAACGGCATCCGCCGCATCGGCTTCTCGTCCACGGGCTCGGTCTATGGCGAGGCCCTCGTCACCCCCGACCGGCCGACTCCCGAAACCGACGCGTTCCCCATCCAGACCTCCCTCTATGCCGCGTCCAAGACCGCCGGCGAAGGCCTGATCTCCTCCTACGCGGAGGGCGGCCAGCTCGACGAGGCCTACATCTTCCGCTTCGTGTCCATCCTCGGTGAGCGCTACACCCACGGCCACGTGTTCGATTTCTACCGGCAGTTGCTCGAGCATCCGGACCGCCTGCGCGTGCTGGGCAACGGCAAGCAGCGCAAGAGTTACCTGTATGTGCAGGATTGCGTCGACGCGATCCTGCACGTCACCGGCCGCGCCACCGCCAAGGATGCGAAACACCGCACGCAGATCTACAACCTCGGCACGCCCGAATACGTCGAGGTCAACCAGAGCATCGGCTACATTGCCGCCGCGCTCGGCGTTAAGCCGCAGCTCGAATACACCGGCGGCGACCGCGGCTGGATCGGCGACAACCCGTTCATCTTCCTCGATACGAAAAAAATCCAGTCCACCGGCTGGAAACCAAAGCTCACGATCGAACAGGGCATCATCCGGACGCTGCGCTGGCTGGAGGCCAACCGCTGGGTGTATGAGGCGCGGAGCGGCCACTAAACCCGCATGACGACGGCCCTCCCTCGCGACCGTTGGCTTTGGCTGCTCGCCGGCACGATCATGGTGCTGGAGTTACTCGTCTTCCATCAGCTGGCCGCCCAACGACAGGCCATGGTCTATCCGCGCTGGAGCGACCAGATCCAATACCTGTCGGAATCGTATTACTCCTACGACGAGCTGAAGGCCCACGGCTGGTGGCGCGGCCTCGCCTATGCCTGCACCAATCCCGCCGCCCAGGGCACACTGCACGACATCGTCGCGGTGGTGGCCTTCGGCCTGTTCGGCCCCTCCCGGGCCCTTGCGCTCGACCTCAACATGTTGGTGTTCGTGGCCTGGCAGGCGATGACCCTTTTCGCGATCCGACGGCTCACGGGTTCCACCGCCCTGGGCTGGATGGGATTCGGGCTCCTGCTCTGCTTGGCCGGTCCCTGGACGGGCGATGCCGGCTCGGCGGCCGACTTCCGGCTCGACCACGCCGCCATGTGCCTCTGGGGCATCGCCGCCACCACCGCCCTGCTCACCCGCGGTTTCCGCGATCTTCGCTGGTCACTGGCCTTCGGCGGGGCAACGGGGCTGACGATCATCGAGCGCTTCCTGACCGGAGCCTATTTCGCCCCGGTGTTTCTCGCCGCCGCCGTATGGATCCTCTGCGGTGACGAAAGGAAATTCCGGCTGCGCAATCTCGTGCTCGCCGGCCTGGTCGCCGCCGTGCTGGCAGCCCCCTTCTTCTGGATGTATCGCACGTGGATCTTCAACTACTATTGGCAGGGGCACTTTGCCAACGCGGAGAGCGCGGCCCGCGCTCCCCACCTCGGATTGCTGGGCTCGGTGGACTTTATCATCGGTGGATTCCGGGACCGGCATCTTGGGTGGGTTTTCTGTGGCTTTGGCCTCCTCCTCAGCGTCATCCCCCTGCTGCTGGAATCGTTCTGGGACCGGATGCGGACCGAGCGGCCCACGCTTGATCGCGACTGGCTTTTCACGGGGCTCGCTTTCCTGGTGGTGCCCACCGCCATCCTCTGTCTCCACCGGCAGAAGTCGGAATACGTGCTCGGAATCATCGCCCCGGGCCTGGTGCTTTTGTTGCTCTGGCTGTGGCATCTCCAACTGCCCGAAACGGGGGGCCGCTTGCGGCCCACCTGGCCGCCGGCGCGCACCCTGCTGGCCGGCGCTACGGTCCTGCTCGGCCTCGGCTACTTCGGGCTGCGCCAGGCGGCGCCGCCTTATGAACCTCAAATGCTCGCTGATTCCCGCACGGTGGAGGCATTTGTCGACCGGCTCTACGCCCGGAACCGCGAGCCCGGGACCAACGCGCCACGCCTCGGGATCGACCAGATCATGGACTCGCTGGATGCGGTGGTCATGCGGGTCATTGGCTACGAGCGGCATCACTACTGGATTCCCATGCACACCCGGCTGCCCATCACCATCCTGGCGGAGGATGAGAAGGTCATCTTCGAGCGCCTGGCCGAGTGCGATTTTGTGTTTCTCACCGACAGGATGAACGGCATCGGTTACTGGCCTTACGACCACCAGATGCGCCGGCTTTATCCGCAACTGAAGGCCTGGTGCGAGGCCAACCTCGATCGCACGGAAACCCTTTCCATCTTCGAGCGAGAAATGTCCCTTTACCAGCGCCGCCCCATTCCCTGAACTGCCCCTCTCCATGAACGTCACCGTCCTCGGCCTCTGGCACCTCGGCAGCGTCACCGCCGCCTGCACCGCCCGGCACCACCGGGTCACCGGCCTGGATTTTGACGAGGCGGTGGTGACCGGGCTGCGCGCCGGGCGGGCCCCGCTGCACGAACCCGGACTCGACGGCCTGCTCGCAGCCGGTCTCGCCAGCGGTCATCTCACTTTCTCGTCCGATGCCACCGTGGCCGCCACCGCCGACGTGCTCTGGGTCTGCTACGACACCCCGGTGGACGCCGACGACCGCTCGGACCTGCCCTGGGTCATGGAGCGCATCGCCCGGGTGTTGCCCCACCTGCGTCCGGGCACCGTGGTGCTGATCTCCGCGCAGCTGCCCGTCGGCACCTGCGCCACGCTGGCCCGGGCCCACCCCGCCCTGCACTTCGCCTCTTCGCCGGAAAATCTCCGCCTCGGCAAGGCCCTCGAGGCCTTTGAGAAACCGGCGCGGATCATTGTCGGGGCCACCGAACCCGCCCGCCGCCCGCTCGAAGCGCTGCTCGCGCCGATCGGCGCGCCGCTCATCTGGATGCGCCCGGAGTCCGCCGAGATGGTGAAGCATGCGCTCAACTCCTTCCTCGCCCTCTCGGTCGCCTACATCAACGAAATCGCCGCCTTGTCCGAGACCGTCGGCGCCGACGCCCAGGAAGTCGCCGCCGGCCTGAAGAGCGAGCCGCGCATCGGCCCCCGCGCCTACCTCGGACCCGGCGGGCCCTTCGCCGGCGGCACGCTCGCCCGCGATGTCGTCAGCCTGACCAAGCTGGGCGCCGCGCAGAACATCCCGCTCGCCCTCATCCCCGCCATCAAGGAAAGCAACGACCGGCATCGCGGCTGGAATCTCCGCAAGATCCAGGCCGCCCTGGCCGGCATCAAGCAGCCCGTCGTCGCGGTGCTCGGCCTCGCCTACACGCCCAACACCAACACGCTCCGCCGCAGCGCCGCCGTCGAGCTCTGCCGCCAGCTCCTCGCCGCCGGCATGCAGGTGAAGGCCTACGACCCGCTGATTCGCACCGCCGACGCCGAGCACCGCGACCTTCCGCTCGCGACCTCCGCCGCCGACGCCCTGCGCGGCGCCCACGCCGCCGTCATCTGCACCGAGTGGCCCGAGTTCCGCGACTATCCCTGGCCCGCCCTGCTCGCCGGCATGGCCCGCCCCGTCATTATCGACGCCAACCGCCTGGTGGAAAAAGCGGTGGCTCCGGCCCCCGGCGTTGTCTATCTCACTGTGGGACGCCCATGAAACTTTCCGGACGCAACACCCTCATCACCGGCGGCAGCCAGGGCCTCGGCCGCCACATCGTCGAGGCCTTCCTCGCCGAGGGGGCCAACGTGCTGTTCTGTGCGCGCACCGCTGCGGACGTCGCCGCCACCGAGGCCGCCCTGCGCCCGTCCCTCCGCCCGGGCCAGCAGATCGCCGGCCTGGCGTGCGATGTCTCCGATCCCGCGAGTGTGGCCGCGCTCTTCGCCCGCGCCGCGCAACTCGGGCCGCTGCATGTGGTCGTCAACAACGCCGGCATCTACGGCCCCATGGGCCCGACCGAGGAGGTCGCCCTCGCCGACTGGAACCAGGCCTGGGCGGTCAACGTCACCGGCACCCTCCTCGTCTGCCAGCACGCCGCGCGCGCCATGAAGCCGCTCGGCTCCGGCAAGATCATCAACATCTCCGGCGGCGGCGCCACCAACCCGATGCCCCGCTTCGCCGCCTACGCCGCCACCAAGGCCGCGGTCGTCCGCCTGACCGAGACGCTCGCCGAGGAGTATCGCGCCAACAAGATCGACGTGAACGCGGTCGCGCCGGGCGCGCTGCGCACCCGGCTCACGCAGCAGGTGCTCGCCGCCGGCCCGGAGAAGGTGGGCGCCGACTTCTTCGCCCGGAACAAGAAGTGGTCCGACGAGGGCGCGGACGACCCCAAGGCCGGCGCCGCCCTTTGCGTCTTCCTGGCCACCGCGGAAAGCGACGGCATCACCGGCAAGCTCATCAGTGCGAAATGGGACCCGTGGAGGGAACCCGCGAAGTTCCGCGCGCTCGCCACCGGCGACGTCTACACGCTGCGCCGCATCGTGCCCGAGGACCGGGTGAAAAAATGACCGCGACCCCGCTGCAATTTGCCATCGTTGGTTGCGGTCTCATCGGCCGCAAGCGAGCCGCGTCGCTCGCGCCCGGCCAGCTGCGCTATGCCTGCGACCTCGACGCCGCCCGCGCCGCCGATCTGGCCAAGACCTCCCCCGGTGCGGTGGCCACGACCGACTTCCAGCACGTGCTGGCCGATCCCGCCGTCAGCGCCGTCATCGTCGCCACCCTCAACGGTTCGCTCGCCCCGCTCAGCCTCGCCGGCGTGCGCGCCGGCAAGCACGTGCTCGTCGAAAAACCCGGCGCCCTCAACGCCGCACAGCTGCACACCGTCCACGCCGCCGCCGAGACGGCCGGCGTCCGGGTGCGCATCGGCTACAACCACCGCTTCCATCCGGCGCTGCAAAAGGCCCGCGAGCTCTTCGAGTCCGGCGTCCTCGGGCCGATGATGTTCCTGCGCGGCCGCTACGGCCATGGCGGCCGCAAGGGCTACGACCGCGAGTGGCGCGCCGACCCCAGCCTGTCCGGGGGCGGCGAACTCATCGACCAGGGCGTGCACCTGATCGACCTCGCCGGCTGGTTCCTGGGCGACCTGCCGAACGTCGCCGGCCACGCCGCCACCTACTTCTGGGACATGAAAGTGGACGACAACGCCTTTCTCTCGCTGCGCACCGCCGGCGGCCAGACCGCGTGGCTGCAGGTCAGTTGCACGGAGTGGAAGAACATGTTCTCCCTCGAGCTCTATGGCCGCGACGCGAAGGTGTCGATCGACGGCCTGGGCGGCAGCTACGGCCCGGAGAAATGCACCTACTACAAGATGCTCCCCCAGATGGGCCCGCCCGAGACCACCGTCTGGGATTACCCCGCCGGGGATAACTCCTGGAAACTCGAGCTGGCCGCGTTCGAGGCGGACATCCGCACCGGTCGCACCCCGAGTCCCGGCTTGCGCGAGGGCATCCGCACCCTCGAAATCGTCGAGTCCATCTATCATGCCAGCGGTTATCCGGTCTCAACCGCGGGCCTCTGACGTTACCCCAAGCCTCACGACTTTCTCCCATGATCATCACCCGTTCCCCCCTGCGCATTTCCCTCGGCGGCGGCGGCACCGACCTGCCCTCCTACTACCGCGAGCACGGCGGCTTCCTCGTCGCGGGGGCGCTCGACAAATACGTCTACCTCACGCTGCACCGCACCTTCGTGCCCGACCTGATCGTCAAATACTCCAAGCTCGAGCGCGTCGCCACCGCCGCCCAGTTGGAGCACCCGATCATCCGCGAGGCCTTTGCCCTGCTCAACATGACCGGCGCCTCGCTGGAGCTCACCTCGATGGCCGACATCCCCGGCGGCACCGGCCTCGGTTCCTCCGGCAGTTTCACGACCGCGCTGCTCAAGCTGTTGCACGCCGCCAACAAGAACCTGATCTCGCCGGCGGAACTGGCCGAGCAGGCCTGCCACATCGAGCTCGACCGGCTCGGCGAACCCATCGGCAAGCAGGACCAGTATATCGCGGCGGTCGGCGGCATCACGGCCTTCACCTTCCACCGGGATGGGCGCGTTGAATACCGCCCCGTCAAGATCACGGAGGAGACCCTGTTCAACCTCGAGGACAACCTGCTGATGTTCTTCACCGGCTACTCCCGCTCCGCCTCGGCGATCCTGA
>JAYRXZ010000044.1:0-25114 GCA_041917235.1 Lacunisphaera sp. | reverse complement strand
AGGTCGGACGGGTCGATCGAGGGGCGGCGGAGCTTGGCGTCGATGTTGAAGCCGCCGGTGCCGAGGCCGCCGGCGCGCAGGATGGAGACCATCGCGAGCGTGAGCTCCTTGACGTTGGTGTTGAACTGGTCGGTGTCCCAACCGAGGAGCAGGTCGCCGGTGTTGGCGTCGATCGAGCCGAGCATGCCCTGCGAGGCCGCGACCTCGATCTCGTGCTCGAAGGTGTGGCCGGCGAGCGTGGCGTGGTTGGTCTCGATGTTGAACTTGAAGTGCTTCTCCAGGCCGTAGGTGCGCAGGAAGGCGATGCCGCTGGCGACGTCGAAGTCGTATTGGTGCTTCGTCGGCTCCTTCGGCTTGGGCTCGATGAGAAACTGGCCCTTGAAGCCGATGCTCTTGGCGTAGTCCACGGCCATGTGCAGGAAGGCCGCCAGGTGGTCCTGCTCGCGCTTGAGGTTGGTGTTGAGGAGCGTCTCGTAGCCCTCGCGGCCGCCCCAGAACACGTAGTTCTCGCCGCCGAGCTGTTTGGTGACGTCCATCGCCTTCTTCACCTGCGCCGCGGCGTAGGCGAAGACATGGGCGTCGGGATTGGTGGCCGCGCCGCACATGAAGCGCGGGTTGGAAAACAGGTTGGCCGTGCCCCAGAGGAGCTTCACGCCGGTGGCCTTCTGGAGCTGCTTGGCGTGGGCGACGATCTTGTCGAGGTGGCGGTTCGACTCGGCGAGCGAGCGGCCCTCGGGGGCGATGTCGCGGTCATGGAAGCACCAGAACGGCGCGCGGATCTTCTGGAAGAACTCGAAGGCCGCGTCCATCCGCACCTTGGCGATGGAGACCGGGTCGGAGCCTTTCTCCCACGGCCGGATGATCGTGCCCGGGCCGAACGGGTCGGCGCCGGTGCCCCGGAACGCGTGCCAGTAGGCGATCGAGAAGCGCAGGTGCTCGGACATCGTCCGGCCGTCGATCACTTCCTCCGGGTTGTAGTGGCGGAAGGCCAGCGGGTTGGACGAGCGGGTGCCTTCGTAGGCGATACGCGGAATGCGGGGGAAATGGGAGCGGGAGGATTTCATCGCAGCAGAGCGGAGCACGGTGGGGGTAACCGCTCAAGACCAGAGGGAGGTATTTCGCGGTCATATGCGGACCGAGACAACCGGCCGTCCATGCTAACAATAGACTTGAAGCGGGGCGGTCGGCGCGCCGGAATCCCCGCACCCCGAGATGAGCGAAAAACGCGTTACCCTGTCGGATATCGCCGTGAAGGCGGAGGTGCATGTCACCACGGTCTCCCTGGCCCTGCGCAACCACCCGCGCCTGCCCGAGACCACCCGCCGCCGGATCCAGGCGCTGGCGAAAAAAATGGGTTACGCGCCCGACCCGTTTCTCCGCGCGCTGGTCGCCTACCGCGGCGGCATGATCGAGCGGCGCAACACCCCGACGCTGGCCTACGTCACCAACTGGACCACGCGCTGGGGCTGGAAGAAGGTGACGGCCCACCCGGATTTCTACGCGGGCGCCCTGGCGAAGGCCAACGAGCTCGGCTACAAGCTCGACCACTTCTGGATGCGCGACGAGGGCATGAGCCAGGAACGCTTGGGCCAGATCCTCTATTCCCGCGGCATCAGCGGTCTCATCATAGCTTCGCACGGCCGCGAGATGGGCGACGCGCTCCAGTTCGACTGGGCGAACTTCAGCGCGGTGAAGATCGATTATTTCCCGCACCAGCCGCAGCTGCACAACGTCACCAACAACCAGTGCGACATCGCGCGCGTCGCGATGCAGAAGGTCATCTCGGCGGGCTACCGGCGCATCGGCTTCGTCATGCACCGCGGCTGGGACCACGCCGTCGACCACCTCTGGACCGCCGGCTACCTCTGCGAGCAGCAGGCGCTCACGGCCCGAGAGCGCATCCCGGCCCACCTGTTCCCCGAGCCCGAGCCGGTCGAGCGCTGGCTCAACGAGAGCAAGTCCGAGGTCTTCCCCGAGCCGGCGGCCTTCAAGGCGTGGTTCGAGAAATACCGGCCCGAGGTCGTGATCAGCAAGGCCTCCTTCGTGCTCCCCCTGCTCAAGGAGATGGGTCTGCGCGTCCCGCGCGACGTGGCCTTCGTGGACGTTTTCCTGGAAAAGAACGACGGCGCCGTCGCCGGCGTGCAGCAGAACCACACGACCGTCGGCGCCCTGGCGGTGGAGATCCTCGCCGGCCAGCTCCAGCACAACAAATACGGCGTGCCCGAGATCCCCACCACGACCTACGTCGAGGGCACCTGGCACGACGGCGCCACCTGCCCGATGCCGGCGAAGCGCGCGACTTCTGGTTGAGGTGGAACCCGGCCTCTGGACGGGTTTTCAGGAGTCGCGAATCCTCAAAGCGTGTCCGGAGGCCACGCTCCACCTTTATTAGCTGCGTCATCCGCGCGCTTTTCGCTTCCCATAATCCGCCCGCCGGCAAGCCTCGTCGCATGAGCGGTTACACCCCCGACCCGAGGCGCTACGAGTCAATCCAGTATGCCCGTTGCGGCCGCAGCGGCCTCAAGCTCCCCCGGCTCTCGCTGGGCCTCTGGCACAACTTCGGCGGGGCCGACCCGATCGACAACCAGCGCGCGCTGCTCCGTCGCTCCTTCGACCTCGGTATCACTCACTTCGATCTGGCCAACAACTACGGCCCGCCGCCCGGCTCGGCCGAGGAGAACTTCGGCCGCATCCTGCGCGAGGACTTCGCCGCGCATCGCGACGAGCTCATCATCTCGACCAAGGCCGGCTACCTGATGTGGCCCGGTCCCTACGGCGAATGGGGCTCGCGCAAATACATCCTGGCCTCGCTGGACCAGAGCCTGAAGCGGATGGGCCTGCCCTACGTGGACATCTTCTACCACCACCGGCCCGACCCTGACACGCCGATGGAGGAGTCATTGACGGCCGTGGCCGACGCCGTGCGATCGGGCCGCGCGCTCTACGCCGGCATCTCGAACTACAACGCCGCCCAGACCCGGCAGGCCGCCGCCATCCTCAAGGGTCTCGGCGTGCCGCTGCTCATCCACCAGCCGGTCTACAACATGTTCAACCGCTGGGTGGAGCCGGAGCTGCTGCCCACACTGGCGGAGGTCGGCGCGGGTTGCATCCCGTTCTCGCCGCTCGCGCAGGGCCTGCTGACCAACCGCTATCTCGCGGGCATCCCGGCCGATTCGCGCGCCGTGAAGTCCGGCGTCTTCCTCAAACCCGGCCAGATCACCCCCGCGGTGCTGGCGAAGATCCAGGCGCTCAACGAAGTCGCGAAGGCCCGCGGCGCCACGCTTGCGCAGCTGGCCACGGTCTGGCTCCTGCGCCGGCCCGAGATCACGACCGTCCTCATCGGCGCCAGCAAGGTCGCGCAGATCGACGACATCCACGCCGGCCTCAGCCAGCCGCCGCTGGCCGCCGCCGAGCTGGCGAAAATCGAGGCCATCCTCGGCAAGAGCTGACTTGGCGTCCCTTGGAATATCCCCATCCTGTCATTCTGAGCGCAGCGAAGAATCCATCATGATATCCGCCACCGGTCAGAACCCCGGATGTTCAACTGGATTCTTCGCTCCGCTCAGAATGACGGGGTAAGAAACCTTTCTCCCTGATCAGCCTTAACCCTGCTTCCGCCATGCCGAGACCCGTCACGCTTTTCACCGGCCAGTGGGCCGACCTGCCCCTCGAGAAACTCGCGCCGCTCGCGAAGAAAATGGGCTACGACGGCCTCGAACTTGCCTGCTGGGGCGACCATTTCGATGTCGATGCCGCCGCTTCGTCCGCGAAATATCTGAAGGACAAATGGGCGTTGTTGGCCGACCACGGCCTCACCTGCCATGCCGTCTCGGCCCACCTGGTCGGCCAGGCGGTGTGCGACCTGATTGACGAACGGCATCAATCCATCCTGCCCGCCGACGTCTGGGGCAACGGCGACCCCGAGGGGGTGCGCAAGCGCGCCGCGAAGAAGCTCATCACCACCGGCAAGGCCGCGCGTGCTTTCTTTGATGCCAGGCCCGGCAAGTCCACCGCCAAGACGCCGGCGATCGTCAACGGCTTCACCGGCTCCTCGGTCTGGCACTCGATCTACGCCTTCCCGCCGACCTCCGCGGAATATTGGGAGCGCGGGTTCCAGGACTTCGCGAAGCGCTTCGGCCCGATCCTCGACGCTTACGACAAGCTGAACGTCAATTTCGCGCTCGAGGTGCACCCGACCGAGATCGCGTTCGACACGGCCACGGCGCAGCGCGCGGTGGCGGCGGTGAAGGGTCACAGGCGTTTCGGTTTCAATTACGACCCGTCGCACCTCGGATACCAGGGCGTGGATTATGTCGGCTTCATCCGGACGCTCGGGAGCCGCATCTTCCACATGCACGTGAAGGACGTGTGGTGGGGCCACGGCGATGGCAGCGTCGGCGTCTTCGGCGGCCACTCCGGCTTTGGCGACGCGCGGCGTTTCTGGGATTTCCGCTCGCCCGGTCGCGGCGACATCAAGTTCGAGGACATCATCGTCGCGCTCAACGACGCCAACTACACCGGCCCGCTCTCGGTTGAGTGGGAGGACATCCGCATGGACCGCGTCCACGGTGCCACCGAGGCCGCCGCCTTCGTGCGGAAACTCGACTTTGCCCGCAGCACCGTGGCCTTCGACGCAGCCTTCGATAAGAAAAACCAATGATCCTCTTTTGATTCAGAAGCCAGAAAGCCAAAAGTTCCTGGTTTCATGGCTTCAGAATAATCCCTTCCCATGGCTCTTAATCGCAAACTTCGCTTTGGCATGATCGGGGGCGGCCGCGGGGCCTTCATCGGCGCCGTGCACCGCATCGCCGCCCGGATGGACGGGGAGGCCGAGCTCGTGGCCGGCGCCTTCTCCAGCGACGCCGCCCGGTCGCGCGCCTCGGGTGCCGACCTGCATATCGATCCCTCGCGCGTTTACGGCAGCTACCAGGAGATGGCGCGCGCCGAGGCGAAGCGCCCGGCCGGCGAGCGGCTCGACTTCGTCGTCATCGTCACGCCGAACCACCAGCATTTCCCGCCGGCGAAGCTCTTTCTCGAAAAGGGGTTCAACGTCGTCTGCGACAAACCCGTCACGCTCAACCTCGCCGAGGCCCGGAAGCTGCAGGCGATCGTGAAGAAAACGAAGAAGGTCTTCGTCCTGACGCACAACTACACGGGCAACGCCATGGTGAAGCAGGCGCGCGCCCTCGTCGCCGCCGGCCACCTTGGCAAGATCCGCAAGGTGGTCGTGGAGTATCCGCAGGGCTGGCTGTCCACCCGGCTCGAGGCCACCGGCCAGAAACAGGCGGCGTGGCGCTCGGACCCGAAGAAGAGCGGCGCGGCCGGCGCGATGGGCGACATCGGCACGCACGCCGAGAACCTCGCGCGCTACGTCACCGGCCTGCACATCGCCGAGCTCTGCGCCGACCTCACGAGCTTCGTGCCCGGCCGGAAGCTCGACGACGACGGCAACATCCTCGTCCGCTTCAAGGGCGGCGCCAAGGGCGTGCTGCACGCCTCGCAGATCTCCGTCGGCGAGGAGAACAACCTGAGCCTCCGCGTCTGGGGCGAGAAGGCCGGCCTCGAGTGGAAGCAGGAGCACCCCAACGAGCTCATCGTCAAATATCCCGACAAGCCCGCCGAGATCTGGCGGCGGGGCAACGGCTACAACGGCGCCGCGGCGAAAGGCGCCACCCGCATTCCGCCCGGGCATCCCGAGGGTTACCTCGAAGCCTTCGGCAACATCTACCGCGAGGCGTTCCGCGCCATCGCGGCGGAGGTGGCGGGCAAGCGCCGGCTGAACGATTTCGACTTTCCGACCATTGACGACGGCGTCGAGGGCATGCAGTTCATCGAGACCGCCGTGCGCAGTGCCAGGCTCGGCGCGCGCTGGGTGAAGTTCCCCGCGTAGCCCCCCCCGCATATCCCGCCATGCCGCTGATCACGCCCGCGCAACTGAAGAAAAGCTACGACGTGATTGTCGTCGGCTCGGGGGCCGGCGGCGGGCAGGCGGCCTACACGCTGACCATGGAAGGCGTGCAGGTGCTCATGCTCGAGGCCGGGCGCAATTACGTGGCCGAGACCGAGACGCCGATGTTCGAGACGCCCGAGCAGGCGCCGTTGCGCGGCGCGAGCACGCCGGACAAGCCCTTCGGCTTCCACGATTCCACGGTCGACGGCGGCTGGACCGTGCCGGGCGAGCCCTACACGAGCGCCATCGACGAGCCCGGCCGGAAGTTCGAGTGGTGGCGTGCGCGCATGGTCGGCGGCCGCACCAACCACTGGGGGCGCTATTCCTTCCGCAACGGACACTACGACTTCAAGCCGCGCACGCGCGACGGCCTCGGTTTCGACTGGCCGCTCGATTACGGCGACCTGGCGCCGTATTACGACAAGGTCGAGATGCTCATCGGCGTCTACGGTGACAACGACGGCCTCGAGAACACGCCCGACTCCTCGCCCGGCGTGCTGCTGCCGCCGCCCAAGCCGCGGGTCAGCGACCTGCTGTTCAGGAAGGGCGCCGGCCGCCTCGGGATACCCGTCGTGGCCGCGCACCGGGCCGTGCTGACCAAGCGGCTCGATGCCGAGCAACTGCCGGCGAAGCTGCACCCCGGCAACCCGAAGGCGCAGCGCGTGCTGCGCGAGGCGATGGAGGGCCGCGCGGCCTGCTTCTGGGCCACGGACTGCGGGCGCGGCTGCGCCATCCGCGCCACCTACCAGTCGACCACGGTCCATATCCCGCCGGCGATGGCCACCGGCAACCTCGACCTCGTCACCAATGCGATGGCCCGCGAGGTCACGACCGGCGCCGACGGCAAGGCCACCGGCGTCATCTTCATCGACAAGACCACCGGCCGCGAATTCACGGCCAAGGCCCGCGTGGTCGTGCTGGCCGCGAGCTCGGGCGAGACGGTCCGCCTGATGCTCAATTCCAAGTCGAACCGCTTTCCGCAGGGCCTCGCCAACACCAGCGGCCTCGTTGGCAAATACCTCATGGACACGGTGGGGGCGGGCATGTCCGCCCAGATCCCGGCGCTCGAGGACCTTCCGCCGCACAACGAGGACGGCGCCGGCGGCGCCCACGTTTATGCGCCGTGGTGGCTTTATAAGGAACAGCTGGCAGGGAAACTTGGTTTCGCCCGCGGCTACCACATCGAGTTCGGCGGCGGCCGGCGCATGCCCGGCATGGGCACGGGTGCCAGCCTCGAGTGGCTGACCGGCGGCAGCTACGGCCGGAAATACAAGGAGGACGTGCGCCGTTACTACGGCTCGTTCGTCAGCTTCGCCGGCCGCGGCGACATGATCCCCAACGAGGATTCGTTCTGCGAGCTCGACCCGGTGGTGAAGGACAAGTGGGGCATTCCTGTCCTCCGCTTCCATTGGAAATGGTCCGAGCACGAGATCCGCCAGGCCGCGCACATGCAGCAGACCTTCGCCGAGATCATCCGGTCCATGGGCGGCCGGATCCGTGGCCAGCCGGCGATGGAGGGCGCCAAGGCGATCGCCAACGGCGGCGTCATCATCCACGAGGTCGGCGGCGCCATCATGGGGGAAACCCCCGCGAAGTCCGTGACCAACCAGTGGTCGCAGACCTGGGACGTGCCGAACCTCTTCCTGACCGACGGCGCGCCCTTCTGCAGCAACGCCGACAAAAACCCCACGCTCACCATCATGGCGCAGGCCTGGCGCGCGGCCGACCGCATCGTCGCCGAACTGCGGAAGCAAAACCTCTGACCATCATGAGCACCGAAGACCTTCCCCGCATGGACCGCCGCACGGCGTTGAAGTGGATGCTCACCGCCGCCGCCTCCACGGCGCTCGCCCCGCACCTGGGCCGCGCCCAGGCCGCCGTGCCCGCCGCCAAGGGTTACGGCACCGACCCGGACTTGGTGCGGCATTACACCCCCGGTGAACTCTGGCCGCTGACCTTCACGGACGGGCAGCGGCGCACCGCCGCCGCGCTGTGCGATGTCATCATTCCCGCCGACGATCGCTCGCCCGCCGCGTCGGCGGTCGGCGTCGTGGACTTCATCGATGAATGGATCAGCGCGCCGTATCCCGACCAGCAGCGGGACCGCCCGGTCATCCTGGCCGGGCTCGCCTGGATCGACACGGAGTCGAACCAGCGTTTCGGCCGGGGCTTCGTTGGCCTTGACGAGGCGCAGAAGACCGCGATCTGCGACGACATCTGCTATGCGCCGAAGGCTAAGCCGGAGTTCAAGGAAGCCGCGCGCTTCTTTGCCTCCTATCGCAACCTGACGGGCGGCGGCTTCTACAGCACGCCCCAGGGGCGGCAGGACGTGCGCTACGTCGGCAACGTGCCACTCGCCACCTTCGACGGTCCGCCGCCCGAGGTGCTCAAGCAGGCCGGTCTCATTTGAAAATCCTTCTTCTATGAAATCCAAATTACTCGTCCTCATCGCGTGCTGTGGCCTGTTCGCGACCTTGCGGGCCGCCGAGCCCAACACGCTGACCCCGGCGGAGTCGGCTGCGGGCTGGCACCTGCTGTTCGACGGGCAGTCGCTTGCCGGCTGGCAGCCCAACGAATCCCCTGCGACCTTCGGCGTCGCTGACGGCGCGATTGTCGTGAAGGGCCCGCGCTCGCACCTCTTCTACACCGGCCCGGTGGCGAACCACGACTTCAGGAACTTCGAGCTGTCGGTTGATGTGCTGACCAAGCCCAAGGCGAACTCCGGCGTATATTTCCATACCGAAATGCAGCCCGCCGGCTGGCCGGCCAAGGGTTACGAGGTGCAGGTCAACAACAGCCATACCGATCCGAAGCGCACCGCCGGGCTCTATGGCATCAAGGACAACTTCGACCCGGTCGCAAAGGATGGCGTGTGGTTCACGATGCTCATCCGCGTGCAGGACCGGCATATCACCGTGAGCGTGGACGGCAGGCTGGTCTCCGACTTTACCGAGCCCGAGGGCTGGACGCCGCCGGCGAATTTTGCCGGTCGCCGCCTCGCCCACGGCACATTGGCGATTCAGGGACACGACCCGGAGAGCGAAATCCACTACCGCAACATCAAGGTCCGCCTCCTGCCATGAAAACCAAACTGACCCGGCGTGAAGTCATCCAATCCCTCGCGGCCGGCTTCGCCGTCGCCGCGCTGCCGCGCACCGGGGCGGCGGCCGAGACCCCCCCGTCCGCCAGTGCCGGCGGCTTCCATCACTCGGTGTGCAAATGGTGCTACAAGGACATCCCGCTGGCCGAGTTTGCCGCGGCGGTGAAGGAATTCGGCCTCGAGTCGGTCGAGTTGCTCAATCCCGAGGACTGGCCGGTCGTGCAGAAGCTCGGACTGACCTGCGCCATGGCCAACGGCACGACGACGATCCCCAAGGGCATGAACCGCCTGGAGCACCACGCGGCTTACGTTCCGTCGATGATTGAACGGATCAAATTGTGCGCCGACGCCGGCATCCCCAACGTGATCCTGTTCTCGGGCAACCGCGACGGCATGTCCGACGAACAGGGCTTGGAAAACTGCGCCATCGGGCTGAAGCAGCTGATGGCCGAGGCCGAGAAGCGCGGGGTCACCGTCTGCATGGAACTCCTCAACTCGAAGGTGAACCACAAGGACTACATGTGCGACCGCACGCCGTGGGGGGTGGAACTGGTCAAGCGGGTCGGGTCCGAACGGTTCAAGTTGCTCTACGATATCTACCACATGCAGATCATGGAGGGGGATGTCATCCGCACGATCCAGGAAAGCCACGCCTGCATCGGCCATTACCACACGGCGGGCAACCCCGGCCGCAACGAGATCGATGACACGCAGGAGCTGAACTACCCGGCCATCATGCGCGCGATCAAGGCGACCGGGTTCACGGGCTTCGTGGCCCAGGAGTTCGTGCCGAAGCGCACGCCGCCGCTCGACTCGCTGCGGGCCGCGGTGAAGCTCTGCACGGTGTAGTTTTTAACATTCAAAAAAGGCCGTTGACAGGGGCGCTGGCGTGGACACTTATGCCCCTCCCCTTGATGCAGAGTGGAGCAGCCTGGTAGCTCGTCAGGCTCATAACCTGAAGGTCCTTGGTTCAAATCCAAGCTCTGCACCCAATTTCAAAGCCCTCCCGCTGCCGGGAGGGCTTAATTGTTTATATCGTTGAAGGGCGGCCAATTCTCGTTGGCACGACGGGGATCAAGGTGTTCGTTCACCCCGCTGCAGATCCCTTACCCCGTGTTCTCCGCTGCAAATCTACGGTTCATACGCCGGCTTTATGCCGTGGGGCTGGGGATGTCGTGCGCCGTGCTGGGCCGGGGGGACGAGGGCGCGCCTCCGTGGCATGCCAAGGACGTGGTGCAATATTCATTCGAGAGCCACGGGCTCGAACTCGGCTTGCCCGGCACCGTGGTCACCGCGGCGATCCAGACCCGCGACGGCTACCTGTGGGTGGCCACGCCATCCGGGCTGGGCCGGTTCGACGGGGTGCGGTTCACCGGATTCGCGGCGGCGGACACGCCGGGGTTGCCGAGCGATCTGATCCACTGCCTCCGCGAGGACCGCCAGGGCGCCTTGTGGATCGGAACGGAAAAGGGGCTGACCCGCTGGGTGGACGGGCGGTTCACGCAGGTTGGTTTCGACAACAGCTCCGTGCGCGCCCTGGCGGAGGACGACGCGGGCAACCTTTGGGTCGGGACGTGGGGCGAGGGCGTGTTTGCGCTCCGCGCCGGCCGGCCCGAGCCCTTCCGGCCGGAGGGCATGCCGGCGGATTTGCGGGTGCGGGCGCTGTTCGTCGATTCCGGCGGGCAGGTCTGGATCGCCCCGGATAAAGCCCGCGGACTGCTGCGCGCCGACCGGCGGGGCGCGCTCAAGTCGTTTGATGGCGGCGCCGCGGCGCTGGGGGAAGTGCTGACCATCGGTGAACTCCCCAAGGGGACGCTGTGGTTCGGGACGAAGCGCGACGGGCTTTTCCGGCTCAAGGATGAGAATCTGGCGCGCTATGGTGCGGAGGAGGGCATCGGGAACACGCCGGTCTATGAGATCCGGGTGGGACGCGCGGGGGGCCTCTGGCTGGCCGCCGGCAACCTGTTCCGTGCCACGGCGGACGAGGAGCCGAAATTCGTCCCCATCCCCGGGTTGCCGAACCGGAATATCCAGGCGGTGGGCGAGGATCGCGAAGGCGGCGTGTGGCTGTGTGCCGGCGCCGAGGGACTCACGCGGATGCGCGAGCTGCCTTACCGGCTGCTCTCCGCCCGGCAGGGGCTGCCGACCGACAATGTGAAGAATGTGAGCGAGGACGCGCGCGGCGGCCTGTGGCTGGCGACCCAGGGGGCCGGCGTCGTGCGCGTGGGCCGGGATGGCGCCGTGAACCTCCAGCGCGGGAACGGCGGCCCGCCGGACGGGGACCCCGCGGTGGTGTATGCGGCGCGCGACGGCAGCGTCTGGGCCGGCGCCAGTTCGCGCCTGTGGGTGAGGCGCGACGGCGAGTGGCGGCAATTCTCCGAGCTGCGCTCCGTGCGCGGATTGCACGAGGACCGCGCGGGGGTGATGTGGATCGGAACGGAGACGGACGGGTTGTTCCGCCACGACCAGGGCCGGATCACCGAGGTCAGGACGGCGGCGGGTGGCCGCGTTCCGTTTGCCACGTCGTTTGCCGAGGCCGCGGATGGAACGATGATCGTCGGGACCTGGCGCTCGGGCATCTGGAAGGTCGGCGCCGGCACCGCGACGGCACTGGAGTGGGCCGAGGGCCTGGCCACCGCCGAGATCCGGGCTGTGCACGCCGACCGGGAGGGGCGGGTCTGGGCCGGGCTGAACCATCGCGGGCTGGTCGTCTGGGAAAACGGCCGCAGCCTGAATCCCCCGGCGCTCATCAAGGCGCTCGGCAGCAACGTGTCGGCGATCATCGAGGAGGAATCCGGCCGGGTGTGGCTCGGCACGCTGGCGGGCCTGGTGTGGGCCCGGAAGGACGAATTGCTGGCCTGGATGCGCGCGCCGGTCTCCGCGCCGCCCATCCACGCCATGCCGGTGGGCGACGAGACCGGCATCATCCCGGTGTGGTCGGGCGCCCAGCCGGTGGTGTGGCGCGCCGCGAGCGGCGACCTGCTTTTCGCGACACGCCGCGGGGTGCTGGCAATCGACGCGGCGCGCGTGACCCTGGGCGCGGTGGTGCCGCCGGTGCACGTGGAGCGGGTGTATGTCGACCGGCACGCCGTGGAGGCGAAGGGGCCGGTGTCGCTGCCGCCGGGCGCGCGTTCCCTGGCGATCGAATACGCCGCGCCGAGCTTCGTGCAGGCCGAGCGCGTGCTTTTCCGCTACAAGCTCGAGGGCTACGATGCCGACTGGGTCGACGCCACCACGCGGCGAGCGGCGTTCTACGGCAGCCTGCCGCCGGGGCGCTACATGTTCCGCGTCCGCGCCTGCAACAGTGACGGGGTCTGGAACGAGACCGGCGCGAGCGTGGCGGTCGTGCAGCAGCCGTATTTCTACGAGACGGTCTGGTTCGCCTGGCTGCTGGCGGGCATCGCGGCGGCGGCGGCCTGGGGCTTCTACCGGTGGTCCAACCGGCGGCTGCGCCAGAAGGTCGAGCGGCTGGAGCGCGAGCGGGCGATGGACAACGAGCGGCGGCGGATCGCGCAGGACCTGCACGACGACCTGGGCGCCAGCCTGACGGAAATCGGGTTGTTTGCCGACGCGACCCGGCGCACGGCGCCGCCCGCGGCGCAGGCGGGACTCGACTACCTCGCCCAGCGGGCGCGGGCACTGGTGGGTTCGCTCGATGCGATCGTCTGGTCGGTGAACCCGGCCAACGACTCGCTCGACCACCTGGTCATGTATATCGGCGAGCTTTTCCAGGAGCTATTCCGGTCCGGCGCGATCCGCGGCCGGATGGACGTCCCGCCCGGCATCCCGCGGCTGCCGCTGACCGCGGAGGAACGCTCCGACATCTTCCTCACAACCAAGGAGGCCATGAACAACATTCTGAAGCACTCCGGCGCAACCGAGGCGGGGCTGCGCGTCCGGATGGAGGGCGAGGCCCTCCGGATCGAGCTCCGCGACAACGGCCGGGGCTTTGATCCCGCCACGGGCGCGGCCGCCGGCGGCAACGGGCTGGCGAACATGCGCGCTCGTATTGCGCGGGCCTGCGGAACCCTCGAGTGGCGGACGGCGCCGGGGAAGGGGACGGAGATTGTGATGGTGGTTTCGTTCGCCGGACGAAAAGAATTGTCCGAACCATCCTGAGCGCCGCCCCTTACCCCATGAACCCGATCACCGTCGCCATCGTCGAGGACAACGCCGCGGTCTGCGCGTCGCTGGAGCGGATGATCAACGCCTCCGACCGCTGCCGCTGCGTGTGCACCAGCCGCAACGCCGAGCAGGCGCTGGTGGCGATCCCGCAGCACCGGCCGGACGTGGTGATCATGGACATCAACCTGCCCGGCCTGACCGGCATCGAGTGCACGGTGCGGTTGAAGCGGCAGCTGCCGCGCTGCCAGGTCCTGGTGCTCACCGTCTACAACGACAGCCGGCAGATCTTCAACGCGCTCGAGGCCGGGGCCAGCGGCTACCTGCTCAAGCGCTCCGTGCCCGAGGCCATCGTGCAGGCGGTGTGCGACGTGCATGCCGGCGGTTCGCCGATGAGCGCCGAGATCGCGCGCAAGGTCGTCCAATCCTTCCAGCGGCCGGCGGCGCCGGCGGGCGGAATCGGGGCCCTGACGCCGCGGGAACTGGAGATTCTCCAGCTGGTGACGGAGGGCCTCGCGACGAAGGAAATCGCGGACCGCTCCGGCGTCAGCTACACGACCATCTGCACGCACCTCGGCAACATCTACGAGAAGCTCCACGTGCATTCCCGCACGGCGGCGGCGGCCAAGTATCTCCAGGCGGAAAAGCGCTGAAGGCGGAGCGCGTTGCGGCGAAGCCGTGCGAATCCTCAGTTCTGAGGATACCAATCCGGGCGGGCGGTTGATAGGATGGGGACTCAACCCCACCGGCGGCCGTTTGCGGCCCCTGGTTCCCCACGCCAGTCAAACCCACCACCCACCCCATGACCGATATGACCCGCCGGCCCGCCGGCATGTTCGTGTGTTGCCTCGCGCTTGGCGCCGCCACCGCGTTCGCCCAGACCACCCCGTCCACCGCCAGCAAGGAGGAGGTGATCGAACTCTCGCCCTTCGAGGTGAAGGCGGATGACAACCGCGGCTATGCCGCCTCCGAGACCCTGACCGGCACGCGCGTCGCCACCCAGATCAAGGACCTGCCCTACACGGTGAATGTCGTCACCAGCGAGTTCTTCGAGGATTTCGCCATGTGGCAGATTGACGATTCATTCGCGCAGGTCGGCGGCCTGACCGGCATCGACGTGGGCGGCGGATTCAACCTGCGCGGGTTCGTGTCCTCCTCGCAGTTGCGCGACGGCTTCTACCGGCAGGGCCGATACGGGCAGACCAACATCGACCGCGTCGAGGTCATCAAGGGCCCGAACGCCGGCATCTACGGCCGCAGCTCGCCCGGCGGCATGGTCAACATGATCTCCAAGATGCCGCAGAAGAAGGACCAGCAGCGGCTGACCGTGCGCGGCGGCAGCTTTGGCACGCTGCAGGGCACGCTGGAGTCCACCGGCACCATCGGCTCCCCGGACACCTACTACATCGCCATCGTCAGCCAGCTCAACCGCGGCGGCGGCGTGGACTGGTTCCACATGCGCGAGAACCAGGCTTACTTCGCCGTGAAGCACGACTTCAAGAACGGCGGGCACCTGCTGCTCTCGGCCGAACACTTCAAGCAGTTCCGCCACTCCCAGCAGGCGGCGGCGCCGATGATCACGGACCAGAAGGGCACCGCGACGAACACCGACGACGAGGTGATCGGCTACGCCATGAACCTTGCGCGCCACCAGGCCTTCGGCCCCAACAGCGAGAACTCGCGCGGGAACGACACGCTGCGCCTCAGCTACGACAAGCAGCTCGGCCGCATCCTCACCTTCCGGGCCGGCGCCCAGATCTTTTCCGCCAAGCTGCAGAACTTCAACGCGAACACCGGCTTCGGCGCCGTCACGGTCAACAGCACCACCGCCGCCAGCAATCTCACGAGCACCCGCGGGGCGGCGCCCAATCGCGGCATCATCAATGAGGATGGCGGCGGCGTGCAGCTCGATCTGGTCGCCCGCTATCGCGCCGCCAACCGCGGCCTCAGCGGCAAGACGCTGGTGACCGTCGATTTCAACGACTACTACCGCTTCGACCCGACGCGCAGCAGCACCTCCGCCGCGGTCGCGACCTGGGCGGCCGCCGGGTCGGGCCGCATCGTGGCGCTGGATCCCGAGTTCAACCCGGTCTCGCCGCTGACCTATTTCACCGGCACCGTCGAGGATGGCCTCGGTGCGGCCAGCCGCTACACGCGCCGCCGCATCACGGTCGCCGGCGGCCAGTTCCGGCAGGAAACCCGCTGGCTCGACGAGCGGCTGCTGACCTATTTCGGCGCCCGCTTCGACCAGGTCCATTTCCACCAGAGGGAATACGTCACCCCGATCAACGGGGTCACCCCCACCATGGACGCGCCGATCACCGTCCAGCGCGACGTCAACCAGGCCCGGCCCAACGCCGGCGTCCTCTTCAAGGTGCGGGAAAATCTCCGCGCCTACGTCAACTACAGCGAGAGCTACTTCATCAACCAGGGCGAGAACGCGGTTGATATCGCGAGCCCGGATTACAAGTCCGAGACCGCCGAGGGCTGGGACTACGGTCTCAAGGGTTCGCTCTTCAACGAGCGCCTGAACTACACGATTGGCTTCTACAATACCCAGCGCTTCGCGGTCCGCGTCACCGACTTGGAGGAGTCGCCGGTGGGCTCGGGCAACTTCGTCAGCGTGGTGCGCTCGGACGGCAACCAGGAGGTCAATGGCTGGGAGGCCGACGTGACCTGGGCCATCAACCGCTCCTGGTCCACCGGCCTGAGCTACGGGCATGTCGACGCGTTCTACAACGACTTCGGCTCGCGCAATCTGCAGGCCATCGGCCGCAAGGTGCAGAACATCTCGCCCGAAAACGGCGGCGTGTGGCTCAAGTTCAACGGCAGCGAGGGCAAGCTGAAGGGCTTCTCCGCCAACCTCGGGGCCACCTACATCGCCGAAACCCCCAGCGAAAGTCCCATCGCGGGCGACACGGTGGCGATTGTCGGCGGCGTGCCGACGGTCACCCGTTCCACCGGCCAGTGGAAGCTGACCGTGCCGGCCGTCACCCTCCTGAACCTCGGGTTCTCCTACAAGTGGAAGCAGGGCGCCCACGCCAGCCATTCGCTCCGCCTGAACGTGAACAATGTCGCGGACAAGGATTACCTCAAGGTGAACAAGAATCTCGGTGATCCCCGCGGCGTTTATTTCAGCTACACGCTGAGCTTCTCCAACCTGCTCAAGCGCTGAGCGGCTTTCCCTTGTGTGTTTTGGGTCAGAACGGGCCGCCGTGCCATCCGGACGGGTTACAGGGTGTCCGGAGGCGCGGCGGCCCACACTGATCACCTGACCGCGTCTCCGCGGCGATCCCCGAATCTTCGACTCCTTATGAAACATCTCGCCGCTCTCGGCGCCTCGCTCTCGCTCCTCCTCGCGGCCGCCGCACAGCCGGCCGGCCACCCCGCCAACGGTGCGCCGGTCGACCCGGGCGACGCCAGCGCCGGCCAGGCGCTGCTCCAGCTCGACCCGCCCGAGAAGATCGCCGCCCGCCTCGCGTGGTGGAGCGACGCGCGCTTCGGGATGTTCATCCACTGGGGCCTCTACTCGCAGTGGGGCTGCCACTACCCGGGCGCCGACGGCACGCTGCTCAACGGCAAGACCGAGCACATGATGCGCCACCTCCGGCTGCCGGTCGCGCTCTATTCGACCATCGCCGGCGTGTTCAACCCGGTGAAGTTCGATGCCGACGAGTGGGTGCGCACCGCCAGGGCCGCGGGCATGAAATACATCGTCATCACCTCCAAGCACCACGACGGCTTCGCGCTCTGGGACAGCACGGCGAACGGCTACAACATCGTGCAGCGCACGCCCTGGAAGCGCGACGCCATCCGCGAGCTCGCCGAGGCCTGCCGGCGCGGCGGGCTGCGGTTCGGTGTCTATTATTCGCTCGGCCGCGACTGGGAGGATCCCGACGTGCCGACGTCCGTGAAGCCGGACGGCAACCGCCGCAGCAACGACTGGGATTGGCCCGACGAGACGAAGAAGGATTTCACGAAATACTTCGAGCGAAAGGTCAAGCCGCAGGTGCGCGAGCTGCTCACGCAATACGGCCCGATCGACCTGCTCTGGTTCGACACGCCCGAGCAGATCAAGCCGGCGCAGAGCATCGAGCTTATGAACCTGATCCACGGCCTGCAGCCCGGCTGCATCGTCAACCAGCGCGTCGGGAACCGCTATGGCGACTACCGCGTGGCCGAGCAGGAGATCCCCGCCGGCGGCTGGGCGGACGCCTGGGAAACCTGCATGACGCTGAACCGCCACTGGGGCTATTATCTCGGCGACGAGGACTTCAAGCCCGTCGAAACCGTCGTCCGCAACCTCATCGACATCGCCAGCAAGGGCGGGAACTTCCTGCTCAACGTCGGCCCGACGGGCGAGGGCGTGATCCCGGCCGGGTCGGTCGGGCGTTTGCGCGAAACCGGCGCATGGCTGGCGCGCAACGGCGAGGCGATCTACGGCACCACGGCCAGCCCGGTTGGCAAGCCGGCCTGGGGCCGCGTCACGCAGAAGCAGGGCCCGGACGGGACGACGCTCTACCTGCACGTCTTCGACTGGCCGGCCGACGGCCGGCTGGTCGTGCCCGGCCTGCGCGGTGAAGTCGCCTCGGCCAGGCTGCTCGGCGGCGCAACGCTTCAGGCCGCCCGTGACGCCGGCGGAGTCGTCCTCACCCAACTGCCCGCGACCGCCCCCGACGCGCTCTCCTCGACCATCATGGTGCGGCTCAAATGATTTTAAACCGGCTCGGTCGGCTTCAGGCGATCGGGTCGGCGTAGTCGGGGTCGCCCTTCACATACGGGGCGTCACCGTTGAAGCTGCCGGGGACCTCGAGGTAGCGCAGGGCCTGCGTGCAGCCGATCTCGGAGGTGAAATAGCCGAGCAGGGTCAGCTCCTTCATCAGGCGGAAATAATGCGGCGTGCCGCCGTTCTCCGGCAGGCCGGCCTCGCGGCGCTCCTTCCGGGTCCGGGAGGTATGCGTGCGCTGCTCGCGGTCGAGCTCGTTGAGGAAGGCCGTGCGGTTGGCCGGCTGGCCCGTGAGGAACGGCTCGCCGTATTTCGCGGCGTAGTCGGCGGGGAGCTTCGCCAGGCCTGCCATGAAGACGGCCTGGTCGTCGGCTTCGTAGCAGTCGTTGATCATCATCGCCATGAAGGCGCCGATGCCGGCGGCCTTGGCGCCGGGAATGTGGGTGGGCGGGATGATGGTGTCGCCGATCTCGTCGAGCAGGGCGAGGTCCGCCGGGGTGAAGCCGGCGGGCAGGCCCGGCTGGAACGCGGCGGCCAGCAGGCGCGGGCCGGCCACGGTGGCGCCGAGGGCCACGGCCATCTTCAGCAACGCTTGGCGTCGGGTCATGTTCATGGGGGCGTCGGGGTCAGAGGTTGCCGCGCTTGAGCTCGTCGACCGCGTGGTTCGCGGCGCGGGCGGTGAGGGCCATGTAGGTCAGCGAGGGATTGACCGCGGCGCCGGAGGTCATGCAGGCGCCGTCGGTCACGAAGACGTTCGGCGCGTCCCACACCTGGTTGTGCCCGTTGAGCACGGAGGTCTTGGGGTCGCGGCCCATGCGGGCGGTGCCCATCTCGTGGATGCCGCGGCCGAAGTTGTAGCCGGTGTCGGCCTTGCGGACCTTCTTCACGCCGGCGGCCTCGAGCATCTCGGCGGCGTCGTCCATCATGTCCTGGCGCATCTTGATCTCGTTCTCCTTGATCTCGCAGTCCATCGCGAGGACGGGCAGGCCCCACTTGTCCTTCACCGACCGGTCGAGGCTGATGCGGTTGTCGTGGTAGGGCAGGATCTCGCCGAAGCCGGTCATGCCGATGGACCACGGGCCCGGCTCGCTGAGGGCCTGCTTGAGGTCCGCCCCGATGCCGAGCTCGGCGATCTCGCGGGACCAGCCCGAGCGGCTGGCGCTGCCCTGGTAGCCGAAGCCGCGGAGGTAGCCGCGCTTGTCGGCGCCGACGTTGCGGTAGCGGGGGATGTAGAAGCCGTTCGGCCGGCGGCCGAAGGTGGTGCGGTCCAGGTAGCCCTCCACGGCGCCGCTGGCGCCGACGCGGAAGTGGTGGTCCATGGCGTTGTGGCCGAGCTCGCCGCTGCTGCTGCCGAGGCCGTCGGGCCAGATCTCCGTGGCGGAGTTCATCAGCAGCCAGGTGGAGTTGAAGGCCGAGGCGCAGACAAAGACGATCTTCGCGGTGAACTCGTAGGTCTGGTTCGTCTCGGCATCGAGCACCTCGACGCCGCGGGCGCGCTTCGCGTCCTTGTCGTAGAGGATCCGCGTCGCGATGGAGAAGGGGCGCAGGGTCAGGTTGCCGGTCTTCACCGCCGCGGGGAGCGTCGACGACTGCGTGCTGAAATATCCGCCGAACGGGCAGCCCAGCCAGCACTTGTTGCGGAACTGGCAGTTGACGCGCTCCTGGATCGGCTGCGTGAGGTTGGCGACGCGGCCGATGATGAGGCGGCGGGTGTCGTGGAAGGCGGTCTTGATGCGCGCGGCGACGGCCTTCTCGACGACGTTGAGCTCCATCGGGGGCAGGAACTGGCCGTCGGGCAGCTGGGGCAGGTTCTCGATCGAGCCGCTGATGCCGGCGAAGCGCTCGACGTGGTCATACCACGGCGCGAGGTCGGCGTAGCGGATGGGCCAGTCGACGGCGACGCCTTCCCGGGCGTTGGCCTCGAAGTCGATGTCGCTGTGGCGGTAGCTCTGGCGACCCCACATGAGGGAGCGGCCGCCGACGTGGTAGCCGCGGAACCAGTCGAAGGTCTTCTTCTCGACGTAGGGGCTGTCCTTTTCGTCGGCCCACCACTCGCGATTCGACTCGTTGAGGATGTAGTCGCGGCGCTGGACGGGGTGCGCGGCCTTGTCGGCCACGGTGTCGCGGCCGCGGTGCGGGACGTCCCACGGGGCGCGGAGGGCGTTGGTGTAGTCCTTGATGTGCTCGACGTTCTTGCCGCGCTCGAGCAGCAGGACCTTGAGGCCCTTTTCGGTCAGTTCCTTGGCGGCCCAGCCGCCGCTGATGCCGGAGCCGACGACGATCGCGTCGTAGTGGGAGGAGTTGGGGGAGACCATGGGGGCGGAATGTGAAGGTGAGGGTGAAAGTGAGGGGAGGCGGGAGGTCCTCAGGCGGTCTCGTTGGAGGCGCGCAGTTCCGCGGGCGGGCGGAAACCCACGAGCAGGATGACGGCGGCCACGACGGCGAGGCCGGCGGGCACGAGCATCAGCTGCTGGTAGTCAACGACGCCGTCGTGGGTGAGTTTAGCCTTCAGCGGGAAGAAGATCCATTTGGCGGCCAGGTCGCCGAGGCCGAGGATGAGCAGGTTGAACAGGCCCTGGGCGCTCGTGCGGACGTCAGTCGGAAAGGCGACATCGATGAAGATGTAGAGCGTGGCGAAGAAGAACGCGTAGCAGACGCCATGGAGCAGTTGCACGGCGATGACCAGGGTCGTCTGGTCGGGACAGAAGGCGAACACGAGGAAGCGCGCCGCGTGCCCCAGGATGCCGAGCGTCATCGTCCAGCGCCACCCGAAGCGTTTCAGGAAGAAGCCCAGGCCGGCCATGGTCACGATTTCCATCACCTGGCCGATGCTCATGACCGGCATGATGTTCTCGGCCTTGATCCCGATGTGGCCCAGAAAGTCGCCGGTCAGCAGGAAATAGCCGTTATGCACCGTGGAGTCGATGAAGGTGACGACGAAGAGAACGAGCAGGAACGGCTTGCTCAGGAGCACGCCGAAGGCCTCGCGCCACGCGAGGGCCTGCGCCCCGCCGCCAGTGGCAGGTTTCGGCGGCGTGTGCGGCAGGGTGAGGCTGAAGGCGGCCAGCAACAGCGAGGCGCCGCCGGCCACCCAGAAGATGTAGCCGAGGGCGTGTTGCAGCTCCGGGCCGCTGACACCCTTGAGCACGAAGTAGAGCGGCCACGAGGCGAGGATCCAGCCGATGGTGCCACCCATGCGCACGCGGCCGAACTCGGCCTGGGCGTCCTTCAGGTGCGAGAACACGAGGCTGTTCGCCACCGAGATCGTCGGCACGTAGCAGATCGAGTGCACGAGCATCAGCAGGAAGAAGACCGTGAAGTCCTTCGTGAAGAAGAGGCCGATCATCGCCAGGCCGCCGATGAGGTGGCTGCAGGCCATGAATTTTTCGGCGGCGAACGTGCGGTCGACGAACTGGTTGCCGGCGAAGATCGCGAGCAGCGACGCGATGGCGAAAGTGCTGCCGATGAGGGCCTGCTGGCTGTTGGTGAAGCCCAGGCCGCTCATGTAGGGCCAGACCAACGGCAGCCACGCGCCCCAGATGAAGAACTCCAGGAGCATCATGCCGAACAGGCGGAAGGTGAGGGAACGGGAGGGGGCGGCGGTCTGGGTCATGGGGTGGAGGGTGGACGGGAGACGCGGGTCAGAGTTTCAGGGACTTCAGGTAGGCCACGCTGGCGGGAATCTCCTTCAGCGGCTGCACGCCCTCATCCTCAATGAAGTAGTGTTTCACGCCGGCCTTGGCGGCGGCGCGCAGCACGGCGGGCCAGTCGATCTGTCCGTCGCCGACCGCGACCTTGTCGGTCGGCGGGGCGGAGCCGGTGGACAGGCCGGTTACGGCGCCCTTGCGGATGTCCTTCACGTGCATCAGGCGCCAGCGGTCCGGGTATTTCTCCATGAGTTTCACCGGATCCTGGCCGGCGTGGAAGACCCAGAAGACGTCGATCTCGAAGGTGACAAGCTCCGCCTTGGTCTCGCGGGCGATGATGTCGAACGGCGTGACCCCGGCGGCATCGGCCTTGAACTCGAAGCCGTGCGGGTGGAAGCCGAACTGCAGGCCGGCGGCCCGGCAGGCCTCGCCCCAGGTGTTGAAGTCGGCGGCCACCCCGCGCGCGTCATCGGCGGAGAAGCCCTTGGCCTTGTCGTGCGGGAGCCAGGGGATGATGACGTATTTCGCGCCGAGGACCTTGGCGTCGGCGATGACCTTGGCGGTGTCCTTCTGGAAAGCCTCGTAACCGGCGTGCGCGGCCACGACGGTGAGTTTGCGCGCCTGCAGCTCTTTCGCGAAGTCGGTGACGCCGAGCGAGCCGGTGCCGGCGGTCTCGACCTCGGTGAAGCCGAAGCCCACGGCCAGATCGAGCGCCCCGGTGGTGCTTTGCTTGGTCTGGTCGCGCAGGCTCCAGAGCTGGAGGCCGAGGTGATCGCGGAAATCGGCCGCCAGGGCCGGCAGGGCGGCCAGCACGGCCGACAGGACAAGACACGAACCGGGGAGCTTCATCATGAAGGGAGGGGACGGGGTGGGGGCGTGTTTATCCACCACATCACGGCGAGGTTGTCGATTGCAACCTATGCAACCGGGCCGAAGTTTCCGTGCAATTCTGGTTGTGCCGTTAAGCGGGGGCCCGGCGAATACCTATTTGCCTGCAGGCAATCCGGCCCCAAGCATGCCGCCTCCCATGAAAGCCAAGACGACCGTCCGCCCGATCACCTTCGAGGGGCTCGCCGCCATCGAGCTGTGCACGCCCGCGCTGCGGGTCGTCGCCCTCACGGCCAAGGGGCCGCGCCTCGCCTTCTGGGGCCGGCCGGGCGGGGACAATCTGCTGCTGTGGAAGCCCGGCAAATACTTCCGCGGCGAGTGGGAACTGATGGGCGGCCACCGGCTGTGGGCGGCCCGGCCGGGCGCCGACGAGGCCGAGGAAACCTACGCCACCGACAACCAGCCGTGCACGGTGAAGGTATCGGCCAGCGGCTTCACGGTGACGGGGGCGCTCGACCCGGCGCAGAAGACCCGGCGCGGTTTCACCGTCACCGCGACGGCGGACGGCCGCATCACGCTTGACCATTTCCTGCGCAACGAAAGCGACATGCTCTGGAGCGGCGGGCTCTGGGCGCTGACCTGCACCGTGCCGTCGAAAAAATCCCTCTACACGCTGCCGCTGGGCGACGGATCGTCGTGGGACTACGCCACGATCGTCAGCTTCAAGACCTGGGGCGGCGGCCACGGCGGCGTCGGCTTCGGGGACAAGCAGTTCAAGTTCACCGAGGATGCGATGGAGCTGCGCCCCTCCGGCCGCGAGAACAAGCGCATGCTCAAGGCCGACGCCGGCATCATCGCCTGGCACGACCCGGCGCGGAAACTCCTGTTCGCGAAGCACGCGGCCTATGATCCGGCCGGCAATTACCCGCTCGGCACCAACCTTGCGGTCTACATCGGCCCGAAGAACTTCATGGTCGAGATGGAGACGATGGGCGCCTTTGCGACGCTGAAGCCCGGCCAGGTGCTCAAGCACCGCGAGACCTGGCTGCTGGCCGACGCAAAATCGGCGCCGACGGCGAAGGCGCTGCGCGGCTTGTTCTAGGCATCAGCCAGAATTTCGCCGATAACCTGTAAGGACTTGCGCGGAGCGGCGACTAATCGGGGTAGATGAGCACCACTCCCGATCACGCCGCCCGCTTCCAGTCCTGGCTGGAGGAACACCGCGGCATCGTGGTTAAGGTGGCGCGCTCGTTCGCCCCCGGGCCGGCCGATGCCGCCGACCTGCAGCAGGAGATGCTTTTACAGCTTTGGACCTCGCTCTCCTCCTTTGAAGGCCAGGCCAAGCCCTCGACCTGGATCTACCGGGTCTGCCTGAATACGGCGCTCACCTGGCGCCGCGGGGCGGCGCGACGCGAAAATCGCCTTGAGCGGGGTGCGGACCTTGAAGCCATTGCGGCCACTGCCGGCTCCCCCGCGGATCACGCGGGGGACGGGGAGGTCCTGGATCAACTTTACGCGGCCATCCACGCCCTCCCGATGTTCGACCGGGCGCTGGTGCTGCTGGCGCTCGACGGCCTGGCCTACCGCGAGATCGCCGAAATCACGGGCCTGACGGAAAACCATGTCGGCGTGTCTTTGACGCGGGCGCGCAAGCGCCTGGCCGAACTCATGAAAGGAGCGATCGATGAACTGGAATGACTATGAAGCGATTTGGAAGCGCCAGACCCTGCCGGCCGGCGCGGCCGCCGACCTGGCGGAACTGCGGCACACGTTCGAGGCCAAGCGCCGCAAGCTGGCGGCGACCATGTTGGTGCGCGATGGGCTTGAGGGTTCGGCCGGCCTCCTGGTGTCGGGCGTATTCGCCTTTGTCTGGTGGCACCTGGGCCGGGAGGGCTGGCCGATCGGCTTCGCGATTCTCCTGATGCTGGGGCTGACGGGCTTCTTTGTGCGTGAGCGCATCCGGACGCACCGCCGCCGGCTGGGTCCGGCAGCGACCATGCTGGCCAAGCTGGAGGCTGAACTCGCCGAGTTGCGTCACCAGCGCCGGTTGCTGCTCAATGTCTGGTCCTGGTATCTGGCGCCGTGTGCCGGTGCGATCGTCTGCTTCGGCCTCGCGGTGGGGCGGAAGATGATCCTCGATCTGCCCCCGGGCTTCTTCACCAAGCTGCTGGAGCATCCGGTGCTCATCGCCGGCATCCTCGGGTATTTTGTGGTGCTCCTGCCGCTGCTGTTCTGGGCCGTCTGGGCGATGAACCGGCGGGCCGTCCGGCAAAACATCGAGCCGCGGATCGAGGAGCTGGAAAAACTGCAGCGGGATTTGATGTCAGCGGGCTGAGGGGTGCCGTCCTGCCGGGGTCATTCTCACCGACGAGCCATCAACCCAGCTGGCGCCGATGAGGGTGGCGCGCGGGAAGGCCGGGATGCCGCTCTCGTTGCGATGGATCTGGCCGACGACCATGTCCACCGCGGCCTCGCCCACGGCATCGTTGTGCTGGTTCATGCCGGCGATCTCGGGGTGGCTGGCGCGCCACTCGAGCTGGATGACGCCGACGTCCTGCGGCACGCGGCGGCCCCGGTCCTTCAGCCAGGGGAAGACGATGTTGTAGAGCGAAAGCAGCACGTCGGGCTGGTGCCGGCCGAACCAGGCCTGGAACGGCTTGCTGTCGGCGCGGGACTGCTGGCGCTCCATGAAGGCCGGCACGCGGCGCGACGCCGGCAGGCCGCGCTGGGCGGTGAGCATG
>JAYRXZ010000043.1:0-26366 GCA_041917235.1 Lacunisphaera sp. | reverse complement strand
TCCGCCTCGAAGGCCGCGTGCGGCTGCGTGTAGGCCAGCGCCACCGCGCGCAACGGCCGCGCCAGCGGCGCCACCAGCTCCGCCTTGTCGGCCCCCCGCTCCCAGCCCGGCATGGTGAAAGGCACGATCTCCGGCTGCAGGCCGAGCGCGCGCAACTCGGTCGCGAGCTGGTCCAGGGCGCCGCGGTTGGCCGGGCTGCCGGTCAGGCGCCCGCCAAAATCGTCGCACAGCCGCGTGAGCATGGCGTGCGCGGCGCGGGAGGAGTCGTCGAAGGAGGAGGCGTGAACCAAGGAACCCCAAGCCAACCCCAGCACGAGCATTAAGGTAGGGGCGGTTGCCCCCAACCGCCCGGAACGTGATGGCGCCCGCGAAGGGCGGTTGGGGGCAACCGCCCCTACCGGAGATTTTAAATATACTCTCATGCTTCCCTCACCCATACCCGCATTTCCCCTTCGCCGCGGTTGGCCCACAGGGCATAAGGCACGGCGCAGAGCCGCACGGCCTGCTGCCGGACGGGTTCGGTGGTGTAAAGTTTCGCGCCCGGCTCCGTGCGGCGGGCCGCGCCCTCGAGGATCACGCAACCGCCGAGCAGGTCGGCGGAGAAATGCGCCGTGAGCGGGCTTTCCCGCGGCAGGCTCAGCGCGACGAGGTGCGGGCCGTTGTCCTTTTGCTCGATGCAATAGACCACCGGGCCGCGCTGCAGGGCGACGAGCCCCGCCGCGGCGCCGACCCGCGCGTCGGCATGCACGCGCTCGACGGGCATCGGCAGGTCGAGCACCAGCTTGTCGCCCGTCCGCCAGACGCGCGACACCCGCGCGTAGCCGTGGAGTTTCTCCGGTTCCAGGGGACTGCCGTTCAGGATCAGGTGCGGGTGCCGGCACCAGCCCGGCAGGCGCAGGTGCAGCGCGAATTCCGCCGGCGTGGCCGGCTCGACGGACAGCTCGATCCGCTCCTTCCAGGGATACTCGGTCGTCACATGCAGCCGGACCGGCACGGCGCCGGCGTCGAACTGCACCACGCCGCCCGCATACAGGTGCAGGGCCAGGCCGTCGGCGGTTTTGGAAAAGGCATAGGCGCCGAGCGAGGCGAAGAGCCGGGCCACGTTGGGCGGGCAGCAGGCGCAGCCGAACCACGGCACGCGCTGGGTCTTCACCAGGTGGCACTCGAAGCGGCGCTTGGCGACCGGCGGCACGACCTCGAGCGGGTTGACGTAGAAATAGGTGCGACCGTCCAACGCGAGCCCGGCGAGCACGTTGTTGTAGAGCGCACGCTCCATCACGTCGGCATGTTCGCCGCGCAGTTCGAGGTCCAGCATCCGGCGGGCGCACATGACGACGCCGATGGCGGCGCAGGTCTCGGCGTAGGCCCGGTCGGGCGGCAGGTCGAACGGCTCGCAGAACTTCTCGCCATACGGCTCGCTGCCCACGCCGCCGGTGACGTAGAGGTGACGCGACGTGATCGCGGTCCACAGCGCGCGGCATTGGGCGGCCCGCGTCGCGTCACTCCGGTCGAGGGCGAGGTCCAGCATGGCCGAAAGCAGATACATCATCCGAACCGCGTGCCCGACCGGCTCCGTCAGCTCCCGCACGGGACGCGCCGCCTGCAGGGTGGCGAGGCCGTCGTGGTGCATGTGCCACGGGAGCTTGCCGGTTTCGCCGCGGCGCTTGGCCTCGAGTTCAAAATAATTCGGCGACTGCCCGCGCTGGTCGATGAAGTATGCGGCCAGCTCGCGGTAGCGGTCCACGCCGGTGGCGCGGGCGAGCTTCACCAGCGCGAGCTCGATCTCCTCGTGGCCGCAGTAGCCGGGCACCTGGGCCGGGCCCGGGCCGAAGGTCTTGCCGGCGAGGTCAGCCAGCTTGCAGACGACGTCGAGCAGCGTGCGTTTGCCCGTGGCCTGGAAGTGGGCGACGCCGGCCTCGATGAAATGGCCCGCGACATACAGCTCGTGGCAGTCGCGGAGGTTGGCCCAGCGGTTCTGCGGCTCCACGAGCTGGAAGTAGGTGTTGAGGTAGCCGTCGTCTCGCTGGGCCCTGGCGATGGTGGCGATGAGGCGGTCGAGCTCGGTCTCGAGGGCCGCGTCGGGATGCGTGGCCAGGCGGTAGCTGGCGGCCTCGATCCACTTGGCGAGGTCGGAGTCCTGCCAGAAGAGGCCGTGGAACTGGCCGGCCTTCTCGCCGGCGGCGACCTGGAGGTTGTGCACGCAGCCGCTGCGCTCGGCGCCGGGGATGCGGTCGTTGAGCGCCTCCCACTGGCCGGGTATGACGGTGTCGCGGACCAGCCGCGCCCGGTCCGCGAGGAAGCCGTGGTCGAAGCGGACGCGGGACAGCGGAAGGGCCGTGGGGTAGCTCATGGGCAGGTTCGCGGGTGGAGCGCGTTGCCCTCAACGCGCCGGAGGATTCGCGCATCCTGAAAACGCGTTGGGGGCAACGCGTTCCACCTTGGGAAGGATGAGCTGTAATGATTCATGCCCTGCGTTCAGTTCGATTTCACCCGGTCGGTGATCGTGAGCGTGTTGAAGTCGAGCACGCGTTCGAGGCGGCCGTGCGTGAGGGTCAGCTTGCGCGAGCCCTTCTCGGCGTTGAGATACGGGCCCTCGAAGAGCTTCCACTTCGTGTAGTCGACCGGCTGGCCGTTGACCACCGGCGCCGCCCCGTATGAGCAGACGACCTGCTTGCCGCGCAGCGTCGTGAATTTCACCGTCGGCACCGGCGCGAGCTTGAACTCGAGCGGCAGCGCCCGGATGGCGGCCTGGAAGGCGGCAAAGTCCTTGAACTCGCCCGCGCTCGCGGCTTGCACGATGGTGCCGTTCTTCAGGTGCGGGCTGTAGAGGATCTTGTCGCCGGTGTCGGCGCGCTCGCCGGTCCACGACGACTTGATGCGCGCGATGGACTTGAGCTCGTAGTCGGCGAGCGGCCGGTAGGCGAGGTAGGTGTTGCCGCCCTGCGCAAAGATCCAGCCGGACGGGTCGACGGTGAGATTCACGAGGTCCTTCGAGAAGAAACCGTTGATGTGCGGGAAGCGCGTGCCGGCGGGAATGTCGTAGAGCGCAATGACGGTGTCGAGGTCTTGGAACACCTGCTCGAAACGCGAACCTCCGAGAAACTTGTCGGGCGAGTCGTAGGAGGCCTTGCCCTCCTTGGTGACGCCCTTGGTCATCTGGTCGGGCAGCTCGGTGAAGTAGGTCTGCATGTCGAAGCCCGAGGAGACCGGGTGCATGGAGAACATCGTGTTGTGGATGCCGCGGGGGTCGGGCACGGCCCAGGTGACGTCCCAGACGTGGGTCTGGATCGGATCGGCCATGCCGCCCTGGTAGGAACCGACGGCGTAATCGCGGCGCGTGTAGTTGGTCTTGTAGATGGGCGCCATCAGCACGTCGCTGTTGCGCCAGCGGCGGCGGGTGCGCTTGAGGTCCCGCTGCAGGAAGTCGCCCTCGCGGTCCACCGCGATGCGGTAGATGACCTCGGGGACATCGTAGCCCTTGGCGGCGATGGCGAAGTAGATGCCCCAGCCGCCGTAGCCCGCCGGGGGCGGCGTGTTGCCGAAGGCGATCCAGCTGAAGAAGGACGCGAGGGCGTTCCAGCGCTCGATGACGGAGGTGTCGTCCGTGCGGGCGTTGGCGCCGTGCAGCACGCCGTTGAGCGTGTTTTCCGCCAGGTCGGCGAGGAGCCAGTCGAGCTTCATCCGGCCGCGGATGCGCATCTCCGGGTCCTGCGCCCAGGCGGCGAGGAACATCATCGGGATGGCATATTCGCCGATGTAGTGGGTCGGGTTGAACTCGCCCTGCCCCACCGTGGTCGCGAGGTCCATCCAGTGGATCAGGTATTCGCGGGACTCGGCCAGGTTCTCGGCGGAGCTTTTGCCCGAATACCAGCTGTCCGCGGGCTCGTCCGGGTAGAGCTCGGACATCAGGTAAAGCGACGTGTAATACATCGCCCAGTGGTTCTCGGTGTCGCCGCGCACCTGCATGACCTTGCGCCAGGCGTCGCGGATGGACTTCCTCGCCTCGGGCGAGAGCTGGTCGCGGCCGAGGTAGGCGACGCTGACCGCCGGGAACATCCAGAACGGGCCGGTGCCGGGGTCCTTCATGAGCTCGATCACGCTGCGCGAGCAGAGGTCGGCGTCCTCGCGCCGGACCAGCTTGGCGGCGATGATGCCCATGTCGGTCAGCAGCTCGCCGGGCTTCGCCAGGGAGGCGCGCCAGGTGACCACCTCGTCGACGCGGGCCGCATAGGCCGCGCGCCGCAGGTCGGCGTGATTGATCACCCCGGGCGCCGGGGCCGGCGCGGTGAAGGACGGCTGGGCGGAAAGCGGGGCCGAGGCGATGACGGCCAGGGCGGAGAGAAAAAGGGTCTGGGCTTTCATGTTCAGGGATGCCGGTTATTTCGCCGGCTTGGGCACGAAGTGGAAGTTGTAGACGAGGGAGCCCTCGAGGCCCTCCTTGCGCCAGGTGAGGCCGAAGTCGTCGGAGGCGAACACCGCGTCCTTGAAGACCGCGGCGAGCAGCCGGCCGTTGTCCGGGTCGATGGCCACGCGGAACACGCAATGCCCCTCGGGCAGGCCGGCGTTGCGCTCGGTCCAGGTCTCGCCGCCGTCCTCGGTGACAAGCACGCCGTAGGTCCAGCCGCCGACGGCGAAGCGCCGCGGGTTGGTCGCGTCGTAGGCCACGTTGTAGTGCGCCTCGGCCGCGGGCAGGCCGGCGAACTTCTTCCAGGTCAGGCCGCCGTCGCGCGAGACCAGCACGCCGTCGCTCTGCGTGGTGGCGATCCAGAGCTTCGGATCGTGCGGGGACTGGCGGACATCGGTCACGGTCGCGGCGGAGGCGAAGACACGGCGCCAGGAGCCCGCGGTGTCCTCGGTCAGGTAGAGGCCCGACTCGCAGGCGGCCAGGGCCCGGCCGGCGCGGGTGCGGTCGACGCGGACGGCCTGCGTGTATTTGCCGCGCTCCGGCAGGCCGTGCTCCCGGCGCGGCCAGGTGCGGCCGCGGTCGGTGGAGACGGCGATGCCGTCGGGCAGCGCGAGGTAGATGTGGTCGGGCGCGTTGGGATCGACGAAGACGTCCTTCGGCTCGGTCATGTCCCAGCTGGTGCCGATCCGCCAGTTCTGCCCGCCGTCGGTGCTGCAGAGCACGCCGTTGATCGAGGCGGCATACATCACCCGCGCGTCGCGGGGATCCACCGCCAGGCTGACGATGAAGGGGAAATTGAGGCCGAAGTGGCCGTAGGAGTTGTCGGCGCCGCGCTGGAAGAGACCGCTGAGCGTGACCATCTTCGAGCCGACGACGAAGCCGTTGTTGATGGCCGCGGCGACAAACAGGTCGTGCCGGGGCGCCGGGGCCGCGGCGGCCGACCCGGCCAGCAGCCCGAGCAGGGAAAGGAGGATTTTGCTTCTGATCATGGGAGGGATGGGCGTTCTGGCGTTGCGGCGGGGCGCCGGAGCCCGCCAGTCTGGGCACCGACATGAAAAACATCCTGACGATCCTGCTCCTGCTTTGCGCCCTGACCGCGGCCCGGGCCGCTGAGACCGCGACGCCCGCCCAGCGGCTCGCCGCGCTCGGACTCACGCTGCCGGCCGTGTCGCCGGTCATCGCCAACTACGTGCCGGCCGTGCGCAGCGGGAACCTCGTGTTCCTCGCCGGCCAGGTCGCGCGCGGCGCCGACGGGAAGATCCTCGCGGGCAAGGTCGGCCGCGACCTGACCGAGGCGCAGGCGGCGGAGGCGGCCCGGACGTGCGCCCTGCAGCTGCTGGCCGCGCTGCAGGCGGAGATTGGCGACCTGGCGAAGGTGCGGCGCATCGTGCGCGTGGGCGGCTTCGTCAACTGCACCGACGACTTCACCGCGCAGCCCAAGGTGGTGAACGGCGCGTCCGACCTGCTGGTCGCCGTGTTTGGCGACGCGGGCAAGCACGCGCGCGCCGCGGTGGGCGTCAACGCGCTGCCGGCCGGCGCCCCGGTGGAGATCGAGCTGGTCGCGGAAGTAGAATTGGAACGCTGAGCGCATGATCAGAGGTCGCGCGCGGATGCACGGACACCGGCGATGACCCGCGCGGCGTCGGCGCGGGAGTTGAAGACGTGCAGGGAAACGCGCACGGCGTTGAGCCCCTGCTCGGTCACCGGCCGGCAGCGCAGCCGGTGCTTTTCCAGGAGGTAGCCGAACAGCCTGCCCGCATCGGCGCGGGCATGGCGGAAGGTCGTGATCGAGGCGCGGAGTTCCGCCGGCCGCGGCGTCAGCACCGTGATGCCCTCCACGCCGGCCAGGCCGTCGTGCACCATCATGGCCAGCTCGCGCCCGTGCGCGGCGATGCGGTCGCGCCCGAAACGCTCCTGCAGGCGGACGGCCTCGGCCAGGCCGGCGACCAGGCCGGCGTTGCGCGTGCCGTATTCGTGGCGCGAGGCGGCGCCGAAATATTTGATCTCGCCCGGCAGGTTCGGGAGCTCGCCCGAGTAGGCGCCGATGCCGGTCGGGGCGACCGCCTCGAGCCGGTCGCGCCGGATGAAGAGCCCGCCGGTCTCGTGCGGCCCGCCGAGCCACTTGTGGCCGCTGAAGGCATACGAGTCGCAGCCGATCGCCGCGAGGTCCACCGGGATCATGCCGGCCGACTGCGCGCCATCGATGTGGAACCAGATGCCGCGCGACCGCGCCAGCTCCGCGATCGCCGCCACGGGAAACACGAGGCCGTGGGTGCAGGTGATGTGGCTGACCTGGATGACCCTGGTCCGGGGCGAGATCAGCTCGCGGATGCGCGCGAGATTGGCCTCGGCCGAGGCGTGATCCGGCTCGAACACCTTCACCGTCACGCCCCGCTGCTTCGCCTGGTTGAGCCAGGGAAAGGACCCGCCCGGGTGCGCATGCGTTTCAAAGATGACCTCGTCGCCGGCCGACAGCGCGAGTCCGGCCGCGATGACGGAATTGGCCTCGGTGGCGTTGCGGACGAAGCAGACTTCCTCCGGCTTCGCGCCAAGGAAATGCGCCAGCGTCTCGCGTGCCGGGGCGAGCAGGTCGTGGCCGGTCTCGGAGTGCTCCTGCAACCGGAGCATCGTCGACCGGACCAAGTCGAGCACCGGCTGCGACGCCGGTCCCAGGCCGCCGGTGTTCAGATACAGCGGATCGTCGAGCAGGGGAAACAGGTTGCGGACACCCGCCCAGAATTCGTCCGCCTTCGCCGGATCGAAGGCCGGCAGCGCGGCCGCGGACGGACCGGCGAGCGCCGCGCGCACCGAACCCGCCGCCGCCAGGCCGACGGCCCCGGCGCCGAGCCGGCGCAAAAAGGTTTTCCGGTCGAGGCTCATGCGTCCGCGAAGGTCAGCGTGTAGTCGACGTTGAGGGTGGCCCCGGCCGCGAGCGGCAGGTCGCGCTCGTATTGGAACGGGAGCGCGGCGAGCGGGTTGTTGCGGCGCACGAAGCAGTGGAAGTGCCCGGTGTGGCTCTCGAAGCGCACGGTGACGCGCCGCAGCGTCGTGTCCTTCTGGCCGCGCCACTCCATCCAGCGCGCGGGCGCGCCGTGCACGGCCGCCTCGCCGCTGAGGCCGCCCTCGGCGAAGATCCCGATCGATTCATCCATGTGGTCGTCGAGCAGCTCGCGCGCGCCGCGGAACTGCAGGCCGCCGTAGTGCGAGCCGGCCAGGCCCTGGTTGGAGTGATACTGGCCGAGCTCGAGCGTGCGGCCGGAGACGTTTTTCAGCGCCGCCGTCCAGCGCAGCGACCACGCCGTCGGCGAAAGCACGGCAAAGGTCAGCCCGCGCCGCTCCTGCAGCAGCAATTCGCCCGCCGCACCGACGCGCCAGTCGAGCGTGTGCGCCAGGTAGTTGGCCCCCTGCTCCACCCAGCCCGTGTGCTGCTGCGTGCCGTGGTCGCCGCGCATTTGGTAGCCATCGGCCTTCCGGTAGGTGCCGCCGCCCCAGAAATTGTGGCCGGACAGGCAGTTGATCGTGAAGTTGAGCCCGTGGTGCCAGCGATGGTCGTTGGGCCGGAAATTCGTGAGCCCCTCGCCCGCCAGCGTGTTGACCGGATGCGCATAGGGCCGCGCGGACTCGTCCACCGCCGTGTCCGGCCGGTAAACATAACGCAGCAAGAGCCCGCCCCCGGCACGGTGGATCTCGGCGGCGCGGTCGCCGTCCATGACAAGTTTCAGTTCGGAACTCATGCAAGCGAAACGGTGAAGGCGGCCCGGCCGCCCGGGAAATCGCGGGTGGAACCGTCCGGCAGCTTCACCTGCACCGGGGTGTTGGCGGGCACATTCGCCTCGAGCGTGAATTTATTCCCGTCGACGCGCCACGCCACCTCGACGAGGCCGCGCGGCGTGCAGACGCTGCCCTTCGCGTGGGCGAGGCCGCAGCGGTTCGGCGCCAGCGCAATGCGCGCGAAGCCCGGTTCGGCGGGCGTGACGCCGAGGATGCGCTGCTGGAACTCGAGCACCGGGTGCGCCGACCACGCGTGGCAGAGCGAGCGCCAGTAGCTGTTCTCCTCGACGAAGGTCGAGAGGCCGTAGCCGACGGACTCGTGCCACGGGCCGAGGTGCCGCGGCATGTCGTCGTAACGCCCGCTCCTCGCCAGCGCGGTGAAACCCGTGTGCCACCAGAAGAAGGAACCCGGCGCGAGCTTCGCGTCGTCCGGGAAGCGCCGCATGATGATGCCGCGCTCGCGCTCGCCGGCCAGGCCGGCGACGATCGCCCACGCGTTGCCATACTGGCTGACCTCGGGCCCGCCCGGGCGGTCGAAGTAGAGCCCCTCGGCCTCGGACCAGAAAAGCGCGTGCGCCTTCTTGCGCAGGTCCGCGGCCTCGGCGGTGAGCGTATCGGCCTCCGCCGTGCGGCCGAACTGGCGGATCATCCCCGCCGCCTCGTCGAGGGCGTTGATGTATTGCGCGGAATGGATGCAGGTCGTGCCGGTGTCGGCGCCCGGCACGACGCCGCGCGGCCACCACGGGCACCAGTCGGTGATGTTCCAGAAAGGCAGTTTCGCGGGCAGGCCGTCCGCATCGGTGTGGCGGCGATACCAGTCGAGCACGGCGCGCACGCCGGGCAGCAGGTCGCGCACCGTGTCCCGGTCGCCCGTGCACAGGAAGTAATCCTTGATGTTCGTGATCCAGTGGATGCTCCAAGCGGGGATGACCTGCACGAGCCGCGACGGGAAACGCGCCTGCGTCAGCCCGTCCGAGAGCCGCGACCAGTCGAACTGATAGAGCGCCTGCCGGCTCAGCGCGTAGTCGCCGGTGGTGAACATCGCCAGCTTCGACGTGATCATCGTGTCGCCGGCATACTGCATCTGCTCGTAATGCGGGCAGTCCTCGAAGGTCTCGTGCGAGCACATGCGCATCGTGTGCAGGCCGACCGACCAGATCCGGTCCAGCGCCGGGTCGGAGGAGGCGAAGGTCGCCGCCACGCGATACGGGTAGGCGGTGAAACGCTGCCGCACCGCGTGCAGCGTGAGGGGCTCGGAGCCCACGGTGATCTGCAGGCCGACGTAGCGGAACGCGCGCCAGTGCAGCGGCTCGAAGGTCTCCGCCCGGCCGGACGGCTCCCAGATGTCGCACCAGCCGGTGACCTTGCCACGGCGGTCGAAGGTCCAGCCCGTGCTCTCGTCGGCGAAATGCGAGGCGAGGTTCGCCAGCGACTGCTGCTTGCCCAGCAGTTTCGCGCCGGGCGTGTTCCACGGCAGGCGGAGCGCCTCGGCGTAGGTGAGCCGGATCTTGCTGCCGGCCCCACCGGCGGCCGTCAGCTGCGGAAACGCGGTCGTCAGCACGCCCATGTCGAGCACGAGGTCGACCTTTTCACCCGGCGGCAGCGTCAGCGCGACGCCTTCCGCGAGCAATTTCTGCCACGCCGGAGAAACGGCGCCGCCCCCCGTCACATAGGCATCGGGGAACGGGGCCGGCGCGCCCTCTTCCAGCATCGGGATCATGCGCGGCATCAGGCCGTAGGGGCTGGCGGGGTCGCGGCGGTTCTCATGGCGCTCCGCCTTGAACAGCACCAAGGCGGCCGGCCAGGCGCTGTCATCAAACCCGACCGTGTTCCAGCCGTCCGGCACAAGCGCCGAGACCCGGTGCTCGAAATACCCGAGGTAACCCTCGAACGTGGTGTTCTCGTTCTGGAAACGGTGACCATGGTCGACCGCGACCCGCCACTGGGCGTCGGTTTGCAGGTCGGCCAGCACCACACCGGACCGGTCGACCAGTTCGCCTTCCAGCACAAAGCCGCCGGTATAGGTCATCACCGAGCACGGCGGACCGAGCAGGGCCGGCCGGTGGGCGACGCGGGACATGTCGAGGACGATCACGGCCAGGACGTTCCGCCCCGGCCGCAGGTGCGGGGTCAGGTCGTAGGTATCGTAGAAATGATGGTTGATGTCGCCCTTGGCCGGGCCGCGGCCAAGGCAGGTCCCGTTGCAATAGAAGACATACCGGCTGTCGGCCGACATATGGACGGTCAGCGCGGCCCCCGCCGGGTCGGCCACCTCGAAGGTGCGCCGGAAATAGCGCACCTGGTAGTGCGAAGGGGAACCCTGGCCAGCGGGCGGCACGGCGTGGGTGCCTTCGGCCGACCAAATCCAGGATGCACGCTGATTAAAAGGCGATGAGGGCATGAGAAGCGAAGTCACCGGCCAACAAGGGGAGCGAAGGGGGGCGCGCCGGCCAGTCTCAGCAAAATGGGCTGGCCATGGAGAAGATTTCAACATCTGTTTTCATATATTTTCAGCAATCTCATGAAAGTTGTTTCAGCTACCCCTCGCCTGATCCTTTGCGCCCACACTTGGTCCATGGTCGGCTACCCCTCGCCGCGCCGTGAATGGTCACTGGCGCGCAAGCTCGACGCCATCCGCGACGCCGGTTTCGACGGTGTCGCCGCCTACATCACCCCGGAGATCAAGGCCGGGGCCGACGCCCGCGGCCTGAAGCTCATGAGCGGCTTTGACTGCGGCGATCTCAAGGTCGCCGAGAAGCGCCTGAAGGAGCAGCGCGCCCTCGGCGTGCACTTCATCAACATCCAGTTGCTGGACCACGACACCCCGCCCGCGCCGGCGGCGGCCATGGCCGTGCGCCTGATCAAGCTCTCCCGCCGGCTCGGCCTCGGGGTGCATGTCGAGGTGCACCGCGACACCTGCACCGAGACCCCCGAGAAATACACCGAGATCGCCCGGCTTTACCGCCGCGCCACGGGGGAAATCATGCCCGTCACGTGGGACCACTCGCATTTCGCCGTCTCCAAGCACGTCATGCCGAAGGACTACTCGACCCGCCTGCTGGCGTGGCCGAAGGAGATCCAGCATTCCCAGATGTTCCACCTGCGGCCCTTTAACAGCCAGCACTGCCAGGTGCCGGTCACCAACGGCCGCGGCCGGCTCACCCCCGAATTCGCCGACTACCTGGCCTTCGTGGAGGACCTCTTCACCCTCTGGCTGGGCGGCCCCCGGCCGGGTGGCGAACTCTGGGTCTGTCCCGAGATGGGCATGAGTCACGGCTATAATGTCAGCACCAACCCGCCGGTCTGGCCCGATGTCATCCGTTGCCGCCGCGAACTGCTCGGCGCCTGGTCCCGGGCCCTCGGCCGGGCCGGGCTGTGACATAATCGGGCAGGTTTTTCCTTGAAAACACTTGACCATGAGTGCGGTGATTTTCATTAGTCGTTACTGAAATTTTCATAAGTCGAGCCTACCCCATGTTGCTTTCCGAAATCGCCCACAAGGCGCGCGTGTCCCCTGCCACCGTCTCGCGCGCCATCAACCAGCCGCAGCTCGTCGCGGCGGACAGCCTTGCGCGCATCCGGGCCGTGATGCTGCAGCACAATTACGTGCCGGCCCCCCTGAACCGCCGCCGCGGCCCCAAGGCCCGCCTGCCCGAGCAGCGCCGCATCGGCGTCTGGTTCGTCGGCGCCAAGGCGAACAATCCGAGCCTGAACTGGTTTCAGGACCAGCTGCTCCAGGTCCAGTCCACCGACCCGCGCTACCGCGTCGACCTCCGCGTCCTCTTCTCCAGCAACCCGGGCGAACTCCCCCGCAACCTCGCCAACGAGCAGCTCGACGGCGTCATCGTGCAGGGCATGGAACCGTCCCCCGAGTGCCTCGCCAAGCTGCGCGAGCTGCCGAACGTGTGGTTCATGACCCGGCGCTCGGCCTCCTACCCCGGCGACTACGTCGAGCCGAACAACGTCGAGAACGGCCGCATGGCCGCCGATTACCTCAAGGAGCGCGGCCACAAGGCCGTGGCGGTGATCTCCACCGACCCGGATTACAGCGCCATCGTCAGCCGCAACCAGGCCTTCGTCGCCCGCGCCGAGGAGCTCGGCCTGGCGGTGCACACCATCCTCGGCCGCTCCAACCCCGGCGTCAGCTACCTGGAGATCGCCCCCCTGCACGGCGAGAGCGACAGCCTGGTGAAGCGCCTGCTCGAGTGCACGCCCAAGGCCACCGGCCTCTACATCCCGGTCGACCACTTCTGCGGCGCCTTCTTCCGCGCGCTGCGCGAGGCCGGCAAGAAGCCCGGCCGCGACATCGAGGCCGTCCTCGGCAACTACAATCCCGTCATCTACCACAACCTCGACCACTCCCCCGCTGCGATCGACGTCAACCTGCCGATGCTCGTCCGCAAGGTCGTTGACCACCTGCTCTGGCGCATCGAGAACCCCGAGGTCAACGGCCGCATCGGCGTCACCGTCTCCCCGCGCCTCCTCACCCCCGACGCTGCCAGCAACACAGGCGCATAATCCGCAGCAAATATCGTCCGCCCCGGCCTCCCGCTTTCTCACTGCCTTAAACTGATCCCAGTTCCAATTGGCTGAGTATACCCAACCCAAAACGAAGAAATGAAAACGACCATCAAACCGTGGCTCATAACGCCAGCATTGATCATCGCGGGGGGCCTGTTCGCGCAGAGCGCCCCATCCCCCACCCCGGCAACGGACACGCCCTCGACCTTAAAAAAGGAAGACGTCCTTGTCCTCTCCCCGTTCACTGTCACGAGTGACGGCGATGTCGGCTACCAGGCGACTTCCACTCTCGCCGGAACGCGTTTGCGCACGGATCTGCGCGACGTCGGATCCTCCATCTCCATCGTCAACGAAGAACTCCTCCGCGACACCGGGTCATCCAACCTCGAGGATGTGCTGATTTTCACGCCCAACACAGAAGTGGGCGGGTTAGGCGGCAATTTCTCCGCCACCCAAGGCTCCGGCAATCCGATCCCCGAGCAGCAACGCGACAGCCAAGGCGGCGGCATCACGCGCATCCGCGGATTGGCGGCCGCTGACCTGACGCGGGATTATTTCATCACCAACATCCCCTTCGACACGTTCAACACAGACCGCGTTGAAGTGCAGCGCGGGGCGAACTCGGCGCTCTTCGGACTCGGCAGCCCCGGCGGCATTGTAAACAGCGCGACCATCAGGGCGGACTTCCTTTCCAATCGAGGCCGCATCCGCGCTGAAACGGACAGTTATGGCACCCAGCGCTACTCATTGCGCTATAACCATGTCCTGAACAAGTATGTGGCCATCCGCGTCGCCGCACTGAATGAGGACAAGGAATACGAACAGAAGCAGGCTTTCACCAAAGATCGGCGTTATTTCGGCGCCATCACTGCCAAGCTTCCATTTAATATCACCGCCCGGGGCAGTTATGAATCGGCCAAACGGTCTGAGGCGCGCCCGGACTATGTCCCGCCGAATGACGGCATCACCCCTTGGATCAACTTGGGCAAGCCCATCTTCAATTCGCCTGCCGAAGCGGGCGCTTTCTTCCGGGGCACTGGCGCTTTCGTTCCAGGTGTGGCCAATTCCAATTTCGTCACCCTCGCCGCCAGCGGCGTAGGCGCAGGCATGGCCTCGTTCTACGGCGATCCCACGAACCCCAACCCTACCTTCAACGGCACGCCCTACGTCCGCGGCGGGCGGGGCATACCCTCCGCCGGCGGACTCGGCGAATGGATGCTGCTCCAGCCCTTCACCGAAACCCAGATTATCCGTCGGTCGGGCTTCCGTTCCGACCGCACGGCTGTTCCGGCCGGAACAGCCGGTTTCTATAGCAACGGCTTCGTCGGCCCGCAGATCACGGACCGGAGCATCTTCGATTACCGCAAGAATCTGTTCTCCGGCGGCTCGTCCCAAGAGTTCTCCGATTGGGTGGTCTACACTGGGGCCCTTGAAGGCACCTGGTGGGATGGCCGGGTCGGCGCGGAACTCGCCTACTACAACCAGGCAATGAACACGTCGGGTTACAACGCGCTCCAAGGCAGCGAGCAGCGCACGATCTACATCGACCCGAACCGTTTCCTCATCAACACCGCCAATGGCACCGGCACCGGCGCGTTGGTGGCCAATCCCTCATTCGGTAAGCCTGTCATGGGCGGCCTTTCGGGCGGCAACCTCATCGTGGACGACCGGGACTCAAAGCGGGCCACCGGCTTCGTCGAGTTCCGGGCCGACGATTTCCTCAAAAAGAGCTGGGTTTCCAAGCTGCTCGGCAAGCTGACCGTGACCGGGTTGGTCGAGGAAAGCTCCGCCACTAACATCCAGAATTACTCGCGGGACCAGCTGGACATGCGCTCCCTCGCGACGGCTTTTAGCGGCGGCGTCATCAATGGCGCCGGAATCAATCAGGCTGATGCGCGCGCCGGCATGGTCTTCGCTTTGCCGGTCGCCGGCGGCGTTAATTTCCTGAACGCCAATTCCATCGCTGACCTCGCAGGTGCGGGGATTGGCGGCGTTACGTTCGGTCCGCAACGGGATCGGCCGCCGGGTGGCACATATGTCGGCTGGGACAGCGTCAGCAACTCCTTCAAGTCCGTGACTTCCCCCGCCTTTACGCTGCGCGACAACAGCAGCTTCCCGGCGTCGTTCTCGTCCAGCGTGGCCGTCACGGAAATCGACTCCCAGGTGTTTGTCGGCCAGCATTACCTGTGGGACAAGGCCGTTGTCCTCACCGGCACCTGGCGCAAGGACAAGCAGTCTTCCGGTAGCGTCGGCGCCCCGCAGAACTATGTCGGCGTCCCGGGCGTCGAAAACGTCTTCGATCCGGTTTATCTCGCGGGCGTCCCGCGCCCGCTGAAGGTGGATGCGGAAGAGGAGACCAGATCCTGGAGCATCGTGGTCCACACCCCGGATTTCCTCAAGAAATACGTGCCTTCCGGCTGGGACTTCTCCGTCTATAAGAGCAAGGCCGACAACTTCCGCCCCTCCGGCGGCCGCGTGGACGTCTTCAACCGGCAGATCGCCCCGGTGACGGGTGCGACGGAAGAAAAGGGGTTCATGGTCTCCGCTTTGGACGGCAAGCTTCAGGGCCGGTTCAACTGGTATAAGACCGGTGTGCTCAACAACTCCTTCGACAAGGGCGGTGTGAGCGCTTCCGAGGGCATCCTGCTCGGCCTCGTCCGCGAACTCGACAATCCGGCCAACATCGCGAAGGGCTTCACCGTCGCCGATGTGAAGGCGGCCCTGCCTCCGCAGGGTGTGCTCGACGTCAACGGATTCATCCCTGATTACGCCAACGCCCAGGCCAGCACGAACCGCAATTCGAACGATAACGACACCCAGGACTTCACCAGCAAGGGCTTCGAGTTCGAGATTGCCTATAATCCCACCGCCCACTGGACGATGATCCTGGGCATTGCGAAGCAGCAGACGATCACGTCGAACACGTATCCGATATTGCAGCAATACGTCAAAGATTTCGTCCTGCCGGTCTGGGTGAACAGCAACTTCGCCAAGAACTACATCATCAATGACATCTCGGGGCGGACCCTGGCCCAGGAGGCGCAAGCGTCGATCATCGACCCTGTCTCCCAGTCGGTCACCGAAGATGGCAACCCGGCGAAGGAGGAGCGTCAATGGCGCGCCAACTTCAATACCAGCTATGCTTTCGGCAAGCACAGCAACATCATCCCCAAGTATTTTGGCAGCCTGACCGTCGGCGGTGCCGTCCGCTGGGAAGACAAGATGGGGATTGGTTTCGGCGTGGCGAAGAATGCCCTGGGCAACATGTCGTTTGACCGCAGCCAGCCGTTTTACGCGCCCGCCCAGACGTTCGTCGATGTCTTCGTCCGGTCGGAATATCCCCTGCCGAAGAACCGGAATTTCTCGGTTCAGCTGAACGTGAAAGACCTCACCAACCACAACGAACTGGTGCCGTTCTACGCCAATCCGGATGGCAGCAAGCTCTACCGGATCCTTGAAGGCCGCCTCTTTGTCTTCTCGGCGACCCTGGAGTTCTAAGCCTCGACATTCTATCTGCATCACAAGGGCGGAGGCACCTGCCTCCGCCCTTTTTCTTCCGACCAGAAAACCCAGGACAAATGGCCTTCGCTTCACCCATAGCAGGTTATCCCCGCCGGTTGTTCTGAGCGGAGCAAAGTATCCGGCGGATCAGGCGCACCCGCGCATCATTCCGGATCCTTCGCCCCGCCCAGAATGACTAACCCGACCACCCGTATTCGCTGGCGCGCTGCCCTTGCCGCGCTCTTGCTGCCTGCCCTTTGCGCCTCCGGTCTCGCCGCCCCGGCGCTTCTCAAGCGCCCGTTCACGGCCGCTGACTTCGATTCCTGGCGCGCCATCACGTCGCCCACCCTCTCGCGCGACGGTGCCTGGCTCGCCTACGCCTACATGCCTCAGGAAGGCGACGGGGAGATGGTCGTGCGCGAGATCGCCACCGGCCGCGAACACCGCGTGCCGGCCGGCGCGCTGCCGGCCGTGCCGGTGGCCGGCTCCGAAGCCGACCCCGAACGTGCCCCGCCGCGGCGCGCGGTGGCTCCGGCTTTCAGCGGCGATGGCCGGTTCGTCGTGGCCAACACTTTCCCGGACCGCGCCGACACCCTGCAGGCCCGGCGCGCCGGCAAACCCGCGGCCGAACTTCCCCCGGAGGGGCTGGTCATCACCGACCTCGCCAGCGGCGTCACCACGCGCATCACCGGGGTGAAAAACTTCCAGCTCCCCGCCCAGGGCGGCGCCTGGCTCGCCTACCTGCATAGCTCGGGTGAACTAGTCCTCCGCGACCTCGCCGCCGCCAGCGAACGCTCCTTCCCCGGCGTCACCGACTACACCTTCGCCCGCGACGGCCGGGCGCTGGTCTACATCGCCACGGCCACCGACGGCGCCGCGAACGGCGTCTTCGCGGTCACGCCCGGCGATGCCGCCGCGCCGCTCGCCCTTGCCACGGGCGCCGGCCGCTATGCGAAGTTCGTCTGGGATCGCCCGCAGGCACAGGCGGTCTTTCTCACCAGCCGGGACGAGGCCGCGGCGGCCTCTCCGCGCCTGGCCGTTTACCGGTGGCGGCGCGGCGATGCGGCCGCGACCCGGGTGATGGCGGCCGATGCCGCCGGGATTCCCACCGGTTGGAGCGTCAGCGCCGACGCCACGCCAGCGTTCTCCCACGATGGCAACAAACTCTACGTCCCGACGGCCCCCACCCCGAAGACTCCCGATCCGCGCGTCGCCGCCCTACTCGGGGAGGAAACAGTCCGCGCCGACCTCTGGCGCTGGAATGACGACTTCATCCAGCCGCTGCAGAAAGTCCGCGCGGACAAGGAACGCCGGCGCACCTATCTGGGCGAGCTCGACCTCGCGACCGGCCATTTCCGCCAGCTCGCCGACCCCACGCTGGCCACACTCACATTCAACGACGACGGCTCCGCGGCCTTCGGCCTCGACGACCGTCCCTATCGCCGGCGCATCGACTACGACGGCATTTACCACGACCTCTACCTCGTCGAGGCCGCCACCGGGGCGCGCAAACTTGTCGCCCAGGAATTGGGCGAGAAATCCGGCGTGCGCTGGTCCCATGACAATCGCTGGCTCGCCTACTATGCCGGGCGCCAGTGGTTCGCCGTCGACGGACGCGACGGCTCCGTCCGCTCGCTCAGCCACGGCCTGCCCTTCCCCGTGCATGACGAGCGCCACGACCAACCGGAGACACCCGGCGCCTACGGCACCGCCGGCTGGGCGCGCGACGGCCAGTCCCTGCTCATCTACGACCGTTATGACCTGTGGCAGGTGTTCCCCGACGGCCGCCCGGCAGCCAACCTGACCGGCGGCTACGGCCGCCGCCACCGGATCGCGCTCCGGCTCCAGCCGCTGGACGCGGCCGAACCCGGCGAGGAAAAGCGCGGCGTCGATCTCGCCCAGCCCCTCGTCTTCCGCGGGGAGGAGGAAGCCACGCGCGACACGGGTTTCTTCCGTTTCTCCGGCATCGCCGCCGCGCCGGAGCGTCTGCTCTGGGCGAAAAAGGACTACCGCTACGCCGGCCGCGCACCCGGTTCCGACACGCTGCTGCTCACCGCGTCCCGCTTCGACGAGTTTCCCGATATTCTCGCCACGGACACCCGGTTCACCGCCCCCCGCAAGGTGTCCGACGGCGGCGCACAGTTGGCGCCCTTCCTCTGGGGCTCGGCTGAGCTGGTCCCTTACCGCGGGCCGGATGGCCAGGAACTCTCGGGCATGCTCTGCAAGCCGGCCGGTTTCGACCCGAAGAAGAAATACCCGATGATCGTTTATATCTACGAACGACTTTCATCGAACGTGCATCGCTTCATGGCGCCGGCACCGACCGTCGTCATCGATCCGGCCTTCTACACCAGCAACGGCTACCTCGTGCTGATGCCCGACATCGTCTATGCCACCGGCCATCCCGGCCCAAGCGCCTATCGCTGCGTCATGGCCGCCACCGATGCCGTTGTGGCCCAAGGTTTCGTTGACGAGAACGCCCTTGGCCTGGAAGGCCATTCGTGGGGCGGCTACGAGACCTGCTACATTCTGACGCAGACCGGCCGTTTCCGCGCCGCCGAAGCCGGGGCCATCGTGGGCAACATGACCAGCGCCTCCGCCGCCATCGGCGACAGCTCGGGCCGCTCGCGCCAGTTCAAATACGAGAAGACCCAAAGCCGCATTGGCGCCACCCTGCAGGCGGCCCCGCAACTCTACGTCGAGAACTCACCGGTGTTCTTCGCTGACCGCGTTACGACCCCGCTGCTGATCCTGCACAACGACCACGATGACATCGTGCCGTGGCCGCAGGCCGTCGAATTCTTCCTCGCCCTGCGCCGCGCCGGCAAGGAGGCCTACCTCTTCAACTACAACGACGAGCTCCACAGCCTCCGGCGCCGCGCTAACCAGCAGGACTTCGCCCGGCGCATGCACCAGTTCTTCGACCATTACCTCAAAGGCGCACCCGCACCCGCTTGGTTGGTCGACGGCATTCCCTATCTCGACCGCGACGACGAGAAACTCCGCTTCCGCGACACCCCCTGATCACCAACCCTTATTACCATGCCTGAAACCGCCTTGTCCCACCGCTCTGCCCTGAAAACCCTGGGCAGCTTCCTCCTCCTGTTCGCGCCGCTACTGGCCTTCGCCGCCTCTCCCCTGGCCGGCACCTGGCACTTTGATGCCGCCCGCAGCACCGAGTTAAGCCCCTGGCGGGACTACGTCTTTACCCTTACGGTCGACGGCGACCGCGTGACCATCGCCCGCCGCCTCGCCTGGGGTCGCCGCGAGTTCAGCGACCGGATGACCGTCTCCCCCGCCGCCGCCACGACCGTCCCCGTCGCCCTGTGGCCCGACAACCGCCACCTCGGCGCCTACATCGGCGGCGACCGCACCAAGCGCGTCCGCACCGAATGGCTCGACGCCGGCCGCATCCTCCGCCTCTCCACCGACCTCGTCCTCTCCACCCAGCAGGGCGACCGCGCGGTCAACATTCTCAGCGACTACAAGGTCTCCGCCAACGGCACCCGCCTCACGCTCACCGAGCTCCGGAGCACCCGCAACCGCCCCGTCGTCTACAGCTTCACCCGCGCGAACGCCGCCTCGCAATGAACCGCCTCCTTTCTCTTTTACTCGCCGCGATCGCCGCGACCGCTGCCTCCGTCGCCCGGGCGAAGGAGGACTCCGTCATCGCCCGCCTCGAACCCAGGAAGGTCGCGCATGCCCCCGCCACCGCGACCCTCGTCCCGCTGTCCGAGAACTGGCGCATGGACGGCGACATCCCCGTCCACGCCCTCCTCATCTCCCTCCAGGGTCTGGCCAACCGCGACCAGCCGCGCCTCTACCTCGAATACCCGGCCCACTGGCAATGGGAGATCGTCCGCCCGCTCGAGACGTTCCTGGAGAAGCGCCATGGCGTGAAGTTCAACCGCCTCGGCGTGAACGATGCCGATGCCGCGCTCGCCCTTTATGCCCGGCACGCCAAGGGCGTCGTCGTCTGGGACCAATCCGTCCGCTCCTCCCTCATCGTCGCCTTCACCGTCGCCGGCGTCGAGGACCTCGTCGTCGTCACCGCGGACCAGCTCCCGCTGGCCGCCAAGCACGGCCTCCAGCCGGTGGTCGACCTGCGCGGCAAGTTCACGGGCCAGACCGACGCCCAGATCTACCAGTGGGCCTACGACCAGTATTTCGAGCGCTGCTCGCGCGACTATTACGTCGTCATGGGCGGCCACGCCAGCGCCGAGATGCAGCCGGGCGTCGCCGACTTCGGTATCCGCCAGCGCGCCTTCTTCACCGACCTGTCCTCCAACCCGAAGCATCCCGAGGAACTCGCCCTCCTGAACCGGATCCTGGGCCGCCAGAACGTCCCGAGCATCGTCCTGGGCTGGCACTCCTACGCCAAGGACACCGAGGGCCAGCACACCACCCTCGTCGGCAACTACGGCCTGATCATGGAGGGCCTGCACAATCTCCCGAACGTCTCCTTCACGTCGCAGATCCCGCTGACCCCGGACTTCAAGTTCGCCAACAATCACACCGCTAAACCCGGGGTCAACCGGCAGGCGGAGAAGAAGGTCTACATCGCCGCCGTCGCCACCGACGCCATGGGCATCGGCACCTGGACCAAGCCCGGTCGCGGCAGGATTCCCTACACCTGGCAGGTCCTCATGAACTGGGCCTGGATGAACCCGCCGGCCCTGCAGTATTTCTACGAGGACAAGTCGCCCAACGACCACTTCATCGGCGGCCTCTCCGGCCCGGGCTACATGTATCCCAAGGCCATTCCGGCCGACAAGTGGCCGGCCCTCACCGCCGTCGGCCGCGACCTGATGCAGCGCCTCGATCTCCGCATCCTCGAGATCATGGATTACTCCGAGGGCAACCGCCACGTCGGCAACACCGACCTGCCGAAGGCGGTCGTCGACCGCTACTACGACCAATACCCCGACGCCACCGGCTTCATCAACGGCTACGGCTCCGCCCGCACCTTCGACCTCCGCGGCGGCCGGCCGCTCCTCAGCTACGATTATTACCTGTCCATCGAGCGTCCCGTCGAGGAAGCCGCGGCCGACCTCGAGGAGCTCATCCAGCTCAACCCGCAGCGCCCCTACTTCCTCCTCATGCACGTCCGCGAGAGCAACACCGTGGAAAAGGTCGCCGACATCCTCGGCCGCCTCAGCGAGTCCGTGGAGGTTGTCCCGCTCGACGTCTTCCTGCAGCTCGCCGCGGGCGCCAAAACTTATCGCACTTATCACCAGCAGCCCACCGACGCGGTGGACCACAACCCGTAGCCAAACCCATCCCGAAACTTTGATTCCGACTGTAGGGCCGCCGCTCGTCTGCGCGCCTCGTGGTCGTCGAGCAAAGGCACGGCGACAAGCGCCGGCCCTGCACCTCTTATCATGCGTTATCTCCGCCCGCTCCTCTTTCTCCTCCTCCCCCTCGCGGCCTTCGCCGCCTCGCCGCTCGACGGCCGCTGGCGCCTCGATCCCGCCCGCAGCACCGCCCTCGACGGCTGGACCGCGTGGGACCTCGTCATCGCCGCCGACGGCAGCCGTGTCAGCCTGCGCCACGACATGCAGTGGCGCTCGACCAAGGTGACCGCGACCAACCTCGTCGACACCGCCACCCCGGCCACCGTGAAGGGCTTCTTCCGCGTCGAGCAGCGCCACATGGCACTCTACCCGGCGAAGGGCGGCACGACCGCCGTCCGCGCCGCCTGGCTGGACGCCGGCCGCACGCTTCGCGTCGAGGCCGACACTCCCATCGAGATCTCCCAGGGCCAGGCGAACATGCGACTCTATTATGAATACCGGCTGAGCGAGGGCGACCGCACCCTCGTCCTCAGCGAACTGCACAGCACCCGCCCGCAGCCCCTCGTCTATCGCTTCAACCGGGTGACCGAAACCAAGTAAGCCATGCGCCGCATCCTTTCCCTCCTCACCCTTTTCCTCGCCGCCACCCTTTCCGGGGCCGAAGCCGGCCGCAATGCGTTCGTCATGCGCTGGAACCTCGACTGGCAGGTCGCCGGCGGCCTGCCGGAGAAGGTCCTGCTGCTCAGCCTGCAGGGCCTGGCCAACCGGAGCGCCCCGCAGCTCTACGTGGTCCACCCGCCCGAGTTCCAGTGGGAGATCACTGGGCCGCTGTTCTCCTTCTACGAGCGCAAACACGGCGTGAAGTTCACCGACATCAAGACGGGCGAGGAAGCCCTGGCCCGCTTCGCCGGCAGCGCGAAGGGCTACGTCGTCTGGGATCCCGCCATCCCGGCGACCATGAATGTCGCCCTCACCATCGCCGGCTTGGAGGATGCGCTCGTCGTCACGCCGGCGCTCATCCCGCTGGTGGAAAAGCACGGGCTCAAGGCAATCGATGACCTCCGCGGCCGCTACACCGGCCAGACCGACGCGCAGATCTACGGCGACGCCGTCACACGCTACTGGAGCCGCTGCTCGCGCGACAGCATCATGCTGATGGGCGGCCACGCCGGCGCCGTGCGCCAGCCGGCCGTCGCCGACTGGGGCATCCGCCAGAAGATGTTCTTTCACGACCTCTCCGCCAACCCCAAGCACCCCGAGGAACTCGCCCTCGCGCAACGCCTGCTGGGCGAGCTGCATCCCGGCGCCACGGTCTTCGGCTGGCATTCCTACGCCAAGGACACGGAGGAGCAATGGACGACCCTGCTCTCCAGCTACGGCCTCAAGATGGAGGGCCTGCACAACCTCCCGAACCTGAGCTTCAACTGCCAGTTCGGCTTCACCCCTGGCTTCAAGTTCACCAACACCCACCACATCGCCCGCGACGCCAAACTTACGGCCGAGGGCAAGGTCTACCTGTCCTTCGTGCAATCCGACAGCATCGGCATCGGCGTGTGGACCAAGCCGGGCCGCGGCAAGCTGCCGTTCGCCTGGCAGGTGACGATGAACTGGACCAAGTTCTCCCCCGCCGCCCTCGAGTATTTCCACGAGAGCGCCACGCCCAACGACTACTTCATCGGCGGCCTCTCCGGCCCGGGCTACATGTATCCCAACCACATCCCGGCCGACCGCTTCCCGCTGCTGATGAAGGAAGCCAGCGACCTCATGGCCGTCCTCGACGAGCATGTCATGGAGATCATGGACAACTCCGCCGCCGACGGGAACGTGGGCAACGCCGACCTCACCAAGGAGACCGTGGACCGCTATTACGCCGCGTTCCCCAACGTGATCGGCTTCATCAACGGCTACGGCCCGGCCCGCACCCGCGACCTGCGCGACACGCGGCCGATGATCTCCTACGACTACTACATCGACCCGCGCCGCCCGCGCGCCGAGGTCGCCGCCGACCTGAACGAGCTCATCGCGCTGAACGCGAAGCGCCCCTACTTCCTCCTCGTCCATGTCCGCGAGTCCAACGACGTCAACAGCCTCATCGAGGTCGTCAAGCAGCTCGACGGCCCGGTCGAGGTCGTGCCGCTCGACGTCTTCCTCAAGTTCGCCGCCAGCCAGCAGACCTACACCACCCGCTACCAGGATCCGGCGGATCCGAAGCATTTCCACGGCTACAGCAAATAATCCCCCCTCCCACCCCATGAATACCTCGTCCCGCCGCAGCTTCCTCAAGACCTCCGCCGCGCTCGCCGCCACCCTGCCCTTCGCCCGACTTCACCTCCATGGCGCGGAGACCGGCGCCGCCGCGCCCGGTGCCACCAAGGGCCTGCTCTTCGACGAGGCCGACCTGCCCCGCATCCGCGCCAACACGAAGCACCCTCGCTTTGCCAAGCTCTGGGCCGAGATGACCGGCGCCGACCTCGCCGCCGACACCGATTTCCTGGAGCACAAGGTCCGCTTCAACAACCACGTCGCGGACATGATGCGCTGCCGCCTGATCGTCGAGCGCTCCTCCTTTGTCTACGCCGTGAATGGCGACGCCGCGCACCTCGCGGTCACGAAGCTGGCCATCCGCAAGCTGCTCGACTACCCGAAATGGGATTACTTCCTCGAGGGTGGCAAGACCGTCATGGGCCTGCAGCGCGCCTCCGAGGCCGTCATCGCCCTGGCCTACGCCCTCGACTGCCTGCGCGGCGCGCTGACCCCGGCCGAGGTCGCCGAGATCGAGGCAAACATCGCCACCAAGGGCGCCCCGGCGTGCTACACCACGCTCTACGGCATGAAGTTCCCCGACCGCGTGAAGGGCTGGGGCTTCGACCCCGAGGACGACTACCCGCAGGCTTTCCGCGTCAGCCTCGCGCGCTGGCCGCTCATCCTCAACGCCACCAATCTCAAGGTCATCCCGACCGCCGCCCTCGGCATCGCCGCCGTGCTGCTCCACGACCGGCACCCGCAGGCGGAGTCCTGGCTGGATCTCGCGCGCTCCAGCGCCAAGGCCTTCTCCACGATGTATGGCGCCGATGGCGCCTATGACGAGGGTGCCAGCTACTGGGGCTACACCACGCTGCACATGGCCATCTTCGCCGAGACCCTCTGGCGCCGCCTGGGCATCGATGACCGCGGCCTGATCAATTATCCCGGCACGATCCGCTACGCCCTGGCCTTCGCCATGCCGACCAAGGGCGAGGGCTTCGACCCGACCCACGCCCCCCGCAACCTCGCGGTGCCCACCATCAAGGTCGACCCGGCCAACGACATCGTGAACTTCTGCGACGCCCTCACCGCGAGCGACGTCTCCATCGCCTCCTGGGTCGCCCGGCATCACCACGACCCGCTCTCGCAGCACGTCGCGCTCAACATCGGCGGCATGAAGTCCCATTTCGGGCTCGTCTGGTTCGATGCGGCCGCCGCCGCCACGCCGCCCGCCCCGGCCCTCCACGATGTCCGCATGTCCAACGACATGGTCATCTCCCGCACGGGTTGGGACGCGGAGGACTCCGTCGTCGCCCTCCGCAGCGGCGGCCCGGCCAACCACGAGCACGCCGACCGCAACAGCGTCATCTTCAAGGCGCACGGCGAGCGCCTCTTCCACGACCCGTTCCGCGCCGGCTATTCCTACACCACGCCGCGCTGGAAGCTCCGCCTCACCGCCGCCCACACCGCCCTGCTCATCAACGGCCAGGGCCACCAATACCACGACGGCAAGGAGGGCACCAACGCCTCCTGGGCCTGGGCGCGCGTCCAGTCGTTCCGGACCGGCCCGGGCTGGATGACCGTCACCAGCGACGCCACCGAGGCCTACGAGCTCGTCCTGCCCGAGACCAAACGCGTCGACCGCACCCTCGTCTTCCTCAAGCCCGACGTGCTGCTGATGCTCGACCGCGTGACGCTGGCCACCGCCCGGCCCGTGCAGCTCCGCTACCAGGTCTACAACGACGACGAGCACGGCGCCGCCACGGCCGGCGGCGCCGGCTTCCGCATCACGCGGCCGTTCGCCAGCCTCGACGGCACGGTGCATTCTGAGGGTGCCGTCGCCTGCTCCGTGCTCCGGCACGACCTGCCCGAGACCGAGGGGGTGCATCCGTTCGTGGAGGCCGTCTCCGCCCCCGCGACCGCGCACACGCTGCTGACCGTCGCCCTGGCCCAGCCGGCCGGCGGCACCGCGGGCGGGCTGACCGTCGCCCGCAACGGCGCGATCTGGCGTGTCACCGGCACCCATCGCGGGCAGAAGGTGGATGTCACCATCGATTCCGCCGGCGCCCTGCCCGCCGTCACCCTTGCCTGACCACGCCTTGATGCCCGCCTTCAACCACGTCAACGGCGCCGACTACGCGCTCATCGCGCTCTACTTCGGCATCGTCATCTTTGTCGGCTGGTATTCGGCGCGGAAGAACAAGAACACCGACGACTACTTCAAGGGCGGCGGCAAGATCCCGTGGTTCCTTGCCGGCGTGTCGAACTGGGTGTCGGGCTTCTCCGCGTTCATGTTCGTGGCCGCGGCGGGCTTCACCTACCGCTACGGCCTTGGCGCGGCCGTCGTCTTCACCATGGCCACCTGGGCCTACCTGGTCGGCGCGTTCTACTTCGCCGCCCGCTGGCGGCGGGCCCGCATCAATTCGCCGCTCGAGTTCCTGACCCGCCGGTATTCTCCCTCCACGACGTATTTCTACTCGGTGACCGCCGTGGTGCCGCAGGTCATCGGCATCGGTCAGGGGCTCTACATCCTCTGCATCTTCGTCGCGACCGCGCTGGGCGTCGCCACCGAGCAGCATGTCTTCCTCGGTTTCACCTTCACCGGCCTCGAGGTCACCATGATCGGCATC
>JAYRXZ010000042.1:23607-26396 GCA_041917235.1 Lacunisphaera sp. | reverse complement strand
CAGTCGTCGATCACGCGCCGGCCGTCGAGCTCGAGGCGCACGCCGCCCCGGGCCTTCACGGTGATGCGGTATTCGCCGGAGAGCGTGGTGATGATGTTGCCCTGCCAGCGGCCGGACATGTTCTCGGCCACGGCGCCGTCGGGCAGCTTGTCCTTGGCGAAGTCGAAGCTCACGGGCCGGTCGCGGCGCTGGGCGGCGGGCGCGCCCTCGAGGTTCGGGTTGTTGAAATAGTCCCCCATCAGCCCGGTGAATTCGCCGAAGCGCAGGCCGGTGCGCGGGATCGGCTTCAGGCCGCCGGGCATCGTCGCGTAGTCGCAACCCTCCGCATAATCCACCTGCACCCCGGGCCCGAGCGCGGCCTTGAGGCCGGCGAGGATCGTCACCGGCGCGGCCGGCTTGCCGTTGTAGTTGCCGAGCAGCACGGTCACCGAGCCGGCGCTGGGGCCGATCACCGCCACGCGCTTCAACGCCTCGCGGCGGAGCGGCAGGATGCCGTCGTTCTTGAGCAGCACCATGGATTTCCGCGCCGCCTCCAGCGCGAGCGCGCCGTGGGCGGGCGCCATGTTCTCCGCCGGGGCGATCCGGTTGAAGGGCACGCTCTCCTTCGGGTCGTAGAACCCGAGCCGGAACTGCGTGCGGAAGAGCGCGCCAAGGCGGTAGTCGAGCTCCGCCTCGGAGATCAGGCCGCGCCGCACGGCGTCGACCAGCTGCGAGGGCGGCTCGCCGCAGCGGACGTTGAGCCCGGCCTTGAGGGACATCGCCTCGGCCTCGGCGGCGTCCGCCGCGACCTTGTAGGTGGTGTAGAGGTCCTCGATCGAGCCGCAGTCCGACGTGATGTGGCCGTTGAAGCCCCATTTCGCGAGGAGCATGTAAAGCAGCGGGCTGACCGGCGCCGGCTTGCCCTTGACGGCGTTGTAGGCCGTCATCACGGCCTCGACCCGGCCCTCGCGCACCAAGGCCTCGAAGGCGGGCAGGTAGGTGTCGTAAAGGTCGGACTCGGACGGCGACACGTTGAAGTCGTGCCGCAGCGGCTCGGGCCCGCTGTGCACGGCGAAGTGCTTGGCGCAGGCCGCGGCCATGAGGTAGCGCGCGTCGTCGCCCTGCAGCCCCCGCACGAACGCCACGCCGGTGCGGGCCGTGAGGAACGGGTCCTCGCCATACGTCTCCTGCCCGCGGCCCCAGCGGGGATCGCGGAAGATATTGATGTTGGGCGACCAGAACGTGAGCCCGTAGTAGCGCGTGCCCTCGTTTTTGGTCCCGACGGCGCCGTTGAACTTCGCGCGGGCCTCGATGCCGATCGAGTGCGCGATCGCCTTCATCAGCGCCTCGTCCCACATCGCCGCCAGGCCGATGGCCTGCGGGTAGACCGTGGCCTCGCCGGCGCGGGCGACGCCGTGCAGGGCCTCGTTCCACCAGTCGTATTTCGGGATGCCCAGCCGCGCCACGCCGGGCGTGGTGTTCTTCATCAGCGCCGCCTTCTCCTCGAGGGTCAGGCGCGACACCAGGTCCTGCACGCGCACCTCGAGCGGCTGGGCCGGGTCGCGGTAGAGCGGCACGCCCTGAGCAGAGTCGATGGGGTCCGCCGCGCGGGCCGTCAGGGTGAGGACAAGGACGGCGGCGGCCGCCTGGGAAAGGACACGGAGGGGCTTCATGCGTGGAGCGGGGTAAGGCCCGGGGAACGCCCCGCGAGCCGGCGCTCACTTTCCCCGCAAAACCGCCCGCGCGCCAGTCATGTTTTCACATGACATTGCGCTAACATTTGCCCGGGTTCGCCGACTCCGGACGCTGCCGGATCAGATTAACCACGGAACACACGGAATACACGGAAAGGGACTACCCCGGTCCGGACTATTCCGTGTGTTCCGTGTATTCCGTGGTTTCTAAATCCCCCTCGCTTCCGCTCGTAGCGCACGTTCACGAAGGGCGCCCAGGCGCCGTCCTTCTGGAGATAGATGTCATTCGTGAACGCATTGTCGCCGATCTTCGTCAGCTTCACCCGGATGGGCGTCACCTTGCCCTTGGGGTCGGTGGACTGCAGCTCGTTCACCAGCACGCCGTCCTCGATCGTGATGTCGCCCTCGGTCAGGTTGCCGCCGGAGTCCATGTAGTAGATGGTGATCTTCCCCTTCGCGGCGTTCCAGCCATACATGCCGCTGGTGTAGGGCCGCTTCTTTTCGCCCTGCACGAAGCTGGAATCGAACCGGATGGCCTGCTTGTTCTCCGCCCACTCAAAGCGCAGCTCGATCGACATCGTCGGTCCGGACGGCGGCGGCGGCAGGGTGCCGATCCAGACGCCGCCCACCAGCGAGGCCAGCGGGGCGAGCGGGGAAACGGGCGCGGGCTTGTCTTGGGCCGCCAGGGCGGACCAGCCGAGGGCAGCCATGAGACAAAACGCCAGCGCGAGAGGGGATTTTTTCATGCCAACTGGTCTGCCCCGGACCGTCGGACCGGGCAAGCGGGATGCGGTGTCTTGCATGATTTGGAGGGCCCAGCTCCCGCTGGGCCGGGTCTACTTGGAGGCGGGGCCATCAGCCCCGCGGGATATCGCGAGCGCACCCCATGCCTCGCGGGACTGATGGTCCCGCCTCCATTTGTTGCTCCTTGCATTCCGCCCTCTGTCCTCTGTCTTCTGTCCTCCGTATTCATGGAATTTGTCCTCCCCAGTAACTTTTCCGGCCAGCCCACCTCGATCCCCCCGATCGACTTCCGCGCCCTCCTCAACGACGAGCAGTTCAACGCCGTCACGGCCGCGCCGGGCCCCCTCCTCGTCCTCGCCGGCGCCGGCTCGG
>JAYRXZ010000042.1:0-23597 GCA_041917235.1 Lacunisphaera sp. | reverse complement strand
CGTCGCCTACCTCCTCTCCCAGGGCGTCAAACCGGGCGAGATCCTCCTCCTCACCTTCACCAACAAGGCCGCCAAGGAGATGCTCCACCGCGTCCACGACCTCACCGGCATCGAGCCGGCCCGCTTCTGGGGCGGCACCTTCCACTCCCTCGGCAACCGCGCCCTGCGCATGTTCGGCGACGCCATCAAGCTCCCGAAAAACTTCACCATCCTCGACGCCGACGAGTCCGAGACCCTCCTCAAGCAGTCCGTCGAGGCCGTCGACAAGACCTTCTTCAAGGACAAGACCAATCCCCGCCCGGGCCCGCTCTTCAGCGTCCTCTCCCTCGCCCGCAACACCCAGCTCTCCCTCCACGACACCGTCGCCAAGAACTTCCCGCAATACGGCGAGATCAGCGACCGCCTCCCCGAGTTCGCCGCCGCCTACGAGAAGGCCCGGCGCGACCAGTCCGTCGTGGACTACGACGACCTTCTCGAGCTCTGGCTCAAGCTCCTCACCGAGGCGCCCGAGATCGGCTCGTATTTCGCCAACCGCTTCCGCCACCTCCTCGTCGACGAATACCAGGACACCAACACCATCCAGGCCCAGATCGTCGACCGGCTCTCCACCCACCACCAGGTGATGGCCGTCGGCGACGACGCGCAGTGCATCTACTCGTGGCGCGGCGCCGACTTCGAGAACATCATGACGTTCCCCGACCGCCACCCGGGCACCGTCATCCACCGCATCGAGATCAACTATCGCTCCACGCCCGAGATCCTCGCCTTCGCCAACGGCGTGCTCAACGCCCAGCCCAAGGGCCGCCACTTCGACAAGGAGCTCCGCGCCGCCCGCAAGAACTCCGTCAAGCCCTACGTCGTCCAGACCATGGACGACCGCGAGCAGGCCGAGTTCATCCTCAAGCGCATCCACTCCCTCATCAACGACGACGGCGTCGCCGCCAACGAGATCGCCATCCTCTACCGCTCGCACTTCCTCGCCCTCGAGATGCAGCTCGCCCTCTCCCGCGCCGGCATCCCCTACGTCATCACCAGCGGCGTGAAGTTCTTCGAGCGCCAGCACGTGCGCGACCTCATCGCCCTGCTCCGCTTCGTCTACAACCCCGCCGACGTCCAGGCCTGGTCGCGCATCGCCGTCCTCCTGCCCAAGGTCGGCGAGAAGGGCGCCCTCAAGATCCACGCCGCCGCCGCCGACCACGCGCGGATGATGCAGAAGAACTTCATCGACGTCCTCGCCACCGACGACGTGAAGAGCAAGGTCGCCAAGGACGCGAAGGACGACTGGGCCCAGTTCTGCGAATCGCTCGTCCAGGTCGCCGACGCCATGAGCACGCAGAAGCCCAGCGACACCGTGAGCGTCGCCCTCGAAGGCTGGTATGGCGACTACATGAAAGGCGAATACGCCGACTACATGGACCGCCTCGAGGAATTGAAGGCATTGGTCGGCTTCGCCTCCCGCTTCGAGGAGATGCAGGACCTGCTCGCGCAGATCGTCCTCCTCAACGGCGAGACCAGCGAGCGCGAGGTCGACCCGAACGCCGAGGCCATCAAGCTGACGACCGTGCACCAGGCCAAGGGCCTCGAGTATGACGTCGTCTTCCTCATCGGCGCCGCCGATGGGCAATTCCCCACCCGCCGCTCCATCGAAGCCGGCGACGTCGAGGAAGAACGCCGCCTCTTCTACGTCGCCGTGACCCGCGCCAAGAACGAGCTCTACATCAGTTATCCCCGGGTAGCCACCCGCGCCGGCCCGGGAGGGATGATGTTAACGCCGTCACGCTTCCTCACCGAACTCCCCGACGACCTCTACGAAGAACTCCGCATCAAGCGCAGCTACGGCTGGTAGATTAGCACACGGATTAAAGATAAAGCATGCGCCTTGCCTGCTCAAAGGCGCCTTGCCTTAGCAAGTGGGGACACCATATAGATTCTAGCAACGGACCTGGGCCATCCGTGCAACCACCCCATCGCAACCTATGCCTGTCATCCCGGACGCAGTTTCGCGCCGTTATTATCAGCTAATACTATCAACAAGCCCAGCCCCCGATGGATATCCGTAAGGTATGCTGCCTCCAGCTCCTACAATTAGCACTGTTGGTTCAGTTACCAATTAATGTGTCCTCTGTATTCAAACCGAGCAAGGGGTCAGGCTGCGGATGTTGATATATTGAACTATGGCTTTTGCTCCGAAACCGGTGGCGCCGAATGTTCCTGCACGGTGTCCGTGGTCTTTGACTGCATGCGTCGAACAACTTCAGCTGCGGGCCGGGCGTGTCGACGTAGGGCCGGACAACCAGCAAGAGGGCGCGGGCAAGGATCGTTCTCATGTTTTCCGGACAGGGGTGCTTGATCGCTGCGTGCTGGCCCGCGCGCGGCAACCGCCCCGCAGCTTGCCGCGCCCGCCCCCAAGTTCAAGGCGCGAAAAGAGCCTGACCCTTCGGCCGGCTCAATCGTCGACCGCCTCGATGCCCTGCTGTTTCAGGCGCGAGAGGCTGTCCCGCATGGCCTTGAGCTGCTCGGGGGAATGACCCGTCCACTCCTTCACCTCGCCGATGACGCGCACCGGTTGCCGGGAGCGGTAGGATTTCGTCGGGTTGCCGGGGAATCTTTTGTCGGTCAGGTTTGGGTCGTCCGTCCACGGGCCCGTGGGCTCCACGATATAGATCCGGCCGGGCCCCTCGCCCACCGCCAGCTCCGCGCCCCAGATCGCCGCCTCCAGCGTGGCGGCAAAGTAGACGTGGTTCGCCTTCCGGCCCGTGCCGTAGTTGGTCATGTAGCCGGGACCGATCAGGTCGCCCACCTTCAGGTCAACCCGCGTGCCGTGGTAATACGGCGGCGGACTCGGATAACGCGGGACCATGGGAGCGGTTTCGTCGGGCATGTATGAATTCCGGCTTCCGCGCCGCTGGCGGGTCAACGGCGAAGCGGTTTTGGCCGGCAAATATACTTCCAAATTCGTCGTGATTTAATCCCGGCTTCATCATAGTTTCACGGTGCTCGGGCAGCTTGAGGAACAAAAACGCAATGATTGTCTTTTTGTCCTCCTCTCGCTCTCAACGTCCCCCGGCAACCGGACGGAGCCAGGCGAGCACCTTGCGGTCGTTTGCCTCAAGGCAGCTCAACCTCCCATCACACCCGTCTTAAGTTCCCCGGCCCGCTGGTAATGGGCGGCGATCACCCCGCCGGAGGTCGCCGTGCACTCGACCAGGCGGAAGGCGGCCGGGATCGTCCCGTCGGCAAAGAGCTTCGCGCCCGTCCCGAGCGTTACCGGATGAATCAGCAGCCACAGCTCATCCACCAGGTCATGCTTGAGCAGCGTCTGGACCAGGTTGCCGCTGCCGTGAACTTGGAGATCTGAGCCCTCGGATTGTTTGAGTTTTTTAATATCCTCCACGCTCCGGAGGAAAACCGAGTTCTTCCAAGCGGCCTTGGGCGTGGTCTTACCCATCACATATTTGGTAACATCATTCACGCCCGGCCAGATGTCCTCATGGTCGGGAAAGAAGGAGGCGAATATTTCAAAGGTCTTCCGGCCCAGCAGCAGGTCCCTCGCCGGCCGCTTTTGTTTCTCCGCGATCCTGTCCAGCGCCTCGTCGTAATACGGCGCGCTCCACCCGCCGTATTTAAACCCCTCCTCGGGCCCGCCCGCCGCCTGCACGACGCCGTCCATGGTGATGAATGCCCCGACGATGATTTTTCGCATGGTTGATCCCCCGTTTGGTTGGTTTCCCACCTACTCAACGAACGACCGCCGACTCCCCGGACAAGCGACGGTGATTATTTGGCCACGAAAGATCACATAGAGCACAAAGAGGAGCTTTCTGTATGGATGGTCTATGCGCACCTTGTGCTCTTTCGTGGCTAAAAATCCGGCCAATTCCGCCCGATTTCACGGCCCCTTCATCATCCCTTCACGCCCCGGGTGCATCCTGCACCCATGACAAAACCATACCTGCAAGACGATCTCCTGAAGCCCGCGACCAAGAACCTGATCCTGGCGGTGGGCCTCGGCGCCATCGGCCTGGCGCTGGCCGCCGGTGGCATCTACGTCGGGGAAACCGACGACGCCCCCGGCGCCGCGCTGCTGGGCCTCCTGCTGATGACCGGCCTGATGGTCCTCGCCGTGAAGACCGCCCGCCGCAAGACCTGACCCTGCCCCAGTTCCCAAATTTGCGCCCTTTGCGTTCCTTGCGGTTAAAAACCAGACCCAGACCTGCCGGTATAATTCCTCGTGATTTCACCCCGACTTCATCATCCCTTCACACAGCCCCGGCATCCTGGACCCGCATGAAAACCAAGGACTACCTCATCGTCGCCCTCCTGCCGCTGGCCCTGCTGCTCATTCCGTTTACCGGCAACCTCACCGTCGAGGGCTGGAACTGGAAATGGACCGATTTCGTATTCGCCTGGGTGGTCTTCACCGTCACGACCCTGGTCTTCCGCTTCCTGGTGACGCGCCCGATGGCCAACCTCGCCTACAAGGCCGGCGTCGCGCTGGCCGTCCTGGCCGGGTTCCTCGTCTTCTGGATCACCGCCGCCGTCCAGATCATCGGCGACGAAAACCCCGCCAATCTCCTCTACCTCGGCGTGATCCTGACCGGCCTCGGCGGCGTGGCCCTCGCCCGCTTCCGGCCCGCCGGCATGGCGAAAGCCGCGTTCGCGACCGCCGCCGTCACCTTCGTGGTGCCCATCGTCGGCGTCATCGTGAAGCCGACCGACTTCAGCCCCGGCATCCCGCAGGTCTTCCTGCTGAACGGCGTCTTCGTCCTGATGTTCGTGGTCTCGGGCCTGCTCCTCCGCCACGCCGCCGGTCAGGCCGGTGCCTCGAGCGCGGCCACGGCCTGAGGCCCGGCCCGGGAAAATTTGTAATATAATACGTTACAAATTTCCAGCCCCACCCCTGGGAAGATAATACGCCACCCCCGGCCTGGGCGCGAAGGCGGATGGCGCGAGACTCCCGGCTTGAGTTCGGGTCAGTTGTGTTTTGGACATTGCGGTCCATCTTCCCACCCATGCGCCTTTCCCTGCTCCTGCTCACCTGTCTCGTCGGCCTCTCCGGCTGCTCCAGCGTCTATTACGGCGCGATGGAGAAAGTCGGCATCCCCAAGCGCAAGATCCTCGTCGACCGCGTCGGCGCCGCCCGCGAGGCCCAGCAGGAGGCCAAGGTCCAGTTCTCCAGCGCGCTCGCCCAGTTCCTCGCCGTGACCAGGGTGCCGGCGACGGAGCTCCAGGCCACCTACGAGAAGCTCGACGGCGAATTCAAGCGCAGCGAGGCCCGCGCCAAGGAGGTCCGCGACCGCATCGCCGCCATCGACAGCGTGGCCCAGGCGCTCTTCGACGAGTGGGCGACCGAGCTCGGCCAATACAAGAGCGCCACGCTCCGCGCCCAGAGCGACCGCCAGCTCACGGCCACGCGCAACCGTTACGCCGCCCTGATGCGCGTGATGGACCAGGCCGCCGCCGGCATGAACCCCGTGATCGACGCCTTCCGCGACCAGGTGCTCTTCCTCAAGCACAACCTCAACGCCCAGGCCGTCACCGCCCTCGGCGGCTCGACCCGCGAGCTGCAGCAGGACATCACCCGCCTCGTCGCCGACATGGAGAAGTCCATCAAGGAAGCCGACGCCTTCATCGCCTCGATGCGGACGACGCCGCCCCCGGTGAATTGACCCGGCCGGGCCGCCTCACACCGGCCGGCTCTGCTCCGCGGGATCCTGGAACGGCGTGAAGTCGCGCCCGCCGTTGCTCAGCGCCGTGACGCGCGTGAACTCGGCGCCGAAGAACACGATCTGCGCCGCGTAGTAGCACCACAGCAGCAGCACGAGCAGCGAGCCGGCCGCGCCGTAGGCCGACGTCAGGCTCGCGCGCCCGAGGTAATAACCCAAAACCGTCTTGCCGGCCGTGAACAGCAGCGCCGTCACGCCCGCGCCGATCCAGACATGCTGCATCTTCACCGGCGTGTCCGGCAGCAACCGAAAGACCATCGCGAACAGGACGGTCACGACGCCGAACGACAGGGCGTTGTTGGCGAGCTCCAGCGCGAACACCGGGAGGTCGAACCGGGTCGCGGTCTGCGCCCCCAGCCAGCTGAGCATCGCGCTCGCGACGAGCGACACGAGCAGGAGGAACCCGGTCATGATGACGGTGGCCAGGGAGAACAGCCGGCCCTTCAGGAAATCCCACCAACCCAGCGCGGGCTTGGGCGGGACGCGCCAGATGGCGTTGAGCGCATCCTGCAGCTGGTTGAAGACGCCGAGGATGCCGAAGATCATCGTGCCCACGCCGAGCAGGGTGGCGAGCACGCCGGCGGCCGCCGCCTCGGGGCTGTTCACCGCGGCCACCGCCGCGCCGGCCTGCGCGCCGGCCAGCCGCTCGATCTCGCCGAGCACCTGCTGGCGCGCGTCGTTCTTGCCGAACACCGTCCCGGCCATCGCGACCGTCAGCACCAGCAGCGGTGCGACCGCCACGGTGGTGTAGAACGCCAGCGCCGCCCTCAGGCGCGCGATGTTGTCCATGGCGAAAGCGTGGATCGTCTTCGCCAGGATCCGGCCCGAGCGCCGGAAGATGCCGACCTGCTCGACCGCCGCCGCGATGACCTCCGCCGGTTTCGGCAAATGGTGGGGGTGACGGGCCGGAGGCTTGGACATGATGCAGGAGGACCATACGCCCCCGGGCGCGCCGCGGCTATAAGGCCTTGCCCTACCCGGCGCCCCCCCGCGGCCGGGAGGACACGTCGCACGACGCGCCGGTAATCCGCCCCCTGATGGCGGCGCGACGTAGCATGCGCTAGAGTGTGCCCGACGTGCTTACCCTCCCTTCCATCCTCCGCCTGCCCCAGCCCGTCCCGCACTGGCGCTCGCTGTGCGACCTCTCGGGTGCGCCCGAGGCCGCGCTCGTGTCCGCGCGCTGCCGGTTCTCCCTTTCGACCGTGGAGGTCCTGTGCAATGCCTCGGCCCTCTTCTGCGCGCTGGTCGAGCAGGAGCAGCCCGACACCTGGCGCTGGGCGGTGTATGGCACCGGCGACGACGCCCTCGACGAGGGCACGGCCCCGACCCGCGCCGGCGCGCGCCGGACCGCGATCCGTTCGCTGGTCACCCTGGACCACGCGGGCGTGCTCAAGCTGCACCACCGGCACCCCCTCGCGACCCCCGCCTACGCCGCCACCCCGGACGAGGCCGCGTAACTTGTAACGTATTACGTTACGAGTTTCCCCGGGTATTTTGGGGTCGCCAACCGGCATGCAACTTGCAGCCTGAACGGCCAATGGATCCCACGACCGCCCAGCCGACCCTCCTGAGTGCAGCACGGAATTTCATGCGCAAGTCGGCCGGCACCGCCGTCCTCGCCATCGCCCCGCTCGCCGCCGTGAGTGTCGCCCCCGAGGCTGACGCACAGACCATCTTCGGCACGCCCGGCCTGAACCAATCATTCTCCGGCGGCGCGATTATCACGGGGGCGTTTCCGGGACCAAACAGATTCTCCGTTCAGGGCGGGACGACCAACAACATCACCGCGATGCGTTTTGGCGTGGACGGCACTTTCACCACTGCCCACGTCTCCGGCGGCAACGACACCGTTAATACCCTGCATCTCTTCACGGCCGTCACCAATTTCGATATTCCCGCCTCCACGATCATTCCATTCGCCTACAATTTCACCCTGAACCAGCAGTCCGGCGTTTTTAATACTGCGATCAGTTGGACCCTGAAAGCCTCGTTCACCGGGGACACGATTACTATCATCGCCAGCGGGATCACCACCTCCGGCTCCCAGACTTTCACGGGCAGCGGCAATTACACCACCTCGGGCATCATTTCCTCAGACCTGTCGAAGGATTTCAACGTCTTCCTTGAACTCACCTATGACAGTAACCAGTTTGCCGTTCTCGCAGTGAACATGAATTCCGCCACGCAGGGCTTCACGGTGAACGCCATCCCCGAGCCCTCGACCTACGTGGCGATCTTCGGTCTCGGCGCGCTGGGTTTCGTGATTGTCCGTCGCACGCGCCGCTCCCGCGCCGCCTGAGTTTCATGCCGCGGCTGCTGTTGCTTCTGCCGCAGCTGCCGCAGGATCCCGCCAGCGGCGCCGCCCGCTCGATGCGGACCATTTCCGAGCTGCTCGCATCCGCCGGCTGGTCCGTGCGCGCCCTCGGCACCACGGCCAGCGAATCCGGCCAGTCCCTCGTCGCGGCTGATTACCTGCGCACAGCGGGATTCAGCCTTACAATCCGCCCGCCCAACCGCAGCGTCTACCAGCACGACCGTCCGGTGCTGGAGTTCAGCGACACGCGGGGCCTCCACTACCAGCTGCTCGATACCGGGGCGCTCCCGGTGGCCGGCTGGCAGGACGAACACGGCTCGCAGTTCAACCGCCTCTACCAACGCGAGCTCGCCGACCACCGGCCTGACATCATCTTCGGCTACGGCGGCTCGCCGGGCGACCTCGAGCGTTTCACCCGCGCCCGCGCCGCCGGCTGCAAGGTGGTCTTCGGCCTGCGCAACCACGGCTACAAGGCCGCGACCTGGCTGCGCGACCTCGACGGCGTGCTGACCTGCAGCGCCTACCTCAGCGGGGTCTATCGCGACGCCCTGCAACTCGCGAGCACCGGGCTGCCCTCGCCGCTCGACCCGGCCGAGACGGTCGCCCCGGAACGCGAGCCGATCTTCTTCACCGCCATCAACCCGTCCGTGGAAAAGGGCGTGTTCTTCCTCGCGCGGCTCGCCGAGGAGCTCGCGGTGCGCCGGCCGGACCTCCCGCTGCTCTTCATCGAGTCGCGCGGCTCGGGCGGCCTGCTGGTGCAAGCGGGGCTGGCGGGCGGCTTCGACCTGCGGCGGCACGAGAGCCTGATGTTCGCGCCGGCCGTGGCGAAACCCGCCGAGATTTTCCGCGGCACCCGCGCGCTGCTCGTGCCGTCGGTCTGGGACGAGCCCTTCGGCCGCGTCGCCGCCGAGGCGCTGCTCAACGGCGTGCCGCCGCTCGTCAGCGACCGCGGCGGCCTGCCCGAGGCGGCCAACGGCGGCGGCCTCGTCCTCCCGCTGCCGGTGTCGCTCACCCTGGAAACGCGCACGCCGGTCGCCGCGGCGGACGTGGAGCCCTGGCTGGCCGCGATCATCCGGCTCGCCGACGACCAGGAACATTATGCGGCCGCCTCCGCCCGGGCCCATGCCGCCGCCGCCGCATATCAGCCAGAAACCTTGGGCCGACGCTATCTGGATTATTTCAGCAAAATCCTGAAGTCCTAGGCGGACTGAGCCGGGCTTTAGCCACAAAAGAACACAAGGAGCGCAAAGCCGATCCCTTCATCCGCCCTCCGTCTTCCGTTCTCTGTCCTCCGTCCTCCGGTGACCGCCCTCACCCCGCGTAGTGCTTCAGGAAACTCCGCACTTCCTCCGGCAGGTCGGCGGGGAGGTTGGGCACGACCCACTGGAAGAGGCGGCCGATTTCCAGGCACTTCTCCGTCGCGGCCGGGCGCGAACCGGTGCCGTCGAGGTCGGACAGGTATTCCACCCGCTGGCCGGCGGCGGCGCGCACCATGTTGTCCTTGAGGACCAGCTCGAAGGCCGCCACCGAACCGTCGGCCGGGTGCCGCCAGACCGTCAGGCGCGACGGCCGGGGACTGGCATAAATTTCCACCAGGTAACCCGAGGCGTCGGGCTTCTTGGCCGACCTCTCCAGCTTCAGCGTGGAGCCGAGTGCCACGACATCGAGCAGCTGCCGGTAGCCCTCGCGGGTCGCGTCGTCGGTGATGGCGTGCTTCAGCCCGAGCACCACGCCCTCGGCCGTCTCGCCGAGGTTGGTGACGTGACAGGGCACGGTGATCTCGTGGTCCTGCACGCTGAGCTTGAGGTCGCAGGGCTCGCCGTCCTGCAGCTTGACCGCTGGGCCCATCTGGATGCGGGCGCCGTCCTCGGAGCAATCGATGAGCCGGCCCTTCCAGTTCCAGCCGTGCCGCGTGTTGCTCATCGGCGCGCCGCTCTCGTCGCGCCCGATGAAGCTGAGCACGGCCTTGAGCGGAAATTCCGCGCTGATCGGATAACGGGGCAGCGCGCGCCGCTCCACGGCCGGGACAGGTTTCGACGCGGGTTCGGGCTCCTTGAGGATGCGCTTGAAAAACGACATCGGCCTAGGGGAAGAAACCCATACGTAACTTGGGAGCCCGTCAACCCTGCGGACTGTCATTTCCCGGGACAAAAGGCCCGGGGCCTTAAGTCCCCCTCCGGGCCGGAGCGAACTTGCACGCCGGGCCGGACCGGCCATGGTGCGCACTCATGAAGACCCGCACCCTCGGCCGCACCGGCCTCAACGTCTCCGTCGTCGGCGTCGGCACCTGGCAGTTCGGCGGCGAGTGGGGCCGCACCTACACGGCGGCCGACGCCCGCGAGGTCCTCGCCGCGGCCCGGGACTGCGGCATCAACCTGATCGACACCGCCGAGTGCTACGGCGACCACCTCGCCGAGCGGCTCATCGGGGAGACCCTGCCGGGCCGGCGGGAGGACTGGATCATCGCCACCAAGTGGGGCCACAAGTTCCACGAGTGCTTCAAGCGCGACAGCTGCGTCGGCCCGGCCGACCTGATGGAGCAGCTCGACGCCTCGCTGAAGGCGCTGCGCACCGACTACGTGGACCTGCTGCAGTTCCACTCCGGCAACGACGCCCAGTTCGCCACGCCGGGCATGTGGGAGGCCGCGAACGAGGCCAAGCGCCAGGGCAAGGTGCGCTTCCTCGGCAATTCCATCTCGAGCAACACCGGCGACACCCACCAGGTCGACCGCTCGACCGAGGTCGGCGTCGACGTGATCCAGCTCATCTACAACCGCCTCGAGCGCGAGCCGGAGGCGGCGGTGTTCCCGTCCTGCCAGCGGCAGAACCTCGGCGTGCTGGCCCGCGTGCCGCTCGCCAGCGGCTTCCTCTCCGGCAAATACCGGCCCGGCCACAAGTTCCCCGCCAACGACGTGCGCGGGGTCCTGATGCAGGCCCGGCAGGAGCGCCTGCTCGGCCAGGTCGCGCAGATCGCCGCCACCGAGGTGCCCGCCGGCGTGCCGATGGCGCAGTGGGCGCTCGCCTGGGTGCTGAAAAACCCGGCCGTCACCGCCGTCATCCCCGGCTGCAAGGACGCGGCGCAGGTCCGCGCCAACGCGGCGGCCGCGGCGCTGCTCTGAGCGCTAGACCTTCCGGTAATAGTCCATCGTGCGGTAGCTCCGGGCCACGAGCCCGAAGGCCAGCGCCGCCGCGAACGCGAACACCGCGAAGAAGAACATCTGGAACGCCGTCACGCCGAAGCCGGTCGAGGCGATGAAGTCCGTGACCGCGGTGTTCTTGACGCCGGCGTTCACGACGAGGACCCAGAGGTTGCCGATGGTGACCGAGAGGTTCCAGAAGCTCATGAGCGCGCCCTTCATCGCCGCCGGCGCCTGGCTGTAGGCGAACTCGAGGCCCGTGGCCGACACGAGCACCTCGCCGAGCGTCAGCAGCGCGTAGGGCAGCACCTGCCACGTGATCGTGAGCGCGGTGCCGCCGTCGAGCAGGACCTGCATGAGGCCCACCGCGATCCAGGCGAGGCCCGAGAACGCGATGCCGGCCGTCATGCGCCGCAGCGCCGTCATCTCGTAGCCGAGGCGCTTGAGCGCCGGGTAGAGCACGAGGTTGTTGAAGGGGATGAGCAGCATCACGAGCAGCGGGTTGAGCGCCTGCATCTGCGAGGACTGGAACCAGTCGGGCTTGGTCATGACGTTGCCCTGCAGGACCCAGGTCGAGGCCTTCTGGTCGAAGAGCGACCAGAACGGCGTCACCAGCGCGAAGAGCACGAGCACGCGCAGCACGGCGCGCACGCCCTCGACGGCCTCGGCGGGATGCTTCGCCCGCGCCCCCGGCAGCTGCAGCCACACGCCGAGGCCGCCGAAGGCGATCAGCGACACCAGCGCGAGGCAGAGCGAGATCACGATGCCGAACTTCGGGAAAAGCACGAGGGAGACCAACGCCAGCACCCCGCCCGCCGCGGCGAGCAGGAGGCCAGGCGTGCCGGAGGCCAGGGCGGAGCGCGAGACGTTCAGGAAGGAGTGCGGGTTCGGCGGCGCCGGCGGGACCAGGATGTAGTGCTTGCGCCCGAGCCAGAGCACGACGGTCGAGATGAACATGAGCACGCCCGGGATGCCGAAGGCGATGGCGGCGCCGAGCTGCTTGAGGAAGAGCGGCATCAGCAGCGACGCGAAGAAGGAGCCGAAGTTGATGATCCAGTAGAAGGCGTCGAACACGACCTTGGCGCGGTGCTTGTTGGTCGAGTCGAACTGGTCGCCCACGAACGCGGCGACGCAGGGCTTGATGCCGCCGGCGCCGAGCGCGATGAGGCCGAGGCCGGTGTAGAAACCCGCGCGGCTCGACTCGAACAGCGCCAGGCAGAGGTGGCCGAGGCAGTAGATGAGGCTCAGCCAGAAAATCGTGTTATACTTGCCGAAGAAGCGGTCGGCCAGCCAACCGCCCAGCAGCGGGAAGAAATACACGCCGATGACGAAGGTGTGGAAGACGTCCTTCGCCGCGCCGGCGCGGTCGCCCTCCGGCAGGTGCAGGAGCAGCGACGAGACGAGGAACACCGTGAGGATGTTCCGCATGCCGTAGAAGCTGAAGCGCTCGCAACCCTCGTTGCCGATGATGTAGGAAATCTGGCGCGGGATGCGCGCCGAGGGGTCGGGCGCGGGCGCGCCGGCGGCGGGGGCTGGGCTCATGGGGATGGCCCGACGCTGCCGGTCCCGCGGAATAATTCAAGCGGTTTGCCCGCCCGGCGGGAGGGGCTTTGCGCCCCGACACGAGCTGGGCGCCAGTGAAGCCGGGACATAAAGCCGCTCCCACCGCCAGGCCACCGGCCGCGGGCGCGACCGGGGGACGGAGGGGGCAAACCGAGGCGGGCGGGACTCAGCCCTCCTGCAGCTCGAGCGGCAGATCGATCGTGGCGCCGACGGCGACGCCGTTCTGGCGCGCAGGCGAGAACCGCCACTGCGAGACGGCCGCCACCAGGCGCTTCGTCAGCGCCGGGTCGCGGTCCGAGATAACCTGGATGTTGCTCGGCTGGCCGGCGGCATCGACGTTGAGCCGGAGCGTGACGATCGCGCCGATGTGGCTGCGGGGCAGTTCCGTGGGGGCGACGATCGTGGCCGGCGCGGGCGCGGCGTAATCGGCGGGCGCCACGCGGGTGGCGGCGGAGGTGGAGGACAGCAGGCCGCCCGCGAGGGCGGCGGCGAGGAGGAGGTGACGGGAATTCATGGGAGGGTTCCGCGCGGGGCGGAGTTGGGATTTGGCGGGACGGGGTTGAAGCCGGCGGGAAAACCGGCGCGACTCAGAGGCCCTTGACCTCGAGCGGGAGCTCGACCTTGGCCGGGACGGCGACGCCGTTCTTGCGGGCGGGAGCGAACTCCCACTGCGAGACCGTGGCGATGATGCGCTTGTAGGCGGCCTGGTCGCGGGCGTTCAGGACGCGGATGTTGCTCGGCTTGCCGGCGGCGTCGACGGTCATGCTCAGGTTGACCTCGGAGCCGCGGTGGCTCGACGGCAGTTCGATCGGCTGGATGGTCTTGACGGGGACCGGGGCCTCGAAGCTGACGGCGGTCGTGGTGAGGGCGGAGGCGGTGGCGGACATAACGCCCAGGAGGGCGGCGGTGGCGATGATGGACTTGATCTTCATGTTGGGGATTCCGGGGACGGAATGTTTGCTGAGGTTTTTCTTGGATGCGCTTGCCGGGGTGGGCCGGGTCGCGCGGGATTTTTTTGGTTTCGCCAGCGGAGGTGTGAGGGACACTTTGCAATGTCTGTGCCAACAACACGGCGGGACCGGCGCCGGTTGCATCTTCAGAGGGAAAATCCGCGAATAAAAACCCCGGGGTGGCCGAACGGCCCACCCCGGGGTTGGCGAAATTGAAATCCGTTTTTCCCGCGCATGGGAAAAAAGCCCACCCCGCCGGCCCGGCGCCCGCGCCAGGCCGGCGGAAATCCGCGCCGAGCCTCACGCCGCCATGCGCCGCAGGCTCCGGTCGCGGCGGAGCACGAGCATGCTGTCCGCCCCGGCGAAGAACTCGTAGGGCACGGGCACGATGTCGCTGCGGATGCCGCGCGCGGCGAGGTCGGCGCGCAGGCGGTCGAGCCCGGCCCAGGTCCGGCCGGCCGCGCTGCACACGGGATGGATCCGGACCTCGCCGGCCGACACCCGCACCAGCTCGAGGCAGGCCGCGAGGTGCCAGTCGTAGTCGAACCGCTCCGCGTAGATGAAGAGCAGGTGCGCGCACAGCACGAGCGAGAAGCTCTGGTCGAGGAACGGCAGCACGGGCAGCGACGCCCGCACGTAGCGGCCGTGCCGGTCGTTGCCGTCGAAGTCGGCGAGGAAGCGCGCCGCCGCCTGGCGCCGGTCGGCCTCGGCCGCGGCGAAGGTCTTGAACGACTTCAGCCGGAACAGGTGCCGCTTGGCGCGCATCTGCGCGAACATCCGGCGGTAGTCCTCGCGCACCCGCGCGGACAGCTGGGCCGGACCGTGCCCATACAGCGGGTCCACCGCGACGGCGTCGATGCCGTGGCGGACGGCCTCGGCGGTGAACGACGACGGCCCGGCAGCGACGTCGAGCACGGCGTGCCGGCGCAGGGCCGCCGGGTCGAGGGCGAAGAAGCGCGTGTATTCCTCGAACGTGCGTCCGAAGAACGACACGGTCGGCAGTTCCATCCGCGAGGCGGAGGGAGGCGGGAGCGGAGCGAGGAGCGTGGGCATGGGCGTGGGGGGAAAACAAAAAGCCCGACTCGGGGGAGTCGGGCTCGGGTGGAAGTGGTTTTTTAAATTTTGCGGATTACGCGTGAACCATGCTTCGCCGAGCCCAGGAAGGGAGCCAAACGTTTTTGACGGCCATCAGTTTGATGGTCGCGTCGGAACGGCGGATGGCGGCGGACAGGTTCACGGGGACTGTTGATGCGGGGTTTGGCGCGGCGTGCAAATATAATCTTACCGGTCGGCGGTGGCCGGTCGGCCAAGGTGGAACCGGCGCTCCGCGCCGGTTAAGCCCGCGCGGAGCGCGGGCTCCACCACAGGCTTGCGCCCTCCCCCGCCAGTCCACAACCTGCCAAAAATGCCGGCCAACACCAGCGGCGCCACGATCCTGCGGCGCGTAAACATCGGGTTTGCGCTCATCCTGCTGATCAACTGGGTCGCGGAGATCATCCGCCTGCCGCACCTGCTCTACGACGATGCGGTCGAGTTCAACTGGTTCCGCGTCCTGCTCCGCTCCGTGGTCATCATCGGCGTGTGGACCTGGGTGTATTTCACCACCCGCGGCCTGATCAAGCGGCTGCACCGGCTCGAGGAGTTCATGCTCGTGTGCAGCTGGTGCCGCAAGGTCGGCCAGGAGGGCCAGTGGCTGACGATGGAGCAGTATTTCGGCTCGAAGTTCGATACGCAGACCTCCCACGGCATCTGCCCCGAGTGCTCGCAGACGGCGCGCGACCGGCTGGCCCGGCAGATCGCCGAGGCGACCACGAAGGATTGAATTTGCCCGGCACTGTGCCGGTCCGGCCGGTCCCCCGGCTTGCGGCGGGCGCGCGGGGCGCCAGCATGGCGGCATGTCAACCTACACCGCCGCGATCCGCTGGAACCGAGGAGAGCAGAAGTTCACCGACAACCGCTACCGCCGCGCGCACACCTGGCATTTCGACGGCGGCGCCGTGGTGCCCGCGTCCTCCTCGCCGGCCGTCGTGCCGCTGCCGATGTCCGACGCCGGCGCGGTCGACCCCGAGGAGGCGTTCGTCGCCAGCCTCGCCAGCTGCCACATGCTGTGGTTCCTGTCCCTCGCGGCGAAGCAGGGCTACACCGTCGATGCCTACGCCGACGACGCGAGCGGCGTGATGGCGAAGAACGCGGCGGGCCGGCTCGCGATGACCGCGGTCACGCTGCGCCCGCTCGTCACCTTCGGCGGCGCAAAGCGCCCCGACCGCGCCGCGCTCGACGCCCTGCACCACGCCGCGCACGGGGAATGCTTCATCGCCGCGTCCATCCGCAGCGAGGTAAGCATCGAGCCCAGGGTATAAGGTGGAGCCCGCGCTCCGCGCGGGCTTTCAATCCAACCCGCGCGGAGCGCGGGTTCCACCTGCTACTGCCCCGACCGGTATTGCGCGATGACGTCCTGCGCGGTCGGCGCGCCCTTGGCCCAGCCGCGCACGAGCACGAGCGGGTTGGCCGCGTTGGCCATGTATTTGTTCACCCGCTCGACGTCCGCGGGGTCGGTGAACTGGAACTCGATGCCCTGCTTCAGCTCGCAGGGGATGCCGGCGGAGTTGAGCGATGAAGCCAGCGCCTCGGCCATCCGCGACTCATGGCTCGGGCAGTTGGGCGCGGACATGATCGTGACGCGCGGGTTCTTCGCGTCGTCGCGGCTGAGGAGGAAAAACCCCGCGGGGCTCAGGCCGGGGTCCTTCGCGGTGGCGGCCGGCGCACTGGCCGCCATTTTCTGGCGGATCTTGCCGACGACGGTGAGGGCGGCGATGGCCATGACCACGGCCATGAGTATCTTCAGGAGCATCATGGTGGAACGTCCGCAGGTTGGCAGGCGGAGCCGCGGAAGGCCATGCCCGAATGGCCGGCCGCGCCGGTTTTACCCCGGGGAGGCCGGTCCCGGCCACAAAACCCGCCCGCTCAGGCGAGCAGCCGCAGGGTGTTGCCGCCCCAGAGCTTCGCGAGCGCCGCCTCGGACCAGCCGCGCGCGAGCAGGGTCGCGGTGAGGTTCGGATAATCGGCCACGCTGTTGAGCCCGGGAAAACCGCCGCCGCCGTCGAAGTCGCACCCGATGCCAACGTGCTCGAGGCCGGCGACGTTCACGGCGTGCTCGATGTGTCTCACGTAGTCATCCATCGTCACGGCCGGATTGCGGTAGGTCGCCTCGTAGCGGTGCCACTCGGCGCCGGCCCAGGCCTGCGCCTCGGGGGACGGCACCTTGGCCGCCATCTGCAGCTGGATGGCCGCCATCGCGGCGGTGCGGCCGTCCTCGGGCACGTTCACGACCGCCACGGGTAGCGCGTTGATCTGGATGACGCCGCCGTTGGCCGCCAGCGCGCGGAGCAGGTCGTCGCCGATGTTGCGGGGATGGTCGCACACCGCGCGGCACCCGGAGTGCGAGAGGATCACGGGCTGTTGGGAAACCTGCAGCAGGTCCCGCAGCGCCGCGTCCGAGGCGTGCGAGGCGTCGGGCACGACGCGCAGCCGGTTGCACTCGGCCACGACCTCGCGGCCCAGCGGGCTGAGTCCGCCCCACTCCGGCCCGCGCGGGTCGGTGGACGCGTCGGCGACGTCGTTGTTCATCATGTGGGTCAGCCCGAGCATCCGCATGCCGAGGCCGTGGAATTTCGCCACGTTCCGGGGATCGAGGCCGAGCGGATAGCTGTTCTCGATGCTCAGGAAGAAGGCGCGCCGGCCCGCGCCCTTCAGCCGCACGGCATCGGCGGCGGTGAGGGCGAGGCCGCAGGCTGCCGAGTTCTGCCGGATGACCTCGTGGGTGCGGGCGAAGACCCGGAGCGCCCGCTCGTGGGCCGCGGCGTGGCCGGCCGGCGTCCGCGCGCCCTGCCCCGAGTAGACGGCCAGCACCAGCGCGTCGATGCCGCCGGCGCGCATCCGGGGCAGGTCGCACTGCGTGCCGTCCGCGGCGAAGTCGTGCGCCGCGGCGAAGTCCCAGCCGGGCTTCAACAGGCTGGCCGTCGGCGTGTCGATGTGGGTGTCGATCGTGAACAGGCGTTCGTGCAGGGCGCTGGCATCGGCCGGGGTCATGTCCCCGCAGGCTAGGCCCCGCCGGCCGGCCGGCAACGCGGTTCTTATGGCTCTTTCGGCCCGGTGCCATCTCCGGGGTTGCGCTGGCCGGAATGTTGGGCTCATTTGGGCGCTCATTTCCCATGTCCGCCAAAGTTGAAAACGTCGTCATCGTCGGCACCGGCTGCGCCGGCCTCACCGCCGCCATCTACACCGGCCGCGCCAACCTCTCGCCCCTCGTGCTCGAGGGCACGCTGCCCGGCGGGCAGCTGACGACGACCTCCGAGGTCGAGAACTTCCCGGGCTTTCCCGAGGGCGTCGACGGCTACCAGCTGATGCAGAACCTGCGCAAGCAGGCCGAGAAGTTCGGCACCCGCTACGAGAGCGGCACCGTCACCGGCATCGACACGTCGGTCTGGCCCTACACGCTCAAGCTCGCCGACCGCGAGATCAAGGCGAAGACCGTGATCGTCGCCACCGGCGCCTCGCCGCGCCTCACCGGCATCCCGGGCGAGAAGGAACTCTACGGCGGCAAGGGCGTGACGACGTGCGCGACCTGCGACGGCGCGTTCTACCGCAAGATGGACGTCGCCGTCATCGGCGGCGGCGACAGCGCGGCCGAGGAGGCCCTGTTCCTCACGCGCTTCGCGAGCAAGGTCTACCTCGTCCACCGCCGCGATTCGCTGCGCGCCTCCAAGATCATGGCCGACCGCGCCACCTCGCACCCGAAGATCCAGCCGGTGTGGGACAGCGTGCCGGTCAGCGTCGAGGGCGTCGCCGAGGGCGCCGTCAGCGGCCTGAAGGTGCGGAACGTCAAGACCGGCGCCGAGACGGTGCTGCCGGTGAAGGGCATCTTCGTCGCCATCGGCCACGTGCCGAACACCGCCGCGTTCAAGGACGCCGCGGACACGGACGACCAGGGTTATTTCGTCCCCACCGGCCACAGCCAGGTGAAGACGAAGACGCCCGGCCTTTATGTCGCGGGCGACTGCGCCGACCACCATTACCGCCAGGCCATCACGGCCGCGGGCATGGGCTGCCAGGCGGCGATCGAGGCGGAGCGCTGGCTGGCCGACAAGGAAGGTTGAGCCACCACCTTTTCCAAGGGGAGGTGTTCACCCCCTAGGCGCGTCAGGGAGCGCCCGATAGACTGCGCGCGCCCAGACCGGATCCAGCCTTGTGTCCGTGCCGTCGTCCGACCGCACGCCCGGGGTTTCCGCTGGCCCCCTCATGTCCTTATCCCCCGCGCCGGAGAACAACCCGCCCCCCACCGGCGCCGCGGAGACCGGCAGCGATATCCGCCGCCATGAGGCCGTGCTCAAGGCGGGCGCCCTCCAGAGCGCGATCTTCAACAGCGCCAACTTCTCCAGCATCGCCACCGACGCCAAGGGCGTGATCCAGATCTTCAACGTCGGCGCCGAGCGCATGCTCGGCTACGCCGCCGACGACGTCATGAACAAGATCACGCCGGCCGACATCTCCGACCCGTCGGAGGTCATCGCCCGCGCCAAGGCGCTCAGCGTCGAGCTCGGCACCCCCATCACCCCGGGCTTCGAGGCCCTCGTCTTCAAGGCCTCGCGCGGCATCGAGGACATCTACGAGCTCACCTACATCCGCAAGGACGGCAGCCGCTTCCCCGCCGTCGTCTCCGTCACCGCCCTGCGCGACGAGCGCGGCGGCATCATCGGCTACCTCCTCATCGGCACCGACAACACCGCCCGCAAGCAGGTCGAGGCCGAGCAGAAGATCCTCGACCAGCGCCTGCGCGACCAGCAGTTCTACAACCGCTCCCTCATCGAGTCCAACATCGACGCGATCATGACGACCGACCCGCTCGGCATCATCACCGACGTCAACAAGCAGATGGAGGCGCTCACCGGCTGCACCCGCGACGAGCTCATCGGCGCGCCGTTCCGGGACAACTTCACCGACCCCGAGCGGGCCGAGGCCGCCATCCGGCAGGTGCTGGCCGAGAAGAAGGTCACCGACTACGAGCTCACCGCCCGCGCCCGCGACGGCCAGGAGACGGTGGTCTCCTACAACGCGACCACCTTCTACGACCGCAACCGGCGGCTCCAGGGCGTGTTCGCCGCCGCGCGCGACGTCACCGAGCGCAAGCGCGTCGAGCAGGCCCTGCAGGAGACGAACGTCGCGCTGGTCGGCGCCAAGCTGCTGGCGGAAAAGGCCAACCTCGCCAAGTCCGACTTCCTTTCCAGCATGAGCCACGAGCTGCGCAGCCCGCTCAACGCCATCCTCGGCTTCGCCCAGCTCATGGAGTCGGACGAGCCGCCGCCGCCCCCGGCGCAGGCCGCGCGCATCACCCAGATCCTCCAGGCCGGCTGGCACCTGCTGAAGCTGATCAACGAGATCCTCGACCTCGCGGTCGTCGAGTCCGGCCAGGCCTCGCTCTCGCAGGAATCCGTGCAGCTGTCCGTGCTCATGCGCGACTGCCAGGCGATGATGGAGCCGCTGGCGCAGCAGCGCGGCATCATCATGAGCTTCCCTCAATTCGACAACCCGGTCTTTGTCCGGGCGGACATGACCCGCCTGAAGCAGGTCATCATCAACCTCCTGTCCAACGCCATCAAATACAACCGGGAGCAGGGCACGGTCGTGGTGGACTGCACGGTCGTCACCCCCCAGCGCATCCGCATCAGCGTCCGCGACACCGGCGAGGGCCTGCCGCCCGAGAAGGTGGCGCAGCTGTTCCAGCCCTTCAACCGCCTCGGCCAGGAGGCCGGCGGCGTGGCCGGCACCGGCATCGGCCTGGTCGTGACCAAGCGGCTGGCCGAGCTGATGGACGGGGTCCTCGGCGTGGAAAGCACGCCCGGGGTGGGCAGCATGTTCTGGTGCGAGCTGACCGCGGCGGCGGCCCCCGCCCTCGAGCTGGAAGCCGAGACCGCCGCGATCCCGGTCCCGCCGGCGCCGCTCCCCGTCGGCGCCGCGCGGCGCACCGTGCTTTATGTCGAGGACAACCCCGCGAACATGGAACTGGTCGCCCAGCTGATCTCGCGCTACCCCGGCCTGCAGCTGCTGACCGCCGTGGATGCGACCCTCGGCATCGAGCTGGCCGTCAGCGCGCAGCCGCAGGTCATCCTGATGGACATCAACCTGCCCGGCATCAGCGGCCTCAAGGCCCTGCAGATCCTGCACAACAACCCCGCGACGGCCCACATCCCCGTCGTGGCCCTGAGCGCCAACGCCATGACGCGCGACATCGCCCGCGGCCTCGAGGCGGGCTTCTTCAGCTATCTCACCAAGCCCATCAAGGTGCCGGAGTTCATGGAAACCCTGAACGCCGCGCTCGAGTTCGCGGAAAAATCCCTCCGCCCCAAGCCATGATCGCCACTCCCGCCGCGATGATCACCCCCGCCGACATCCTCCAAGCCCGCATCCTCATCGTGGACGACCAGGCGGCCAACGTGGCCCTGCTGGAACAGATGCTGCACGGCGCGGGCTACACCGGCGTCACCGCCACGCAGGATCCGCAAACCGTCGGCGCGCTGCACCGCGCCCACCGCTTCGACCTGATCCTGCTCGACCTGCAGATGCCCGCCCTGGACGGGTTCCAGGTCATGGAGGAGCTCAAGGCCATCGATCCCGACGGTTACCTGCCCGTGCTCGCGCTCACCGCGCAGCCAGGGCACAAGCTCCGCGCCCTCCGCGCCGGGGCGAAGGATTTTGTCAGCAAGCCCTTCGACCTCGCCGAGATCCTCATGCGGGTCCACAACCTGCTCGAGATCCGGCTGCTGCACCGGAATGAAACCCGCCTGAACAACGCGCGGCTGGAGAATGCCCAGCGCATCGCCGGCCTGGGCGACTGGGAACACGATTTCACCCACGACCGCCTGGCCTGGTCGGACGAGATCTACCGGATCCTCGGATTGTCGCGCGCGGACTGCCCGCCGGACCCCGCGGCCTTCGCCAGCCGGATCCACCCGGATGACCGCGGGCTCTTCGCGGAGGCCAAGCGGTCCGCCGCCACGGACTCGCGCCGCGCCGACTTCCAATACCGCATCCTCCGCCCCGACGGCACCGTGCGCCACATTCACCAGATCTCCGAGACCGTGCGCGACGCGGCCGGCACGCCGGTCCGGGAGGCCGGCACCATGCAGGACATCACCGAGCGCCGGGCCGCGGAGGCGGCGCTGCGCGAGAGCGAGGAACGCTTCAAGTTCGTGGCCCGCGCCGTCAGCGACGTGGTCTGGGACCGGGACCTCACCGCCAACACCCTGTGGTGGAGCAGCGGCCTGCTGACCGCCTTCGGCTTCGCCCCCTCCGAGATCGAGGCCGGCGCCGAGGCCTGGAGCAAGCGCATCCACCCCGACGAGCGCCCGCACGTCGTCGCCGGCATCCAGCACGCGATCGCCGGCCCCGAGGAATCCTGGACCGCCGACTACCGTTTCCAGTGCCAGGACGGCCGCTACGCCTTCGTCCAGGACCGGGGCTACATCATCCGCGACGCCACCGGCCGCGGCATCCGCATGGTCGGCGGCATGCGCGACCTCACCGCGCAGAAGAAGCTGGAGGCCCAATACCTGCGCGCCCAGCGCATGGAGAGCATCGGCACGCTCGCCGGCGGCATCGCCCACGACCTGAACAACATGCTCGCGCCGATCATGATGTCGATCGAGCTGCTCAAGCTCGACGCCGGCAACGACCCGCGCCGCACCCGGATCCTCAAGATCATCGAGAACAGCAGCCGCCGCGGGGCCAACCTCGTGCGCCAGGTCCTCGCGTTCGCCCGCGGCATCGACGGCCAGCGCGTCGCCATCCCCCTGCGCCGGCTCATCGACGAGCTCGACGGCATCATCGGCGAGACCTTCCCCCGCAACATCCGGATCACCTCCCAGGTGGACGAGAATCTCGCGCCGTTCATGGGTGACCCCACGCAGCTGCACCAGGTGCTGCTCAACCTCGCCGTCAACGCCCGCGACGCCATGCCGCAGGGCGGCGCCTTCACCATCACCGCCAGCAACATCACCCTCGACGCCCAATACGCCGGCACCAGCCCCGAGGCCAAGGCCGGCCCGTATGTGCTGATCGAGGTCGCCGACACCGGCACGGGCATCCCGCCGGAGGTGCGCGACCGGATCTTCGAGCCGTTCTTCACCACGAAGGAAATCGGCAAGGGCACCGGCATCGGCCTCGCCACGGTGCACACCATCATCCGCAGCCACGGCGGCTTCCTCCAGGTCGAGAGCGAGGTCGGCCGCGGCACCACCTTCAAGATCTACCTGCCCTCCGACCCGGCGCTGCCGCCGGTGCTCAGCGTCTCGCCGTTCCATCCCGACCTGCCGCGCGGCCATGACGAGCTCGTGCTGGTAGTCGACGACGAGTTCTCGATCCGCGAGATCACGGGCCAGACCCTCGAGACCTTCGGCTACCGCGTGATCACCGCCAACGACGGCGCCGAGGCGGTCGCCCTTTACGCCCGGCAGATGCAACAGATCGCCCTCGTGCTGACCGACATGATGATGCCGGTCATGGACGGCACCGCGACCATCCAGGTGCTGCGGCGCCTCAATCCCGGCGTGCGGATCATCGCCGCCAGCGGCATCGACTCAGGGGCGACCCTCGCCCATTCCGTCCAGGCCGGGGTGCACGACTTCCTGCCCAAGCCCTACACCGCGGAAACCCTCCTCAAGCTCATCCGCGAGGTGCTCGACCGCCCGGCCGCCCCGCCCAATCCCGCGCCGGCCACCCGGCTGCCGGGTTGATCTTCCGCCCGGCGGTCATGATCAGGCGCTCCCTGATCATGACCGCCCCCGTTCCCCCGAGGGGTTCACACCCACTTACCCCGGGGGTCGCCATCGGGTATTGTCCGGATTCCGCCAAG
>JAYRXZ010000041.1:0-26418 GCA_041917235.1 Lacunisphaera sp. | reverse complement strand
CGAGGTCGCGGCGAAGTAGCATTCTCTTATTTTGGAGGGTCGGTCTCCTGACCGACCGCGGCCGGCCGTGAGGCCGGCCCTCCACCCCCAAAAACGGGTTTACATCCCCCGCGCCGTGCGCTTGCCTCGCCGGCTCAGTCGCCCGGGTGGCGGAATTGGCAGACGCAGCGGACTCAAAATCCGCCGCCCCCTAAAGGCTTGTGGGTTCGACCCCCACCCCGGGCACTGGATTTCTTTTCGGTGCGAATAGAAATCCATCCGCCATAGCCTTGGCGAAGGCGGACCGAAAGCGAATCAGGTCAAATCTCCTGCCAACTATTCCCCGGTATTCTTGGGGCCCGTCAGCCCAAAATCGGTGAAGTCATTGAGCACGTCCGCGTGCGGCCTGTCCTGCTTGTAGACCTGCAGGATCCGGCCGTGCTCGTAATCCGTGGTCGGGATGATCCGCGGTTCCTCGCCCGGCAAAAAGATGGCGGTGTAGGCGCGTTGCCGGTCGATCAGGCGGCGGATGACGATCATGCTGGCCCAGCATAGGCCGGATCGGATTTTTCGCCAGTGGCATCATCAGTCCGGCCGGGCGCCGGTTGATTACAGTCAGAAGTTCCGGCGCTTGCCGCCCGACCGCCACCCCGGCAGCCTGCCGCATGCTCAAGTCCGGCCTGCTCAACCCCGCGGTCCTCCACCTGCTCGCCCGCATCCGCCACACGAACACCCTGGTCATCGCCGACCGCGGGTTCCCCTTCTGGCCGCAGATTGAGACCATCGATCTCTCCCTCGTCGACGGCGTGCCGACTGTCCTCCAGGTGCTCGACGCCATCCGCCCGAACTTCGTCATCGGCCGCGCCTTCGCCGCCCGCGAGTTCACGAAGCACAACCCCGCCGCCACCCGCGCGGCCCTCGCCTCTGCGCTCAAGGGCGTGCCCCTCGTCTTCGAACCGCATGTGAAATTCAAGCAGCGCGTGCCCGGCGTCATCGGCCTCATCCGCACGGGCGACGCCATCCCCTACGCCAACCTCATCATCGAGTCTGCCTGACCCATGCATTACCGCCCGCTCGGTTCCACCGGCCTCAAGGTCTCCGTCCTCAGCTACGGCGCCTCCCCGCTTGGCAACGCCTTCCCCAGGAAATCGCGGGCAATCCGGCCGTGTTGAAGGCGATGATCGAAGCGTAAATGCCCTAGCTCTGCTTCTTTGCTTTCCACGGAGCTCAGCTGTCTGGCTAGTAACAAGTAGCTCGACTAGGCCAGAAAGGAGATTAGCTTTTTTGTGGGCCACAAATCTCTCATGAAACTGTTTTGGCCCGCATTTAGAGCTGTGACATTGGCAGCTTGCCACGTTCTCAGCGCGTCATTGAACGCCAGCACAAAGGACAAGAACGCAGAGAGGAAAGACTCTGTAGCTGTGTATGAAACCAAACCGCCGTTGGAATTTGTGCTTAGAGATGGCACGCGACTACGAGAACCCCAGATTCTTAGCTGGAACGAAGAAAGTGCATTAATCGCCCACGATTCTGGTCAAAAAGAGATACCCTATCAGGAGATAATCCGGTCACAGAATGATCGTTTATGGGGCCTATACAGATTGGCCGTGCATGCAGAATCCCCAAGTAAGGTTGCTGGAAAGACGGTCTTCCCAATTGCCATGCGCAAATACACGGGCCGCTTCCTATCGAAAGAACGATTAGGTTTGGGGGGTATCCGCATCTACGTTTTTCCAGAAGGGACTCTAGACACACTTCCGAACGCAAGCACCCCAATAGCTCTAAACAATTTAATCGCCTCTACGCTGACTAGCCCAAGCGGATACTTTGAACTTAATCTGCCTGAAAATACGCGATTCGTAATACTCGCACAGTCTCCGGTTTCGGATAACCCAACAAATGCACAGCTTGAGTGGCTCATCTATATTTCAGATTTTTCGCCCACAGCGCCTCTTATCGTTGATGATAAGTTCCTACAGTTCCGCCGAGAATATTTTATCCCGCTCCCTCTTTCCCAGGACATCGCAATGCCGACGATGACTGCCACTGCTCCCACTTCGCCCTCTGGCCAGAGTCACTATGGTTCCGGTGGCGGTGGAGCCCATATTTTGCGCAAATCCGATTCCGTCGCCGTCTATTACGCTACAGATCGTGAATACCTTAAAAGGCTATTCTTGAAGAATAAATACGGCGCAGGACGCTCTGAAATGTCTTACGGCATTTGTTACGTCAGTATACCCAAGAGCCACCGAAGTGGAGAGTTAGAAACTTATAAATTCTGGAAATTTGAATTCCGCAATAACCCCGAAGACCATGTGTCTTTATTGAAGATTAAGCCAATGGATGAGGAAGTATTCACCTCTACAATGCGTGAGCGGCTTAAGAATACGCGGGCAAAGAAGGCCTTTGTTTTTATCCACGGCTACAATGTTAGTTTTGAAGATGCCGCACGCAGGACTGCACAAATTTACTTCGACTTACAGTTCGATGGGCTTCCGATATTTTATAGTTGGCCGTCAGCAGGTGAATTCAAATTTTATCCAACCGACGAAGCAAATATCGAGTGGAGTGAATCAAATATCAAACGCTTCATTTCTCGGTTTCTAGAAACTACAGATGCTAACGATGTCTATTTGATAGCCCATAGTATGGGCAACAGAGCCCTTGCCAGAGTGATTAGCGACATCTGCGACAAGTCGCCAAAAGCAAAGGCGAAGTTGAAAGAGATAATCCTTGCAGCACCGGATATTGATTCAGACGTATTCCGCCGAGATCTGGCACCACAATTAACTGCTACTCTATCCAACGCCACCTCAGGAAAAGTAACTCTTTATGTTTCCTCTGAGGATGTGGCCCTGAAGGCATCAAAAAAATTTCACTCCTATCCTCGCATTGGGGACTCAAGCGGTGGAATTAAACCAATTTCTGGAATAGAAATCATCGATGCGAGTGCTGTGGATTCTAGTTTTTTAGGGCATTCTTATTTTGCCGATAACAGGAATGTCTTAAGCGATATCTATTACATGATACGAGGAGCTAGGAATGCCAGTGAACGTTTTGGCCTTAGACCAATCGATACTACTAGCGGACGCTACTGGGAGTTTAAGTAGTTTAAAATTCAAAATCTGAAGGATCGGCGCGCGGTTGACCTTACCGCGTTCGCCGCAACACTTCTGCCGCCATGCCTGACTTTCGCGCCTATGCTCCCGCCGCCTCCGCCGACGCCACGGAAATCCGGCTGGCCCCCGAGGAGAGCCATCATCTCGTCACCGTGAACCGCTGCGGCCGCGGCGACCCGGTGACCGCCTTCGACGGCCGCGGCCGCGAATGGCTTACCGAATGCACCGATGCCAGCAAGAGCGGCGCCCTGCTCCGGGTGAAGGAGGCCCGCACCGCCAGGCCCCGCGCCTTCGAAATCACGCTCGGCCAGGCGCTGCCCAAGGGCGCGACCATGGACGACATCGTCCGCCAGGCCACGGAGATCGGCGCCACGCGCATCGTCCCGCTGCTCAGCGAACGCACGCAGGTCCACCTCGACGGCGACCGCGCGGACAAGAAGGTCGAGAAATGGCGCACCGGCGCCATCGAGGCCGCCAAGCAATGCGGCAATCCCTGGCTGCCGGAGATCACGCCGCTGCAGGTTTTCCCCTCCTTCCTCGCTGCCGCCACCGGCTACGACCTGAAGCTCATCGCCAGCCTCCACGCCGGCACCACGACGCTGAAGCAGGCGCTCGCCACCTACGCCGCCAAACACGGCCACGCCCCGCGCAAGGTGCTCTGGCTCGTCGGTCCCGAGGGTGATTTTTCCCCGGCCGAGATGACCGCCGCCATCACGGCCGGTTGTTCACCCATCACGCTGGGACCGCTCGTGCTGCGCAGCGACACCGCGGCGGTCTACGCCTTGAGCATCCTGAGTCACGCCCTCGACGGGTAGGGCGAATCCTCCGGATGAGCCGTCTTCCGAAGCGGCTCGTCGGGACGACTCGCCCTACCTGCATGTCCGGCCGCTGCAGCTCCAAGGGCCGTGATCCAAGAAACCAAATTTGATGTCGCCTGCCTGCCGCCTCCGGCAAGAGTGGTGACCCCCTATGAGATCCCCGCTGTTCCGCCGCGCGGCCTGCGCCGCCGCCTTGTTCATCGCGCCGCTGGCGCTCGCCCTCACCTCGCCGAAGGAGCACTTCGGCTTCAACATGGGCGACGACTACCAGCTCGCCACCTACACGCAGACCGAGGCCTATTTCAAGAAGCTCGCCGCCGAGTCCGACCGCCTGAAGCTCGTGGACATCGGCCCCACCGAGGAGGGTCGCCGCCAATACATGGTGATCTGCACCTCGCCGGCCAACCTGGCCAAGCTCGATCGTTACAAGGAGATCGCCGCGAAGCTCGCCCGCGCCGAGGGCCTCAACGAAGAACAGGCCCGCGCCCTCGCCGCCGAGGGCAAGGCCGTCATCTGGATCGACGGCGGCCTCCACGCCACCGAGACGCTCGGCGCCGCCCAGCTGGTCGAGACACTCTGGACCTTCGCCAGCCGCACCGACGCCGAGACGCTCCGCATCCTCGACAACGTCATCATCCTCTTCACCCACGCCAATCCCGACGGCCAGGAACTCATCAGCTCGTGGTATATGCGCCGGCCCGACCCGGCGTCGCGTATCGTCGACCGCGAGCCGCGGCTCTACCAGAAATACATCGGCCACGACAACAACCGCGACTTCATGATGACCAACATGAAGGAGTCCGCGAACATCGCGCGGCAGCTCTACCTCGAGTGGTTCCCGCAGATCGTCTACAACCACCACCAGACCGCCCCGCAGGGCACCATCGTCGCCGGCCCGCCCTACCGCGATCCCTTCAACTACGTCTACGACCCGCTGATCGTCACCTCGCTCGACGCCGTCGGCGCGGCCATGCACAGCCGGTGGATCGCCGAGGACAAACCCGGCACGACCATGAAGCGCGGCTCCGTCTTCTCCACCTGGTGGAACGGCGGCCTGCGCACCACGGTGTATTTCCACAACATGATCGGCCTGCTCACCGAGACCGCCGGCAGCCCCACCCCGATGCAGATCGCCCTCATTCCCGAGCGCCAGATCCCGTCCGGTGACCTGCCCTATCCCGTGGCACCGCAGACCTGGCACTTCCGCCGCTCCGTCGACTACTCGCTGACGGCCAACTACGCCGTGCTCAACTACGCCGCCCGCAACCGCGACGAGCTGCTCTACAACATCTGGCACATGGGGAACAACGCCATCGAGCGCGGCAGCCGCGACCACTGGACGCTGTCGCCCAAGCGCGCCGCCGCCATGCGCACCGCCGCCACCCCCTCGGCCAAGGCCGCCGAGGGCGACGATTCCGCCTTCCGCTTCGCCGCCCAGAGCGGCACCGTGGTGCCGGCCAAGTTCTACGACGAGGCCTTGCGGCAGCCCGACCAGCGCGACCCGCGCGGCTACATCATCCCGCGCGACCAGGCCGACTTTCCCACCGCGGTGAAGTTCATCAACACGCTCGTGAAGTCCGGCATCGCCATCCACCGCGCCACCGCGGACTTCATGGTCGCCGGGAAAACGTATCCCGCCGGCTCCTATATCGTGAAGACCGCCCAGGCCTTCCGCCCCTTCGTCCTCGACATGTTCGAGCCGCAGGACCACCCGAACGACTTTCAATACGAAGGCGGCCCGCCGATCGCCCCCTACGACTCCGCCGGCTGGACGATCGCCTACCAGATGGGCGTGAAGTTCGACCGCGTGCTCGACGGCTTCGACGGTCCCTTCGAGCGCCTGCCCTGGGGCCAGCTGCAGGACCCGCCCGCCGGCACGGTGGGCACCGGCACCGGCGGCTGGCTCGTGAGCCACCGCGCGAACAACAGCTTCATCCTCCTCAACCGCCTCCTCAAGGCCGGCGCCGACGTCTACTGGTTGAAGACGCCGCCGTCGGGTTATCCCGCCTTCGGCGCGGGCTCGCTTTACATCCCGGCGTCAGAGTCGGCGAAGCCCATCGTCGCGAAGGCCGCGGCCGAGCTCGGCCTCGACGCCACCGCCGTCACGCTCAAGTCCGTCGGCGACGCCCTCAAGCTCGCCCCCACCCGCATCGCCCTCTGGGACCAATATGGTGGCTCCATGCCCTCGGGCTGGACCCGCTGGATCTTCGAGCAATTCGAGTTCCCCTTCGAGGTCGTCTACCCGCAGCAGATCGATGCCGGCAACCTGCGCGCCAAATACGACGTGATCGTCTTCGTCAACGGCGCCATTCCGCTGCCGAAGTCCATGGGCGCGCCGAGCCCGCGTTTCAACGAATACTTCGTCAAGGTCCCGACCGGCGACGACCTGCCCGCGGCCTACCGCGGCTGGACCGGCAGCATCACCGAGGAGAAATCCATCCCGGCGCTGCGCCAGTTCACCGAGCAGGGCGGCAGCATCGTGGCCATCGGCACCAGCACCAACCTCGCCTACCACCTGGGCGTCCCCGTGCGCAACGCGCTCGTCGAGATGGGACCGCAGGGCAAGGAGCGCCGCCTGTCGCGTGAGAAATTCTACGTCCCCGGCAGCATCCTGTCCGCCGCCATCGACCCGTCCGCCCCGCTGGCGTGGGGCCTCGATTCCACGGCCGACGTCTATTTCGACAACAGCCCGGTCTTCAAGCTCCTGCCCGACGCCGTCGCCAAGGGCGTGAAACCCGTCGCCTGGTTCGCCAGCGCGACCCCGATGCGCAGCGGCTGGGCGTGGGGCCAGTCCTACCTCGCCGACGGCATCGCCGCCCTCGAGGCGCCGGTGGGCACCGGCAAGCTCTACCTGTTCGGACCCGAGGTTGCGTTCCGCGCCGGCACGCACGGCACGTTCAAGCTGCTTTTCAACGGGCTCTACCTGAGCACGGCGAAGGAACAAAGGTAGGGCGCGTTATCCTTAACGCGCCGCGGCGGATTAAGGATAATCCGCCCTACCACTCACTTCCGCCCCGCGAGATACTTCGTCACGTCGTCGCCCGACACGCGGCCGCCGGGGCCGGTGGCCTCGATGTCGGTGATCGTCGCGTGATCAAGCCCGGCTTCCTGCGCCATCTTGATGGCGCGGGGCGTCCAGACCAGAGAACGGAGGACGGAGGACGGTGAACCGGCCGCGCCAGCGCCCTCTGTCTTCTGTCCTCTGTCTTCTGTCATCTGAACCGCCAGGTGCCGCAGGCTTTCGTCGGCCGTCTCCATGCGGAGGAAAGGCTGCCCGGAGGTGATGGCGGCGCCGTTCTTGGCCATGATCGAGAGCACGGTGCCCTCGGCGGGCGACTCGAAGTCGAAGGCCGACTTGTCGCTCTCGAGCGCGGCGAGCTTCTGGCCCTTGGCGACTTTCGTCCCGGGGGCGACGGCGAGGTTGATGACGGTGAGCTCGCTCACCGTGGCGCCCATGGAGGGCACGGGCACGTCAATGATGAAGGTGGACATGGGGGGATGCTTGGTTGGCTGACACGATGCCCAACCCGGAGTCACGGTCAATATGGTAGGGCGGATTATCCTTAATCCGCCGCGCGCGGCGCGTTAGGGATAACGCGCCCTACCCACCCCGCACCGCTTTCCACACCGCCACGCACGAATCGATCAGGGCGGGCAGCTCCGTCGTCGGGATCTGGTTCGGGCCGTCGGAAATCGCCTTCTCCGGATCCGGGTGCGTCTCGATGAAGAGGCCGTCGGCGCCGGCGGCGAGGGCCGCCCGGGCCAGCGGCGGCACGAACTCGCGCCGGCCGCCCGTCTTGCCGCCCGCGGCACCGGGCTGCTGCACGCTGTGCGTGGCATCAAAGATCGCGGGGGCGCCGAGCGCCTTCATCTGGGCGAAGGAGCGCATGTCGACGACGAGGTTCTGGTAGCCGAAGGTCGTGCCGCGCTCGGTCTGCCAGATTTCCTTCGCCTTCCCCTGCTTCAGCTTGCTGACGACGAACTCCATCTCCTGCGGCGAGAGGAACTGACCCTTCTTCACATTGACAACGCGGCCCGTCGCGGCGGCGGCGAGCAGCAGGTCGGTCTGGCGGCAGAGGAATGCCGGGATCTGCAGCACGTCGCAGACCTCGGCGACGGTCGCGGCCTGCTGGCGCTCGTGGAAATCGGTGACGACCGGGAAGCCGTAGTCCTTCTTCATCAGCGCGAGCAACGCCAGGCCCTCCTGCATGCCCGGGCCCCGGTCGCCGCTGAGCGACGTGCGGTTGGCCTTGTCGAACGAGCCCTTGAAAACGATGGTCAACTCCGGGTGCTTCTTCCCGATCTTGACCAGCGTCTCCGCCGCGGCGCGGCAGACCTTCTCGTTTTCCAGCGAGCAGGGGCCGGCGAGGAGGAGGAGCTTCTTGGGATTAAAGATCATGGGGGTGGTCGTGACTGGCAGGGCGAGTCGTCCCCGACGCGCCGCGGCTCATCCGGAGGGTTCGCCCTACCGCTTTTTCTGGTTTTTGATCGCGGCGGCGATGAAGGCGGCGAAGAGCGGGTGCGCCTGGTTCGGCTTCGAGTGGAACTCCGGGTGGCACTGCACGCCGAGGAACCACGGGTGGTTCTTCAGCTCCGCCACCTCGACCAGGCCGCGCTTCGGGTTCCAGCCGGAAATGATCATGCCCGCCTTCTCGAGGCGCGCGATGTAGTCGTTGTTCACCTCGTAGCGGTGGCGGTGGCGCTCGCTCACGCTGGCGGCGCCGTAGGCCTTGCGCGCGAGCGTGCCGGGCTTCAGGTCGCAGGTGTAGGCGCCCAGGCGCATCGTGCCGCCCTTCTGGACGACGTTGCGCTGCTCGTCCATGAGGGCGATGACCGGCTCGGGCGTCTTCTCGTCGAACTCCATCGAGTTGGCCTTCTTCAGGCCGAGGACGTTGCGGGCGAACTCGATGACGGCGATCTGCAGGCCGAGGCACAGGCCGTAATACGGCACCTTGTGCTCGCGGGCGAACTTCGCCGCCGCGATCTTGCCCTCGGTGCCGCGGTCGCCGAAGCCGCCGGGCACCAGGATGCCGTCAAGCTTCCGGAGCTGTGCGAGGCCGGCCTTCGTCTCGAGGTCCTCGGCGTCGACGCGCACGACGTCGACCCGGGCGTTGTTCGCGATGCCGGCGTGGGCCAGCGACTCGTAGACCGACTTGTAGGCGTCCTGCAACTCGATGTATTTGCCGACCACGCCGATCCGCACCGTGTGCTTCGGGGACTTGATGCGCTTGACGATGTCGACCCAGATGTTCTTCGCGGGCGCCTTGGCCTTGATGCCGAAGAGGTCGCACACGTATTGGTCCATGCCCTGTTTCTGGAGCATGAGCGGGAGCTCGTAGATGGACGACTCGACGTCCTGGGCGGCATACACGGCCTTCACCGGGACGTTGCAGAACATGGAGAGCTTCTCGCGCATCTCCATCGTCAGCGGCTTCTCGCAGCGGCAGACGAGCAGGTGCGGCTGGATGCCGATCTCGCGGAGCTTGGCGACGCTCTGCTGCGTGGGCTTGGTCTTCAGCTCGCCGGCGGCGCTGACGAACGGCACGAGCGTGACGTGGATGAAGATGCACTCCTTCGGCCCGACCTCGAGGGCGAACTGGCGCAGCGCCTCGAGGAACGGCAGGCCCTCGATGTCGCCGGTCGTGCCGCCGATCTCGGTGATGAGCACGTCGACGCCCTTGCCGCCCTTGTAGATGCGTTCCTTGATCTCGTTCGTGACGTGCGGGATCACCTGCACGGTCTTGCCGAGGTAGTCGCCACGGCGCTCCTTGGCGATGACGGCCTCGTAGACTTGCCCGGAGGAAAGGCTGTTGGCGCGCGACAGGCTGCCGGAGGTGAAGCGCTCGTAGTGCCCGAGGTCGAGGTCGGTCTCCGCGCCGTCGTCGAGCACGTAGACCTCGCCGTGCTGGTAGGGGCTCATCGTGCCCGGGTCGACGTTGAGGTAGGGGTCGAACTTCTGGATGCGCACCTTGAGGCCGCGCAGCTCAAGCAGGGCGCCGAGCGAGCCCGCCGTGAGCCCTTTGCCCAAAGATGAAACGACGCCGCCCGTGACGAAAATATACTTCACGGGGTATGGGTAAAAGGGGCCCCGGAACCATACACAAGAAAAAGGTGGCCCCGCCGCGGTTTCCACAGCGGAAAACCCGCAAAATAGTTTGCCGCTCCCCCGCCCCGGCCCATCCTCCGGGCGTGCAGTCCAAACCCTCCCTCCTGGCCTGGATCACCTGCGACGGCGTCCACATCGACCCCGCCTCGGGCAAACACACCATCCTCGGCGTGTTCTCCAACATCAAGGCCCGCTCCTTCCCGGTCATGCACCCCTACATGGTGTGGTTCCTGACGCTCACCGACGTCCAGCCGGGCACGCACAAGATCAAGATGTCCATGGGCCTCAACCCCGCCAACCCGGTCGAGCTCCTCCACCGTGAGTTCGAGTCCCAGAGCCCGCTGCACCGCATCAACCTCATCAACGAGCTCCGCAACCTCCGCTTCGAGCAGCCCGGCGACTACGCCATCGTCATCGAGGTCGACGACGACCCGATCCTCGCCACCAGCCTGACGGTGAGCTGACCGCGCGTCCGCGGTCCCGCCTTTCATCTCCTCATGTCCTCGTCCTCGTTCGAACTCATCGGCATCGGCAACCCCATCATGGACCTGCTCGCGCACGTCCCCGAGTCCTTCCTCACGGCCCACGTCGCCGGCGAGAAGGGCGGCATGGTCCTCGTGGACGACACCGACATCGAGTCGCTGGTCGCCAAGCTCGGCACCGACTATGCCGTCACCCCCGGCGGCTCCGCGGCCAATGCCGTGCTCAGCGCCACCAAGCTCGGCCTGAAGACCACCTTCCTCGGCAAGATCGGCGGCGACGTCACCGCCCGCGACTACCGCGCCAACTTCACCGCCGCCGGCGGCGACGGCTCCCGCTTCAAGCACACCGCCGCGCCCAACGGCCGCTGCCTGTCGATGGTCACGCCCGACGGCCAGCGCACCATGCGCACCCACCTCGGCGCCGCCATGACGCTCAGCCCGGAGGAGATCACCGCGGCGGACTTCGCCGGCGCCAAGCATGCCCACATCGAGGGCTACCTGATGTTCAATCCCGCGCTCGCCGAGAAGGTCGCCGTCACCGCCCGCGCGGCCGGCTGCACCATCAGCCTCGAGCTTTCCTCCTTCGAGGTCGTCAACGTCGCCCGCGACTGGATCCTTTCCCAGCTCCAACAGGGCGTGCAGGTCGTCTTCGCCAACGAGGATGAGGCCCGCGCGCTTTTCCAGAAAGACGCTTCCTACGACGCCTACGCCCGCAAGCTCGCCGGCTACGGCGGCATCGCCTGCGTCAAGATCGGCAAGGACGGAGCGTGGGTCGCGCGCGGTTCCGAGCTCCACCGCATCGCGCCCGTCAAGGTCGAGCGCGTCAACGACACCACCGGCGCCGGCGACGCCTGGGCCGGCGGCTTCCTCTACGGCCACCTCCGCGGCATGTCGCTCGCCGGGGCCGGCGCCCTCGGCTCGGCCCTCGGCGCCGAGTGCGTCCAGCACCTCGGTCCCGCCATCCCCGACCTGCACTGGCCGCGGCTCCGCGCCCTCGCCCAGTCGCTAAAGTAGGGTGAATCCCCGCCGGGTGGAATTCCCCGGCTTGCAGGAAACATCGGCCGGTCCGAGTGTCTCACCGGAGCGCCCCACGATGAAACCCGCCGGCTTTCACCTGCTTATTTTCGTCGTGGCGGGAATCCTCACGGCACAGGAACCGGCACCGGCCTCGACGGCCAAGGTTTCAGGACGGCTGAAAGAGGTCGTCCGCACCAGCCTGCCGGCCTACACCCCGCCGCCCAAGGTGCTCGACCAGCCGAAGTCTGACGGCATCGAATCCGATCCCGACCTTTACGCGCTGCCCACCGTGAAGGTGCGGGAGAAACGCGCCCCGCGCATCGATCCGGCCGAGCTACTCGCCAAGCGCGAACTCGACAAAAAACTTGCGCGCGCCTACCGCGAGTCCCTCGCCACGGGACTCGATGCGTTCCTCAACAGTTTCCCCATCCCTTTCTTTTCCGCCTCGCCGGCCGAGCGCGGCAAGTCCCTCGAAGATCAGCGCGAGTTCGCGGATGCCTATCGAATCTCCGAACTCAGGCGGCAGGTGGACGGCGAAAACGCGGACCAGCTCAAGGCCGATCTGAAACAAACCGAGCGGGACATTGAATGGCGGCAGCGTCCGGCCGGCGACGGTCGCAAAAAATAGTGCATGCATCCCGGAAACTTCCGGGCTATCTTCTGTCCAATCACTCATCATGAAACCGTCCACCCTCGCGCTTGCCCTGTTTGCGACCGTTTCTGCCGCCGCCCAGACGGCCCCGGAACCCGCTCCGGCCGCGCCGCCGTCCTCCCCGCTTTCGGCCGAGGTGGCGAAGGATTTGAACGCCTCGCTGCCCCAATCCGCCCCGGCCAGACCGACCGCCGCCGCCATCGCGGACATCCGGCAGCAATCCATCGACCGTGCGCCCGCCAGCCAGCTCGGCGCGGAAAACACACCCGCCGACCCCGAGGTGCTCGAGCTGCCCAAGATGACCGTGAAGCAGCAGCCCCGCCCCCGCCCGCGCCTGAACGACCACACCATCCTCGGTCCCAAGGCCTTCAACGACGAGCTGGTGAAGAAGAACTTCACCACGCTCGACCGCGCGCTGAACAAGTTCACCCTGCCCCTCTTCGGCACTGGCGCCGCCGAGCGCGCCCGCGAGGACTACAACCTCGCCCAGAAGCGCCAGTTCATGGACGACGTGCTGACGATCGCCAAGGCCGCCGAGCAGACCGACCCCGAGGCCGCCAAGGCCCTGCGCGAAGCCGCGGCGAAACCGTAAGGTAGGGCGCGTTATCCTTAACGCGCCGCGCGGCGGCTTAAGGATAAGCCGCCCTACCTTTGCAGCAGCGCCCGCGCGATCGCCGCCCACTCGGCCGCGAGTTCGCCCGTCGCCGCCGGTTGTCCGGCCCGCGCATACCAGTAGCCGGCGTTCATCTCGTCGCCTTCCTTCCGGTGCAGGTAGGCGTGCACCCACGCCCCGTCGGCGCCGGCCGCGGCCTGCGCCGCCTCGTGCGCCGCGTCCCACTCGCCGCGCGCATCCAGCCACAGCGCCCGCAGCGGCCCGCTGAGCCCGGCCGGCGGCTCGGCACCGGCCGTGGAATCCCGGAAATCTGCAAATGACATTTGCGCACCCATCGTTCTCTGCTTTCGTAACGCTTTCCGTTTTCACCGCGACGCTATTCTCCCCTTGTCCGCCACCGAGATCACCATCCTCCGCGAAATGCTCGCCGCCGACGCCGGCACCGTGTCGGGCGCGCGCCTGGCCAAGCTGCTGGGCGTCTCCCGCGTCGCCGTCTGGATGCAGCTCCAGAAGCTGATCCGGCAGGGCTTCGTCTTCGAGGCGCGCCGCAGCCGCGGCTACCGGCTGGTCAAGACCCCGGACACGCTGCACCCCGCCCTCATCCAGGCCTACCTCAGCGGCCGCGGACGGCCGCCGCAGCTGGTCTGCCTCGACACGGTGGACAGCACCAACAGCGAGGCCGAGCGCCTGCTCGCCAGCGGCGCCGCCGTCCCGCTCGTCATCCTCGCCAGCGCCCAGACCCAGGGCCGCGGCCGCCGCGGCCGCGTCTGGCACAGCCCGCCCGCCGGCAATCTCTACAGCACCTTCGTCTTCCGCCCCAAGCTCGAGCCGGCCCGCCTCCATGACTTCACCCTCTGGATGGGGCTCAACATCTGCGAGCTCGTCTCCAACTTCGCGAAGCTCGAGCCGGGCCTCAAATGGCCCAACGACCTGCACGTGAACGGCCGCAAGGCCGGCGGCATGCTCACCGAGGCGCGCGTCGACGCCGACCAGATCCGCGACCTCGTCTTCGGCCTCGGCCTCAACCTCAACGGCCGCGCCGCCGACCTCCCGCGCGAGCTGCAGAAGACCGCCATCTCGCTCGCCGACGCCACCGGCGCCCCCCTCGACCTCAACCGCTTTGCCGCCGCGCTCATCGGCCGCGTCCTCACTGCCTACGACCAGTTCCTCGAGGGCGGCTACCGCGACAAGTTCGCCGAGCTCTGGAAGCGCTACGACGTCCTCCGCGGCCGCCCCGTGAGCGTCACCCAGGGCACCCGCACCGTCGCCGGCACCGCCACCGGCATCGACAACGAGGGCTCGCTGATCGTCCGGCTCCATTCCGGGCGCGCGGAACGCTTCCGCGCCGGCGAGGTCACCTTGTCCCGGGAAGCCGCCCCGGCCGTCTGACACGCAAGGCTTGCCGGCGGGGCCGTTTACCCGTGTAAATATCCCCGCGGCATGGCCGAAATCCCCGACATCACCATAGAGGTCTCCCACCTGGTCAAAACCTACGGTCCGCTCACCGCGGTCAACGACCTGAGCTTCACCGTGAAGCGCGGCGAGATCGTCGGACTCCTCGGCCCCAACGGCGCCGGCAAGAGCACCACCATGCGCATCCTGACCGGCTACCTGCCGGCCAACTCCGGCTCGGTCCGCATCTGCGGCCACCCCGTCGCCAGCGAGCCCGAGGCCACCAAGCGCCACGTCGGTTACATGCCGGAGAACAACCCGCTGCCGGACGACATGCGCGTCTCCGAATACCTCTGGTTCCGCGGCCGCCTCAAGGAGATGCCCCGGGCCAAGCTGCGCGCCCGCATCGACGAGGTCCTCGAGCTCTGCGACCTCAAGCGCAACCGCCACCGCATCCTCGGCCGCCTCTCCAAGGGCAACAAGCAGCGCGTCGGCATCGCCGAGGCCATCCTCTCCGAGCCCGCCGTCATCATCATGGACGAGCCGACCATCGGCCTCGACCCGCACCAGATCATCATCGTGCGCGACCTCATCGCCAGCCTCCGCGGCCGCATGAGCGTCATCATCTCCAGCCACATCCTCCCCGAGATCGAGGCCACCTGCGACCGCGTGCTCATCATCAACGGCGGCCGCATCGTCGCCCAGGGCTCGCCGGCCGACCTCCGCCACGAGATCTTCGGGCACACCAGCTACCGCCTCGAGCTCGCCGGCGAGACCGACACCCTCGGCGCCCGGCTGAAGGAGATCGAGCCGACCCTCCGCGTCGCCTCCCTCGGGGACTGCGCCGCGGACGGCTTCTGCGTCGCCACCCTCGTCACCGAGTCGCCCGCCGACCTCGGCGAGCAACTCCTCGGCGCCCTGCCCGCCCTCGGCTACCGCATCCGCTCGCTCGGCCGCACCCAGCCCTCGCTGGAGGACGTCTTCCTCGCCGCCACCCGCCGCAGCTGGGACGCGCGCCTGCCCGACAAGCCCGTCAACGGCGACAGCCGCGCGCCGCTGCCGAAATTCTGACGCCATGCGCCACTACTTCACCATCCTCTCCCACGAGATCCGCACGCTGCTCTACAGCCCGAGCACGTATATCGCGGCCGTGTTCTTCCTCGGCGTCATGGGCTTCATCTTCGCCAGCATCCTCGACCTCTACAGCAAGACCCCGCAGGAGACGCCGCCGGCCGTCGTGTTCTTCCAGTTCTTCTGGTTCCCGGTGCTCTTCATGGTGCCGCTGCTCACGATGAAGACCATCGCCGACGAGCGCCGCCAGGGCACGCTCGAGACCCTGCTCACCACGCCGGTCAGCACCGCCGAGGTCGTGCTGGGCAAGTTCTCCGCCGCCTACCTTTTCTACCTCCTGCTCTGGGGCTCGACCCTCGGCTTCCACTACATCCTGCAGCTCTACGCGCGCGACGCCCGCTACCTCGACGCCGGGCCGCTCCTCGGCGGCTACCTCTTCATCGCCATCAGCGGCCTGCTCTTCATCGCCATCGGCGTCTTCGCCAGCTCCATGACGCGCAGCCAGCCCGTGGCGGGCATCTTCACCGTCGTCCTGCTGATCCTCGTCATCCTCGGCCCGCGCTACCTCGGCGAGCTCAGCGCCCTCAACAACGCGGTCTTCAGCCCGGTGAAGACCGCGCTCGACTCGCTCCAGATCTTCACCCACGTCGAGGACTTCACCCACGGCGTCATCGATACGCGGCAGCTGTTCTACTACCTGACCGGCTCCACCCTGGCCCTCATCTTCAGCATCCTCGGCGTCGAGGCGAAGCTGCTCAACAGCTGACGATGCACTTCTCCGACAGCTTCCGCGCCGCCCGCTGGATCCGCCTGGTCAACCTGCTGCTGCAGGCCGTGCTGTTCCTCGCGCTGTTCGCCGGGCTCAACTACATCGCCCTCAACCACGCCTGGCGCTTCGACGCCACCGCCAGCCGGCGCCACTCCCTCTCCCCCGAGACCCGGTCCTACCTCGAGCGCCTCGAGCGCGACGTGACCATCACCGTCACCTTCACCGACAGCAACGACAGCGAGGAGCTCGCCCAGGCCTACCGCGACATCAGCGCGCTGCTCCGCGAATACACCTACTTCACCGGCAGCAAGAGCAAGGGCCGCCTCACCGTGCGCTACGTCGACGTCTACCAGAGCCGCCGCGAGGCCGAGGCCTTCGGCGTCGCCGACCAGCCCAACATCATCCTGCTCACGAGCGACCGGCACAGCCGGCTGCTCCGGCTCGACGACCTTTACGTCATCAAGAAGAAGGTCAGCCGCGAGGCCTTCAAGGGCGAGGCGGCGCTCACCGCCGCCATCCTCGACGTTTCCAGCGCCGAGAAGAAAAAGATCTATTTCCTCGCCGGGCACGGCGAGATGTCGCCCGACAGCGTCGACGGCGCGCGCGGCCTCTCGCAGCTGCGCGACCAGCTCCGCCAGCGCAACTACGACCTCGAGGGGATCAACCTCAGCCTCAGCCGGCGGATCCCCGACGACGCCGCGCTCATCATCATCCCCTCGCCGCAGAGCCGCTTCCAGCCCTTCGAGGAGGAGCTGCTGCGCAACTACCTCACGACCCGCGCGGGCCGCGTCATCCTCCTCGTCGATCCCGCCCGCCAGTTCGGGCTGGAGAACCTGCTCTTTGACTGGGGCGTGCTCGTCTACGACAACGTCATCCTCGACACCAACCCCAACTACATCTCGGAAAACGGCGAGCTCATCCTCAGCCACTTCCTGCCCCACCCCGTCACGCAGCTGATCATCGACAACGCCCTCTTCCCGCTGGTCGGGCCGACCCGCGTCGTGAGCGAGGACATCGGCCGCTCGCCCGACGACGGCCTGAGCGTGAAGGTCCTCGTGGCCAGCAGCCCCACCGCCTGGGGCGAGAGCGGCTACCGCCTCCGCAACGCCGAATACACGCCGGGCCAGGACCTGCGCCACCGCAACGGCCTCGGCGTCCTCGCCATCTCCGAGCGGCTCAAGCCCGCCAACCTCCCGCTCAGCGTGCCCGGCGGCCGCCTCGCCGTCTTCGGCACCTCCGACCTCGTCACCAACAACCGCATCATCAACGGCGGCAACTTCCCCCTCTTCCTCAACACCGTCAGCTGGGCCGTCGACCGCGACACCCAGCTCAACATCCCCGCCCGGCCCATCGAGCGCTTCCAGCTTTCCCTCAGCCAGGAGGAACTCGTCCGCCTCCGCCTCGGTCTCTTCCTGGTCGTGCCCGGCGCCGTCGCCCTGCTCGGCGTCTTTGTCTACTGGACCAGGCGGAACTGACGTTCCGCGTTTTAAGTTCTAAGTTCTAAGTTTTAAGCTCCAACTTCACCTCAATTTCCCGGGCGCAGCTCTTACAGCTTATACCTTAAACCTTATACTTTCCCCCCGCCATGCGCTCCAAAGTCACCGTCGTCCTGCTTTTCCTGAACGTCGTCCTGTTCTGCTACATCTATTTCTACGACCTGCCCCGCATCGACGAGCGCAAGACCCTCGAGGCGCGCCGCCGCGTGCTCGGCCCCGAGGCCGCCACCATCGAGGCCCTCACCCGCAAGGACCGCACCGGCGCGACCGTCCGGCTCGAGAAGCGCACCGATTCCTGGTGGCTCACCGCCCCCTACGAGTGGCCGGCCGACCGCAACGCCATCGCCGGCCTGATCAACACCCTCGAGCTGCTCGAGCATGAGACGAGCTTCCCCGTCGCCGACCTCGCCTCCAGCGGCCGCTCGCTCGCCGACTACGGCCTCGCCGACCCCACCCTCATCCTCGAGTTCACCTCCTCCGGCCGCGCCTACACCCTCAGGATCGGCGACACCACCACCGTCGGGAATCGCCTCTACGTGCTCTCCCCGGACGGCGCGCGCATCCACGTCGTCAGCCGCAGCCTCGCCGAGGCGGTCGGCCTCCCGCTCGACACCCTCCGCGCCGCGTCCATCTTCAGCGTGCCGGTCTTCGAGGTCCGCTCCCTCAACGTCCAGACCGCCGCGCCCGCCAACCTCAAGGTCCGCCTCCGGCGCGACGCCGCCTCCCGCTGGGCCTTCGAGGCGCCCATCAACGCCCGCGCCAGCAAGGCCGCCGTCGAGGTCACCATCAACGCCGTCAACTCCCTCACCGCGAAAAACTTCCTCGAGCCCCGCGACACCGACCTCGACCGCGCCGGCCTCAACTCCCCGAGCCTCCGCATCACCCTCGAGGGCAACGCCCGCCGCGAGACCCTGCTCCTGGGCAACCCGACCGGGGCGACCCCCGCGCCGCGCGAGGGCGCCGCCGGCACCGGTGCCGGTGCCACCGAGTATTTCGCCAAGATCGAGGACAAGGACGTCGTCTTCTCCACCGTTGTCCCCAAGGAGCTGCTCGACGTCCTCCGCTCCGCACAGGAGGAGCTCCGCGACCCGCGCGTGCTCGACTTCGAGCCCGCCACCGTCACCGCGCTCACCCTCGTCGCCCCCGGCTCGCCCGAACTTACGCTCCAGAAGCTGGAGGGCGAACAGGGCTGGCAGGCCGTCGTGCGCGTCAGCGGCACCGCCCCCCAGACCATCGCCGCCGATCCCGGCGTCGTGACCGCCCTGCTGCAGAAGATCTCCCAGCTGGCCGCGCGCGAGGCGCGGCCCGGCTCGCCCAAGTTCCTGAGCGACGCCCCCTCCGCCACCGACCTCGAGAACTGGGGCTTCAACCGCCCCGAGCGCGAGCTCACGCTCAATCTCTCCACCGGCGGCGGCCCGCTCGCCAAGGAGGCCTCCTCCCTCACGCTGCAGGTCGGCGTCTCGCCCGACAAACCCGGCGAGGCCTTCGCCCGCGTCACCAACGCGCCGTTCGTCTACCAGATCCTGCCCGACATCCTTGACGACACCCCCGCCCTCGCGCGGCACTACCGCCTCCGGGTTCTGCGCGAACTCCCGGAGGGCACCCGCATCACCAGCCTCAAGCTCAGCGCCCTGCCGGCCGACACCCTCCTCTTCAGCGTCAACAACGAGGTCGCCCTCACCCCCGAGTCGCTCGCCACCGAGAAACTCCCCGAGAAGGCGCGCACGCTGCTGACCGCCCTGCTCGCCCAGCTGCGCACCCTCCGGGTCAAGGCCTACACCGCCGGCACCTTCACCCCCCAGCACGCCGAGACCGCGACGGGGCCGCAGCCGTGGAAATACCGGCTCGACGTCGACGCCACGCTCCCCGGCGGCGGCACCGCCGCCAGCTCCACCACGACCCTCTGGTTCTCCGACCGGCTCGGCGGGTCCACCATGCTGGCGGGCACCGCGGACCTAGGCGGCGTGGTCTTCGAGGTCACCCAGGAGATGCTCGATACGATCTTCGCGCTCACCTACACCGAGAAAAACGACCCGGGTCCCCTGTCGGTCGACCGGCCCGGGCAAACCCCGGCCGGAACGACCCCGGCCAAGGACCCGGCCGCTCCCGCGGTGCCGGAAGCGCCGGTCCCGCCCAGGACCGAGCCGCCGAAGACCTGATCCCGCTTCCCCGTGTCCACCCAGCCACAGCCGTGGTTCAAATCGGGGCTGCGCTTCTGCGGCTCCTGCCTGGTCACGGTGTTGTGCTGGGCCGTCTGGCTGGCGCTGGGCGCCTCGCTGGTCGCGCTCATCTACATCGCCGCGGCCCACGAGCTGCCGGTGCCCGACTTCGTGCTGCGCCGCGCCGAGGCGGAACTGGCCCGGGTCAACCTCACGATCAAGTTCGGCCGCGCGCGCTTCGACCCGACCGGCAAGCTCCTGCTGGAGGACGTCGAGCTCCGCTCCCGCCGGTTCGAGGAGCCGCTGCTCACCTGCCGGGTGCTCTACCTGCGCCGTGACTTCTGGTCGGCGCTCGCCGGCCGGCCCGTCCCCGACGAGATCCGCCTCGAGGGCGCCACGCTGCAGCTGCCCGCCATGCTCTCGCCCAGCGGCACCGTCGAGCCGCTGATCCGCGACCTCGCGGTCGCCCTGCGGCACGAGGACCGGCGCTGGCTGGTGGACCAGTTCAACGGCCGCGTCGGCCGCCTGATTCTCACGGCCCAGGGCGAGTTCACGCCGCCGCCCCGCGCCCCCGCCGCCGCCGGGGCGTCGCCCGACCAGCTCATCGCCCGTTTCCTCGAGGTCAGCCGGCAGCTGGCCCTGCCGCTGCACCAGCTCGACACCTTCGAGTCCCCGGCCCTCGCCGTGCGGCTCGAGAGCCAGCCCGGGGTGGGCAACCTCGCGCACCTGCTGCTGACCGCGGCCGCCGCCGAGCAGCCGTGGGGCCGGACGCTCAGCCTCGGGCCGCTCGCGGCGACCGGCACCCTGCGGCTGGACGGCACGGAGCCGCGCCCGCTGCGCCTGCACGCCGCCGCCCGCCATGCGCGTTACCAGGCGGACTACGCCGCGGAGACGGTGCGCGCCATCCTCACGCTCGAAGTCTCGCCGGCAAGCCAGTCGGCCCGCCCGCGCGAGGCGCTGGTGGCCGCCGGGAGGATCACCGCCCCGGGGATGGCGCTGCTCGGTCCCGTGCTCCGCGCGGACCTGGCCCGCTGGCCCGAGGTGTCGGTCGCGACCGCGCTGCAGGTCAGCGGGGAATTCATCTCCGCCGAGGTCGACGCCCGGCTCGCCGAGCAAAGCGGCCGGGTCCGCGCGGCGGGCCGCGGCTCGCACGAGCTGATCAACCGGGTGCTCGCCGAGATCACGCCGCGCGCCGCGCCCTATTTTGTCTTCGGCGATCCCGTGACGTTCTCGGCCGAGGCCGTGTTCGACCCGGGCTGGCGCTTCGCCACGCTCAGCAGCCGCGTGGACGCCGGCCGGCTCGACTCGCGCGGGGTGAAGATCACCGCCGCGCGCGGCCGCATCGACATCGCCGGCAAAAGCTTCCTCGCCTCCGACGCGCGCGTGGAGATGGGGGAAAACTTCGCCCGCGGCTCCTACTGGATGGATTTCTCGACCACGGACTACCGCATGCTGCTCGACGGGCAGTTGCGGCCGGCCGACATCAACGGGTGGTTCAACGGCAACTGGTGGCTGAACTTCTGGAACGCGCGCTTCGCCTTCCCCGCGGCCCCGCCGACCGCGGAGATCGACCTGTCCGGCCGCTGGCGGGATCCGAGCCGCACCGCCTATTTCGGCAGCAGCGACGTCCGCGGCGCCACCGTCTGGAACGGCGACTTCGAGCAGGTGCACGCGGTGGTCTTCGTGCGGCCCAACTTCGCCCACGGGCTGGCGCTCGCCGCCACGCGGGCCGGCGGGCAGCAGGCCCTGGGCGGCACGTTCAAGCGCTTCGCCGAGCCGGGCTCCGCCGGCGCGGGCCGCTTCGAGTTCGATTTCGAGACCAACGCCGATCCCGCCGTGCTCGGCCGCATGCTCGAGGGCAAGGCGGATGACGTGCTGGCGAGCCTCCGCTTCACCGCGCCGCCGTCGGTGCATGCCTGGGGGACCATCGGTGCGACCGCGAACTACAGCTTCACCGGCGCGGTCGGCAGCGCGTTCCACTATTACGGCTTCCCGCTCGACACCGCCCGGATCAGCGGCGGCGTCACCGGCAGCGACGTGCGGCTCGACGCGATCGAGTTCACCGCGGCGGGCGGGCGGGGCTCCGGCAAGGCCGGGCTCTACGGCCCGGCGGACTACCGCCGGCTCGGCTTCGACCTGTATGTCAACGGCGCCGAGCTCGCCCGCTCGATCCGGGCCGTCGAGGAATACCAGGCCAACCGCACCGGCGAGAAATCGGCCTCCGTGACGGAGAGCAAGTTCATGCAGCGCGCCGCGGGGGGCAAACTCGACGTCGGCCTGTCCGCCACCGGCGAGCCCGGCGAGCTCGCGACCTTCACCGGCAGCGGCAACGCCGCGCTCACCGGCGCCGACCTCGGCGAGATCCACCTCTTCGGCCTGCTCTCGCAGGTGCTCAGCGCCGTCTCACTCAACTTCTCCTCGCTCAAGCTCGACGCCGCGCACACCAGCTTCCGCCTGGATGGCGGCCGCCTTTACTTCCCGGACCTGAAGGTCACGGGCCGCAGCGCCGTGATCGACGCCCGCGGCAACTTCACGCTCGCCACCAACGCGCTCGACTTCACCGCGCGGCTGAAGCCCTACGAGGAGAACCGCAACCTGATCACCGGCGTCATCGGCCTCGTCATCAACCCGATCACGAGCATCCTCGAGCTCAAGCTCACCGGCCCCATCGGCAAACCGGACTGGTCCATATTCGTCGGTGGCTCCTCCACCCAGCCCGATTCGGTCGCCCCGGCCGTGAAAATCTCGCCCGACCCCGTGCCGCCCGCCACCCCGGACAAACCCGTCCCGCCGAAGGGTTAACGTCAGCACGGGTTGTAGGTCCGGCTTTATCCCGGTCAAGCTAGGTGAAAACCCCTAATTACCATTGCCAGCCGAATGGCGGCTCCCTAGCAAACTGAGTCGCACCACATGCCGCCCCCACCGAGTCGACCCCGGCAAAGCCTGCTGGCCTACGGCTACCTGACGCCGTTCGCGGCGCTGGCGCTTTATGGCCTGCTGGGGCTCTGGGGCTGGCGGGCCGGCAGCCTCGGTTTGGTGCAACCGCGATCCTATGACGCCGCGCTGCCCGCCAATGCCTGCGTCTGTCTTATGCTGATCGGCCTCGCGCCCGGCGCGCTGGCGTTCGGCTGGCGGCGGACCGGCCTGGCGCTCGGGTTGATCGCCTCGGTCGTCGCCTGGGCCACGCTCATCCAGAGCCCGCTGAACCTCGATCTCGGCATCGACGACCTGCTGGTGACCCACGAGTCCGTCATCGCCGGGCCGAATGTCGCGCGCATGCCCGCCGCCCTTTCGTTCCTGCTGATGGCGGGCGGCCTGTTGTTCACCTGGATGGCCGCCCGGCCCGGCGACCCGCGCCGCCCGTTGCTGCTCGCGCTGGTCGGCTCGCTCGGCGCCGCCTACGGCCTGACGGGCCTCGCCGCCTACCGCACGGGCCTCAACAGCGTCGAGCTCTGGCAGACCTACGCCCGCCTCGGCCCGCACACCGCGCTGCTCCTCATCGTGCTCGGCAACGCCCAGATCTGGCTCGCCGCCCGCGACACCCCCGGCAGCGCCGGCGCCGGCCCGCGCTGGCTCTGGCTGCCGGTCGTCGTGTGCACCCTGACGGTCACGTTCACCTTCTGGGTCGCCCTGCGGCAGCGCGAACTCGGCTACACCAACAGCACGACCCAGCTCACGATCAACAACATCGCCGCGCTCTACAGCGGCGAATCCGAGGCCCACATCGAGAGCCTCGCCCGCCAGGCCCGCCGCTGGACCCGCGCCAACATCACGCAGGCCGCGTGGGAGGCCGAGGTCGCGGAATACCTCGGCGATTTCGGCAGCTACCGCTCCATCCAATGGGTCGACTCCGGCCTGCGCACCCGCTGGTTCTGGCCGCGCGCGGGCAATGAGGACGCCGCGGCTTTCGACCACGCCGGCCAGCCCCTGCGGCGCGCCGCCGTCGAGTCCGCGCGCCGCACCTACGCCTTCGCCATCGCCGCCCCGCTCGAGCCGCCGCTCCAGTCCCCCACTTTTGCCGCCTACCTCCCCGTCTCCGCGGCCGGCCCCGACGCGGGTTTCATCGTCGGCGAGTTTTACTACGACAAGTTCTTCGACCAGATCGACCGCCGGCTCAACCTCTCGCGCCGCTACCAGGTCAGCGTCGCGATCGAGAACGCCGCCGCCCCCGCCGGCGCCGGCCTCCATTTGAAGGTGTATGAGTCGATGACTCCCGACGAGGTCATCGACGAGCGCTACCGCCAGTCTGCCGACTACCACATCCTCAACCAGCACCTGACCATCACCCTGGCCCCGCGCCCGGCCTTCCTCGCCGGCAACCGCCAGTTCCTCCCCGAGGTCGCGCTCGCCGCCGGGCTCTTCGTGAGCGTCCTCTTCGGCCTCGTCGTCAACCTCGCCCAGTCCGCCCGCCGCCGCCAGCTCGCCGCGGAACTCACCAGCCAGCAGCTCCGCCTCGAGAACGAGGAGCGCCGCCGCGCCGAGGCCCGGCTCAAGGTCGCCGACGAGCGCCTCAACCTCGCCTTCGACTCCACCCAGGTGGGCGTCTACGAGTGGGACGTCGAGACCGACCAGGTCTACTGCACGCCGAGCATCTGGAAGCTCATCGGCTACGACCCGTCCGAGATGCCGTCCACCGGCTCGGGCTGGCTCAACCTCCTCCATGGCGACGACCAGCCGGCCGTCCGCGCCGTCATCGACGCCCACTTCCGCGGCGAGACGCCCTTCATCGAGATCGAGCACTGCGTCCTGCACCACTCCGGCGAGTGGCTCTGGATCGCGCTGCGCGCCAAGTGCACGTCCTTCACCGCGAACAAGCAGCCCCGCCGCGTCCTCGGCACCATCCAGAACATCAACGCCCGCAAGCGCGCCGACGAGGCCCTCCGCCTCAGCCAGGCCGAGAGCCGCAAGCTCTCCCTCGTCGCCAGCAAGACCGACAACGCCGTCATCATCACCGACCCCCTCGGCCACATCGAGTGGGCCAACAGCAGCTACTCCCGCCTCACCGGCCGCAAGCTCACCGAGGTCCACGGCCACCTGCTGACCGAGGCGCTCGCCAGCCCCGACGCCGACCCCGGCGCGGTCGGCCGCATCAGCGCCGCCCTCGACGCGCAGCAGCCCATCACCACCGACGCCGTCCAGCTCGCCACCGGCGACCGCCGCTTCCACGTCCACCTCGACGTCCAGCCCGTCCTCAACGAGGACGGAACCGTCGAGAACTTCATCGCCATCGAGACCGACATCTCCTCCCGCGTCGAGACCGAGCAGCAGCTCCGCCGCGCCAAGGCGGAGGCCGACGCCAACTCCCGCGCCAAGTCCGAGTTCCTCGCCTCCATGTCGCACGAGATCCGCACGCCGATGAACGGCGTCATCGGCATGACCAGCCTCCTCCTCGAGACCGACCTCTCGCCCGAGCAGCGCGACTACGTCAGCACCATCCGCACCAGCGGCGACTCGCTCCTCTCGATCATCAACGAGATCCTCGACTTCTCCAAGATCGAGTCAGGCAAGATGGAGCTCGAGAGCCAGCCCTTCGAGATCGCCCAGTGCGTCGAGGAGGCGATCGACATCTTCTCCGCCCAGGCCGCCGCCAAGGGCCTCGAGCTCGCCTACGTCATCGACCCCCTCGTGCCGACGTGCGTGCTCGGCGACATCACGCGCCTCCGCCAGGTCCTGGTGAACCTGATGAACAACGCCGTGAAGTTCACGCCGACCGGCTCCGTCACCCTCGAGGTCACCGCCGACGCCGCCACCGCCGGCCGCCCCGCCGACGAGAAGATCATCCTCGATTTCTACGTCACCGACACCGGCATCGGCATTCCGGCCGACCGGATGGACCTGCTCTTCAAGCCGTTCAGCCAGATCGACGCCTCCACCACGCGCAAATACGGCGGCACCGGCCTCGGCCTCGCCATCTGCGACCGCCTCTGCCAGCTCATGGGCGGCAGCATCGACGTCACGAGCACGCCGGACCGGGGCTCGCGCTTCCACTTCTGCATCCAGGCCAGCGTGGTCGACGTGACCGATGGCAACACCCCGCCGCTCTTCGGCACCCTGCCGGCCGGCTGCCGGGTGCTCGCCGTGGACGACCTCACGGTGAACCGCACCGCTCTCGACCATTACCTGCGCAGCTGGCACCTCCTGCCGGTGCTCGCCGCCGACGGCCCCACCGCGCTGCAAAAGGCCGCGCTCGCCCCGCTTTCCGCCGCCATCATCGACGAGGGCCTGCCCGGCGGCCACTCGGGCCTCGAGCTCGCCAGCGAGCTGCGCGCGCTCTACCCGAAGCTGCCTATCGTCCTCCTTACGCCGGCCACCACCTCGACCCGTCGCACCGAGAGCAGCGACCCGCTGCTGCTGCGCCTGCCGAAGCCGATCAAGCCCTATCCCCTGCACGACACCCTTCGGCGCATCATCACCGAGCCCGGCCCGGACGCCGGCGCGTCCACGTCCAACACCGGCGTCGCCATCCGCCTCGCCGACACCCTGCCGCTCGACATCCTGCTGGTGGAGGACAACCCCGTGAACCAGAAGGTCGCGCTCCGTTACCTCGAGCGCATGGGCTACCGCGCCGACGCCGTGGGCAACGGCCTCGAGGCCGTGCACGCCATGCGCGAGCGCAACTACCACCTGCTCTTCATGGATGTCCAGATGCCCGAGATGGACGGCCTCGAGGCCACGCGGCAGATCCGCGCCATCATCTCGCCCGAGCGCCAGCCCGGCATCATCGCACTGACCGCCAACGCCATGA
>JAYRXZ010000040.1:0-26462 GCA_041917235.1 Lacunisphaera sp. | reverse complement strand
CGGGAGGCCGACCCTCCACCAAACAACGCCCGGCCCAATGACATGACCCGCAGTTGACGCGCAACCGAACGCGTGCAAATTGGTCCTCTCTTATTCAACCCACCACGAACATGGCATACGAACTCCCGAAACTCGCCTACGCTTACGACGCCCTCGTCCCGCACATTGATGCAAAGACGATGGAGATCCACCACTCGAAGCACCACCAGGCTTACATCACCAACGCCACCAATCTCCTCAAGGACCACCCCGCCCTGCTCGCGCTCGACGTGAACACGCTGATCGCCGACCTGTCGAAGGTGCCCGAGGCCATCCGCGGCGGCGTGCGCAACAACGCCGGCGGCCACAGCAACCACGCCTTCTTCTGGACCGTCATCGGCCCGGGCAAGGGCGGCGCCCCCAAGGGCAAGCTCGCCGCGGCCATCGACGCCGAGCTCGGCGGCTTCGCCAAGTTCAAGGAAGACTTCGCCAAGGCCGGCGCCACGCGCTTCGGCTCCGGCTGGGCCTGGCTCGTCGTCAACGGCGGCAAGCTCGCCATCGGCTCGACCGCCAACCAGGACAGCCCGCTCATGGGCAAGGCCGTCGCCGGCCTCGAGGGCAAGCCCGTCATCGGCCTCGATGTCTGGGAGCACGCCTACTACCTCAACTACCAGAACCGCCGCCCGGACTACATCGCCGCCTTCTGGAACATCGTCGACTGGGACGCCGCCGAGGCGAACTACGTCGCCGCGCTGAAGTAAGCGCCCCTCGTTTCCTCTCCAAGCCGCGCCACCAGGCGCGGCTTTTTTTGCGCCCGCCTCCGGTGTCCGCCCAAAAACAAAAAGCCGCCCGTTTCCGGGCGGCTTTGAAAGACTCGCGTGACGCGGGCTTACTTGGTCGGGACGGTCTGGATCGTCTTGAGGATCCGGCCGGCGACCAGATACGGGTCGGCGGCGGAGTTCGGACGACGGTCCTCGAGGTAGCCCTTGTAGCCGGCGTTGACGAAGCTGTGCGGCATGCGGATCGAGGCGCCGCGGTCGGCGAGGCCGTAGCTGAACTTGTCGATCGACTGCGTCTCGTGCAGGCCGGTGAGGCGGAGGTGGTTCTCCGGACCGTAGACGGCGATGTGCTCGTCGCGATACTGGTTGAAGGCCGCCATCAACTTCTCGAAGTATTCCTTGCCGCCGACTTCGCGCATATACTTGGTCGAGAAATTGGAGTGCATGCCGGAGCCGTTCCAGTCCAGCGGCTGCTGGAAGGGGGCCAGGATCGGCTTGCAGCGCCACTCGATGTCGACCCCGTAGGTCTCGGCCAGGCGGGTGAGGATGTAGCGGGCGACCCACATCTGGTCGGCGGCGGACTTGGAGCCCTTGCCGAAGATCTGGAACTCCCACTGGCCCTTGGCGACCTCGGCATTGATGCCCTCGAGGTTGATGCCGGCGTCCAAGCAGATGTCGATGTGCTTCTCGACGATCTCACGGGCGATCGAACCGACATTCTTGTAGCCGACGCCGGTGTAATACGGGCCCTGCGGGGCCGGGAAGCCGTCCTTGGGGAAACCGAGGGGCGCGCCGTCCTTGTAGAAGAAATATTCCTGCTCGAAGCCGAACCAGGTGTCCGGGTCATCCGGGATCGTGGCGCGGGAATTCGACGGGCTGGGCACGCCGGTGTGCTGGTAGCACTCGCACATCACGAGCACGCCGTTCTTGCGGGTGCTGTCCGGGAAAACCGCCACCGGCTTGAGCACGATGTCCGAGCTCTTGCCCTCGGCCTGCTGCGTCGAGCTGCCGTCGAAGCCCCAGTTGGGCAGCTCATCCAGCTTCGGGAAGCTGGCAAATTCCTTGATTTGCGTCTTGCTGCGCAGGTTGGCGAGCGGCGTGTAGCCATCGAGCCAGATGTATTCCAGTTTGTATTTAGCCATGATTTTTTCGGGTGGTTTTAGGGGTTTTGCAGGGCCGACCGGAGGCGAATGCCGACAATCCATCCTGCACAAAACTGGATGCCCAAATCAGCACCTCACATGCCAGAAGCAACGAGAATTTCCTTACATGACTCGGCTTTTACAAGTGTCTGGACGTCACGCGGCTGACCGGCCGACCCAGCGCATGCTTGCCACCGGCAGCGGGGCCTGAATCGTCAGCTGGCCCCATCATGCAAGAGGTCAAAAACACGCAGCGCGCCCTGGTCCGAATCGGTTATGACGGCTTGGTCCACAAGACCTTCCGCGGCCCGCAGGCCTATGCCCGGTTCGAGAACGAGGTGCGCGTGCTCCGCCACCTGGAGGAGCGCGGCTGCGGTTTTGTGCCGAAGCTCGTCGAGGCCCACGAGGCCGACCTTAAGATCGTCACGACCAACTGCGGCTCCCGCGTCGAGCAGGTCAATCCCGAGCGCCTGAAGCAGCTCTTCGACGAACTCGAGACCTTCGGCGTCCGCCACGACGACCCCGAGATCCGCAACATCACTTACCGCAAGACCGACGGCCGGTTTTGCATCATCGACTTCGAGTTCGCCGAGATCCTGGACAAAACCCCCGGCGGCGCCCGCCCGCCCGCCCCCACCCTGCGCTGGTCCGGCCTGACCCACATCGGGCACGTGCGCACGAACAACGAGGACACCTTCCTCGCCCTCGAATTCGACAGCCGCGAGGTCCACTACCTCGGCAAGAACGGCGAGGCCTCCTCGGCCCGCAAGGATTTCGTCTTCGCCGTCAGCGACGGCATGGGCGGCGCCAACTCGGGCGAGTTCGCCAGCCGCATCACCAAGGACAAGATCACCCACCTCCTGCCCAAGGGCTTCCGCATGGCCGTCCCCGGCCCGCAGAGCGGCTTCGACAACACCCTGCGCGAACTCTTCGGCGCCATCCATTACGACCTGCTGAAACTCGGCCAGTCCTACGAGGAATGCCGCGGCATGGGCACCACCCTCAGCCTCGCCTGGTTGACGCCCGGGTGGATGTATTTCGGCCACATCGGCGACAGCCGCATCTATCACCTGCCCCCCGGCGGTGGCATCACCCAGCTCACCCACGACCACGGCCACGTCGGCTGGCTGCGGCGCAGCGGCCGCATCAACGAGCGCGAGGCTCGCGAGCACCCTCTGCGCAACGCCCTCAACCAGGCCCTCGGCGCCGAGCACCAGTTCATCGACCCGCAGTTCGGCGCCCTGCCCTGCTCGCCCGGCGACCGCTACCTGCTCTGCTCCGACGGACTCACCGAGGGGCTGTGGGACCGGCATCTTGAGGAAATTGTCCGCTCTGCCGGCTCCACCCCGGTGGCGCAGCTGCTCGTCAACGCCGCCCTCGAGCGCGCGGGCCGCGACAACATCACGGCGCTGGTGGTCGAGGCTTTGGCCCCATGACCCGGGTCTTCGTCTACGGCACGCTGAAGCGCGGTGGCGACAACCACCATTACCTCGCCTATCAGCAGTTCCTCGGCCCCGCGCGCACCCCGGCGGGTTACACCCTCTATTCGCTGGGCGATTATCCCGGCATGGTGCGCGCGCCGGCAGACACCGCCGGCGTGACCGGCGAACTCTGGGCCGTGGACGCCGCCTGCCTGCAGCAACTCGACGTTCTCGAGGGTGTGAACGAGGGCCTTTACGAACGCGTGCCCATCCAGCTTGCCGCACCGGCCGGCGACCAGCCGGTCCAGACCTATCTCTATCTCGGCAGCATCACCGGCCGTCCGCCCTTGGGCGACGAGTTCAGGACTTGAGCGCCGATTGCGGGATCCGCTTCACGGTCACGAAGCGCGCCCGGAACAATTCCTCCAGCACCTCGCGCGCCGGAGCCGGGATCCTCTTCACGAGATCTTCCATCGGGGGCAGCTCGCCCTTTTCTTCCGGCGGCGCCTCCACGTGCATCAGCGCCGGCGTCACGATGCCCATCTCGCGCTCCTGCGCGAGGAAGGCCGCTTCCTCCTCCGAAGAAGGTCCGACCGGTGCATCCGCCGGCGGCGCCTCCGTCGCGATGGCGCTCGCCGGGGTCTCTTCTTCCTCCGTCCTCTGGCCGCCAGCGTCAGCCGGCCGGGTCAGTCGTTTTTTTTTGAGCCGTCCTCGGGGAGGCTGTCCGCCAGCGTCGCGATCTCCTTGATCAGCGAGTCGATGGCGCGGGCGCGGCTGGCCTCGACGGCCTTGAGCAGCGCCACCTCGAAATTGATCTTCTCCGACAGGCCGTGCTTCACGCCGTTCTCGCCCTCGCGGAGGCCGTCGAGGAGCCGCGTGAGCTGCTCGGTCGTCATCGGCGAGCCGAGCGCGTCGCTGCTGCCGCCCTTGGCGATGGCCCCGAGCAGCGCGTCGCGCACATGGGCCTGCACGTCCACCAGTAGGCGGTAGAGGTCGCGGCCGTTCTCGTCGCACTCGTCGACGATCTCCACGATTTTCCTGTGGTCGCCGGCCGCGAGCGCGGCCGCCAGCGCGGCGATCTTGTCCGCGGCCACCAGGCCGTAGACATCCAGCACGTCGGCCTCGGAGACCTCGTTGCCGCAGAAGGAGATCATCTGGTCGAAGATGGACTGGGCGTCGCGCATGCCGCCGTCGGCCATGCGGGCGATGCTGCCGAGGGCGGCGTCGCTCACCTTGATCTTCTCGGCCACGGCGATCTTCTTGAGGCGTTGGACGATCAGCTCGGTCGGGATCGGCTTCAGGTCGAAGCGCTGGCAGCGGGAAATGATGGTCGGCAGCACCTTCTGCACCTCGGTGGTGGCGAAGATGAACTTGGCGTGCGCCGGCGGCTCCTCGAGGGTCTTGAGCAGCGCGTTGAACGCCGCCGTCGAGAGCATGTGCACCTCGTCGATGATGTAGACCTTGAACTTGCCCTGCGCCGGGGCGTAGCGGACGGTGTCGCGCAGCTCGCGGACCTGCTCGACGCCGTTGTTCGAGGCGCCGTCGATCTCGATGACGTCGAGGCACGAGCCGTCGGCAATGGACTGGGCGATCGGGTCGTTGACGTCGAAGTCGGCCTTCGGGCCGCCGGTGACGTTCAAGGCCTTGGCAAAAATGCGCGCCGTGCTGGTCTTGCCCGTGCCGCGCGGGCCGACGAACAGGTAGGCGTGCGCGATGCGGTTGCGGGCGATGGCGTTCTTCAGCGTCCGGACCACATGGTCCTGCCCGACGACGTCGTCAAACGTCTGGGGGCGCCACTTGCGCGCGATGACTTGGTAGGAACCGGACACGGCGCCCAGTCCAGATTGGCGACGGGCAAGCGCAAATCAAAAATGCCCGGAATCGTTCAGCCCTTCCGGCCCAGGGCGGCGATCACAGCGTCCGCATCGTAAACGCACCCGCCCCACGTGCCGCCGCCGGCCTGCTGCAGCGCGGCCCAGAGCCGCGTGTCGTCGGGCAAGGCAGCGTGCGGCGCCAGATCCGGCCGCGAAGCCCGGCGCGCCAGCACGGCCGCGCCTTCCTGCGGCGTGAACTTCCTTCCGCCCTCCCCGACCAGGTCCACGGCGCCCTCGAGCCGGCGGCAGTCGAGATGGATGCGGATGACATCGCCGTCCAAAACCTTGCCGATCGGTCCGCCCGCCAGCCCCTCGGGCCCGATATGGCCGATGCACGCCCCGGTCGATACACCCGAGAAGCGCGCATCCGTCAGCAACGCGACATGCTTGCCATAGGGCGTGTGCTTGAGCGCGCCGGTCACCTGATAGGTCTCCTCCATGCCCGTCCCCATCGGCCCGATGCCGGTGAGCACGAGCACGTCGCCCGCCTTGATCCGGCCCTGCTTGATGGCCTCGATCGCCGCCTTTTCGCTGACAAACACGCGCGCCGGCCCCTCCTTGCGATAGACGCCATCGGCATCGACGACGGCCGGATCAATCGCCGTGGCCTTCACTACGCAACCCTCGGGCGCAAGGTTGCCGCGCGGGAAAATCAGGGTGTTGGTCAGGCCGCGGGCCTTCGCCTGCTCCGGCACGAGGATCACGTCGTCGGCGTCCACACCGTCGAGTTCCTTGAGCAACTGCCGGAAACGCGTGCGCCGCTCCGACTTCTCCCACCAGTCGAGATTCTCGCCGAGCGTCTTGCCCGTCACCGTCAGCACGCCGGTGTCGAGCAGGCCGAGCCGGCGCAAATGCAACATCACTTCAGGCACACCGCCCGCGAGGAACACGCGCACCGTCGGATGATGCACCGGGCCGTTCGGCAGCACGCTGACCAGGCGCGGCACCTGGAGGTTGATGGCAATCCAGTCCTCCACCGTTGGCCGCGGCAGACCCGCTGCGTGCGCGATGGCCGGGATGTGCAGCAAGAGGTTGGTCGAACCACCGAACGCCGCATGCACGACCATGGCGTTTTTGATGCTCGCCGAGGTCAGCAGGTTACGCCCGGTCACCTTGCGGTCGGCCAGCAGCTGCAGCGCCCGGGCCGAGCGCTTGGCCAGATCGAGCCACACCGGCTGCCCCGACGGCGCCAACGCCGAGTGCGGCAGCGACAACCCGAGCGCTTCGCCGACGACCTGAGAGGTCGCCGCGGTGCCGAGGAACTGGCACCCGCCGCCCGGCGTCGCGCACGCGCGGCAACCGAGATCGGCCGCCTCGGAAAGGGTCACCAAACCCTGCGCATACCGCGCCCCGAGGGTCTGCACCGCGCCGGCATCCTCGCCCACCGTCGGCGGCAGCGTCACGCCACCCGGCACCACGACCCCCGGCAAATCGCGCAAACCCGCCACGGCCATCAGCATCGCGGGCAGGCCCTTGTCACAAGTGGCAATGCCGAGCACGCCGGCCCGCAGCGGCAGCGACCGCGCCAGCCGGCGGAACACCAGCGCCGCGTCGTTCCGATACGGCAGGCTGTCGAACATCCCCGTCGTGCCCTGCGTGCGACCGTCGCAGGGATCGGAGCAATACCCGGCGAACGGGATCGATTGCAACCGGCGGAACTCCTCGGCCGCCGCCTGCACCAGCAGGCCGATTTCCCAGTGTCCCGTGTGATAGCCCAGCGCCACCGGCCGGCCGTCGGGCGCGCGCAGGCCGCCCTGCGTGCTCAGGATCAAAAACTGCCGCCGGCCCACCTCGGCCGGGTTCCAGCCCATGCCGGCGTTCTGGCTCAGGCCGAAGAGGTCGCCGCTGGGACTGTGGCGCAGCTGGTCATCCGTGATCGGCAGGCTGCCCGCCGCGCCGGCGGCGTGCGTCTTGATAGCAAATATCTCCGGTGAATCCGCACCGAGCACATCGCCGTCAGCGACGACGGCGCACTGGGGCTTGGGTTTGGTCGAATCGGCCATGCTCAGTCGGTCTCCTTCTCCAGCGGGGTGACCGGATCGATGAACAGCCAGCAGAAGGCGCCCAGCGAGTAGATGATGCTGGTGACGAGGAACACCTGGTGCCAGTCGCGGCCGGTGGCCGTGAGCACCCACCCGACGACCAGCGGACCCGCCATGCCGCCGAAGTTGCCCATCATGTTCATGCTGCCTGAGACGGTGCCGGCATACTTGCCGCCGATGTCCATGCAGGTGGCCCAGCTGCCGGGCAGCGTGAGGTCGTTGCAGAAGCCGGCCAGGCCCATGGCCAGCATGGCCAGCAGGGGATCGCGGATGTTAAACGAGGTCATGAGCAGCGCGGCCGCGGCCGCGAGGCCGACGAAGCCAAAGGAACGCCGCACCAGCGTCACGCTGCGCCCGCGCCGGATCAACCGGGCCGAGAGCTGCCCGGCCAGCAGGGAACCGAACCCGCCGAAAAGCAGCGGTGTGCCGGCCAGCGCGGCGGAGATGAGCTTGAGCGTGAGCTCCGGGCTGAACCAGCCTTCGAGCACCCCGGCCAGCCACTGCATGGCGACGTTGGACTTGATCTCCAGGCCGCGCTCGTCGCGCAGGTAGGTCGGCAGCCAGGTGACGAAGAAATACCAGCCGTAGCTCAGGAAGAAATACTGGCCCCACAACAGCCACATGGTCGGGCGCGTCACCAGCTCGCGCCACGGCACGTCGCCGTGGCCGCTGACGTTCCGCTCGTTGCCCTTGAGGAGCTCGAGCTCGGCCGCGTTCACGGACGGGTGGTCGCGGGGATTGTCGCGAAACCACCGGCTGAAGATCACGGCCCAGATCACGCCCAGGCCGGCGAAGACCATGAACGCCGCGCGCCAGCTGACGAGGGTCATCACCAGCACCACCAGCACCGGTGCGGCGGCCCCGCCCCAGCGCGCGCCCATCCACATGAAGGCCTGCGCGCGCGTGCGGTCGGACTTGGGCAGCCAGGTGCTGAGCGCCTTGGTCAGGTTGGGAAAACAGCCCGCCTCGCCGGCGCCGAAGAGGAACCGCGCCACCAGCATCGAGCCGTAGTTCCAGGCCCAACTGGTCGCCGCCGTGAAAAACGACCACCACAGCACCACGCGCAGCAGCACGCGGCGCGCGCCGATCTTGTCACCCAGCCAGCCGGTCGGGATCTCGAACAGGGCGTAGGCCAGCGTGAAGGCGGAGAAGATCATGCCCTTCTGGGCGTCGGTGAACTGCATCTCCGCCGCGATGTCGGGCATGGCCTGCGAGATCGCGACCCGGTCGACGTATTGGATGACCGCCAGCGTCACCGCGAAGACCACCACCCAATACCGCGCCCGCGTGGGCACGGTTGATGCCGCCGGGGGCGCGGCGGATTCGCGGTCGGGGTGTGACATCACCCGAGCTTGGCGCGGCAGGTCAAACCGGGTCAACCCCGCAAGGCCTGCTCTAATGTTGCTCCATATTTTTGAGAAAAATGGGTCGCCTTCGGCTTTCGGATGGAAAAATTCAGCGCACCCTCGCGGACCCTCCGCGCCCCGCCCATGAAAGTCTGCCGCTTCACCCACCGGGACAACACGGTCCGCATCGGACTCGTGGCGGATGATGCGGCGATCCTCGACCTGACGCCGGCCGGTATCACCGCGCTGCAACCCCTGCTCGACGCGCCGGACCCGGCCGCGCTGCTGCGCGCCGTGGCGACCAGAGCTCTCCCGCGCCTCTCCCTCGCGGAAATCCGGCTCTGCGCCCCCGTCGAACGCCAGGAAATATGGGCGTCCGGTGTGACCTATTTCCGCAGCAAGGCGGCCCGCATGGAGGAGTCGGATTTCAGCGCGGCCGCCTACGACCGCGTCTACGCCGCGGCCCGGCCCGAGATTTTCTTCAAGGCCCTTGCCGACAAGGTCGTCGCGACCGGCGGGACGGTGGGCATCCGCCGCGACGCCCGCTGGAGCGTGCCCGAGCCGGAGCTGGCCCTGGTGCTTAATTCCCGCGGCCAGGTCGTCGGCTGCACCATCGGCAACGACATGAGCTCGCGCGACATCGAGGGCGAGAACCTGCTCTACCTGCCGCAGGCCAAGGTTTACGATGGCTCCTGCGCTCTCGGCCCGTGGATCGTGCTTGGAGCAAGCGAGGCCGACGCCCGTCGCTGGACCATCGGTATCGCGATCCGCCGCGACGGCGGCCAGGTGTTCGCCGGCGAAACCTCGGTCGGGCAGATCAAGCGGACTTTCGCCGAGCTGACGGACTACCTCTGCCGCAGCCAGACCTTCCCGCACGGCGCCGTGCTGCTGACCGGCACCGGCGTGGTGCCGGCCGACTCGTTCACGCTGCAGGCGGGCGATGTCGTGGAGATCTCGATTTCCGGCATCGGCACACTGCGAAACACCGTCGCGGTGGTCTGAGTCGATCCCGCGAAACGTGCGGGAAAAAGAGTGGCCAGGCACTCCACGGCACTGGCAGGACGTCGTTGCCGTTGCTGCCTTCCGGCCCTGGCGGAGTTCACGCGCCTGCGCATGCATGGCGCCTGGCCAAGGCGGAACGTAGGTAGGCACCCTCCCCCTGCAACCAAAATAAAAGGGCGCCGGTCAGGCGCCCTCGGGGGTGGAACCCGGCTCAGTTGCCGGGTGGCTTCGCCGGCGGCTTGTCGCCAGGCGGCTTTTCACCGAGCGAACGGTCCAGGTTCATGCGTTTCTCGCGCTCGGCCTTCTCGCGCGCCTCGCGGGCCTCGCGCAGTTCGCGGTTCATCTGCTCGAACTTCGTGCGCTGCCCGGGCGTGAGCTGCGCGGCAATGTCCCGCTGCATGCCCTCGACCACGGTCTGGGTCTCGGCCAGCGAGTGGTTCCGCACGCGGTTCAGCTGCTCCATGTTGCGGCGCACGATCGGCCGGATCTGCTCCTGCTGCGCCGGCGTCAGCTCCAGGCGGTCGACGAGGCGCTTCAGGTGCTTCGGCGCCCACTCCTCGGGCACCGGGCGGTTCAGGATCCTGTTCTTGCACACGCGCAGGGTGACAAACCCGCCCGTCACCCCGCCGGCCGCGAAGATGCCGATCAGGACGATGATTACTTTCCAGGGCTGGTTCATCACGAGATATCGAGCAGCTCGACGACGGTGTCGGCGGTGCCGGTGGCGTAGATGTCAGCCTGGTCGGTGGTCAGGGTGGAGAAATTGAAGGCCGCGGCCGCGGCGCTGCAAATGCCCGCGAGGAAGAGCCCGCGGAGCGCGAAGCGCTCGAGCGGCAGCCACGGGGTGGCGGGCAGCGCGACGGCCTGGGCGGCCACGCGCGTGGCGAAGCCGTAGGGCAGCTCGCCGGAGGCGGCGGGCGCCTGCCGCGCGAGGGCGGTCAATTTCTGCCATTGGTGGTCGAATCGGTTCATGACTTCTCCTTGCTTTGTAGTTCCTGAAAAAGTTTTTGCAATTTCCGTCTCGCCCGAAAGGCGCGCACCTTGACGAGGGTCTGGTTCCAGCCGGTGAGGGCGCTGATCTCGGCGATGGTCTTCTGGTCGAGGTCGAGCAGCTGGATGACGAGGCGGTCGTCGGGCTTGAGCTGGCCGAGCAACTTGTGGACGAGCTCGCGGGCGGCCAGGGCATCGCCGGGCAGCACGTCGCGCTCGTCGGTGAGCACGTTGTCCAGAACCTCGGCCTCGTTCTCGGACAGGTCGGCCCAGCGGAACTCCGGCCGGCGCTTCTGGGCGCGCAGCTGGTCGATGCACGTGGTGACCGCGATGCGGGAGACCCAGTGCGGGAAAGGCACGTTGCCCTGGTATTGTTCGAGGCGCGTGAACATTTTCAGGAAGATGTCCTGCGCGAGGTCTTCCTCGGCGACGCGCCGGGGGAGATGCGAACGCACGATGCGGCTGACCAGCGGATAAAGATGCTCGACCAGCTGACGGGCCGCCACCTGGTCGCGCTGGCGCACCCGTTCAAGACAACCGACAAGGTCGAACGATTCATCAGCCATGGAGTTGTGCAAAAGTCTGGCACATCCCAAGTGACGGTGCGCCGGGGCGGGAGTTACCGGCAAATCCTGGCTGGTGGGGGTGGGGAAAAATCACGGGAAATGGCGGCGCGCGGGTTCAGGGAGCTCGGTCCACCTTGTAAAACATCCACAAGCCAAGGCTTTGGAATACCACGTTGGGCAACCACATGAGCAAGTCGGGCCGCAGGGCCGGGTAGTTGTCGAACCATCCCACCGCGATGGTCACAAAGTAATAACCGAGCGCCAGCAGGAGCCCGATGCCGAGGTTGGCCGAGGTCTCCTTGCGCGAGACCTTGATGCCGAGCGGGATCGCGACGAGGGCGAAGGAGAGCACCGAGAAGGCCATGGCGAACTTCTCGTGGATGGTGATCTGCACCCGCATGAGCCGCTGCGCGCGCTCGGCCTCCGGCACGGCGGGATCGGGACGGTTCAGCCGGCGCCATTCGTCGACCAGCTGCGGAAAGGTCAGCCACTTGGTCTTCACCTGCACGGTCTGCTTGCCTGTCAGCTTGTCGAGCAACAGGTCGAAGGTCGCATGGTCGGTGGAACCGCCGCTGCGGATCTTGGCCGGATCCTCCGGGTCCTTCCGGTCGTGGATCTCCGCCTGCAGGTAGTCGAGGCTCAGGACCAGCTTGCTCTTGGACTCGTCATACCGGACCCAGCCCGTGGCCGCGCGGCCCGAGTTGACCACGCGCTTCTGCTTGTCGAGTTCCCAGATCCAGATGTCCTTCAGCAGGTCGGCCTGCTTCTCGCCGACGTAGATGATGACGCCGGGAAAATCCCGGATGAAGGTCTTCGGCACGATGAAACTCAGGGGATTGTGCTGCACGGCGCCGGCCAGCTCGCGCTGGTAGGCCAGTCGCGCCGTCGGCATGAACTGGAAGTTCACGAAGCCCGCCAGCGTCACCCCCATCAGCGCAAAGCACAGGATCGGGGCCGACAGCCACGCGACGCTCATGCCCGACGAGCGCAGCGCCGTGATCTCCCGGTCGGACGACATCCGGCCGAGCACGAGCAGGATGCCCGTCAACATGCCCATCGGCAGCGCATACGAGACGACAAACGGCACCAGCAAGCCGATCAGCCGGACAAAGGTGTCTACCTCGATCTGCCCCTGCAGCATGTAGCCGAGCAGGTCCTTCATGGCGTTGGCCAGCATCAGCACGAAGGCGAACAACCCCACGGCGGCCCCGCACGTCAGGACGACGTTGGCGAAGATATGCCGGTGGATGAGGTTCATGCGGAGGTTGATTGTTGAGAGTTGAGGGTTGAGAGTCTGACAGCAACGTCCGACTTTGCTCCCCGCCAATTTCCCTCCACCCTGCGCCCTCCCTCCACCGGTTTCATGAAGTTCACGCCCGCCCTGCCAACGATCTACGGCGAGACCCTCGAGTCGCTGACCGCGCTCCTCACCGAGCACGGCCACCCGGCTTTCCGGGCGCGCCAGATCCTGACCTGGCTCTACAAGAAGCGCGTCCGCACCTGGGAGGAGATGACCGACCTCTCCCGCCCGCTCCGCGCCTGGCTGGCGGCCACCTTTGAGCTCGAGCCGACGAAGTTTGTCCTGACCAAGCAGTCCGAGGACGTCACCGACAAGCTCCTGCTCGAGCTCGGCGACAAGTCCCTCATCGAGACGGTCATCATCCGCGCCCCGCAGCTCGGCGTTGGCCAGGAGAATTCCCGCAAGACCATCTGCATCTCCACCCAGGTTGGCTGCGCCATGGGCTGCAAGTTCTGCGCGTCCGGCCTCGAGGGCCTCAAGCGCAACCTCTCCGCCGGCGAGATTGTCCACCAGCTGCTCCAGGTCTGCCACCAGGAGGACGACCGCACCCCGCGCGCCCGCGCCGAGCTCGTGTCGTTCGACAACCTCGTCGTCATGGGCATGGGCGAGCCGCTGCACAACTACGACGCCATCATCCGCGCGCTTACCATCCTCAACGCCGAGTGGGGCCTCGGCTTCGGCGCACGCCGCATCACGCTCTCCACCTCGGGCCTCGTGCCCAGGATCAAGCAGCTCGCCGACGAGCCGCTCGGCATCCGCCTCGCCATCTCGCTGCACGGCGCTACCGACGAGGTCCGCGAGCAGATCATGCCGGTCAACAAGAAGTGGCCGCTCGCGGAGCTCATCCCGGCCATACGCGAGTTCTCCGAAAAACACGGGCGCATGGTCACCTTGGAGTTTATCCTCATCGAGGACATCAACGACTCGCTCGACCAGGCTGCGAAGCTCCGCGACATCGCCTTCGACCTGCACGCGCACGTGAACCTCATCCCTTACAACACCGTCGAGGGCCTGCCGTGGAAGCGGCCCAGCCTCACACGGCAGGAAAAGTTCGCGCAGGTGCTCGACCGGGGCGGTGTGTCGGTGACGCTGCGTCGCGAGAAGGGCCACGCGATCGACGCGGCCTGCGGCCAGCTGCGGCTGAAGACGGAAAAGGCCCGCGAGGCCGCCGCCGCGAACTAGTCCGCCCGCGCATGCAACTGCCCGGCTACCTCGAGATCCCGCTGCGCGTGGCGCTCTTGCTGGGAGGGTTGCTGTTGCCGGGCTCGATGCTGCTCCGGGCGTTGCGTCTGCCGTGGTCGATGGCCGCGGCGTTCGCTACCTCTTCCGCCGCGTTGTATGTAGTGGTGCTTGTTTTTGCGTGGACCGGCGCGGTCATTTCACCGGTCACGCTCGGGGCGTCGCTCGGCCTGGTGACGCTCCTCGCCCGGCTCGCGCCGGCGCGTCCGAGCACCACGCAGATCAGTTCGTCCTTCGCCTGCTTCACCCGGATGGGCTGGTGGCTGCCGCTCTATGGCGCCTTCTGGCTGATCGTCGCGTGGCGGCTGGGGGTTCATCCGCTCAACGGAGCGGACGTCGCCTTTCGCTGGAGCTGGCTCGCCGAGCAGATGCTGCAGTTTGGTTCGCTGGATTTTTATCCGCCGCGCAGCGGGGAGGATTTTGTCCGCTATTTTTGGGCCGAGAGCATACCGCCGGGCGTCGCCGGCCTTTATGCGTGGGCCTACGCGTGCGGCGGCAGTTCCCAGGCCCTGTGGACCTCGCCCGTCGTCGCGCTGCAATTGCTGGCCGTGCACGAACTCGTCTGGCGGCTGGCCAGCCGCTGGGGCGGCGAGGTCGTCGCGCGCCGGGCGGTGCTGCTGGCCGCCGCCTGCCCGCTGCTGACATGGGCCGTCCTGCTGGGACAGGAAACGGGCCTGACCGCCCTCGCCGTGGCCGGCCTCGTCTGGAGCCTCTCCCACCTGCGCGATGAAAACGGTAACCGTTGGGCCGTGCTCGCGGGTATCTTCAGCATCCTGGCCGCCAGCACGCGCGAATACGGCGTGATCTTCCCGATCACCGCGATCGCCGCCACCGTTTGGCTGCAGGCGCCGCGATCCCAAACCTGGCTCCTGGCCGCGGTCGCACTGCCGGTGGCGGTCGCCTGGCCGCTGCGCGTATGGCTGCTGACCGGCAATCCTTTCTACAGCCTTAATTTCGCCGGGCTGTTTGCCACGAACGCGATCTTCACGGCCTGGAACGACATGCTGCGCGGCCCGGCGGGCGAGACCCTCGGCTCCGCCGGGGGCTGGTTGTCGCTCGCCCGCTACCTCGCGCTGTGGGCCCTGCCCGCGGTGGCGGGACTGGGCGCGCTCGCCTTTCTGCTTGTCCAACGGCTGCGAGAAGCGCGCATCGTCGCCGTGTTCGTCGGCTTGGTGCTCCTCCTTTGGTTTGTCTCGGTGGCCTACACCGCCGGCGGTTTGTTTTATTCGCTCCGGGTGCTGAGCCCGGCCTTTGCGTTGCTCGCGGTCGTGGCGGCCTACGGCCTCGGCTTCTGGGTGCAGCAGCCCGTCGCAGCCAGGTTTGCGACCGTCGCCCTGGCCCTCATCGTGCTGGAGTCGCTGCCCAAGACCCTCGTGCTGCCGGAAAATCCCTACCGCCTCGGCGTGCGCGAATGGCCGCGCGCCGCCGCGCAATTCCCCGCCGTCGTCCGCTCGGTCAACGACGCGCTGCTCGCCCGGCTCCAGCCGCTGCCCGACCGGCGCCGGATCCTTTCCGATCACGCCGGCCTGCCGCGCATCCTCGCCCCGATCGGAACCGAAGTGGCCCCACTCTGGAGCCCCGAAGTCGCGTGGCTGTTTGACGGCACCCTGGAGCCCGAGGTGGTCGCGCAACGCTGGCGGCAATCCGGCCTGCGCTACCTGGTCATGGGTAAAACGGGGGCGACCGCCGGCTTCATGCAGAAGTATGCGCGGTGGCGGGCCCCTTATTTCAAGCTCCAGCCGGTGGCTGAAACAGACACTCATGTCATTCTGGAAGCGACAGTTGCGGACAGGCCTGTCCCATAGGGTGTAATCGGAGCTTTACACGTATCATCAGATTCGGATGCATTGATTGCTGAATGACCGCCGACCGGCCCATCTCCGAACTCTTCGCCAAGCACCGCCCGCTGCGCTCGCTGGAGTTTTTCCCGCCCAAGGATGAGGCCGGCGTCGAGGCCCTGCGCCAGACGGCCACCGCGCTCAAGCGCATCGCCCCGGATTTCGTGTCCGTCACCTACGGCGCCGGCGGCAGCACCCGCGAACGCACCGCGCAGGTCAGCCGTCTGCTGCGCACCGAGATCGGCTTCACGGTCATGCCCCACCTCACCTGCGTCGGTCACACGCGCGACGAGCTGAACGGTGTCGCCGACCAGCTTCACGCCGGGGGCTATCGCAACATCATGACGCTCCGCGGCGACCCGCCCAAGGGCCAGACCGAGTTCGTGCCCTATCAGGACGGCCTGCGCTACGGCAGCGATCTCGTGGCCCTGCTCAAGGCGCGCCATGCGGACTTTTGCCTTGGCGTCGGCGGCTACCCCGAAAAACATCCCGAGGCTCCCTCGCTCGAGGTCGACCTGGACAACCTGAAGCGCAAGGTCGACGCCGGCGCGGCGTTCGTCACCACGCAGCTCTTTTTCGATAATGCCGTCTATTACCGTTTCGTGGAAAAATGCCGCGCCCGCGGCATCACCATCCCGATCGTGCCCGGCATCATGCCCGTGCTATCGCTGAAGCAGATCAAGCGCTTCACCGAGATGTGCGGCGCCAGCCTGCCGGAAAGACTCATCAAGCGCCTCGAGGCCGCCGGCGATCATCCCGAGATCGTCGAGTCCGTCGGCAACGAATGGGCCGTCACGCAGATCCGCGACCTCCTCGCGCACGGTGCGCCGGGTTATCATCTCTACATCATGAACCGGGCCAAAAGCGCGCTGGCGCTGGCCGCGGGGCTGGCGGCCTAGCCGTTCGCGCGGCCGGCGCCTTCCGGCAACCCGACCTTCCGACGATTGACGCCGGAAAATCGATTCACCTTGACGTTTCATGCAAACGTTTGCCTTAAATAGGCTGCCCCGAGAAGCCCGCGCTTCCCATTTCATCTGCCCACCACGCGCTCATGATATCCCGCTGCCCCAGCCGGAGGTTCATAACCCGTCATGCCCGGCTTCTGCTCGGTATGGCTGGACTAGCTCTTTCCGCGGCAGCCCAAATCCAGACCAAGCCACCCGCCGCCTTGGGCACGGGAACCCTGCAGGCCCCGGCAGCGGCGAAGAAAATCATCCTGATCGGCGGAAAGAAGAGCCATGGGCCGGGCATGCACGATTTTCCGAACGGCATCCCCTACCTCGCCGCCCTCTTGCGGGCGGCCCCGGCTTTTTCGGGCGCCGATGTGCTGACCTATACGGCCGGGTTTCCCGATGACCTGAGCGTGCTGCAAGGCGCCTCCGCCGTGGTGCTGTATTTCGACGGAGTCCAGGAAAAGCCCGCGCCGCTGCTCGCCGCGGCGCGGATTGCCGCGTTGCAAAAGCTGATGGACGCCGGTGCCGGCCTGATCGCGCTGCACCAGGCCTCGACCCTCCCGGCGGGCGATCAGACCGTCCCGCTGCTCGAATGGCTGGGCGCAAAACGCGACGGGATGTTCGACCGCGTGACCGAGACGGCCACCGTGCGCCCGGCCACGCCTGGTCATCCCATCTCCGCGGGCCTCACGGATGTCACGTATCCCGACGAGTTCTATCCCACCTTGGTTTTCTCGCGCGGCCCGGGACGTCTCACTCCGATCCTCACCGCCCACATCGCCCCCACCTCGGGTGACTCCATGGCCGCCAATGCCGCTCCCCCGCCCCGCGCCGACTACGTCGTGGCCTGGGCTTTCGAACGCCCCGCCGGGGGAAGGGCCTTCGGTTTCACCGGTCTGCATTATCTCGATGCGCTGGCCCTGCCGCAAATCCGCCAGCTGCTGGTGAACGCGATCGCATGGACCGCGCAGATCGAGGTGCCGGCCGGCGGCATCACGATAGTGGAGCCGGTAGTTCCGGGCGCCTCGGTCACCCGGAGCGAGGCCGACCGCGTCATCGCCAACCCGTGGGGCGAACTGCGCTGGTATACGTCGGCGGAGATGGGCAACTCGCGCACGATGACCACCGGCGTGGCCCGGCTGAAACCCGGGCAGTCCAATCCCCGGCATTTTCATCCCAACTGCGACGAGATCCTGCATGTCATCAGCGGACGGATCCGCCACACGATGAACGAGGTGACGGTGGAAATGGCCGCGGGCGACACGGTGTCCATCCCCCAAGGCGTGCTGCATAACGCCACCAATGTGGGCACCGAGGACGCGGTGCTCGCGATCTCGTTCTCCACCGCCTACCGGCAGGCCGTCGGCTATGACGGCAAGTAGGCGTTTACTGGCGTCGGCCTGCCTGGTGGCGTCCGGGCTCGGCGCGCCCGCCGCCGATCTGACCACCTTCCACGGCGGCGCCATGCGCACGGGATGGATCGATGACATGCAGGCGCCGGCGACACAGGACGTCGCAGGCGGGTCCTTTGGCGAGATCTGGCAATCGCCCGAACTCGACTGGGTCGATGGCCAGCCGCCGCGCCTGTATGCGACCCCGCTTTATCTGGACGAGGTCCAGGTAGCCGCCGGTTCTTTTCCGGCGACGCGCTGCAGCGTCATTTTCGCCGCCACCAGCAACGGCTACGTCTATGCGATCAACGCCTCGGCCACCGCCCAGGCACCGGCGGGGGCGATCCTCTGGCGCACCAGCCTGGCGCGGCTCACGAAACCGACCTTCGATGGCATCAACATCGGCGTGATCAGCACCCCGGTGATCGACCGCGCGAAAGGGATTCTCTATGTCACCAGTTGCGCCAGCGCGGAAAGCTGGCAGGTGTTCGCCCTCGAGGTCGGCAGCGGGCGGATTCTCCCGGGCTGGCCGGTCACGATCGATGCCGCGGCCCTGGCGGTCCCGGGCATCAACCGCAATGCGCCGACCGAAACGGCGCCCGCCCCGCGCCGGGCCCTGTTCGGGATCCAGCGCGGCGCCCTGAACCTCAGCCCGGATGGCTCCCGCCTCTATGTGCCCTTTGGCGAAACCCTCACCGGCTGGCTGGTGTCCGTCGAAACCGGCGCGACTCCGCGGATCGCTTCCGCGTTTGCCTCCGTGCGCCATCCGCATCGCACGGCGGGCGGCATCTGGGGCGCCAGCGGGCCCGCGATCGATGAGCGCGGGAACATCTTCGTCGTGACGGGCGCCAACTTCGGCAGCCTGAAGCAGCAGTCGCATGACTGGACGCAATCCGTGCTGCAATTCAGCGACGGGCCTGAAACCGGGCTGGTGCTCCGCGGCACCTACACGCCCTTCAACTACGGCGACTCGGCGAACGCGGACATCGACCTGGGCAGCGGCGGCGCCTGCCTGATTCCCGCGCTGGGCGAAGACGAGACGGCCACCCCGCACCTGCTGGCCCTCGGCGGGAAACAGGGAAATGTCTACCTGCTTGACCGCGCCCGTCTGCCCGGCGGCCTAGTGGACCGCCAGCCGGTCAGCCAGGATTCCGCCAGCGACACGTCCCTGCTCTCGCCCGCGATCCAGCCGCAATTCGGCCGGCGCGGCCCGCTCAACGTTTTCGGTCCCTACTCGGAATCCAAGGGCGCGATGGACAAGGCGAGGAGCCGCAGCGTGCCGGCGTATTGGCGGTCCGACGGGAAGAATCATTTTCTCTTTGTCACGGGCCAGACCAAGGTGGCCGAGGATGCGGACGCGCCCACGGTCCCTTGCTTGGCCCGGTTGCGCATCGTCACCGCACCCGGCCGCCCGGCCTATCTGGAGGTGGACCAATACGAACAGACGCAGGTCTTCGGGAATCCCGGCTCGCCCCTGGTCAGCAGCCGCGGCGGCCGCAACGCGATCGTCTGGGTGCTCGATGAAAACGCCCCGCGAACCGCGCCGCTGGTCGGCGACAATCCGCCGCGCCCGGTGCTCTATGCCTTTGACGCCCTCACATTGAGACTGCTTTGGAAAAGCCCCGAAGGCGCGCTGCACACCAGCGGCAAATACAACGAGCCGTTGATCGTGCGCGGCACGGTGTTTGTCGGCACCGATCGCATCCAGGCTTTCGGCCTGCGTCAGCCGGGGCAGATATCGCCCGCTGCCTCCACCTCGCCCGCCGCGATTTCCCCGCTGCCTAATCCGGTGCTCACCGGTTCCCCCGGCAAGGACCTGTATCTTTCCGGCGGGGCCTGCGCGGTTTGTCACGGCATCGACGGCGCCGGCTTGGCGGGCGTCAATCCGCCGCTCGCCGGCTCCGAGTGGGTCAACGGCCCGGAGGAACGGCTGATCCGGATCCTGCTGCATGGCCTGCAGGGCCCCGTCACGGCCGCCGGCAAACAATTCAATGCCGCCGTCATGCCCGGGTTCGGGCAGGGTCCGAAATCAGCGTTCAACTGGAGCGACGAGAAAATCGCGCAGGTGCTGACCTATATCCGGCAGGAATGGGGCAACACCGGCGCCCCGATTGCCACGGAAACCGTAACCCGGATCCGTCAGCAAACCGGAGACCGCGATCCGTGGACACAGGAAGAGCTCCTGCAGATTAGCCGCTAGCCCCCCGCGAACACCGGCCGGAAGCCGGCGCCGGTCAGGATCTGCGCGATCTTCTCGCGCTGGTCGCCTTGGATCTCGATGTCACCGTCCTTCACGGTTCCGCCGCAACCGCAGGCATTGCGCATCTTCTTCGCGAGCGATTCCTTTTCCGGCAGGCCGATGCCGACAAAGCCGGTGACGAGCGTCACGGTCTTGCCGCCGCGCCCGGCTGTGGTGCGCTTGATGTCGACCCGGCCGCGATTCCGGGCCGGAGCTTCCTTCTTTGCCGCCGATTGGATCACCGATTGGGGCGCGACAGGAAGGCCGGCTCCGCTGAGCGCGCCAAAGGGGTTCTGGCCGAGCCCTTGCCCGCCGTCCGTGGAGATTTTGTCCGCCGCGCTCATGCGTGACCTCCCCCGCAGCCCCCGGGGGGCGACGCCGGCTTCGCCGTCAGCTCGTCCCCTCCCCCCAGCCAGGCCAGGGCCTTCGCATAGCTGCGGCCGGCCAGGAAGTGCTGGAGCCGGGGGTCCAATTCCGGGCCGTGCGCCGCCTGCAGGGCCTCTATCTCGGTCAGGGCCGCGGAGATGGCCTGCCCATCAGAATCCTTAATGCCAGCGTGCAACCGGATAAGCGCGGCTTTGATGTTGGTCTCGGTCATTTTGGTGGTCTGGAATTAATCTATCTTAATCAGCGAACCCGCCGGGCATTATTCCCGGTTCATCCGCCGCCTCGGAACTTGAATCAACTTGTCTCGATTGGGCTCCGATGCTCCCCTTCGGATTCCACGGTTACTATTACCCCACGTGATAGGCAAGTCGTGATCCATTTCGCTTCTCCCAACCCACCTTCTCCATGAATCCTGTCTCCGTTTCCGAACGCGCCAATGCCGGCGTAATCGAGGAATACCACCAGCGCTGGCTCGACAACCCCGACTCCGTCGACCCGACCTGGCGCGCCTTCTTCCAGGGCTTCACCCTAGGCAGCAGCGGCCAGACCGCGGCCGCCATCCCGGCCGGGACCGTCGTGGACAGCGTCAAGCAGTCGGGCGTCTATTACCTGATCAACGCCTACCGGGCCATCGGACACATCCAGTCGCACCTCGATCCGCTCAGCGGTCCGCCCCCGGCCTCGCCCAAGCTCCAGCTCAAGCAGTTCCGCCTCGACGAGGCCGATCTCGACACCGTGTTCGACATCAGCAACTTCGCCGGCGGCGGCCAGATGAAGCTCCGCGACATCGTCGCCGCGCTCAACCAGATCTACTGCGGCCATGTCGGCGTCGAATACGCCCACATCCAGGACCAGGACGCCCGCCGCTGGCTGCAGGAGCGCATCGAGTCCACCCGCCTGCGCCCGAAGTTCACCAAGCCGGCCAAGGTCCGCATGCTCCGCCGCGTCCACAAGGCCGAGCTGTTCGAGAAATTCCTCCACACGAAATACGTCGGCCAGAAGCGCTTCTCCCTCGAGGGCGGCGAGACCATCATCGCCGCGATCGACGCCGTCATCGACCACTGCCCCGCCTCCGGCATCGAGGAGATCGTCATGGGCATGGCCCACCGCGGTCGCCTCAACGTCCTCACCAGCATCCTGCGCAAGTCCTTCGACCTTCTCTTCGAGCAGTTCTCCGAGAACTACATCCCCGACACCGTCGCCGGCGACGGCGACGTGAAGTATCACCTCGGCTACGAGTCCGTCCTCACGACCACCACGGGCGCCAAGGTCGAGGTCCGCCTCGCCGCCAACCCGTCGCACCTCGAGATCGTCAACCCCGTCGTCGAGGGCAAGGCCCGCGCCCGCCAGCGCATCCGCGGCGACAGCAAGGAGCGCCTCAAGGTCATGCCGCTGCTGATCCACGGCGACGCCGCCGTCGCCGGCCAGGGCATCGTGGCCGAGACCCTGCAGTTCTCCCAGCTCCCCGGCTACCGCACGGGCGGCACCGTCCACTTCGTCATCAACAACCAGGTCGGCTTCACCACCGACCCGGCCGACGCCCGCTCGACCCGCTACTGCACCGACATCGCCAAGATGATCGAGGCGCCGATCTTCCACGTGAACGGCGACGACCCCGAGGCCGTCTGCATGGTCGCGCAGCTCGCGGTGGACTTCCGCGTGAAGTTCAAGCGCGACGTGTTCATCGACATGTATTGCTACCGGAAGCACGGCCACAACGAGACCGACGAGCCGTCCTTCACCCAGCCCGCCCTCTACAAGAAGATCGCCGCCCACGAGCAGGTGTCGGCCATCTACACCAAGCAGCTCATCGCCGAGGGTTCCATCACCGCCGCCGAGGGCGACGCGATCAAGGCCGAGTATTCCGCCGCGCTCGACGATAACCTTGGCAAGGCCAAGGCCCGCGAATCCGCCAAGGCCGAGAAGCGCAAGGCCGCGGCCGCCGCCGACACGGTCACCACCGACGCCTTCAAGGGCTCCACCGCCGTCTTCCAGCCGGCCTTCACGCACACGCCGGTCCCGACCGCCGTCAGCGCGAAGGTGATCGACCAGGTCGTCAAGGCGCTCACCACCGTGCCGGCCGACTTCAAGCCGCACGCCAAGATCAAGCGCTTCATCGAGGGCCGCGCCGAGGCCCACAAGAACGGCGGCCCCTACGACTGGGGCATGGGCGAGGCGCTGGCCTTCGGCACGCTGCTCCTCGACGGCACGCCCGTCCGCCTCAGCGGCCAGGACTGCGAGCGCGGCACCTTCACCCACCGCCATGCGGTGTTCAACGACGTGGAGACGGGCGCGAAGTTCACTGCGCTCAACACCATCTCCGACAAGCAGGCGAAGTTCTGCGTCTACAACTCCCTGCTCTCCGAGGCCGCCGTGCTCGGCTTCGACTACGGCTACTCGCTCGACTACCCCGACATGCTTTGCATCTGGGAGGCCCAGTTCGGCGACTTCGTCAACGGCGCCCAGGTCGTGATCGACCAGTTCATCGGCGCGGGCGAGTCCAAGTGGCAGCGCACCAGCGGCATCACCCTGCTGCTGCCGCACGGCTACGAGGGCCAGGGCCCGGAGCACTCCTCGGCCCGCCTCGAGCGCTTCCTGCAGGCCTGCGCCGAGAACAACATCCAGGTCGCCAACCTTACCACGCCCGCCCAGCTCTTCCACGCCCTGCGCCGGCAGATGAAGCGCGAGTTCAAGAAACCGCTCGTCATCATGTCCCCCAAGTCGCTGCTCCGCCACCCTGGCGCCGTGTCGAAGCTCGAGGATTTCACCAAGGGCTCGTTCCAGGAGATCATCGACGACCCGATCCCGGCCAAGAAGGCTGAGCGCGTCATCCTCTGCTCCGGCAAGGTCTACTACGACCTCGTCGACTACCGCGAAAAGAACAAGGTCGCGAACACCGCGATCATCCGCGTCGAGCAGCTCTACCCGCTCCACCGCGACCGCCTGAACGAGCTGGCTGACGACTACGGTCGCGACGCGCGCCTGATCTGGTGCCAGGAGGAGCCGCAGAACATGGGAGCCTGGAGCTACATCGCGCCGCACCTCGAGGAAATCTTCGGCCGCAAGGCCATCTACGCCGGCCGCGATGCCGCGTCCTCCCCGGCCGTCGGCCTGCTCGCGCTCCACCGCAGGCAGCTCGCCACCTTCCTGCGCAAGGCGTTCACCCTTTAATCCCCCACCCCCGCATTTCCATGGCCATTGAAGTCAAAATCCCCCCGATGGGCGAATCCATCACCTCCGGCGTGCTTTCCAAGTGGCACGTCGCCGACGGTGCCATCGTCAAGAAAGACCAGCCCCTCTTCGAGCTCGAGACGGACAAGATCACGTCCGAGGGCACCGCCGAGGTCGCCGGCAAGATCACCTTCAAGGTCGCCGCCGGCACCGATGTGAAGATCGGCCAAGTCGTGGCCTCGATCGACGAGTCCGCTGCCGGGACGACTGCGGCTCCGGCTGCTGCCGCTGCGGCGCCCGCAGCTGCGCCGGCCGCGTCGGCTGAACAGTCCCCCGCCGTCCGCCGCCTCGCGGCCGAGACCGGCATCGACCCCGCGTCCGTCGCGGGTTCCGGCAAGGGCGGCCGCGTTACCAAGGGCGACATGCTCGCCGCGGGTGACAAACCGGCCGCGCCTGCCCCGGCCCCCGCAGCCGCTGCTCCTGCGCCAAAACCCGCTGCCGCCCCGATCGCCACTGGCGAAAGGCAGACGCGCACCAAGATGACCAAGCTGCGCCAGACCATCGCCAGCCGCCTGGTCTCCGCCCAGCACGAGGCCGCCATGCTCACGACCTTCAACGAGGTCGACATGTCCGCCGTCATGGACCTGCGCAAAAAATACCAGGACGACTTCGTGAAGAAGAACGGCGTGAAGCTCGGCTTCATGAGCTTCTTCACCAAGGCCGTCGTCCACGCCCTCCGCGAGGTGCCGGCTGTCAACGCCCGCATCGATGGCGACACCATCGTCCAGAACCACTATTACGACGTCAGCATGGCGGTCTCGACCGAGAAGGGCCTCATGGTCCCGGTCATCCGCAACTGCGACACGCTCGGCATGGCCGACATCGAGAAGGCGATCGGCGAGGCCGCCAAGAAGGCCCGCGACGGCAAGATCACCCTCGCCGACCTCGAGGGCGGCGTGTTCACGATCACCAACGGCGGCATCTTCGGCTCGATGCTGTCGACCCCGATCCTCAACGCCCCGCAGAGCGCCATCCTCGGCCTCCACGCGATCAACGAGCGCCCCGTCGCCGTCAACGGCCAGGTCGTCATCCGCCCGATGATGTATCTCGCGCTGAGCTACGACCACCGCCTCGTCGACGGCAAGGAAGCCGTCACCTTCCTCGTGAAGGTCAAGCAGGCCATCGAGGATCCCACCCGCCTCATCGTCGGCGTCTGATCAACCCATTCAGAAACCAGGAAGCCATGAATTCCTGGTTTTCTGGCTTCTGAATTATTCCCCATGCCTTCTGAAACTTTTGACCTGGTGGTGATCGGCGCCGGCCCCGGCGGCTACGTGTGCGCCTTCCGCGCCTCGCAGCTCGGCCTGAAGGTCGCGCTCATCGAGAAACGCGCCACCCTCGGCGGCACCTGCCTCAACGTCGGCTGCATCCCGAGCAAGGCCCTGCTCCACTCCTCCGAGCACGTCGCTTTCGCCAAGACCCACGCCGCTGCCCACGGCATCAAGTTCGGCTCGGTCGAGATCGACCTGCCGACGATGCTCAAGCGCAAGGACGAGGTCGTGGCCAAGAACACCGGCGGGCTGACTCTCCTCGCCAAGGCCCGGAAGGTCGCCGTCCTCACCGGCGAAGCCTCGTTCACCTCCGCCACCACCGTCGCGGTCAAGGGAGACAAGGGCGTCACCGAGGTCACCGCCAAGAATATCGTCATCGCCACCGGCTCCGCGCCGGTCGAGCTGCCGTTCATGAAGTTCGACGGCAAGACCGTCGTCTCGAGCGACCACGCCATCGCCTTCCCCGAGGTGCCGAAGAAGCTGGTTGTGGTCGGCGGCGGCGTCATCGGCGTCGAACTCGGCTCGGTCTGGTCGCGCCTCGGCGCCGACGTGACTGTCGTCGAGTTCCTGCCGAAGATCATCGCGACCTACGACGACGACATCATCCGCAATTTCACGCGCATCATGCAGAAGCAGGGCCTCAAGATCGAGGTCGGCGCCAAGGTCACCGGCTACGCCAAGGGCATACTGACCGCCGAGCGCGACGGCAAGGTCCTCGAGTTCCCCGCCGACAAGGTCCTCGTGGCCGTCGGCCGCCGTCCCTACACCGACTCGCTCGGCCTCGACCAGGCCGGCGTCGAGCTCGACGAGAAAAAGCGCGTCAAGGTGGACAACCACCTCCGCACGACCGCCCGGAGCATCTGGGCCATCGGCGACGTCGTCGCCGGCCCGATGCTCGCGCACAAGGCCGAGGAGGACGGCGCCGCCGTCGCCGAGTGGATCGCCGGCAAGGCGGGCCATATCAACTGGGATCTCGTCCCGGGCATCGTCTACACGCATCCCGAGGTCGCCAGTGTCGGCCTCGGCGAGGACGCGGCGAAGGCCAAGGGCATCGCGATCAACATCGGCAAGTTCAACTTCGCCGCCAACGGCCGCGCCATCGCCGCTGACGCCACCGACGGCTACGTCAAGATCATCGCCGACGCCAAGACGGACAAGATCCTCGGCGCGCAGATCCTCGGCGCCAACGCCGGCGAGCTGATCTCAGAGATCGTCACCCACATGGAATACGGCGGCAGCGCCGAGGACCTCGGCCGCACGATCCACGCCCACCCGACCATGAGCGAGGCCATCAAGGAAGCCGGCCTGGCGGTGAGCAAGTCGGCGATACACGGCATGTGATTGTAGGGCGGGATCTCCGTATCCCGCCTTTCGTTCGAACAGGTTATCACGCTCGAGGCGGGATACGGAGATCCCGCCCATCCACAATCCCTCGCCGTAACCAGCACAGCCTAGCTCTAATAGACGGCGCG
>JAYRXZ010000039.1:0-26916 GCA_041917235.1 Lacunisphaera sp. | reverse complement strand
GGCATGGAGTTGCCGAATCTCCTTCTCATTTTGGCCGCTCTCCCCGGCGATCCGCCGGATCTGCTGTTCCTTTTCCGCCAGTTCGTCGTGGACCAGGCGATCGGTTTCCGCGGCCGAGGCGTTCAGGCTGATTTCACGGGCCACGAGCGGGGTGGCGGACACGGTGGAGGCCAGCGGGCTTAGCTCGGTGGCCAGGCGTTCGAGCCACGGCGCGGTGCCATACGCGCGCTGGAACGGGGCGACGACGGAGGCGGTCATCGCGGCTTCCACGACCTCGGCCACCTTGGACCAGAACCAGGCGTGGCGTTGCGCTTCCTCGGCGGAAAGATTGTCCCACAGCGCCGTGGCGGCCCATTCCGCGACGGGCATGGGCAGTGCCACGGTGCTGCCGGCCAGCTGCAACTGGCGCGCCGGCCATGGCCAGTGGGCGGCGAGGGCGGGATGGGAAGCGCGGACATGCAGCATCCGCAACTGGCGGTAGACCAGTGCCGGGGTCGGCAGGCAGGCGGCGGGATCGACATACTCCACGTCAAAGAGGCGGACGCCGCCGTCCGGCGCGGGGAAAAGATTCTCGGACGTCCAGTCCGGCGCCCACCAGGTCCATGGGGCCAGCTTGAGGCGGGCCAGGGAGGTCGCGGCGAAATCCCGCTGGGATTCGAGGAAGTTCAGGGCGCCCGCGGCCGCGGCGGCCAGTCCGGTGCGGGCGAATTCGGCCTGCAACTTGCCGAGAAATGCCCGCCAGCTTCCCTCGGGGGTGAAGGGCAGGGTGGCCAGATAGAGTTCCTGTTGGGTTCGCAGCGACTGCTCGAGGCGGGCCTGGTAGTCCGGGGCCGTCTCGGTGGTGGCGCCGATTTCGCGGCGCAGCGTTTCCCACAGGGTCGGGACGGTGGACAGGGGCTGGACCAGCGTCGCCGGATCAGCCCCGGCCACCGGCAGCACGAGGCCGGCGCGGGAATTTCCCGGGGCCGCCAACGGCAGGACGGGTGCCGCCAGCGCGCCGCCCGCAATTTTGCTCCGCCGGACCTCGCCGCGGGAGACATCGAGCACGGCGCCGACGGCCGCCGCGGGTTCGCGATGCAGGGGAAAATAGTGAAGCTGGCTGATGCCCGTCGCCGCGACGGCACCGCCGGGCTTGGCGGTGACGACGAGGAAGGAATGGGCGAACTCCCCGGCCCGGCCCTCGGCCGCGAGCGAGCGGAAGACCGCCGCTTCATCGAGGTGGTGATCGCGTTCGCCGCGCCACGCGGGCGAATTCTCGATCATCCGCTCGGCGGCGAATTCCCAGCACGCGGGATCGTCCGGCACGATCACCTTGGCGAACTTGTAGTCGGGAAAGGGAAACAGGAATTCCGCGCCGGCGAAGCCGGCCTCGGCGCACAGGCGCGACAGTTCCGGCTTGGAGAAGGTGCGGATCGACGGCCGGCCCTGGCCGGGCGTCGGGTAACCCTCGAGGCCCACCGCCGGGCGGCCGTAATGGTCTTCCGGTGCGCCGGCGAAATATTTCAGGCCCAGCCGGTTTTCGATCGAGATGACACAGCGGCCGCCCGGCCGCAGGAAGGTCGCGGCCTTTTTCAGCATGGCGATATACGGCGACGCTTCCGCCGCACCGGAGTAGATCGCGGCGTATTCGAGCACGCCATTAAAGATCACCCAGTCGAAGCTGGCATCGCCGGCGAGCCGGTGAAAATCGGCGCAGACGAGGACGGACTGGTGCGGGTTGGGCTGGCGGGCGAGCCGCTGGGCCGCGGCGCGCGTGCGCGCCACCGAGGCGTCAATCGACACGGTGTGGGCGCGGCTCCACAGGTATTGGCTGACCGGACCGCAGCCGCAGCCGACCTCGAGCACGCGGTCGCCGGCGGCGAACGGCAGGGGCCGGAGCACGTTGGCCCGGTCGGCCGAGGTGTTGTATTCGAGGATGAAGCGCTGGTCGGACGTCAGCGGGTGCGCCAGCGCCCAGGCGGCGAGGGCCTCGGCGGGCTGGCGGTTGAAGTCGGCGATCAGGTCCTCGAGGCCGTCCGCATAGTCGGCCGCACCCGTGGCGGGCACCACCTGCCAGAAAGGCTGGTCGGGCAATTCGGGCACCAGCGCCGTGAAGGAGGCACCGTCCGGTAGTTTCAAGCTGGGCTGCACAGGGTTCATGCGGTCGGGGGCTGGTCCGCGACCTGTTCGAGGCTCACCTTGGCGGGCAGGTCGAACATGCCGAGGAAGGGCGCCTGTTCCGCGTCGTAATCCCAGGCGACGGTGATCGGACCGAGCCAGGGCGTCTCCGCGACCCGGAAACCGACGTTGGGCTGGCCGTGCGGCTGTCCGAGGCAGAACTGGAAGGAATACAGGCCGGACTCGATCCCGAGTTTCACGCGCACGCTGGCGCGCCACACCTCGCCGGCGCGCAGGCCGGCGGGCGCGAGCCCGGCGAGACGGGTGCCGAGGCTGGAGACCAGCTGGCCCTGCCGGTTCTTGAATTCCAAGGCGACGTGAACGGGCGTGTCGCGGCGGGCGCGGAAGTAGCCCCGGAAAGTGGCGGTGCTCCCCATGCGGTGCTTCAGCGCGGGCTGGTCCTTTTCGTCCAGCACTTCCACGGCCAGGATTTCGACCGGCGCATCGGACCGGCCGGCATCGGCTTGCCAGATCGCGCGGGCGCGGGCGCGTTCCAGCTCGGAGGTGGCGATCACAGCCGCCGCGCTTTCCACCTTCGCGGCGGGCGGGGCTGTCGGACTGTCCTCGCGCAGATACCGGGCGATGGCCTCCTGGCTGGCGCCAAAGAAGACAGGCTCACCCTGGCGGAGGTAGAGCGTGCGTTCACAGAGGTCGCGGACACTGGCCATGTCGTGCGAGACGAAGAGCAGGGTGGTGCCCCGCTCGCGGAGCGCGCGCATCCGCTGGGCGCATTTTTGCTGGAAGAAGAAATCCCCCACGCTGAGCGCCTCGTCGACGATCAGGATCTCGGGCTCGATCGCAGTCTGCGTCGCGAACGCCAGCCGCACCATCATGCCCGAGCTGTAGGTCTTCACCGGCTGGTCGATGAAATCGCCGATCTCGGCGAACGCCTCGATGGCGGGGAAGCGGGCGGCCGTCTCCGCCTGGCTCATGCCGAGGATGGCGGCGTTCAGGAAGACGTTCTCGCGGCCGGTGAACTCGGGGTTGAACCCGGCGCCGAGTTCCAGCAACGCGGCGACGCGGCCCGTGATGCGGGCGGTGCCGGCGGTGGGCTGCAAGGTGCCCGACAGGATCTGCAGCAGGGTGCTCTTGCCCGCGCCGTTGCGCCCGATGATGCCGACCGCCTCGCCCCGGCCGACCTCGAAGGACACGCCGCGCAGCGCGAAGAAATCCTGGTAGCCGGCGCGCGCCCGGCGGTCGAACGCCGCGCCGAGCGCACCCGGCAGCCAGCCGGCCAGCGAGGCGCAGGCCGGACTGACCAACCGCTGGCTGGGCGTGGCCCAGATGCGGTAGGCCTTGCCCAGGCCCGTGACGGAGATGACGGGATCGGCGGACATCGGGTCAGATCACGTCCGCAAACGCGGGCTTCATGCGTTTGAAGGCCAGGTGGCCGAGCCAGCAGACGGCCAGGCCGACGCCGTAGAGGTAGGCGAGGTGGCTGAAATTCAGCGGCCGGCCCCACAGGGCGGCATCGCGGGCCAGCTCGATCGCGAGGAGGATGGGATTGAAGCGCAACACCGACCACGCGGCCGGGGACGCGGCGACGATCTTGGCGGCGGGGTAGAAGACCGCGCTGGAAAACATCAGCGCCATGGTGAGGAACTGCATGATCTGGCTGACATCCCGGAAAAACACCCCGAGGGCGGAGAAGAACCAGCCGACACCCAGCATCAGGAGCACAACGGGCAGCAGGATGACCGGCAGCCACAGCGCGAGGGGCGTCAGGCCCGGCCCGAGGCACGTGATCCCGACCGCCAGCAGTGCCAGGCTGATCAGCATGTGGATGACCGCGCCGAGCACCGCCGCGGCCGGCAGGATTTCCAGGGGGAACACCACCTTCTTCACGAAGTTGGGATTGCTGACGATCACGCCCGGGGAGATGCCCAGCACCTCCGCCACAAAATGGAACAGGGTCAGGCCGAAGAAAATCCCGAGCCCGTAGTCGATGCGGGTTTCACCGGGCAGGATGCCGAAGGTGCCCCCGAAGATGAAACCGAACACCAGCACATAGATGCCCAGCATCAGCAGCGGGTTGAGAAACGACCAGACCAGGCCCAGGTGGCTGCCCTTGTGGCGTAACTCCACGTTCCGCAGCGTGAACTGCCAGAGCAGCTCGCGATGGGTCCAAAGGTCGGTGATGAAGGGCAGTGGGCGGCGAAGCATCGATGGATGCAGAAAGCAGTTATAGGGTGGGAGCGGGAGCGCGAGAAAAAGAAAACCGCCGGGCGAAACCGGGGACAATCGCCGCAAAATCATTTCACCGCCCAGCGGTCCCGATCCACCATCGATTTACGAGAGCGGCCGGAAAAATTTCCTGATTGCCAAGGCACAGGCTTTCCGGCGCCCTGTCCACTTCTCGACTTACCATGAAAATCCTGAGACTATCCCTTGTGCCGGTGTTGCTGGCCGGTAAACTGCTGGCGGCGGGAGCGGCGATTGAGGGGGTCGTCCTGGCCGAGAATGTCCTGCCCCAATTGGAGCCGGTTTTAACCGCGGCCGCGCAGCAATCCCCCGCTATGCTGAACCGGACGCTGGACCTGGAAATTGCCGAAAACAACCGGATCCAATCCCGGGCCGGCCTCCTGCCCAACTTGGGCGGTTATGCCAGTTACATGAAATCCCGCGACACCCGCGCGGATCTGGCCGGCCGGCTGGAGGTCACCAAGGTGGCCTACAATTTTTCCATCAACCAGCCGATTTATCATTGGGGCGAACGCAGTAACTTGCTCAAGATCAGCGAGATTCAAGCCAGCATCACCAAGGGGCTGTATCAGGAAGGATATCGGGCCCTCGCCCAGACCCTGCGGAACGATTACATGCGGCTGATCGTGCTCAAGCTGATGGTGCAACGCGGCGCGGCCTATGCCGATTTCACCAAAAGGCAGATGGCCAAGGAGGAGATCCGCCTGGCCCAGAAGGTTATTTCGGAGGTCCAGATTTTCCCGGTGCGGCTGGCCGCCGAGCAGGCCCAGCTCATCTACGAACGCACGCAGTTTGACTTTGAGATGGCCAAACTCTCCTTCTCCCGCATGTCCGGGCTCCCGCCCCTGTCGGACAACGAGATTCCGGATTCGATTCCGGTGCTTGGCTATGATGCCGCTCCCTACGACCGCCTGCTCGCCGGGTTCCTGTCCCAGAAGGAATTGCCCGCGATCGAGGCGGTGAACATGCGCAAGCAGCTGGAGAGCGCAGGCCTCGGCCTGGCCAACACGAAGACGCGGCTGCGCCCCAAGTTCAACTTCGTGGTGGGCATAAGCCAGGACCAGCAGAGCTACACCATCAACGTGGCGCAAAAATACCGGGTCAACTCGGTCTTCGCCGGTATTTCCGCCAGTTGGACCGTCTTCGACGGCCTGGCCGCGCAGGCCGCCGTGCGCAATGACCTGGCCCGCTTGCGGCAGATGAAAACCGACTACAAGGTCCTGAACGAGCGCCTGGCCCAGCAGGCCCAGACCAATTTGCGGCTGATCAATTTCTCGGCGCGCAACATGTCCATCACCGACCGGGCGCTCCTTTCCGGCGAGAGCAACCTGAAGACCAAGCAGGAGGAGTTCGGCCGCGGCGTCAGCTCCGAGGACGATGTCAGCCTGGCGCGCATCACGCTTTACGATGCGCAGATCAACGCCGGCAACGGGCGTTGCGACTTCCTGAACCGCGTCGGTGATTTCCTCGGCACCATCATGGCTGATCCGGTGCTCGACAAAACCGCCTTCACCCAATGAGCACCGGCAAGACAGCTGCCCCGAACTGGTTCCTCCGGCTGGCCGTGACGGCGGTCGTGCTGGCCGCGATCGGCTATGGCGTTTCCTATGTCCTGCGTCCGGTGGCGCTGGTGGTGACCGCCGAGACCGGCACCGCGGTGCGCACCGTGCCCGGCACCGTCGAGGTGAAGGCGGAATATGCCATCGAGCTGAAGAGCGAGGTCGGCGGCCGGGTCAGCGCGAGCACGCTGGATGTCGGCCAGCGGGTGTTCAAGAACGACACCCTCGTCCAGATCGACACCGGCGACGTCGACCTGGAGATCGAGCGCATCAAGAACGAGATCACCGCGGCCAAGCGCAAGGTTGAGCTGGGCTCCACCCTGCGCCCCGAGGTCCTGAACGCCAAGGACACCCTCGACAATCTCGAGCGGCAGACCAGGGCCGGCGCCTACCCGGCGGCGGAGTTCGAGAAACAGAAGCGCCTCTTCCAGCAATTGGAGCAGCGCATGGAGCTGGACGAGGTCAACAACCGCCTCACGCTCGAGAATTACCAGAACAGCCTCCGCGCCAAGGAGCGCGAGAAGTCCAAGATGACGATCATCGCGCCCTCCGACGGCATCGTCACGGTGGTGACCACGCGGGTCGGCGACCTGATCGGCAGCAATTCGCCGATCGCGACCATCATCGCGGTGGGCCGCACCGTCGAGGCGAAGATCAGCGAGGAGAATTTCGCGGCCATCAAGCTGGGCCAGAAGGCCACGGTGCGGTTCCTGACCTTCGGGGCCGACCAATACAGCGCGGTCATCTCGAAGATCCTGCCGTCGGCCGACGCCGCCACGCAGCGCTACACCCTCTTCCTCGACATCGCCCTCCCCGAGGGGCGCGTGCTGCTGCCCGGCCTGACCGGCGAGGTGCAGATCATCATCGCGGAGCGGGCCAACGCCGTGACCATCCCCCGGCGGGCGCTGGTGGGCGAATACGTCTATGTGGTCGAGAACGGCCGGCTGGAACGCCGCAAGGTGGCGAAGGGTTACGAGGGCATGAACTCCGTCGAGATCGTCAGCGGCCTGAAGGCGGGCGAGCCGGTGGTCGTCGAGCAGCAGGACCGTTACCGCGAGGGTGAACGCGTGCGCACCCAGGTGCTGCCGAACTAACCGCCGCCGGGCCTGCGCGCCGTGTCCAACAATCTTCGCATCGCCCTCCGTTTCCTGACGGCCCGCAAGCGCTCCATGCTGATGAGCCTGGCCGGCATCATCTTTGGCGTGGGCTTCTTCATCGTCACCCAGGCGCAGACGAGCGGCTTCGAGCAGTTCTTCATCCGCGTCATCCTCGGCACCAACGGCGCCATCCGCATCGAGGACAAGATCCAGGACACGATCTTCGCCATGGCCGCGGCCGGCCACGGCCCCGGCGCCAGCAAGTTCGAGGTGGGCGCCGACCGCGCGGCGCGCAAATACATCGAGGGCGTCGAGGATCCGGCGCTGCTGACCGAGGCGCTGCGCAAGTTCCGCAACGTCGCGGGCGTCTCCACGGTCGTGGAGGGCTCGGTGATCGCGGACAGCTCCTTCAAGAACGATTCCGCCAAGGTCTACGGCATCAAGCTCGACGACCACCTCGCCGTTTCCGACCTGGCCGCCCAGGTCAAGCGGGGGAGCGGCAGCCTGGAGGACTTCCGCGGCACCCCGCAGGGCGTGCTCATGGGCAAGGTGCTCGCCGAGCGCCTGCAACTCACCGTGGGGGACTCGTTCATCCTGCAGGCCGGGACCGAGCAGCGCCGCTACCGGGTGTCGGCCATCTACTCGACCGGGGTGAGCGACATCGACCGGGTCCGCATCTACCTGCATCTCGGCGAGGCGCGGTCGCTGCTGAAGAAGACCATCGGCGCCTCCTTCATCCAGATCGCCCTGTTTGACCGCGAGCGGGCGCCGCACGACGCGCTGCAGATGGAGGAGGTCCTCCGCCACAGCGCCAAGAGCTGGCAGGAGCGCGAGGAGAGCTGGCTCGAGGCCTTCAAGGCCCTGCAGATCTCCGCCGCCCTCACCGTCTCGACCATCATCCTCATTTCCGGCCTCGGCATGTTCAACACCCTCGCGATGATCGTCATCGAGAAGACCAAGGAGATCGCGATCCTCCGCTCCATGGGCTACACCCGGAACGACATCACGCGGATCTTCCTCTGGCTCGGCGCCATCGTGCTGGTCATCGGCACCATCGGCGGCTGGGCCCTCGGCTACGGCCTGACCTACGGGGTCTCGAAATACCCGATCAAGATCCGCGGCATCTTCTCGGCCGACAGTTTCCAGGTCTACAAGTCCATCTGGCACTATGTGGTCGCCACCCTCATGGCCGCGGTGGTCGTCATGACCGCGGCCCTCATCCCCGCCCGGCGCGCCGCGCGCCTGGAGCCGGGCGATATCATCCGGGGGACCTCGCAATGAGCACGCCGGTCCAGAACGGTTCCAAGGTCGCCCTGCGCTGCGAGGGCCTGCACCGCTACCTGGGGCAGGGCGAGGGCCGGGTGCACGTCCTGCGCGGGGTTTCCTTCGAGGCGCGGAGCGGCAACGTGACGGCCATCGTCGGCCCGTCCGGCTGCGGCAAGAGCACCACGCTTTACCTCCTCGGCCTGCTCGACCAGCCGGACGGCGGCTCCATCTGGATCCGCGACCAGCTCATGTCCAACAGCAGCGACCTCGACCGCACGGCGGCGCGCTGCGAGCACATCGGCTTTGTCTTCCAGTTTCACTTCCTGATGCAGGAATTCTCGGCGCTGGACAACGTCATGATGCCCATGCGCAAGCTCGGCCGCCTTTCCGAGGAGGCGATGGTCGCGCGGGCCCAGTCGCTGCTCAAGGACGTCGGGCTGGGGGAGAAGGGCCACCGGCTGGCCACCCAGCTATCCGGCGGCGAGCAGCAGCGCGTGGCCGTCGCCCGCGCGCTGGCCAACCAGCCGGCCATCATCCTCGCCGACGAGCCCACCGGCAACCTGGACGTCAAGAATTCCGGCCTCGTGTTCGACCTTTTGACCCGCCTGGCCAAGGAAAACGGCCAGGCCGTCGTGCTGGTGACTCACAACCCCGACATCGCCAACCGCTGCGACGAGATCAAGCCGATGCGCGACGGGGAATTCTGCTGATTTCTCCGCCGCTTGCGGCGGAATCACTAATGTCATTAGGACGCCGCCGTCCGGCGGCGTTCGATTCGTGAAATAGCCCGGCCGGCTGAGGCTATCCGGGGTTGATTAGCGGGAAAATTTCCTGCCGCGACCTTGCTAATAAGCACCCGGTGGGCGGGTTGGTTGGAAATTTTGTTTTACATTGGAGGTAGGGCTTCTTCTCCTACGGGGGATTTTGAACCGCACACACACCGTGAGTTCGCATTGTTCGCGTAAATCATTCTTTGCCAAACTGGGGGGCGCCATCGCCACCCTCGGTCTGGTCCCGGCGTTGTTTGCCCGGTCCACGCCGGGTGCGAAACCCGCGCTCGTGGCCCTGCGGCCTGAAACCCGCGCCATCGCGCGCAAGGAAGGCAGCTGCTAACCGGCCCCCGCGGTCATCCACGCACCCGTCATGTCCAAGATTTTCCCGAAATCCGCCAACGCGCTGCCGCTGCAGATCATCATTTTCCTCGGCATCCTCGGCGGCGTCGCGGCGGCCGGCATCACCTACTACGCCACGCCCGCTTACCTGCGCGTCGGCTACCAGCCGGTCCAGCCCGTCCCGTTTGATCACAGCCTGCACGCCGGCCAGCTCGGCATGGACTGCCGCTACTGCCACGCTTCCGTCGAGAAGTCCGGCACCTCCAGCGTCCCGGCCGCGCAGACCTGCATGAACTGCCACAGCATCATCAAGACCACGAGCCCGCTGCTCGAGGTCGTGCGGCAGAGCTACGCCACCGGCGAGCCGGTGCCGTGGGTCAAGATCCACCAGGCGCCCGACTACGTCTACTTCAACCACTCGGTCCACGTGAACCGCGGCGTCAGCTGCGTGGAGTGCCACGGCAAGGTCAACGAGATGACCGTGGTCAGCCACGACAAGCCGCACAGCATGAGCTGGTGCCTGGATTGCCATCGCAATCCCGCCGAGCGCATCCGCGACCCGAAGGATGTCTTTAATCTCGATTCCCAAACGCTCGCCGCCCAGGGCAAAATCGCGGACGCCCAGAAGTTCGTCCACGACTGGAAGGTCAAACCGCCGACGAGCTGCTCCGGCTGCCATCGCTGATGAAACGCAAATTTGATCATTCCGCCCCCGCGCAACGCGAGCTGACCGGCCCGAAATACTGGCGCAGCCTCGACGAGCTGGCCGACACGCCCGGCTTCCGCGAGCACCTCGCCCGCGAGTTTCCCGAGGGCGCCTCCTCGCTGGAGGGCGTTGACCGCCGCCAGTTCATGAAGCTGATGGCGGCCTCGTTCGCGCTTGGCGGCCTCGGCCTCGCCGGCTGCCGCCGCCCGGAGGCGCACATCCTGCCCTACGGCAAGTCCGTCGAATACACCGTCCCGGGCCTCCCGCTCTATTTCGCCACCGCGATGCCGCTGCGCAAGTCGGCCATCCCGCTGCTGGCCGAGACCCACCAGGGCCGCCCGACCAAGCTCGAGGGCAACCCGAGCTACCTGCCGCACGGCGGCGCCAGCTCGCTCCTCGCCCAGGCCTCCGTTCTCGACCTTTACGACCCCGAGCGCGCCACCGCGCACACCAAGAAGGGCGACACACTTTCCGCCACCCAGGTCAACGACCTGCTGGCGAACATCAACAAGACCTACGCCGGCAGCGGCGAGGGTCTGGCCTTCCTCGCCGACGAGTCCGCCTCGCCGACCCGCGCCCGCCTCGTGGCGAAGCTGAAGGCGCAGTTCCCCAAGGCCATCTGGGCCGAATACGAGCCCGTGCAGGACGAGCCGCCGGTCGCCGCCGCGCAGGCCGCCTTCGGCCGCAACGTGAAGCCGCTCTACCGCTTCGCCAAGGCCAAGCGCATCCTCTCGCTCGACGCCGATTTCTTCCACGCGGAGTCCGGTTCGCTCTACTACGCCCGCGAGTTCGCCAAGGGCCGCCGCGTCACCAAGCCGACCGACCCGATGAACCGCCTCTACGTGGCGGAGAGCGGCTTCTCCCTCACCGGCAGCATGGCGGACCACCGCCTGCGCCTGGCGAGCAACCACATCCTCGCCCTCGCCGCCGCCATCGGCGGCCACGTGCTGGAGACCAAGATCCTCGAGACGCTGACCCAGGGTCTGGACGTCAACTCCCAGTGGGTCGAGGAATGCGCCAAGGACCTGCTGGCCCACCGGGGCGAGTCGCTCGTCGTCGCCGGCGCCCACCAGCCCGTTGCCGTCCACTGCATCGCCTACGCGATGAACGCGAAGCTCGGCAACATCGGCAAGACCGTCGACTTCGTCGAGGTCGCCGCGTCCGGCGCCTCGACCATCGCGGCCCTTGCCACCGCCATCAAGGCCGGCTCGGTCAAGACCCTCCTCGTTCTCAACGGCAACCCGGCCTACAACGCGCCCGCCGACCTCGATTTCGGCGCGCTGCTGAAGTCCGTGCCGGATGTCATCCGCTTCGGTTACTACCGCGACGAGACGTCCGCCCTCGCGGGCACGCACCTCGCCGCGACGCACTACCTCGAGTCGTGGGGCGACGCCCGCACGGTCGACGGCACCATCGTGCCCGTGCAGCCGATGATCATGCCGCTCTTCAACGGCCTGATGGAGGTCGAGCTGCTCGCCCGCCTCGCCGGCGAGGACAAGCCCGAGGCCTATGAGCAGGTCTTCGCCACCCGCGGCGGGGACAGGAAGACCTTCGAGAAATTCCTGCACGACGGTCTCGTCGCCGGTTCCGCCTATCCGGTCGTCAACGTCGCCTTCGACGTGCAGCGCGTCGGCGCCGCCTTCGCGAAGACGCCGGCCTTTGTCGCCCTGTCCAAGGACAATCTCGAGGTCCGTTTCACGACCGACCACAAGATGGACGACGGCCGCTTCGCCAACAACGGCTGGCTGCAGGAGTGCCCGGATCCCATGACGAAGATCTCGTGGGACAACGCCATCCTCGTCAGCCCGCGCCTCGCGGCCGAGCTCAACATCGTCCCCGCCGGCAGCGCGATCCAGGTCGCCCGCAAGGAGGAGGCCGAGTTCGTGCAGGGCAAGGAAAACGCCCGGGTCTTCGAGCTGACGTTGAACGGCCGCACGCTGCGCGGCCCGGTGCATATCCAGCCGGGCCTGTCGAATTACACCATCGTTCTCCCGCTCGGCTACGGCCGCACGCAGTCGGGCCACATCGGCACCGGCGCGGGCTTCGACGCCTACGCGATCCGCGCGAGCGACGGCCTCGGCTTTGCCACCGGCGCGAAGCTGACGGACACCGGCAAGCGCATGAAGCTCGCCAACACCCAGGAGCACTGGTCGATGGAAGGCCGCGACATCGTGCGCGAGGCCAACCTCGAGGGCGAGCAGGGCTACGCGGTCAACCCGAAGTTCGTCAAGGAGGCCACGATCGATTCCCATTCGCCGCCGGTGCTCGGCAAGGACGCGGACAAGGACCTGGCGTTCATCGCCACCACGACCCCGCGCGGCAACTCGCTCTACGAGACCCCCAACTTCGACGGCATCCACCAGTGGGGCATGTCGATCGACCTCAACACCTGCATCGGCTGCAACGCCTGCGTCGTGGCCTGCCAGGCGGAGAACAACATCCCGATCGTGGGCAAGGAGCAGGTGCTGCGCGGCCGCGAGATGCACTGGATCCGCCTCGACCGCTACTACTCGGACGGCAAGGCCGATGCCCGCGCCATGGCCGACCTGATGAGCCAGGAGCCGAGCGGCAACCGCGACCTCCCCGAGGATCCCCAGGTTTCGATGCAGCCCATGACCTGCCAGCACTGCGAGCTCGCGCCCTGCGAGACGGTGTGCCCGGTCAATGCCACCGTCCACGACGACGAGGGCATCAACGTCATGGCCTACAATCGTTGTATCGGCACGCGCTACTGCGCGAACAACTGCCCCTACAAGGTCCGCCGGTTCAATTTCTTCGACTTCAACAAGCGCGCCACCGACGCCCTCTACATGGGCCCGCTCGGCCACCAGAGCGAGATGCCGGAACTGGTCAAGATGGTGAAGAACCCCGATGTCACCGTGCGCATGCGCGGCGTCATGGAGAAGTGCACCTATTGCGTCCAGCGCGTGCAGCAGGGCAAGATCGCCCAGAAGCGCAAGGCCGGCGCCAGCGGCAACGTCGAGATTCCCGACGGCACGATCAAGACCGCCTGCCAGCAGGTGTGCCCGGTCGAGGCCATTGTCTTCGGCAACGTCAAGGACCCGGCCAGCGAGGTCTCGCGCCTCAAGGCGCAGGACCGCGACTACGCCGTCCTCGGCTACCTCAACATCCGCCCGCGCACGACCTATCTCGGCAAGCTCCGCAATCCGAACCCGCACATGCCCGATTACTCCGCGCTCCCGCTCAGCCGGGTCGAGTATAACCAGAAGAACCATCCCGCCCATGGCGACGACCATGGCTCCGCCCACGCGGTGAAGCAGGGAGGGCACGAGTAATGGGTGCGCACGCTTCCAACACCCCGGCTCCCGCCATCCTCGCCGAGGTCCGCCCGGCGGCGCTGCCGCGGCCGACCCTGGTGGAGAACCACCGCGACTTCCACTGGATCACGGAGAAAATCTGCGGCCTCGTGGAGGGCAAGACCCCCGTCTGGTGGTGGTGGTGCTTCGGCATCGCCGCCATCGTCGCGTCGTTCACCGTCTCCGGCCTCGTCTACCTCGTCGCCACGGGCGTCGGCGTCTGGGGCCACGCCAACCCGGTCAACTGGGCGTGGGACATCGTCAACTTCGTGTTCTGGATCGGCATCGGCCACGCCGGCACGCTCATCTCGGCCATCCTCTGCCTGCTGCGCCAGAAGTGGCGCACCTCCATCAACCGGCCGGCCGAGGCCATGACGATCTTCGCGGTCGTCTGCGCCGCGATCTTCCCGGTCTTCCACGTCGGCCGCATCTGGTTCGCCGTGCTGCCCGGCTACCTGTTCCCGTTCCCGAACTCGAACGGCATCTGGCAGAACTTCCGCTCGCCGCTGGAGTGGGACGTGTTCGCGGTCTCGACCTACGGCACGGTGTCCGTCCTGTTCTGGTATGTCGGCCTCATCCCCGACCTCGGCACCCTGCGCGACCGCTTCACGGCGGCCGGCAACGTCTTCAAGGCGCGCATCTACGGCTTCTTCGCGATGGGCTGGCGCGGTTCCAACCGCCAGTGGAGCAACTACGAGATGGCCTACCTCATCCTGGCCGGCATCTCGACCCCGCTCGTGCTCTCCGTGCACACGATCGTGTCGTTCGACTTCGCCGTCTCGCTGATCCCGGGCTGGCACACGACCATCTTCCCGCCGTATTTCGTCGCGGGCGCCATCTTCTCCGGCTTCGGCATGGTGCTCACGCTCATGCTCCCGCTGCGCGCGATCTGCCGCCTCGAGGACCTGATCACGCAGTATCACATCGACTGCATGTGTAAGATCATTTTGGCGACCGGCACGATGGTCGGCTACGCCTACTCGATGGAGTTCTTCATCGCCTGGTATGGCGCCAACCCCTACGAGGGCTTCGCGTTCATCAACCGCGCGTTCGGCCACTACGCCTGGGCCTACTGGATCATGATCAGCTGCAACGTCATCACGCCGCAGTTCTTCTGGTTCAAGGCCGTCCGCGAGAACACCACGCTGGTCTGGATCCTCTGCCTCTTCGTCAACGTCGGCATGTGGTTCGAGCGCTTCGTGATCATCGTCACCTCGCTGGCCCGCGACTTCCTGCCGTCGAGCTGGGGCTATTATTCGCCGTCCATCGTCGAGATCTTCACGTTCTTCGGCACCTTCGGCGTGTTCTCCGTGCTCTTCCTCCTCTTCATCCGTTTTGTCCCGATCATGCCGATGTCGGAGATCAAGGCGGTCATCCCCGCGGCCGATCCCCACGGATCGTCGAAACACTAAGGAGCCGCCGCCATGAACAAGACCTACGGACTCATCGCCGCCTTCGACACCACGCCGGAGCTTTATCACGCCTGCGAAAAGGTGCGGGATGCCGGTTACTCGCAGTGGGACGCCCTCACGCCGTTCCCGATCCACGGGCTCGATGCCGCCATGGGCCTGCGGCGCTCGCGGGTGCCGCGCTTCTCGCTTGCCGGCGGCATCACCGGTTTCTGCACCGGCATGGGTTTCATCGCCTGGCTCGGCCTGTCCGAATACCCGCTGATCGTGGGCGGCAAGCCCATGTTCAGCCCGATGTTCGCCTTCCCGGTGTCGTATGAGCTCACCATCCTCTTCACGGCCTTCGCCACCATCGGCGGCATGTTCTTCCTGAACAAGCTGCCGATGCACTACCACCCGGTGATGAAGGCTCCGCAGTTCGTGCGGGCCATGGATGACCGCTTCTACATTGTGATCGAGACCAACGACCCGAAATTCAACGCCACCGCCACCCGCGACCTGCTCGCGCAGGCCGGCGGCAAGGACATCGTGGAGCTGGAGGCCTGACCCGATGCGCTTCGCCTACTACACTCTCGCCTTCGTGGTCGTCCTCCTGCTCTCCATCATGGGCTTCCGCGGCTCGTTCTCGACGCGCCCGCCCATCGAGGTCTTCCCGGACATGGACCACCAGGCCAAATACAAGCCGCAGGCGGCGTCCAAGTTCTTCGCCGACGGCCGCGCCGACCGCCCGATTCCCGCCGGCGCCGTGCCCTTCGGCCGCAGCGCCGCGCAGGCCGATCCCGCGTTCCTGAAGGCCGATGACTTCCACTACGACGGCAAGCTCCCCGACGGCACCTTTGGCCGCGGCTTCCCGGCTTCCCTGGAGATCACGGGCGCGTTCCTCGAGCGCGGCCAGAACCGCTACCAGATCTACTGCGCGCCCTGCCACGGCACGCTCGGTGACGGCAACGGCATCACCAAGTCCTACGGCATGCTCACGACCCCGACCTATCATGACGACCGCCTCCGCGGCATGGCCGAGGGCGAGATCTTCAACACGATCACCCACGGCAAGAACACCATGATGTCCTACGCCGACAAGCTTTCCCCCGACGACCGCTGGGCCGTCGTCGCCTACGTGCGCGCCCTCCAGCGCGCCGCCCACGGCACGATCAATGACGTCCCCACGGAACAGCGCGGAGGGCTGAAGTAACATGAGCGCCTCTTCTTCACCCGCCCCGACGTCCGTCCTGGCCACCCGCTTCCTGCTGGCCGGCCTGGCCGGCCTCGCGGTCACCGCCCTCGGCCTGCTGGTCTCCCCCGCGCAGCACGTCGCCCTGTCCTATCTGGTCGGCCTCTCCTTCTGGGTTGCGGTCGCGATCGGCATGCTGCTGCTGATCATGATCCACCACATCACGGACGCCGGCTGGTCGACGGTCATCCGCCGCCAGTTCGAACACGGGATTTCCGCCTTCAAGTGGCTCGCGGTGCTCTTCCTGCCCCTGCTCATCGTCGCCTGGATGAAGCCCGGCCTGATCTGGTCCTGGATGGACACCTCGACCGTGATCCATGGCGGCCACACCGTGGGCGCCGATCCCCTCTACGTGAAGAAGGCGGGCTTCCTGAACCTGAACATGTTCACCGGCATGACCGTCGGTTTCTTCGCGATCTGGATCGGCCTGTCCGCCCTGCTGCGCAAGGCCTCCTTCGCCCAGGACGCCGACGGCAGCCCCAAGTGGACCTTCGCCAACCGGCGCAACGCCGCCATCGGCATCCCGCTCACGGCCCTTACGCTGACCTTCGCGGCCATCTACTGGATGAAGAGCCTCGAGTATCACTGGTTCTCGACGATGTATGGCGTCTGGTTCTTCGCGAACTGCATGCGCGGCGCCATGGCGGTCGGCGTGGTCATCACCTACTGGCTCTATCACCGCGGCGACTACAAGGGCATCTTCAACACCAACCAGCTGCACTGCCTGACGGCCCTGGCCTATGCGTTCGTGGTGTTCTGGGCCTACGTCACCTTCTCCCAATACTTCCTGATCTGGAACGCCAACGTTCCCGAGGAGACCTTCTGGTATAACATCCGCGAGCACGGCGACTGGCTCTGGGTCGGCATGGTGCTGCTCTTCGGCCACTTCTTCGTGCCTTTCCTGTCCTGGCTGCGCTACCGCAACAAGGCCGAGCTCAAGCCCGCGCTCATCATCAGCGTCTGGGTTGCCGCCATCATCCTCGTGGACCTCTGCTACAACGTCCTGCCCGCCCTCAAGGACGCGCATGACGAGCCGCTGCCGTTCCTGTCGTTGAACCTGCTCTGGGTGCTGGCCTCGGCCATCGGGGTCGGCGGCATCTGCGCCTGGTCCTACCTGAAGAGCTTCCCGACCGCCAAGCTCATCCCGATCCGCGACCCGCGCATCGTCGAGTCCCTCACGCACCACGAGGCCACCGCCCCGGAACCCGGCCAGGTGGTCGAGGGCGCCCACTAAGCCATGAGCGATTCCTCCTCATTCTCCTTCCCGCACCGCACGCCCGTGTTCACCACGGTCCTCGTGCTGGTCTGCTTCGCGCTGTTCGGCTGGCTGGCCCGCAAGGTCTATGCCCCGCACGCCGCCGCCGTGGATCCCGTCGAGGGCGTCAAGACGCCCGCCGAGCGCAAGGCCCTGCTCGCCGAGCACGTCGCCAAGGAACACGCCGCCGCGACCAGCTACGCCTGGATCGACCAGAAGGCCGGCACCGTCCGCCTGCCGATCGACCGCGCCATCGAACTCACCGTCCGTGACCACGCCAAGAAGTAAGCCCCTGTGATGAATCCTTCCGCCAACAACCGCACGGAGCAGATGGAGATCGACGCCTCGGCCAAGTGGCCGGTGCTCGTCTTCTTCGCCTATGGCCTGGGCTGGCTGCTGCTCGGCGGCCTCATGCAGCTGGCCGCCGCGATGCAGCTGCACTCGCCGGACTTCCTCGCCGGGTGCGAGTGGGTCACCCACGGCCGCCTCGCGCCCGCGGCGCAGAACGCCTTCGTCTACGGCTGGGGCATGAACGCCGCCTTTGCCTTCGGCCTCTGGCTGATGGCCCGCCTGTCCGCGACCACTCTCCGCCACGGCGGCTGGCTCTTCATCGCCGCCAAGTTCTGGAACACCGGTGTCGCCCTCGGCGTCCTCGGCATCCTCGGCGGCTACTCGACCTCCTTCGAGCTGCTTGAGATGCCCCGCTACGTGAGCCTGCTCCTGCTGGCGGCCTACGCCCTGGTCGGGGTCTGGGCGATCACCACCTTTAGCATCCGCAACACCGAGAATGTCTACGCCTCCCAGTGGTATATCTTCGGCGCGGCCTTCTGGTTCCCGTGGCTCTACGCCATCGCCCAGGTGATGCTCTTCCAGGCCCCCGCGCGCGGCGTCCTCCAGCCGGTGGTCAATGCCTGGTATGCCCACGGCCTCTACAACCTCTGGTTCGTGCCGCTCGCCCTGGCCGCGGCGTATTACTTCCTGCCCAAGATCCTCGGCAAGCCCGTCTCCAACTACTACCTGGCCTCGCTGGCCTTCTGGTGGCTGGCTATCACCTCGGCCTTCGCCGGCGGCAGCCGCCTGATCGGCGCCCCGGTGCCGGTGTGGATCCCGACCATGGGCATCGTCGCCAACATGCTGGTCGTCGTCGGCGTGGTCATCGTGGCCATCAACCTTTTCGGCACCCTGTCCGGCCGCTTCGAGACCGCGAAGTCCAGCCCGACGCTCCGCTTCATCCTGATCAGCATCGCGAGCTTCATCCTCGCCGCGGTCATGAACCTCGCGCTCTCGATGCGCGGCTTCGCCGCCACCGTCCAGTTCACGCTGCTGGACGGCCTGCGCGACTGGCTGACCTTCTACGCCTGCTTCTCGACCGCGATGTTCGGCGCCGCCTACTTCCTCCTGCCGCGCCTGACGGGCAAGGAATGGCGCTCCACCGCGCTGGTGAAGCTCCACTTCGGCGCCACCGCCCTCGGCGTGGTGCTCATGGTCGCGGGCCTGACCTACGCCGGCTGGACGCAGGGCCAGATGCTCAATGACGCCGCCGTGCCGTTCACCAGCCTGACGAAGGCCATGACCTTCTGGTTCGCCTTCCGCACGGGCGCCCTCGGCCTGCTGCTCGTCGGCCATGTCGCCTTCCTGATCAACTTTGTCTGGATCGCCTGCCCGATCAACTCGCAGGGCACGGCGGCCGCCACGCTTCGCACACCTCCCGCCCTGAGCCTGGAGGGCCACGCATGAAAAACGGACTCGCCCTTTTCCTCGGCGTCTTCGCCACCCTCGCGCTCTCCTGGGCCGGCCTCCTCCTGACCGCCCACAAGCAGATCGGCGGCCTCAGCCAGTTCAAGGATCCGGCCGACGAGACGCTTTACCCGCAGCCGATGTCCGGCCTCGCGAACCAGGGCCGCCTTGTCTACCAGGACCTCGGTTGCGTCAGCTGCCACACCCAGCAGGTCCGCCAGCAGGGCTTCGGCAACGACCTCGCCGAGGGCCGCAAGTGGGGCGAGCGCGGCAGCTACGCCCGCGACTACATCCGCGACCAGACCGTCCTCATCGGCCAGAACCGCCTCGGGCCGGACCTGCGCAACGTCGGCAGCCGCCTCGGCGACGCCAAGCCCGAGGAATACGCCCAGTGGTTCTACAAGCTCCTCTACGCGCCGCAGTCCGTCGCGGCGGGCACCAACATGCCGGCCCACACCTTCCTCTTCGACGTGCATCCGGTGGCCGGCCGCCAGCCCTCGGCGCACGCCCTGTCGCTGCCGTCCAAGTTCGCCCCGGGCCCCGGCCTGGAGGTCGTCCCGTCGCCCCGCGCGGTCGCGCTGGTCGCCTACCTGCAGAGCTTGAAGGACACCTACGACTATCCCACCGAGCGCAGCCGCAACACGCCGGCGCCCAAGCAGGGAGGCCACTAAGATGAGCGCGAACGATTCCAATTTCCGCGTCGAGCAGTCGGCGGCCAGCGATGACAGCATCCAGCAGGTCCACGCCCAGCTCCAGAAGCAGAAGCCCGAGAAGACCGACGGTTACTCGATGCTCCCGCTCGTGCTGCTCGGCCTGATGTGCTGCGCCGTCTTCTTCGGCTCGATCTACCTCGCCCATTTCTCGCTCCGCTTCGACCCGCTGGTCTACAGCGAGCACGCCAACCGCGAGAAGCCCGGCGCCGTCAAGGTGGCCGCCCTCACCCGCGCCCAGATGGGCAAGAAGGTCTTCGACACCACCTGCATCGCCTGCCACCAGGCCAACGGCATGGGCGTCCCCGGGCAATATCCCCCGCTGGTCGCCTCCGAGTGGGTCACCGGCAGCGAGGAACGCATCATCCGCATCGTGCTCCACGGCCTCAACGGCCCGATCACGGTCGAAGGCAAGGAATACAACAACGTCATGGCCCCGCTCGGCGGCGCGCTGAAGGACGAGCAGGTCGCCAACGTCATTTCCTATGTGCGTGCTTCCTGGGGCAACACGGCCCCCGAGGTCTCGCCCGAGACCGTCGCCCGGGTCCGCGCCGAGACCGCAGGCCGCAACACCTTCTGGACCGCCGCCGAGTTGCTGAAGATCGGCAACTGACCGGATTCCGGACTACGAACACCAAAAAGGCCGGGCGTGAGCCCGGCCTTTTGTTTGGGGAAATTTGATTGGAGCCGGCTTACTCGCCGCCCATGCCGGGCATCGCGAATTTCTGGTAGCCGGCCGGCGCCGTGAACTGTGAGTCGGGCAGGGAGCCGGGCTGGATCTTGGTGGCCTCCATCTTGAAGGACTCCTTGCCCTTGGCGTCACGGGTGATGACGCGCAGCGGGAAACCGCCCTTGCCCTTGAGCGCCTCCTCCCACTTGGCCGAGGCGGGCTTGCCGCCGCCCATCATGCCGCCGCCCATCGGACCGCCACCGCTGAGGCCCATGAAGGCGCCGAGGCCCTCGGCGGCCCACACCTCGGTGACCAGGCCCTTGTCCTTCACGAGGATCTGGTTGCACTTGTAACCGAGGATGGTCTCGGTCTTGCCCGTGACCTCGATGTCGGCGGTGTTCACCCCGGCCTTCTCCATGGCCTGCTCGACCTTCTGTTTCATCGGCATGACCATATACATCTGCTGGTCGGGCATGAGCATCAGCATCTCCATCTTGCCCATGTCCATGATCGAGGAGACGAGGTTGCCCTCGGCGCTCATGTCCATGCGGACCTTCTGGCCCTTGAGGGAATAGTCCATGTTCATCGTGCGGCCGCGCTCGGCGGTGACGGCGAGGGAAATCTTGCCCTCAAAGGTGCTGGCGGCGATGGCCTGGAAGGCGGTGAGCAAGGCGCCCACGGCGAGAAAGCGGGATAGGAGTTTCATGGCCGGCAGTCTGACCGCCGGAGGCTCCGACTCAAGCCGCCGTTGAACGGCATTGCCACGGCCGGTCGGTTTCAGGGAGTATTTACCCATGCCCAGCGAGTTCAGCCTTACGCGCCAGGTGGAGTTTCACGAGACCGACATGGCCGGCATCATGCACTTCGCCAATTTCTTCCGCTGGATGGAAACCTGCGAGACGGGCTTCTACCGCTCGCTCGGGCTGCCGCTGATCTCCTTCGTGCCGGGGCAGGTCGTCGGGTGGCCGCGGGTCAACGTCAGCTGCGCCTACCGCGTCCCGCTGCGGTTCAACGACACCGTCGTGGTGAGGCTTTTCGTGAAGAAACTCACGACCCGCTCGGTCACCTATGTCTTCCAGTTTCGGAAGGATGGCACGCTGTGCGCGACCGGCGAGGTGACGGCAGTGTGCGTGACGGCCGACGCCAAGGGGGGCATGGTCGCCCAGCCGATCCCCGCCGACGTTCGCGCGCTGCTGCAGGAGGCGCCGGCCGGGGCTTACGCGGGATGAGGTGGTTGGGTGGGCGGACGCGCCTGCGGGCGGGTCGGCCAGGGGCGGGGCTGGATATCCACGGCAAAGACCTTCACGGCCTCCGTCTTGCCCTTCACGGTCACGGCGCCGAGCGACCGCAATTTTGACTCCTCGCCCACGGCCCGGGCCGTGGCTTCGCTGATGATGATGCTCGTCCGGTGGGCCGGATCCTTGGTCATGGTTTCGAGGCGGGAGGCGAGGTTCACGCCGTCGCCGATGACGGTGTAGTTGAGTCGGGTGTGGGAGCCCATGTTGCCGGCGACGACCCGGGCCGTGTTGATACCGATGCCGAAGGCCAGCGTCGGCTTGCCCTCGGCCTCCAGCTCGCGGTTCATGTCGTGCAGGGCATCGGCCATGTCGCGGGCGGCGGCGAGGGCGCGGGCGGCGGCGTCGGGCAGGGCGACGGGGGCGCCGAACAGGGCCATGATCGCATCACCGATGTATTTGTCGATCACGCCGCCGTGCTTCTCGATGATCGTGCTCATCCGGTCGAGGTAGCGGTTGAGCAGCGCCAGCACCTCGGTGGGTGCCATGCGCTCGCTCATGCCCGTGAAGTCCCGCAGGTCGGAAAAGAGGATGGTGACCTCGCGTTCCTCGCCGCCGAGCTTGAGGTCGGACTGCAGCAGCTGGGTGGCGATCTCGGGTGAGACGACCTTGCCCAGCAGGTCGCGGACGCGGTCGCGCTCGGCCAGGCCGGCGGTCATGTGGTTGAAGGCGGTGGCCAGCTGGCCGATCTCGTCCTCGCGGGGCAGCTCGAGGCGGCGGGTGTAGTCGCCGGCGGCGACGAGCTTGGTGTGGTCGGCGAGGTGCTGAAGCGGCTGGCTGACACCGCGCGCGACCGCCAGGGCGACCAGCGACGCCGCGATCAGGGCGGCGAGCAGGATGAACAGCATCGTTTGCTCCAGGCGCCGGGCCGGGGCGAGCTCGGTCTCCAGCGAACGCTGGAGCGTGATGCGCGCCGGGTCCTCGGCCAGCAGCTCCAGCGGCGCATAGAGGGTCACATAGCGTTCGGTGCCCATGTTCGTCACCATGACCTGACCGTCGGGCTTCAATTCGGCGGGGGCCTGGTCCGCCACCTGTTGCGCGAGGCTCGGTGCCAGCGTGGTGGCGAGCACGCGCTTGGTTTCCTCGGTCAGGCCGCTGGTGAAGGTGACTTCCGTCTGGGTGGTTTCCTTGAGTTCGCGGGCGAACCGGTCGTCGATGGGAAAGGCGATGCCGAACCAGCCGATGATGTTCGGCTCGGGCGCGTAGAGCGGCACGACGATCAGCACGTGGAGTTTGCCTTCCAGGTAGCCGAAATCGCTGTTCTGCTCCCAGCCGTTCTCGTCGGCCTTCTGGATCAGGTGCCGGAAGGGCCCGCACGACTCGTTGGTGAGGCTGTCGTTGGTGGTCGCCAGCATCGCGCCGTCGATGTCGAACGTGGCGAAGACCGGTGCGTTGAGGCGCGCGGCGTAGCTCTCCATGGTCGTGCGGAGGGTCTTGAGGTCGAGCTGCGGCTGCAGGTAAAGCGTGCGGATGGGCCAGTCGCGGCTCACGACCTTGGCGCCCTCGACGAAGAAGCGCTTGCGGAAATCAATCGAGGCCCAGAACACCTTCACGTCGCCCGCGAGCCGGCTCTCGATGTGGGCGATGGCGTTGGCCTGGTTGGCGCGCGTGACCAGCAGGTAGGTGCTCAGCAGCGCGGCGGCGAGCAGCCCCAGCACGATCACCAGCAGGCGGGTGCTGAAGCGGCGGAAGCGGAGGACGGGCGAAGCCACGGTCAGCGATAGCCGCCCGTCTTGGTGGCGCCGCCGCGGCGGATGCGGCGGTCCGGTTTCAAGGTGAGTTTGAAATCGCGGGTCAGGGTCTCCCCGGTCGGGAGGGCGATCTCCTGGGTGAGCGCGGCGGACAGGCGGGGGTGCCAGACCTCGGCGCGGTAGCGGCCGGCCGGCGCCGTCACCGTGGCCCGGCCCTGATCGTCGGTTTTGGCAAAGTAGGGCGTGGGCACCACCAGGAGGTAGGCGATCATCCAGTCGTGGATGTTGCAGCCCAGGGTGACCAAACCGGTGGATTCAAAGACGAGCGACTCCTTCTGGCCGGGATTGTAGAGCGGCAATTCGAACTTCTTCGCCTTCGAGAGTGAATAAACATGGTGCTGCACCGTGTCCCGGTTCGGGAAGACCACCTGGGTGCCGGCTTGCACGACGGTCACGTAGGGGAGGAATTCCTGCGTCTGCTGGGCGATCTCGCCGGACGATTCGGCGGGGGGCGGGACGGCGCTGTCCAGCGGAATGAGCGAGACAACGGCGTCAGTCACCGGCGCGCCCTTGGCGTCGCTGACGGTGGCGATGAGCGCGGGGGACGCGGCCGCGTCCCTCGTGGCGACGGTGAGCACGAGCAGTGCAATAAGAAGCCGGGATCTCATGCCCCGATTAGAACCGATGAACCACGCTAAGTCCCCAAGAATCTGTCGGGTAGCGGATGCCGATTTTATTTACCACAAAGGCGCTCCGGAAGCGGAGTTCGGCGGTGGTGCGGTCGGACAAGGCATAGGCCGCCGCCAGCGACCAGAGGTCGACGTCGGCCTCGACGTTGTAGGAGACCCAGCCGGCGCCATAGAGGTCGGTGACCTCCCAGGGACGGGACGTGTAATAATTGAAAACTTCAGGACCGAACCCGCCGCTGATGGCCTGCGCCCAGACCGGCCAGGTCGCGTTGGCCACGATGTCCCCGCTCAGGCGTCCGGCGCTGCCGCTCAGGCTCCACTGCTCCGTGATGTCCCACGTGGCGTCGACGGTGAAGGAACGCTGCGAGAGGTCGAAGGTGGCGCTGCGGGCGCTGTGTTCGATCCACTGGCCGGTGAGACCGGCCTTGAAGCCCGGGGTGAACCGCTTGCCCAGGCGCAGGCTGGCCTCGGCGGTCCAGCCGCGGTCGGCCGCGAGCCGGGCGGACTTGTAGGTCAGGGTGGTGTCGAGCTGGAGAACCGGGGCAAGCGGACCGAGCCCGAACTTGCGCTGCAACCCGAGCCGCGGGCCGAGCTCGAGCTGGTTACCCAGGTCATAATCGGGCACGGTCAGCAGGGCGGCGTCGACACTGCCGTGCAGGAGCCACGCGGATGCCAGCTGGCGGTGCCGGCTGGCGCTGAGGCTGAGCTCGTAAGTGGCGGCGTCCTTGCGCGCGGGCTCGAAGGAAGTGCGGCTGATGTTTTCCACCCAGCTGGCGGTGCCGGCCGCCGTCACGGTCAGGTTGCCGAGCCAGCCGGCGGGCGAGCGGTTCTGGGCCAGGGCGGTGCCGGCCAGCAACGCGGCCAGGACGGCGAGTTTGCCCGGGGATTTCATAGGAGCGGTTGCAAGGCGCGCCACACGGTCTCGGCGACGATTTTATGGCCCTCGGCGGTCGGGTGGATGCCGTCGGGGAGGTTCAGCTCCGGCACCCCGCCGACGCCTTCCAGCAGGAAGGGGATGAGGGTGATCGGGAGCTTTTGGGCGAGAGCAGGATACATGGCGGCGAATTCGCGGGTGTATTCAGGGCCCATGTTGGTGGGCATCTGCATGCCGGCGAGCACCACCTTTACGTCCGGATAGCGTGCGCGGATGCGCTTGATCATGGTCTCGAGGTTGGAGCGAGAGGTCTGCGGGTCTATTCCGCGCAACCCGTCGTTGCCGCCCAGTTCGATGACAAAAATGTCGACCGGCTGCCGCAAGATCCAGTCCAGCCGCCGCAATCCCCCCGCAGTGGTTTCGCCGCTGAGCCCGGCATTGACGACCCGCCAGGCGCGGCCGCTGGCGTCGAGCTTGCGCTGGATCAGGGCGGGGAAGGCCTCGTCGGGGTCCAGCCCGTAGCCGGCCGTGAGGCTGTCGCCGAAGAAGAGCATGGTTTTCGTTTCCGCCGCGCCCAGCCCGGTGACCAGCCAAAGGCAGAGAAAGACCGTCCGCCACGTTTGGCATTGGCGATTTGGGGTAATTTCACTCTTGTTCAGGCCCATTTGGAGAATCCATGAGTGTTCAATCTATCCTAAAAGTCGAGCGCCTGACCAAGACCTATCCCACGGCGGCCGGTGCCCTCACCGTTCTCCACGAGGTATCCTTCGCCATCCCGGCCGGCGGCACCTGCGCCATCGTGGGGCCTTCCGGCAGCGGCAAGACCACCCTGCTCGGCCTGTGCGCCGGCCTTGACCAGCCCTCCACCGGCAGCGTCCACCTCGATGGCCGCGAGATCGGCGGCCTGTCCGAGGACCAGCGGGCGCTCGTCCGCAACGAGTGCGTCGGCTTCGTCTTCCAGAATTTCCAGCTCATCCCCACGCTGACGGCCGCCGAGAATGTCCTCGTGCCGCTCGAGCTCCGGGGCAACGGGGCCGACGAGAGGGAGGCCGCCGAGCTGCTGGCCCGGGTCGGCCTGGGCGACCGGCTCGACCATTACCCCTCGCAGCTTTCCGGCGGCGAGCAGCAGCGGGTGGCCCTGGCCCGCGCCTTCATCAACCGCCCGCGCATCCTCTTCTGCGACGAGCCGACCGGCAACCTCGACGGCGACACCGCGCACGCGATGGTGGACCTCATCTTCGGCCTCAACCGCGAGCGCGGCACCACGCTGGTGCTCGTGACCCACGACCTTGAGCTGGCCCGCCTCACGCAGCGGATCCTCCGCCTGCGCTCGGGCCATGTCATCTCCGACGAGGGCACCGGCGCATGAGCTTCATCCTCAAAATGGCCTGGCGCGACACCCGGGCCTCGCGCCGCCGGCTGCTGCTGTTCTCGCTCGCCATCGTGCTCGGCGTGGCCGCGCTCGTGGCGGTCGGCTCGCTGCGCGACAACCTGCGCTTCGCCATCGAGGAGCAGACCAAGACGCTGCTTGGCGCCGACCTGACCGTCACCGCCCGCGCGAAGCTGGAGGGCGAGGCGGAGAAATTCGTCACCGGCCTCGGCGGCGAGCAGGCGCGGGAGATTTCCTTCAACTCCATGCTCATACTGCCCGATGCCGGCGGACGCACGCGGTTGGTGCAGGTGCGGGCCGTCGAGCCCGGTTTCCCGTTCTACGGCAATTTCGACACCCGCCCCGCGGGCCTGCGCTCCAAGCTGGGCGGCGGCCAGAACGTGATCCTCGAGGAAAGCCTGATGGTGCAGTTCGGCCTGAAGCCGGGGGACCGGGTGAAGCTCGGCACGGCGGAGTTCATCGTCGCGGGCGGCCTGCTGGCCGTGCCGGGCGAGGCCGCCGCCGTGGCCACCATGGCGCCGCGGGTGTTCATCCCCTTCGCCGTGGTTG
>JAYRXZ010000038.1:0-27498 GCA_041917235.1 Lacunisphaera sp. | reverse complement strand
CAACCTCGCGTTTTACCAGCAGCTCATGGCGGAGATCCGCGGTGCCATCCTGGACGGCACCTTTGCCAGCTACTACGAGCGGCAGCGCGTCGCGCTGGTGCGCGAGGACCAGGCCAACCCCTCGGTCCGTCCGGCTCCCGCCAAATCCCAGATCATCCCGCGCCGCGGCGACTATGAGATTCTGACCGCGCCGCAGGGTTTCTCCAGCATCCGCCAGGTCAGCTCCGGCGAGGTCATGCACTCCGTTTCCGCCCCGGAGGACGAGGCGAACCGGCTCTACATCGAGCAATCGAACCTCGCCCAGCGCCTGCGCCGTCGCTCGCCGGATGATATGCAGCCGCTCGTCGTCTGGGACGTCGGCCTCGGGGCCGCCTCCAACGCCATGGCCGCAGTCCACCGCGTCGAGCGCGAGCTCGCCGCCACGGGGCCCGATGCGTTTCGCCCGCTGCATCTCATCAGCTTCGAGCGCGACCTTGATCCGCTGATCCTCGCCGCGCGCCACGCCTCCCATTTTCCCCACCTCCGCCATGGGGCGCCGCACGGCCTGCTCAACAAGGGCCGCTGGGGCCACGCCTCGGGTCTCATCGACTGGCAGCTGCTCCGCGGCGATTTCCTCGAGCACCTGGAGGCCGCGCCGCCGCCCGAACTGATCTTCTACGACCCGTTCTCCAGCAAGACGGACACCGCGCTGTGGCACACCGACGTCTTTGCCCGCATCCACCGCCACTGCCAGAACGGGCCGGCGGAGCTTTACACCTACGCCGCCGGCACCGCCGTGCGCGTCGCGCTGCTGCTGGCCGGCTTCCATGTCGCGGAAGGCGCCGGCACGGGCCCCAAGGCGACAACCACGGTCGCCTTCACCCAACCGCCGGGCCTTGACGGTATGCCCAGTTCCCCGCGGCTGCTCGGCGCGGAATGGCTGGCCCGCTGGCGGCGCAGCGACTCGAAATACCCGGCCGGCCTCGACGATGCGCAAAGGGCCTCAGTCGAGCAGCGCATCGAGGGACACCCGCAGTTCGGGCGGAAATCATGAAGGACGAAACCGCTCCTCCTGATTCTTACTTCTTCCTTTCCGCAATCAGCGCCTGCCCGGTCAGCGAGCGAGACTCCTTCACCAGTCCTTCCACCGTGCCGGCATAGACGATCTCACCGCCATCGGGTCCGCCGCCGGGCCCCAGGTCGATGACCCAGTCAGCCAGGTTGATGACATCCAGGTTGTGCTCGATCACGACCAGCGTGTTGCCGGCGTCGCGCAGCTTGAAAAGCAGGTCCATCAGCCGCTGGATGTCGGTCCAGTGCAGCCCCGTGGTCGGCTCGTCGAGGATGTAGAGCGTGGTCCCCTGCTCCCGCTTGCTGAGTTCGAGCGACAGCTTGATGCGCTGCGCCTCGCCGCCTGACAGCGTTGTCGCCGACTGGCCGAGCTGGAGATAGCCGAGGCCGACCGCCTCGAGCGTCGCCAGCTTCTCCATGATGCGCGGCACGGCGCGAAACAGCGTCATCGCCTCCGCCACCGTCATGGCCAGCACGTCCGCGATGCTCTTGCCATGGAACCGCACCTCGAGCGTCTCGCGGTTGAACCGCCGGCCGTCGCAGCTCGGGCACGGCGTGTAGGCGTCGGCCATGAACTGCATGTCGAGCTTGATCTGGCCGTCGCCCTGGCAGCGCTCGCAGCGCCCGCCGCGGACATTGAAGCTGAAGCGGTTCGCCCTGTAGCCGCGCACCTTGGCGAGCGGGATCTTGGCGAACAGGTCGCGCAACAGGTCGAGCAGGCCGACATAACTCGCCGGGTTCGACCGCGGGCTGCGGCCGATGGGCTCCTGGTCCACCACGACCGCCTTCTCGAAATGCTCGAAGCCGGTCAGCCCGCGGTGCCGGCCGGGCAGCATCTTCGCGCCGTTGAGCTTCCGCGCGGCCGCCGTGGCCAGGATGTCGTTCACGAGCGAGCTCTTGCCCGAGCCCGACACGCCGGTGACGCAGGTCAGCAGGCCCACCGGGAAACGCGCGTCCACGCCCTTCAGGTTGTGCTCGGTGGCGCCCTTGACGGTCAGCCAGCGATCGTCGGGCGGCCGCGTCTTGCCATCCTTCACCACGCCGAGCTTGCCGGCGAGATAGGCGCCGGTGCGCGAGGCGGACGCCGGCAGCTTGGCGCAATCCGCCGGGGAACCGTGAAAAAGGATCTGTCCGCCCTCCGTGCCGGCGCCGGGCCCGAGCTCGATCAGCTCGTCGGCGATGCGCATCGTGTCGGCGTCATGCTCGACCACCAGCACCGTGTTGCCGCGGTCGCGCAGCTCGCGGAGCGTGGCCAGCAGCCGCTGGTTGTCGTGCGGGTGCAGGCCGATGCTCGGCTCGTCGAGGACGTAGATCACGCCGACAAGCCCCATGCCAAGCTGCGTCGCCAGGCGCACGCGCTGCGCCTCGCCGCCCGAGAGCGTGGTGTATTCGCGGTCGAGGGTCAGGTAACCCAGGCCGGTCTCGCTGAGGAAATGCAGCCGCTGCGTCACGCCATCCAGCACCTCGCGCACGGCGTCGGTCGCCGGCAGGACGGCCCGCAGGCCCGCCATGAACTCCAGCGCGCGGCGGATGTCGGCCGCCGTGAATTCGGCGAAACTCCTGCCGCCCAGCAGCACCGCCGCGCTGCGCGCATTCAGCCTCAGGCCGTGGCAGGACGGGCACTCCCCGCTCGCCATGAAGGTGGCGAGCCGCGCCCGGTAGCCATCGCTGCGCGATTCCCGCCGGCCGGCCTCCAGCAGGGCGATCACGCCCGGGAACGGCTTCGCCTCGGCCTTTTGCGTCTTGCGCACCCGGAAGCTGAAGAGCCTTTCGCCGGCGCCATGCAGGAGCATGTGCCGCGTTTCCGCCGGCAGGTCCTGCCACGGCGTCTCGGCGTCGTAGGGCAATTGCTCGGCGAGCTGCTTGAGGATCGAGCTGTGGCGGATGATGAGGTTCCGTCCGCCGATGCGCCAGGGCTTGATGGCGCCCTCGCGCACGGATTTCTCCGGCTTTGGCACGATCAGCTCCTCGCTGAAGGTCAGCTGGCGGCCGAGCCCGCCGCAGGTCTCGCAGGCGCCCTCGGCGTGGTTGAAGGAGAAATGCCGCGGCGTGAGCGGGTCGAACACGTCGCCGCAGATGACGCAGCTCAGGCTCTGGCTCAGGCTGATCTCGCGCCACGGCGCGTCATGTCCCTTCTGGGCGAGCACGATGGCGCGGTTCTGGCCCTCGCGGAAAGCAAGTTCGAGCGAGTCGGCCAGGCGGCTGCGCTGCTCCGCCGTGACCTGCACCCGGTCCACGACCAGTTCGACCGCGAGTTCCTCGGACCCGTTCGGCACCAGGCGGGGTTCGTCGAGCGACTTGATCTCGCCGGCGATGCGCACGCGCTGGAAGCCGCGCTGCCGCAGCCCGGGCAGCTCGTCGCGCAGCACGGAGGGTTTCGCCTTCATCCACGGGGACAGGATGACCGCGCGTTCGCCGGGCGCATCGCGAAAGAGCTGGGCCAGGCAGTCGTCGAGCGACCTTTTCTCCACGCGGCCGCCATCCTTGGGACAACGCTGCTCGCCGCACAGGGCCCAGAGCAGCCGGGCGTAGTCGGCGACCTCCGTGACCGTGGCCACGGTGCTGCGGGGCGACCCGCCGCCCGTCCGCTGCTCGATCGCCAGCACCGGCGACAGGCCGTGGATGAAGTCGACGTCGGGGCGCTTCAGTTGCTCGAGCACCTGGCGGGCGGAGGCCGAGAGGCTCTCCATGTATTTGCGGTAGCCCTCGGCGTAGATGGTATCGAAGGCCAGCGAGGACTTGCCGGAGCCGCTGGGCCCCGTGAGCACGACCAGTTTGCCGCGCGGAATGCGCAGCTCGAGGTTCCGGAGATTGTGTTCCCGGGCTCCCTTGATGTGGATGTGCGACGCGGCGTCCATGGACTCCCAAGGTTGCCGTTTTGGCCCGGGCGTCAAAAGGCTAATGCAAAAAGAAAGCCCCTGCCTGACTGCGGTTTAGCACTTGAAGTCCCCCCGGAAAATCCGCTTCATGCCGGCCAGTAAACCCCAAGCCGCCGGCTTGTTCCCCTACCCTAACCCCACCTCGCCTAATGTGAGGTTTCCCTAGCACACCAGTCATGAAACTACGCAATGCCATCCCCCGTTGTCTGCGTTTTCCGGCCGTCGCCAGCCTTGGCCTCGCCCTTGGATTCGCGCCCGCCGCCCGGGCGTTCCTGTTTGAGCTCGGAGATGCCAAGGGCAGCTTCGACACCACCCTCTCCGTGGGCAGCCTCTACCGGCTGAATGACCCGGACCCCAGCCTCTACGGCCTCGCCAACGGCGGTCTGCAGCGCTCCGTCAACGCCGACGACGGCAACCTGAACTACAAGGCCGGCACGGCCTCCTTCCTCGTGAAGGCGAACCACGACCTGCTCATCAAGTATCACAACGCCGGCGTGTTCGTGCGGGGCTTCTACTTCAACGACTTCGTCAACTCCAACGGCACGCGCGCCCGCACCCCGCTGAACGACGAGGCGGACAAGATCGTGTCCGAGGGCGCCGAGCTGCTCGATGCCTACGGTTACCTCAACGGCGAGCTCGGCGGCCGGGCCATCACCTTCCGCGTCGGCCGCCAGGTGCTGAGCTGGGGTGAAAGCACCTTCATCCCCAACGGCGTCAATTCGGTGAACCCCATCGACGTCGCCAAGCTCCGCACCCCGGGCTCCGAGCTCAAGGAGGCGCTCCGGCCCCTCTTCATGGCGTCGGGCTCCGTCAACATTTCCGAGAACCTCAGCCTGGAGGCCTTCTATCTCTTCGACTGGGAACGCACCCGCGTCGATCCCCCGGGCACTTTCTTCAGCACGAATGACTTCGTGGCCAAAGGCGGCAAGAAGGTCTACCTCGGCTTTGGCGCCATCGCCGACAGCTCGCCGATCGGGGCGATCAGCCGCGGCACCGACCGCGAGCCCGGCGACTCCGGCCAATACGGCGTCAACCTCCGCTGGGTCGCCCAGGGGCTCGGCGACACGGAGTTCGGCCTCTATTACATGAATTACCACAGCCGGCTGCCGGTCATCTCGGCCAGCACGCCGACCGAGGGCATCGTGGTCAGCAACATTACCGGCAACACCGCCGCCGCCCTGCAGGCCAACGCGACCTTCATGGCCGGCCTGAGCGCCGCCTCCACCGCCGCGGGCGTGCCGCTGCCCACCGCCCTCACCGTGCTGATCGGGGCCTCCCTGGGCGACCCGACGGCCACCGCCACGCTCAATGTCCTCACCCCGCTGCAGGGGTTGTTGCCGACTGTCGCGGGCGCCAGCAGCCAGTTTTCCCAGCTTGAGCTGCTCACCCGGGCCGCCACCGGCCGCTACCTTATCGAGTTCCCGCGGGACATCCACCTCTGGGGCGCCAGCTTCAACACCAGCATCAAGGGCATCGCGCTCCAGGGCGAGCTGAGCTACCGCAGCAACCAGCCCTTCCAGGTGGATGACGTCGAGCTGCTCTTCGCCGCGCTCTCCCCGCTCAGCTCGCGCTTCGCGGCCAACAACCAGATCGGCGCCTTCGCGCTCAACACCTACATCCCCGGCTTCCGCCGCCACAAGGTCGTGACCGGCCAGATGACCGCCACCAAGGTGACGCGCGGCTTCTTCGGCGCCGATCAGAGCACCTTCCTCGCCGAGGCGGGCTTCGTGAACGCGGACCTTAACTCCAAGAGCACGCTGCGCTACGATGGCGCCGGCACCTTTGTCGGCGGCGACATCAACTACATGAACAATTCCGGCAGCAACACGAGCGTCGCCGCCCAGATCGCCGCCGGCACCCTGCCGGGCTCCGAGCCGGCCTCGGCCTTCGCCGACGACTTCTCCTGGGGCTACCAGCTCGTCGCCCGCCTCGACTACAACAACGCCTTCAAGGGCGTGAACGTGTCGCCGCTGCTGGTCTACTCCCACGATGTCGGCGGCAACACGCCGCTGCCGATGGGCAACTTCCTCCATGGCCGCAAGTCGCTCACCGTCGGCGCGGAGTTCACCTTCCAGAACGCCTGGGCGCTGGACCTGCGCTACGTGAACTTCTTCGGCGCCGGCCGCTACAACCTGCTCGGCGACCGCGACTACGTCTCCTGCAACCTGAAGTATTCGTTCTAATCCTGCGCACCTCCACTCCATGAATACGAAATCCCTTCTGTCCGTCCTCGGTCTCCTGTCCTCCGTCCTCTGTGCCCAGGCCGCCCTCTCCGCCGCCGACGCCAGCCGCCTCGGCAACGACCTCACGCCGCTCGGCGGTGAAAAGGCCGGCAACGCCGACGGCTCCATCCCGGCCTGGACCGGCGGCCTCACGACCGCCCCCGCCGGCTACACGCCCGGCATGCACCACCCCGACCCGTTCGCGGGCGACGCGGCGAAGTTCACCATCACCGGCGCCAACGCCGACCAGTATGCCGACAAGCTCACCGCGGGCCACCTCGCGCTGCTCAAGGCCTACCCGACCTACACGATGCCGGTCTACCCGACGCATCGCAGCGCCTCCAACCCGCAGCGGATCTACGACGCCACCAAGCAGTATGCCACCACCGCGGCCCTGGCCGAGGGCGGCAACGGCATCACCGGCGCCGTCATCGGCACACCGTTCCCCATCCCGCAGAACGGCCTCGAGGTGATCTGGAACCACCTCACCCGCTACCGCGGCGTCGCGGCCAACCGCAACATCAGCCAGGCCGCCCCGCAGCGCAACGGCAGCTACACGCTGGTGGATTTCGAGGACGAGTTCCTCTTCAACTACGTGCGCGACGGCATCCAGGAGAAGGACCTCGACAACGTCCTGATCTACTTCAAGCAGGCCGTCACCGCGCCCGCCCGCCTCGCCGGCTCCATCCTCGTCGTCCACGAGACGATGGACCAGGTGAAGGAGCCGCGCCGCGCCTGGCTCTACAACACCGGCCAGCGCCGCGTGCGCCGCGCCCCGAACGTCGCCTACGACAACCCCGGCACCGCCGCCGACGGCATGCGCACCTCCGACCAGTTCGACATGTTCAACGGCGCGCCGGACCGCTACGAGTGGAAGCTCGTCGGCAAAAAGGAAATGTATGTCCCCTACAACTCCTACAAGCTCCACAGCTCGTCGCTGAAGTATAAGGACATCCTGACCCCGCTGCACATCAACCAGGGCCTCACCCGCTACGAGCTCCACCGCGTGTGGGTCGTGGACGCCACCCTCAAGGCCGGCACCAGCCACGTGTATTCCCGCCGGACGTTCTACATCGACGAGGACAGCTGGCAGATCCTCGCCGTCGACCAATACGACGGCCGCGGCCAGCTCTGGCGCGTCTCCGAGGCCCACTGCATCAACTACTATGATGCCCAGAGCTTCTGGAGCACGCTCGAGGTCCACACCGACCTGCTCGCCGGCCGCTACCTCGCCATCGGCCTGGATAACGAGGCCAAGATGTATGACTTCAGCCTCGTGCGCAGCCCGTCGGATTACACCGCCGCGACGCTCCGCCAGGAAGGCGTCCGCTGAAGCAGACCATTAACCCCGAGGGCGGCCCGCAACGGCCGCCCTTTTTCTTGCCGCCCATGCTTTGTCTTGCCTGTCATTCTGAGCGCAGCGAAGAATCCAGCCGCATGATCGCCCGCAAACCCGGCGCTGGATCCTTCGCTTCGCTCAGGATGACATGGCGATGGTCCGGCCTGCTGCTCGGGCTCCTGCTCGGTGTTTCCGCCCCTGCCGCCGAGAGCTCCGAGCCCGCGCCCCTTGCCCCGAAATCCCTCCTGCTCGCCGTCGCCCGGGCCGGAGACCGCCTGGTGGCCGTGGGCGACCGCGGCCACGTGCTGCTTTCCGCCGACCAGGGGCGCAGCTGGACGCAGAGCGTGGTGCCCGCCCGCGCAATGCTGACGGGTGTCTCCTTCCCGGATGCCCGGCACGGCTGGGCCGTCGGCCACGACGGCGTCATCCTCGCCACCACCGATGGCGGGCAGACCTGGCAACGCCAGGACACCGGCACCGACCTGGAGACGGTTTACCTCGACGTCCATTTCCGCGATGCCGCCAACGGCTTTGCGGTCGGCGCCTACGGCAAGTTCATGGTCACGGCGAACGGCGGCAAGACCTGGACGGCCGCGCATCCCTCCGAGGACGAGGTGCACTACAACCGCCTGACCGCCGGCAGCGACGGCACGCTTTACCTGGCCGGCGAAGGCGGCCTGCTGCTGATCTCGGAGGACGGGGGCCAAAAATGGACCCGTTCCGAGGTCCCCTACGACGGCTCGCTCTTCGGTGCCCTGCCGCTCGACAAGAATCGCGTCATTGTCTACGGCCTTCGCGGCCACATCCTGCGTTCGGAAGACCAGGGCGCCAGCTGGACGGACGAAAGCAACCAGCTGCAGATTCTCATCATGGGCGGCGTCCGCCTGGCCACCGGCCGCATCGTGCTCGCCGGCCAGGGCGGCAATTTCTTCGTGAGCCGCGACCGCGGCGTCACTTTCGACCATTGGAAGCCCGCCGACTTCGGCACCAGCGTCGCCGCCGTGATCGACGCCGGCGACGGCGCCCTGCTGACCGTCGGCGAAGCCGGCGCGGTGCGCGTCACCCTGCCATGATCAAGCACCTCGAGGAACTGGTCTTCCGCTACCGCCCGGTCACCCTGGCGGTGTTCGTGATCATCACCGGGGTCCTGGGCTGGTTTGCATCCAAGACCCGCATCGACGCCAGTTTCGACAAGTCGCTGCCCACCGGTCACGAATACATCGAGAATTTCAAGAAGCACCGGACGCAGTTCGGCGGCGCCAACCGCGTGGTCATCGCCCTCGTGGCAAAGCAGGGCGACATCTTCACCCCGGAATTCTTCAAGACCCTCAAGGCCGTCACCGACGAGACCTACTACCTGCCCGGCGTGGATCGGGCGCAGGTGACGTCCATCTACACGCCCAACGTCCGTTACATCGAGGTCGTCGAGTACGGCCTGGCGGGCGGCAATGTCATCCCGGCTGACTTCACCCCGGATGCCCTCGGCCTGGAGCGCGTGCGCCAGAACATCATCAAGTCCGGCCGCGTCGGCATGCTCGTGGCCAACGATTTCACCGGCGCAGCCGTCATCGCCTCGCTGCTGGAGGTCGATCCCGCCACCGGCCAGCGCCTCGATTACGCCCAGGTGGCCGCCGCCCTCGAGCACAACATCCGGGAGAAATACCAGAGCGACCAGATCAGCGTCCACATCATCGGCTTCGCCAAGGTCATCGGCGACATCACCGACGGGGCCAAGGGCGTGCTGGTCTTCTTCGGCATCGCCCTCGTGATCTCGGCGGTCCTGCTCTATTATTTCTCGCAGTCGCTGATGCTCACGGTGCTGCCGCTGCTCACGTCGTTCTGCGCCGTGATCTGGCAGTTCGGCATCCTCAACCTCCTCGGCTTCGGCATCGACCCGCTCTCGATCCTCGTGCCGTTCCTGATCTTCGCCATCGCGCTGAGCCACGCCACGCAGATGCTCCGCTCGTTCCGGTATGAGATCAACATGGGCAAGGACGAGCCCGCCGCCGCGCGCGCCTCGTTCAGCAACCTCTTCGTCCCCGGCTGCGTGGCCATCCTGACCGGCACCGTCGGCTTCAGCACCATCTACCTGGTGGCCGTTCCGACCATCCAGGAACTCGCCATCACGGCCAGCCTCGGCGTGTTCCTCATCATCTTCACCGACCGCTTCCTACTGCCGGTGCTCATCTCCTACACCCGGATGAGCCCAGGTTTCCGGAAACGCGTGAATTTCCGCCGCTTCGCCCTGCAGCCCTACTGGCGCCGGCTGACCAACTTCACCACCGGCCCCGTCAGCTCGGTCGTCATCATCGTCGTCTCCCTCTTCCTGCTGGTCTTCGGCTGGATCAAGTCCTCGCAGGTCAAGATCGGCGACCTTCATGCGGGCGTGCCTGAGCTGCGCCAGGACTCCCGCTACAACAAGGATACCGCCGTCGTGACCAAGGAGTTCAGCATCGGCGTGGACGTCATCACCGTGCTCGTCGAGACCGTGCCCAACGGCGTGATCGACCACGATATCATGGCGCTGGTCGACCGCTTCGGCTGGCACATGCGCAACATCGAGGGCGTGCAGTCCACCATGGCCCTGACCGACGTGGCCAAGACCATCAATTCCGGCTGGAACGAGGGCAGCCTCAAGTGGCGCATCATCCCGCGCAACCCGGCCATGCTCGCCCAGTCCGTCTCGCCCGTTGAGACCGCCACCGGCCTGCTCAACGACGATGGCAGCGTCATCCCCGTGATGATCTACCTCCGCGACCACAAGGCCGAGACCATCAAGCGCGTCGTCGCCGCCGTGAAGGAGTTCCGCGCCATCCACGGCACGGACCGCGCCAAGTTCCAGCTCGCCACCGGCAACGTCGGCGTCATGGCCGCCACCAACGAGGTGGTCTCGGCCGCGCAGAACCCGATGGTCATGTGGGTCTATGCCGCCGTCATCGTCCTCTGCCTGATCTCCTTCCGTTCCTGGCGCGGGGCGCTGTGCGTCATCGTGCCGCTCGTCGTCGTCTCCTACCTCGGCTACGCGCTGAAATACTACCTAAACATCGGCCTGAAGACCTCCACCCTCCCCGTCATCGCCCTCGGCGTCGGCATCGGCGTGGACTACGGCATCTATCTTTTCTCCGCCATCCAGGAGCGGCTGGAGGAGGGCGAGACCTTCGAGGACGCGCTGTGCTTCGCCTTCGCCACCATGGGCACCTCGGTCATGTTCACCGGCAGCGCCCTGGCGGCGGGCGTCGGCACCTGGGCGTGGTCCGCCCTGAAATTCCAGGCCGACATGGGCATCCTGCTCAGCTTCCTGTTTTTCTTCAACATGCTCGGCGCGATGCTCCTGATGCCCGCCATCGGCCGCTGGCTCTTCCACGACAAGCTCGCCCACCGCCTCAAGCCGGCCGCCGTGCCCGAAACCTGAGTGGAGGGCCCAGCTCCAGCTGGGCCGCGTCTGAGCAGAAGCTGCGCTGTCCAGTGGGTAGCCAACCCCGTCCTCCGTTCTCCGTCTTCTGTCCTCCGTTCACTTCCCCGTCTCCACCCCGCCTGTCGCCGTGAAATTGAAGACCACATCCAGCTGCGTCTCGACCTTCTGCGTGCCGACGATCCGGTTGTAGGACACGGTGGGCGCCTGCACAAACTCGATCTTCTCGATCGCCGCGGGCCGGAAGCGCCACTGCATGACCGCTGTTTGCACAGCCGCCTGGAAGTCCTCCGCAAACGGCCCCGGCGTGGAATACACCAGCAGGCTGGGCCCCACCTCGATGACCCGGCCGGCCGCGTCCACCTTCACCCGCACGCCGACCGTTGCCGCGCCTGCCCTGCCCGCCAACGCCCTGGGCGGATAGACGGGCAGGACCATCGGCTTGAGCGGAAAGGCCGGGCTGTAGTTCTCGGAGTATTTCGCCGCGCTCGGCTCCCCGACATCACCGACCATCACCTGGTCCGTGGCCACCCTCCCGGCCTCAACAAAGATGAACGAACTCGCTCCCGTGGCATGAGATTCCTGCGATCCATGGCGGCATCCAGCCAATGCAAGGACCACGCAAGGCAGCAGTAGCCGTCTCATGAACGATCATACGGCCTGTCTGGCAGGGATCAATCATCGGTTCATCCAGCCACTGCTTCGCGGAAGCCATCCCGGATCCGTTTTCATGGACGGTCTTTGGTCTGGCCGAAGGCTTTGTCCTCTGTTCTCTGTCATGCGTCCTCCGATGCCCGCCGACTCCGAACCGCTCCTGACCCCCGCCCAGCGCAGGCTCGTCGGCTTTGCCCTCGGGTTTGCCGCGATCTGCGCCATTGGCTTCCTGCTCTATGTGCTGTTGGCCGGCGTGGCGCGGTTCATCAGCACCTTCTCGGGCGTCATCTGGCCGCTGGCCGTCGCCGGCATCCTGGCCCTGCTCATGCGCCCGGTGGTGACCGTCTTCGAGAAACGCCTGAAGGTGAAGCGCCCCGTGGCCGTCGTGCTGCTTTATTTCGTGTTCGTGCTGCTGGTGACGGGGCTGCTCATCACCTTCCTGCCCGCGCTGGTTTCCCAGCTGCTGGAGTTCGTGGCCTACCTGCCCACCCTGTGGCAAAAGACCGTCGCGTGGAGCGAGACCCATTTTCCCGAGTGGCTGGCGATCATCCGCCCCTACCTCGACAACCCCACCGTCAAGGCCGCGCTCGACGGGTTGACCCAGCAGGCGCAGGACCTCCTCGGTCACATCGCCCCGACGCTCAAGTCGGCCGGCGCGGGCATTTTTGGCATCTTCGGCGTCGTGGCCTCCCTTGCGGTCATCCCGGTCTACCTGTTTTTCTTCCTGCTTTCCAACAATGACCCGACCCGCTCCCTGCCCGACCACCTGCCGTTCCTGCAAAAGGAACACCGGGACGACGTCGTGTTTCTCATCCGCGAATTCCTCGGCATCCTGGTCGCCTTCTTCCGCGGCCAGCTGCTCATCGGACTGATCATGGGCGTGCTGCTCGCCACGGGCTTCTCCATCGCCGGCCTCAAGTTCGGGCTCGCGATCGGCCTGCTCACCGGGTTGCTCAACATCATCCCCTACCTCGGCAGCATCCTCGGCCTGAGCGTGGCCCTGCCGCTGGCCTTCCTCCAACCCGAGGGCGGCCTGCCGCTGGTGGGTATCTGCGTGGCGGTCTTCGCCGCCGTGCAGCTGATCGAAGGCTGGCTGCTGACACCCCGCATCATGGGCCAGCAGACCGGCCTGCACCCCGTCGCCATCATCGTGGCGGTCTTTTTCTGGGGCCAGGCGCTGGGCGGCGTGCTCGGCATGATGCTGGCCGTGCCGCTGACCGCTTTCTTCGTGACGGCCTGGCGCTTCGTTCGGCACAAATATTTCGCCGCCTAGGCAACATTCGCGGCCGCCCCGGGTCACATCCGCCACTTCCGGCCATGAAGACACCCCACCTGCTCGCCAGTTTCGCGGTTGCCGCCACGGCCGCCGCCGCCGACCTCAGGGATCCCGCCGAGGTCGCCCGTGAATTCAACGAAGCCGCGAAACCGGCGCTGCCCCTGGCGGGACCGGCTGATTTGCGTGCCTCTTCCGACATCGCGGACAAACCGCTGACGCGGCCGGATGGTTTCTTCCGGTCATCCCCGGCCCCCAAGCGGAAATCGCTCGTGCCCTGGGGTCCCATCCCCCGCGACAAGATCTACGACGCGCCGAATTACCGCCCTCCCGAGGTGCTGCCCGACAACATGCCGCCCGGTTCCAAGGTGTGGCGCTACGGCGGCCAGGATTACTACCTCATCCCGCTGATCCCGTCGCGGGAGAAGTGAGTTTGTTGTAGGGGCGCGGCTCGTCCGCGCCCGCGGGCGTGGTCAAGCCACGCCCCTACAAGACCCAACCTCTCCTGACACAGGGTTGTCAGCAGGACCGGCCCGCGCCTTTGACTTCGCGCCCGGAGCGATCCTTGCTGGCTCCATGTCCTGGGAAGTCCAGCACCAGCACGGGGTCAACCTGCCGCAGATCGGCTGGTGGCTTGACGCGCAGAAATCCCAGAGCCGCTCCTTCGTCTCGCATGCCCACTCCGATCACATCGCGTCGCACCGCGAGATCATCGCCACGCGCGAGACCGCCAGCCTCATGCGGCTGCGTGTCGGGGGCAAACGCGAGGAACACATCCTCGGCTTCGGCGAGCCCTTTACCGCGGACTTTGGCTGCGCGGTTCGTCTCTATCCAGCGGGTCACATTTACGGTTCGGCCATGTTTCACGCCACGACGGAGCACGGCACCCTCCTCTACACGGGTGACTTCAAGCTCCGGCCCAGCCTCGCGGCCGAACCGTGCGCGTCGCCGCGCGCCGACGTCCTCATCATGGAGACAACCTTCGGCCTGCCGCGCTATGTGTTTCCGCCGCAGGAGAAGATCGAGGCGGACATCGTCAATTTCTGTCGGCAGGCACTGGCCGACAAGGTCACGCCGGTGTTATACGCCTACAGCCTGGGCAAGACCCAGGAGCTGCTGCAGATCGTCGGGGGTGCCGGCCTGCCGGTCATGCTGCACGCCAACAGCCTCAAGATGACCAAGCGTTACGCGGAGCTCGGCATGAAGCTCCCGCCCTACGGCCTGCTCGATCCCCGCAACCACGCGGGGCATGTGGTCATCGCCCCGCCCATGCAGAATCACCTCGCCCCGCTGACCTGGATCAATCCGAAGCGCACTGCCATCGCGTCGGGCTGGGCCATGGACAGTGGCGCGATTTACCAGAACCGGTGCGACGCGGCCTTCCCGCTGTCCGACCACGCCGACTTCCCCGACCTGCTGGCCTTCGTGGACAAGGTCCAGCCGAAGGTCGTCTACACCCTGCACGGTTTCGCCAAGGAGTTCGCCGCCACCCTGCGCGCCCGCGGCATCGAGGCCTGGGCCATCGGCCAGCAGAACCAAATGGACCTGAAGCTGGGTTGAGAGGCGACATTTGGCAGGTGGAACCCGGCCTCCGGACGGGTTGTTTCAACGGGCGCTTAACAAACCGGTCCAGAGGCCCGGTTCCACCATAAGACGACATTATCAGCCTGCGCTCGACGGCGACCGCACTTTCTCCCATTGCTGCTGTCCAACGACTCCCGTGAAACTTTCCGCCCTCCTGCTCTTCTGCCTGCCCCTGCTTGCCGCCGCCGCGCCGTTCACCGCCATCGGCGACGGGGAAAAGCTCACCTACAAGGTGAGTTTCGCCATCTTCAGCCACGCGGGTGACATCACCATCGCCGGCAAGAGCGACACCACCGACGGCAAGGACCTGGCCCGCGTCACGGTGGACACCCGCTCCCGCGGCATCGTCCGCGGGCTCTATGAATTCGACAGCAAGGCGGAGGCGGTGATCGACCGGCCCACCGGGCGCCTGCTGACCGTGCACGAGACTGGCGCTGATCCCAAGCGGCCCATCGACAATGATTTCAAGATCGACTACGAGAAGCGCCTCGCCACCTACACCGACCGCGTGCGCACCGGCCGCAGCGCGGAACTGGCCCTGCCGGAGGGCGGCGACCCGCTCGACCTGATCAGCGCGCTGGTGCAGACCCGCGAGTGGAACCTGAAGCCCGGCGAAAAGCGCGACATCGTCGTCCAGTTTGCCCGGGACTTCTACGCCATCTCCATTTATGCGGAAGCCTACGAGGAAGTCCGCACGCCCATGGGTCGTTACAAGACCCTCGTGCTCGTGCCCCGCATGGAGAAGGACCCGAAGGGACTCTTCAAACGCGGCGGCGAGATCAAGGTCTGGATCGCGCAGGACGACACCCGCCTGCCGGTGAAGATGCAGCTGAAGCTCCGCTTCGGCTCCGCCACGCTGCTGCTGAGCGGTTACGAGAAGGCGGCGGCGGTCGCCGGGAAGTAGGTAGGGGCCGTTGCCCTCAACGGCCCGGGCGCTTGGGGGCAAGCGCCCCTACCTCGACCCAAAACCGCCACGCTTTCCCCGCCCACTCCGGGCCGGCGTAGTCAACGCCGATGCGCGGACCGGTTCGCAGCATCCCACGCGGCACCTTGAAACCGTCATCCTCGATCCACAGGCCCGCCACCGGGCCGGCCGCCGCGCCGTTTAATTGCCGGTCGATCGCCAGACCCTTGGTCAGCCGGCCCGGCCCGCTGATCCCCTCCACGCCGCGAATGAGCACGGCGGCCGGATAATCCGCGGGCCCCGTGACGAGGTTGAGCATCTCGTGCACGCCGTAGCAGAGGTAGACATACCAGACGCCGCCCGGCCGATACATGACCTCCGTGCGCCTCGTGCGCCCCTTGCTGGCGTGGCAGGCCAGGTCGCTTTCTCCGTCATAAGCCTCGACCTCGGTGATGCGGTGCCGCGCAACCGTGCCGTCGGGGCGTCGCCGGGCCAGCACCTTGCCGACCAGGCCCCGCGCCAGGGCCACCGTGCGCCGGTGCTGGAGAGATTTCGCTTTAAGGACGCGCGCCATGCCCCGATATCTCGCACCGCCCACATGAATGCAACTCCCGCCCGGCCAACCCTGGCCCAGAACCGCGAGATCCTGCGGCTGGGGATGCGCGCCAGCGTGGCGGAGGGCGTGCTGGCCACGCCGATCGTGACGATGTCGCTGCCGGTGAATATTTTCATGACCGCGCTCGTGGCGAAGGGCTTTCCCTTGTCGAAACCCGACATTGGCGCGGCCAGCTCGGTGCCGTTTGCGTGCAATTTCCTGCAGGTGTTCATCTCGCCGCTGGTGACCCGCTGGGCCCGCGCCCGGCCGACCGCCATCATCGCCGCGGCGTTGCACACCGGCTGCTGGGCCTGGCTGGGCTGGATGCTCCCCTCGCTCTCGCCCGACGACCCGGTCGCCACCGGCCGCTTCCTGCTGATCTGGGTGTTCGTCGCGTCGCTGTTCAACGCCGTGCTCGCCGTCGTCTGGAACGGCTGGATGCACGACCTCGTGCCCGCCCGGCTGCGCGGCCGCTATTTCGGCCAGCGCAACCGGTTCATCCAAGGCGCCACGCTCGTCTTCGTGCTGGGGGCCGGCTGCGGGCTGTCGTGGGGCGGATACTCCGCGCGCACCTTCCAGGTCATCATCGCCCTGGCCTGCGTCTGCCGGGTGGCGTCGCTGTTTTATTTCGCCCGCATGCCCGACCGCCGGCCGCGGACGCAGGAAAAGCAGGCGGCGACCCTGCCGCTGTCGGCGCAGGTCGCCGTGCTGCGCCGGTCGCACTCGCTGCTGCTCTTCATAGTGTTCGGCGCCGTATGGTCCTTCGCCTCGAACTGCTTCGGTCCCTTCTACCATGTGTTCATGTTCGAGCAGCTGGATTTTTCCGGCGTGCAGGTCGGCATCCTGGCCACGCTCACGGCGCTCGGCGGCATCGTGTCGCTGCCGGTGTGGGGCGGACTGCTCGACCGTTATGGCAACAAGGCCTGCATGGCAGTGGCGCTCGGGCTGTGGCAGGCGCAGAATTTCCTCTGGTGCATCATCACGCCGGCGAACAGCTCGATCCTTTACGGCATGTGGTTCTGGGGCGGCGCGCTGAGCGCAGGTTTCATCCTCGGGCAGTTCACGATCCTGTTGAAATTGATCCCGGCCGAGGCGCGCAGCCTGGCCATCGGCCTCAACCTCGCCGTCACCTCGGTAGTAGCGGCCCTTTCCCCCATCATCGGGGGCGAAGTGCTGGCCCGGCTCCTCGCCCGGGGTTATGCGCCGTTGGACGTTTATCATCTGGTCTTTTTGGTTCAACCGATGCTGAGCTTGCTCGGTTGTATCTTGTTGCTGCGCATAGAGGAGCCCGCTTCCAGCCCCCTTTCCAGCGTCGTCGGCGCCATGCGCAACATCCGCACGCTGAGCGGGGTGCTGGGCTTGAGTTTTTTCGTGAACTATCTCTTTGTCAGCCCGGCGGAACGCGTTTCTAAGCGAACCGTAAAATAAAGCCTTGATTACCCCTCGCCGACTCCCCTTATTTCGCCCCTTTGAACTTATGAAAGCCACTATCAAAACACAGGGGAAGCAGTTCTCGGTCAGCGAGGGCGACATCCTCATCGTGGACCGCTATCCCAAGACGGAAGCCGGCTCCACGGTCGAAATCAACGAAGTCCTCGCCGCGGGCGAAGGCGACAATTTCAAGGTCGGCACCCCCTTCCTCACCGGCGCCTCGGTCAAGGCCAAGGTCCTCGAGAACAAGCGCGGGAAGAAGGTCATCGTCTTCAAGATGCGCAAGCGCAAGGGCTCGAAGCGCAAGCGCGGCCACCGCCAGGAGCTGTCGGTCATCAAGATCGAGTCCATCAAAGCTTAAGGACCCACTACCATGGCACATAAAACAGGTCAGAAATCCTCCAGCAACGGCCGCGACAGCGCGTCCAAGCGCCTCGGCGTGAAGCTCTATGGCGGCCAGAAGGTTCTCGCCGGCGGCATCATCGTCCGCCAGCGCGGCTCCAAGCACCACGCCGGCAAGGGCGTCGGCACCGGCCGCGATTGGACGCTCTTCGCGCTCCGCGACGGCACCGTCGAGTTCGACAAGGCCCACCGCAAGGTGAACGTGGTCTGAGCGGACGAGCTGCTCCCAACTTTCAGGCGCACCGCAAGGTGCGCCTTTTTCTTTGGTGGAACGCGGCCTCCCACCGTCGCCAAGGCTATGGCGGGCACAGCCGGACGCGTTTTCAGGGTGCTCGCCCAACTTGGCGGTTGCGCGTCCAACAAACCCGTCCGGAGGCCGGGTTCCACCTTGCCGGACATTTCCAATTTCCCTTTCCTCCCACCCATGTCCGACCGCCTCGTCGATCTCCAACGCCAGCGCGCCCTCGCCCAGGAGCAGGTCGCATGGTTCGACCGCGAGATCGCCAAGGAAACCGGCCCGGTGAGTCCGCCAGCAGCCGCCCCGGTGGCACCCGTGACCCCGGCAGCAGCCCCCGTCATCGCGCGCCCGACCGCGGCTGCAGCCGATGAAGCGGCCGCGCGCGCCGCCCAGGAGATCATCGCCCGGTATCAGGACAGCCATGACCCGCAGTCCGCCGCCAAGGACATGAAACGCGGCTGCTACCTCGCCTTCTTCTTCGCCCTGGGTGCCGTCGCCCTGATCTTCCTGACGGCCTATTTCATCTACACCCGGCGGGGGTAAGCCGCGTCTTTGATTTGGTGGGAGGGCCTTTATGCCCCGACACGATCGAGGTCGGACTCAAAGTCGGGGCATAAAGCCCCTCCCACGCCCAAGCCAACCGACCCTACAGCGTCACCCGCCAGCGGCCGTTGGTCCACGACTCCCACACGGCGTCGGTGAACTGCATGTATTTAACGCCGGTCGCAAAATCGGTCAGGCGGACGGGTTTCCCGTCGCGGATGCTGTCGATGAAATCCGCCTCGACGCGCCAGGCGCCGCGTTTTTCCGGGGCGATGGCCACGGGTTTCTCGGCCTCGCCCCGCAGGGCCAGCCACAGCTCGCCCTTGGCGAGGTCCAGCCGCAGGCCGGCCTTGCTGCCGTTGAGGCGGATCTCGGCGCGCGGCGCCGTGGTTTCCACGCCGCTGAAATGCGCGATCAGCCGGGCCCCCGTGGGCTGCCAGCTGGCGGCCCAGGGCGCGTTGGTCACCGCGGACGTGGGCGTGGCATAGCTGCCAAGCACGGTCACGCTCTCGGGGATCGTGGTCGGCTGCGGCACCCCCTCCTCGTCCTTCCTTTCCTTGGAGAAAATCGCGGCATCGGCCACCAGCGAGGTGACGCCCTGGCCCAGCCAGCGCAGCACCATTTCGTAATAGATGCCCAGGTAGAGCGTGTTCTTGCCGCTCAGGGTCAGGTCCTGGCGCCAGCTCAGCGGCAGCGTGTTGTCGGCGAGGCTGTCCGTCGTGGCCGTCATGCAGACCTCGCGCAGCGTGCCGAGCGTGCCCGCCTGCAGCAGGTCGATGATGGTGGCGTCAAACGGCAGCGACATCGGCGCCGGCACGATCTGGGTCACGAGTTTCGGGTGCAGCTTCGCCTCGGCCAGCATCAGCTCGGCCTCGGCCAGATTGCGGGCCATGCGGGCCTCGGTCAGCACATGCTTGCCGGCGCGCAGCGCGGCGACCGTCAGCTTGCCGTGCAGGTTCGGCCACGTGCCGATGCAGATCGCGTCGATGTCGGGCGACTCGATGATCTCGCGCGAGTTGTCGGTGACCTTCGGGATGCCGAACTCCTTCGCCACCTTCTCACCGGACGCCATCGTGCGGTTGCACACGGCGACGATCTCCACGCCGGGGATGGCCTTGAAGCCGGGGATGTGCCGCGTCCGCGTGTTGCCACCGGCGCCGATGATCCCGATGCGGACGGGCTTGGTGCTCATGAAGCCGGGGTCGGGCTGCTCTCCGGCGCCGCGGCCTGCGGCTGCTCGAGCGACATCTGCTGCTCCTCGGTCTCGTCGAGCCCCATGTCGGCGTCGCCGGCGGCGCGGGGAATGTTCGACGTCTGCAGCCACGCGTCGATCTGCCGCGGCGACAGCACGTCTGAGGCGGGCAGCTCGTCGAGGGACTTGATGCCGACAAACTCGAGGAAGGCGTCGGTCGTGCCGTATTGGATCGGCCGCCCGGGCAGGTCGGCGCGGCCGACGATGTAGACAAGGTCGCGCTCCAGCAGCTTGGTCAGGCCGGCCTCGGCCGACACGCCGCGAATCTGCTCGATCTCGGCGCGTGTCACGGGCTGGCGGTAGGCGATCACGGCCATCGTCTCGAGCGAGGACGGGCTCAGCTTGACCGGCGGCGGCTCGTTGCGCAGCAGGCGCACCCAGCGGGCGAAGCGCGGGTGCGTGACCAGGCGCCACCCGCTGTGGCCCTCGATCAGCAGGGTCTCGCTGTCGGCCGCCTTCAGTTCCGTGGAGATGAGGTCCATCGCCTCCCGGATCTGCGTGGTGGTGACGAGCGTCGGCACGTCGCGGTAAAATTCATCATCCTCGACCGGTGCGGGCAGCACGGGCTCCTCCGGCTCGGCGGGCACGGCCGCGGCGGCTTCCTCCGGCGCGGCCGGGGTCTCGGACTCGCCGGTCAGCGGCAGGGCCGTCGCCTGCTCGTGGAAACGGCTGATGGCCGTCTGGATATCCTTCACCGAAAGCGGGCCGTTCGAGGCGAACAGCATCACTTTCAAGACACGTTTGAGATCAAAGGCCATGCGGTAAGCCCTTAGTGATTGGGGTGCCGCCCCGCCCTAGCAATCTCGAAATCGGCGCGATGGTCGGAGGCGCCGCCGCCCTGATTTATGCTGCTTTTCGGGCTAGCTCCGCCCGCCCGGGCCGGCTACTCCTTTCCACCTATGACCTGGGACCGCTTCAAGTCGCTTTACTACACCCACCCGAAGCTCGGCCTGTCGCTCGACGTGAGCCGCATGCCTTTTCCGGATGACTTCCCCGCCTTCATGGAGCCGCGGCTCAAGCAGGCCTTCGCCGACATGGCGGCCCTCGAGGGCGGCGCCATCGCCAACCCGGACGAGAAGCGCATGGTCGGCCATTACTGGCTGCGCGCGCCCGAGCTGGCCCCGACGGAGGAACTCCGCACGGCCATCACCTCGACCCTCGAGGCCATCAAGACCTTCGTCGCGCAGGTGCACAAGGGGCAGCTCACCGCCCCGGGCGGCGCCAAGTTCAAGGAGGTCCTCGTCATCGGCATCGGCGGCTCGGCCCTCGGGCCGCAGTTCGTCAGCCACGCCCTCGGCCGGATCAAGGGCAACCGCGACAAGATGGGCGTCTCCTTCTTCGACAACACCGACCCCGACGGCATCGACTACGTCCTCAAGACCCTCGGCAACCGGCTGAAGCAGACGCTGGTGATCGTCATCTCCAAGTCCGGCGGCACCGCCGAGACGCGCAACGGCATGCTCGAGGCGCAGGTCGCCTTCAAGGCCGCCGGCCTCGACTACCCGAAGCATTTCGTCGCCGTCACCGGCGAGGGGTCGAAGCTCGACCAGGTCGCCGTCAAGGAAGGCTGGCTCGCCCGCTTCCCGATGTGGGACTGGGTTGGCGGCCGCACCTCGGAGCTCTGCGCCGTGGGCCTGCTGCCCGCCGCGCTCCAGGGCATCAAGGTCGACCAAATGCTCTCCGGCGCCGCCGCGATGGACACCGTCACGCGCAAGAAGTCCCTCCGCGAAAACCCCGCCGCGCTGCTGGCGCTGATGTGGTATTGGGCCACCGACGGCAAGGGCACGAAGGACATGGTCGTCCTCCCCTACAAGGACCGCCTCCTCCTCTTCTCGCGCTATCTGCAGCAGCTCGTCATGGAGTCGCTCGGCAAGGAGTTCGACCTCAAGGGCAACGTCGTGAACCAGGGCATCGCCGTCTACGGCAACAAGGGCTCGACCGACCAGCACGCCTACGTGCAGCAGCTCCGCGAGGGCGTGAACAACTTCTTCGTCACCTTCATCGAGGTCCTCCGGGACCGCGGCGCCGACACCTCCCTCGAGGTCGAGCCGGGCGTGACCAGCGGCGATTTCCTGCAGGGCTTCCTGCTCGGCACGCGCGACGCCCTGAGCGAGAAGAACCGCCACTCCATCACCATCACGGTCAACGAGGTCTCGCCGAAGACGATCGGCATGCTGATCGCCCTCTACGAGCGTGCGGTCGGCCTCTACGCCTCGCTCGTCGGGATCAACGCCTACCACCAGCCCGGCGTCGAGGCCGGCAAGAAGGCCGCCGGCGGCGTCATCACGCTCAAGCTCAAGATCGACGCGGCGCTGAAGGCCGCCGCGGGCACCGGTTTCACCGCCGAGGCGCTCGCGGCGAAACTGGGCGCGCCGGACAAGACGGAACTCGTCTTCAAGGTCCTCGAGCACCTCGCCGCCAATCCCGGCAGCAAGGTCGTCAAGACCGCCCAGAAGCCCTGGTCAGATTCGACCTACGCCTGGCAGGCCTGAGAACCGGCCGGTTCCCATGAAGACGGGTGTCTATGTCGGCGTCCTCAGTCTGGCGACGGTGGGCGCTTGCACCGCTCTGTTCATGGCCCGCCGCACCAACGCCGACCTCGAAGCCCAGGTCACCCGCCTGTCCCGGCAGAATGCCGAGCTGCGCTACGAGCTGAAACAGGCCAGCCGGCAGGCCGCCGACATCGGCCGGCGCGCCGTCGAACTCGATTCCCAGCTCGGCTCGGCCAAGGTCCGCACGACCGCCACGGAAACCAGGAACGTGCAGCTCGCCCGCCAGTTGACCGAACGCGAACAGCGCGAGGTCGCCCTCATGGCGGAACTGGCCAGCTTGCGCCAGCAAACCGCCAACCCCAGCCCAGGCGAGGAACCGGCCGTCCTGCCGACGCTGATCCTCACCGCCAGCAAACCGCCTTCACCCCCGGCGCCACCATCACCCGCCTCCGAGGTTGACGCCGCGGCCTGCCGCCAGCGCATCGCCGAGTTGGAGGAGCAGTTGACCCGGCTGCTGACCCGCGCGCTCGCCGAAACCCTGCCCGAGCCGGCCGCGCCCGGCCCCGAACCCGCGGCGGTGCCCCATCAGGTGGTCCGCGTCGGTCCGGCGGCGGCCTTTGTCGTGCTCGACTACGGCGAGGCGCATGGCGCCCGCCCGCAGGCCATTATCCGTTTGCAGCGGGGAACTTCCGAACTGGCGCAGGTTCAAATCAGCGATGTCCGCCCCCGTTTTTCCCTCGCCCAGGTGCTCCCCGGCACCCTGAAAGGACAGTTGCAGACCGGCGATTTAGTCGTATTCACCCAATAAGCATGCCCTCACCTCGCAAAGCCCTTTTTGTGTTCTTGCTGTCCCTCCTGGCGCTCGTCGGCTTGACCGGCTGCGGGCCCACCAAGCAGGACTCCTCGATTCCGTGGAGCCGTCCCGCTGACTGGGAAGGCCGCATCCCCGGCATGGGCAAATAAGGCCGCGCCCGCGGTCCTTCCGGCGACGTCATGAACACGCCTGCCGACAATCCCTCGCTGGTCCCCCAGCCCGGCCACCTCTATGTCGTGGCCACGCCCATCGGCAACCTGGCCGACCTGACCGACCGGGCCCGCGCGATCCTCGGTGCCGTTGATGTCGTCGCCTGCGAGGACACCCGCACCACCGGCACGATGCTCACGCGCCTCGGCCTGCACCGCGAACTCACCGCCTATCACGACCACAACGAGGCCGAGGTTGCCGACCGCCTCGCGGAACAGATCTCCCTCGGCAAATCCGTCGCCGTCGTCAGCGACGCCGGCACGCCCGGTCTGAGCGATCCCGGTTTCCGCATCGTCCGCGCCTGCCGCCGCCGCGGCCTGCCGGTCGTTCCCGTCCCCGGCGCCAGCGCCCTCGTGGCCGTGCTCAGCGCCAGCGGCCTGCCGACCAATGGCTTTCTTTTTGTCGGCTTCCTCCCGCCCAAGTCGGCGGCGCGGATCGCCTTCCTGCAGAAACACCGCGACTTCGACTACACGCTGGCGCTCTACGAGAGCTGCCACCGCATCGACAAGTTCGCCGCCGAGATCGTCGAGGTGCTCGGCGCCGACCGGGTCATCTGCATCGCCAAGGAAGTCACGAAGCTCCACGAGACCTTCCTCACCGGCCTCGCCGGCGACGTGCTGGCCCGGCTGCAGAAGATGAGCCTGAAGGGCGAGTTTGTCGTGCTGATCGCGCCGAAGGATTTCGTGCCATGAGTCCGGCCGTCGCCGTCATCGATATCGGCAGCAATTCCATCAAGGTGCTGGTGGCCGCGCGCGAAGCCACCGGAAACATCACTCCGCTCAAGTCCCGGACGATCGATGCCCGCATCAGCGCCGGCATCAGCAAGGCGCAGCCCGAGCTCAGCGAGGAAGGCATGGCCCGCGGACTCGCCGCCATTCAGCAACTGCTGGCCGACGCCGCGCCCTTCTCGCCCATCCGCACCGTTCTCGTCGCCACCAGCGCCGTGCGTGATGCCGGCAACGGCGGCGAATTCCGCGCCCGGGTCAGGGCTGCCACCGGCCATGACATCCGCATCCTCACCGGCGACGAGGAAGCCAACCTCATCGGCCGCGGCCTCACCTGCGACCCGGAGCTCGCCGATCTGACTGATTTCTACGTCTTCGACCTGGGCGGCGGCAGCCTGGAGTGCCTGCTGTTCCGGGACCGGCGCATCGCCCAGGCCATGAGTCTCCAGCTTGGCTGCGTGCGGCTGACCGAGAAATTCATCAAGGACGCCGCGGCGCCGCTCGACCAGGCCGAGGCCAGCGCCCTCGCCCGGCATGTGCAGGACGAGCTCAAGCGCAGCGGCTTTCGCTTCCCCGTCATCGCCCCCGCGGCGGTCTTCGCCGGCGGCAGCATGAGCACCGTGCGCGCCATCAAGGGCGCCCGGCACGGCGTGAGCCTGGAGGACACCCCACCGGTCATCGGCACCCACACGCTGGGCGAGCTGCTCGACGAGCTGGCGCCCATGACCCTGGAGGAACGCAAGGCCGTCCCCGGCCTGCCCGCCGCCCGGGCTGATGTGTTTCCGGCCGCCCTGGTCACGATGGTGACCGTCGCCGACTACGCGCACATCGAGCGCTTCCACCACTCGCTGCACAACCTCCGCTGGGGCCTGGCGGCGGAGGCATTGGACAGAATCTGAGATGGAACCCGGCCTCCGGACGGGTTGGCTGCAGCGCGCGTCTGACAAACCGGTCCGGAGGCCCGGTTACACCTCAGAATGCTACCCTACACCTTCCGCAGCGCCGTCAGCATCTTCTTGAAATCCGCCGGCAACGGCGCGGTCAGGTCCATGATCTTGCCGCTCACGGGATGCGTGAAAACCAGGTGCTCGGCGTGCAGCATCACCCGCGGCGGCACCGGCAGCTTGGGATTCTGTTTCCAGCCATAGACCGTGTCGCCGAAGACCGGGTGGCCGAGTGACTTCAAGTGCACGCGGATCTGGTGCGTCCGGCCGGTGTGGATCCGGCAGCGCAGCAACGCCGCTTGTTCGCCAAATTTCTTTTCAATGACCCAGTCGGTCCGCGACGGCCGGCCGCCCTCGCCCGTCGTCATCCGGTGTCGGTGCACGGGATGGCGCGCGATGCTGCGATCGATGGTGCCGCTGTCATTCTTCGGCACACCGGAGACTATCGTGACATATTCCTTCTTCAGCGTGCGGGAGGCAAACTGGTCGGCCAGCGCGCGGTGGGCGGTGTCGTTCTTGGCTACGACCAGCAGGCCCGAGGTTTCCTTGTCCAGCCGGTGCACGATGCCCGGCCGCTCCACCCCGCCGATGCCGCTCAACTCGCCGGCACAATGGGATAACAGCGCATGAACCATTGTATCCTCACCGGTGCCGGTGCCCGGATGCACGACCATGCCGGCCGCCTTGTTAAGCACGATGAGATGCTTGTCCTCGAAAATCACGTCGAGCGGGATGTCGACTGCCCTAATTTCAGCGGCCACGACCTCCGGCAGGGAAAATTCGAGCACCTGTCCGGGACCCACGTCCTGGCTCTGGTCGATGACCTTGCCGTCCGCCTTCACCAGCCCTGCTTCCATGGCGCGCTGGATGGCGGCCCGGCTATGCTCAGGGAAGGCATGCGCCAGCACCTTGTCGGCGCGTTCACGGCGGCTGCCCTCAGGGACGGTGTAGGTGTTCGCTTGCAAGCGAACAGATGGTGCATGGCCAGCGGCTGCCTGCAATAAGAAGGTAGGGCGATGACTCCGCTCACCGCCGCGGCGCGGAACGGAGTCCGCGCCCTACCTCAAGGCGTTGGCCAGCTGTTCCAGCCAGGCTTTCTTCTGCGCGTCGGTCAGCAACGCCACTTCGAACCCGTTCCGGGCCAGTTGCACCAGCTCCTTCCGGTTGAAGCCGCCGCGCTCGGCCAAGGCGACATATTCGTCCGTGACCGTGTTGCCGAACGAGGTGGGGTCGTCGGTGCTGAGGGTGATCTTGACCCCGGCGTCGAACAGCCGGCGGATCGGGTGATTGGCAAAGCTGATGCCCGGCATGAGCTTGTGATTGCTGATCGGGCACATGTCCAACGCGATGCCGCGCCGCTTGATCTCCTCGACGACGACCGGATCCTCGACTGCGCGCACGCCGTGCTCGATGCGCTGTGGTTGCAGGTCCTGCATGATGCGCCCAATGAACCCGGCACCCATGAATTCACCGGCGTGCGCCTTGGTGTATTTGCCCGCCTTTCGCGCCGCGGCCCAGTAAGGCGCCGTCCACGGCTCGATGGGCGCGTCCTCAAAGCCGTGCAGATCGATGCCGGCCAGATCAGGCCAGCCCAGGGCCTCGTCCAGCACGGGCTTCATCTTCTCTCCGGCGCCATTGTGATGGATGCCAAGGAAGACCCGCACCTCCAAACCGGGCGGCACGGCGGCACGGATGGCCGACAAAACCTCGCGACCGTTCAGGCCGCCAAACTCGATCACCCCGGACGCGAAGCTCGTCTCGACGTATTTGACATTCTGGGCGACATGCTTGGCGAAGATGATCTTGGCCGCCTCGTGATAATGTTCCGGTGAGGTGAACCAGGAAAATGCCATATCAAGCAGCTCCTTCTCGAAATGTCCGAAGTCACGGAACTTGAAATTATGCGCCCACGACATGGGCGGTTCCTTGAACTCCGGCCGCACTCGCTGGAGCAATTCAAATGGCAGTGCGCCTTCGAGGTGCAGGTGCGTCTCCGTCTTCGGCAGAGACTGGACGAAAGCCAGGAGGGAAGGATCGGAAGGCATATTTTTAACCACTAATGTCCACTAATGACTCACTAATCAGAGCATTTGGATTAGTGCCCAATGAGTGTGGATTAGTGGTTAACCCGCCTTGAGCAAATGATCCGGATTGAGTTTCTTCAGCGCCGGCAGGGTGAACAGGCCGTCCTTGCGGATGAGTTTGCCGTCGAACCAGATCTCGCCGCCGCCGTATTCGGGGCGCTGGATGTTGACCATGTCCCAATGGACGGCCGACTTGTTGCCATTCCCGCCCTCCTCGTAGGCCTGGCCGGGGGTGAAGTGGAAGGACCCCGCGATCTTCTCATCAAAGAGAATGTCGCGCATCGGCTCCTTGATGTGCGGGTTGAACCCGATGGCGAACTCGCCGATGTAACGCGAGCCGGCGTCGGTATCGAGGATCTCGTTCAGGCGCTTCGTATTGTTGCTCGTGGCCTCGACGATTTTACCCTTCTTGAAGACGAGGCGGATGTTGTCGAACGACGTGCCGAGATAA
>JAYRXZ010000037.1:0-28660 GCA_041917235.1 Lacunisphaera sp. | reverse complement strand
TCCCCTCCCGAAAAACCCGCTGACGCCCCAGCGGCGCCCCGCTTCCACCTGGTTGATGGCCGGCAAGGTGGCCGGGATCTATGCGGTGCTCGGCTCGGTCTGGATCGTCGGTTCGGACCTGGCGGTCGCCCGGCAGGCCGGGGCCGCCCCGGGGACGGACCTGCTGCAGACGGCGAAGGGCCTGGGCTTCGTGTGGGTGACCGCGGGGCTGCTGGTCCTCCTGGTGCGCCACTACCTGCGGGCCCTGCAGGTCAACGAGAGCCTGCGCTGGGCGGGGGAGCCGCAATTCCGCTCGCTCGTCGAGCAGTCGCTCGTCGGCGTTTATCTCGTCCAGGACAACCGTTTTGTCTATGTGAACCCGCGGCTGGCCGAGATCTTCGGTTATCCCGCGAGCGACATCATCAACAAGCTGACGGTGCCCGACCTCGTGGCGGCGTCGGATCGCGCCTTGGTGCAGGACAACCTGAACCGCCGGCTCACGGGGGAGATCTCGGGGTTGAATTACTCGTTCCGCGGCCTGCACGCATACGGCTGGCCGCTCCAGCTGGAGGTCTTTGGCAGCCGCATCGACTACCTCGGGCGGCCCGCGGTCATCGGCACCCTGCTGGATGTGACGGACCGGCAGGAGGCCGAGGCGGCGCTGCGCGAGAGCGAAGCGCGCTACCGCCTCCTGATCCAGACCGCGCCTGAGGCCATCGTGGTGCTGGACCTGGAGCAGGGGCGTTTTGTGGACTACAACCACCAGGCCGAACTGCTTTTCGAGATGCCACCGGACCAGCTGAACCGCTTCGGTCCGGCCGACCTGAGCCCGGAGTTCCAGCCGGACGGCCGGCGCTCGACGGAAAGCGCGCAGGCCTATGTGGCGCAGGCGGTGGCGGGGGCCATGCCCGCCTTTGAATGGACCCACCGCAGCCACACCGGCCGGGAGATCCCCTGCGAGGTCCGGCTGGCGCGCCTGCCGGCGCAGGGCCGCACGCTGATCCGCGGCAGCCTGACCGACATCACCGAGCGGCGCCGCACCGCGGAGGCGCTGGCCCGCAGCGAGCAGAACTACCGCGAACTGTTCGAGCAGGCCAACGACGCCATCTTCCTGTGCGCGGCCGACGGCCGGCTGGTGGATGTCAACCGGCACGCCGCCAGCATCACGGGCTTCACCCGCGAGGAATTGCTGGCCAAGGGAGCCTTCGACCTCATCGCCCCCGAGGACCACGACTACCTGCGCCACTGCCTGGCGGAGCTGCAGCGCCAGGGCTTGCGGTTCAGCACCTACCGGTTCAGGCGCAAGGACGGAACGATCTTCCATGGCGAGACCAGCACCAAGCTCCTGCTGGACGGACGCCTGCTCGCGATGGTGCGCGACATCACCGAGCGCCGGCAGGCCGAGGAGCACCGCCTCAAGCTGGAGGAGGAACTCCGGCAGGCGCAGAAACTGCAGGCCATCGGCACGCTCGCCGGCGGCATCGCGCATGATTTCAACAACATCCTCGCCGCCATCCTGGGCAATGCCCAGCTCCTGAAGATGCAGCTGCCGCCCGGCCATGAAGGGCAGGGCAAGGTCTCGCAGATCCTCGTCGCGAGCAACCGTGCCAAGGACCTCGTGCAGCAGATCCTGATGTTCAGCCGCCAGCGCGAGCAGGAGCGCCGGGTGATCAACCTGGGCGCCATCGTCGCAGAGGCGGCCCGGCTGATGGAGGTCACCTTGCCGCCCGCGGTCCGGCTGGAGATGGACGTGGCCCGCGATCTGCCCCCGGTGCTAGCGGACCCCACGCAGATCCACCAGGTGGTGGTCAACCTCTGCACGAACGCCCAGCACGCGATGCGGCAGAGCGGCGGCACCCTGCGGGTCACGCTTTCCGTGGTCTCGCTTCCCGAGGACGACAGTGGTTCCAAGCCCACGCTGCCTCCGGGCCGCTATGTCCGTCTCGGGGTGATTGACACCGGCCATGGCATGGACGCCGCCACCCTGCAGCGCATCTACGAGCCCTTCTTCACGACCAAGGGGGTGGGGGACGGCACCGGGCTGGGACTGGCCGTCGTGCATGGGATCGTGGAATCCCACCGTGGGGCGATCACGGTGACCAGCCAGCCGGGCCGGGGGACGACCTTTCGTCTCTACTTTCCGGTGCAGGAGGACGGCACCGCGCAGCCGGCGAAGCCGGCCGGGGCGGCGGAGGAGGGCCAGGGCCAGCACATCCTTTTTGTCGACGATGAGACGCCCATCATCGAGGTGGCCAAGGTCATGCTGCCGCGGCTGGGCTACCGGGTGACCGCCTGCAACACCCCGCGCGCGGCCCTGGATCTCCTGCGGGAGAACCCCGCGGATTTCGACCTGCTGATGACGGACTACAGCATGCCCGACATGAACGGCATCGACCTGATCCGGGCCGCGGGCCAGTTCCGGGCCGACCTGCCCGCCGTGTTGCTGACCGGCTACGGCCGCCCACTCGATTCGACGGCGGCGGTCGGACTGAACATCCGCGAGGTCATCAACAAACCCTTCACGATGGAGATCCTGGCCAGCGCGATCCACGGCGCATTGACGCCCAAGGGCTGACAGCGGCGGCCGCCTCAGTCCTCCGTCCCGGCGTCGCGCTCAAAGAAACCCTCCTGCTCGAGGGTGCGCATGGCCCGGTCGGTGACGACCTTGCGGTCCGGCGCGGAGAGCCCGGCGTGATGCATGGTCAGAAACTCGGCGATGCCGGCCTTCGCCTCGTCGCGCCGGGTGACGCCGGCAAGGAAATCATCCGCCTGGTCGCAAATCCGGGATATGATGGCGTCGAGCCCCATGCCTGCATAATACCGCAAACCGACGGGGTGGTTCCAGCCGGGAAAACTCCCCCTGCCGTCCCAGACTGAATGGGGATTGTGCCGCCGCATAATCGTTGTAACTTTCCGCAGCCCAACCGGGTTATCCCAGCCATGTCCACACACTCCGACCCCATCCCGGCATCCGGCGGTCTGCTGACCGGCATCACCGGGGATTTGCGCCACGCCTTTCGCCTGCTCTGGAAGGGCCGGGGCATGACGGCCACCACGCTCCTGACCCTGGCCCTGTGCATCGGCGCCACCACGGCGATCTTCTCCACGGTCTATTCGCTGATGCTGAAACCGCTGCCGTTCCACGATCCGGAGCCGGTGGTCGAACTCTACAGCTCCGCCGTGAAGGCCGGCCTGAACAAGATGCCGGCCAACGTGCCCATCTACCTCGACTATTCGAAGAACGCGTCGTCCTACGAGACCATCGGGCTCTGGTCGTTCGGCCAGCAGATGTTCGGCCCCGACGAGTCGCCGGTCCGCCTGGACATGGCCCGGGCGACGGCGGAAATATTCACGATCCTGCGCGTGCAGCCGCTGCTGGGGGAGTTCTTCACCAAGGAGCAAAACAAGCCGGGCGCCGACAAGGTTGCCGTGCTGACGCAGTCCTTCTGGCTGACCCAGTTCGCCGAGGACCCGGGCGTCATCGGCAAGGAGCTGCGCATCAATGGCGAGACCTACAAGGTCATCGGCGTCGCGCCGAGGGTGTTCGAGGCCTGGGATGCCCGGGTGAAATTTGTCCTGCCGCTGTCATGGCCGCCGGCCGCGGAGAACCCGCAGGGGCGCTATGGCGTCGGCCTCCAGTTGTTCGGGCGGCTCAAGCCCGGCGTCAGCGCCGGCCAGGCGGACGCCGAGGCGAAGACACTCGAGCAACGCTACGTGGAGGCCTCGCCGCCGCCGGTCAAGGCCTTCGCGGAGCGCTCCGGCATGACCATGAACGTCGGCGGCGTGCAGGAGCAGCGCGTGAAGCCCGTGCGCACCACGCTCCTGCTGCTCCAGGGCGGCGTCGCCTTCGTGCTTTTGATCGGCTGCGTCAACGTCGCCAACCTCCTGCTGGTGCGGGCCAATGCGCGGCAGTCCGAGCTGGCCATCCGCGCGGCGCTGGGTGCCAGCCGCGGCACCATCGCCCGCCAGCTGCTGTTGGAAAGCATGCTGCTCACCTCGCTGGGCGCGATGCTCGGCATCGGCTTGGCGTGGGGCGCGCTGCGCGCGAGCAATTTCTACGTGGCCAAGATGCTGCCGCAGTCGCTCCCGGCGACGCTGGACCTGCGCGTGCTGGGCTTTGCCGTGGGCCTGACCGTGATCATCGGGATCCTCATCGGCTTGATCCCCGTGTTCCACATCCTGCGCACCAACCTGGCGGAGATCATCCAGAGCAGCTCGCGCGGCGCCTCTTCGGGCCGCGGGGTCCGCGCCTTGAGCAGTTTCCTCGTCGTCGCCCAGGTGGCGGTGGCGCTCATGCTGCTCACCGGCGCCGGCCTGCTGGTCCACAGCTTTGCCAAGGCCCTGGGAGTCGATCCCGGCTTCAATCCCAAGGGCGTGGTGACCGCCCGGATCGTCATTCCCCAGGCGCAGCGAGCCACCCCCGAGGCGGCGGACAAATTCATGGAACGGCTGCGGCAGACGCTTTTGGAGCTGCCCGGCGTGACTTCGCTCGCGTTGTCGGCCTCCACGCCGTTCCAAGGGGGGCTGCCGATCAATGCGTTCACGCTTGAGCAGGACACCCTGCCGCCGGGTGCGCCGCAGCCCGGCGCCTACCGGGTGCAGGTCACGCCCGGTTATCTCGAAACCCTCGGCCTGAAGCTGCTGGAGGGGCGTTTTTACGAGGAGGCCGATCGCGATCCCAAGCGGCGCCTGTTCGTCGTGGACGAGAGCTTTGCAAAGAAATACTTCCCGAACGGATCCGCACTGGGCGGGCGTTTCTCCTTCGGCCCGCGCCCGGAAAAACCCGAGGACTGGCCGACCATCATCGGCGTGGTGAAAGACATTCCGCACAACGGCGTGGAGGAGAAGAGCGGCAACCCGTTCATCTATCAGATCGTCCCGCAGGGCGCGCGCCCGGGTGGGGCAACCATGTTCCTCCGGACCAGCCGGCCGGCGGATGAATTTGTGCCCGCGCTGCGGGCCAAGGTGAAGGCCCTCGACCCGACGATCTTCCTTTATGATGCCGGTCCCCTGGAGAAGGCCGTGGGGTCGTCCTTTGACAACCGGCGCGCCGTGATGCTGCTGCTGGCGGCCTTTGCCGGGCTGGCGCTGTTCCTGTCCTCGCTGGGCATCTACGGCGTGCTGGCCTACGACGTGTCGCAGCGGACCCGCGAGATCGGCGTGCGCGGCGCGATCGGCGCGTCGAGCGGCCAGATCGTCGGGTTGATTCTCAGGCAGGGCCTGTGGAAGGCGGGCATCGGCGTCGCCATCGGGCTGGCGGGGGCGTATTTCCTCAGCCGTTACATGACGACGATGCTCTTTGGCGTGAAGCCCACGGATCCCGCGGTCTATGCCGTGGTCTCGCTGGTGCTGATCGTCGTGGCGCTGCTCGCCAGCTACCTGCCCGCCCGCCGCGCGGCGAAGATCGACCCCCTCGTCGCCTTGCGCGACGAGTGAGGGTCAGGCCAGGCGCGGGTCGAAGGAGAAGGGTTCGGGCTTGCCGATCTTCACCTTGGTGAAATGCGGGTGGGCGGGATTGAGCAGGTAGTTGAATTCGCCGGCGATGACCGCACTTGGCACACGCAAGGCAACGGTGCGCCGGGCCGCGGCCCAATCGCTTCCGAATCGCTGGGTTTCCAGCGGATAGGGGTTAGCCCGCCAGTTTTCCGGCAGCCTTGCCGGTTTCTCGATCAAATCGGCCGACAACTCGGCCGATATGGTCACCCAAGGCATGGCGAAGTGGCTGCGGGGATCCCGGATGTTGGCCAGCACTTCAAGTGCGGCCAGCGAGCGCGACTCCGCGCAGTAGACGAGGGGAACGTCGGGAAAGTTCCATCGCCCGCCGTAGAGGGCGGCGCCTTCGCCGGTAAACGCCTCCCGTTCGTGTCGCTGGGGCGTCAGCCGCCAGATCACGAACATGTTCATGAGAAGACCCCGTGCTCAATCCGGCCGATGAGATTTTCCACCTCGCGGGCTCCGGGCTCAGTCTGGGCATAATCAATCGGTGTGCGCCACCCCAGCGCTGGCAGTTCGGCGTGCAGCCACTTGCGGACGTTTTCCTCCGTCACGAACAACTGTTTTGCCCGGTCAAAGATCCGCATCAGCCGGGCGGCGCGTTCGCCTTCGTGGAGTTTCAGGCGGGCCTTGTCGGCGACCCGGCGGGCATAGGTGCGGGCAGGGATGTTGATCAATTTTGCCAGCTCGTCGTTGGTGAATCCGGCCTGCTTGCCGAACTTTACCACTTCCATCACGGGCAGGCCTTCCTCGACCCGCTGCACCATGGCATGATTATTGTGAACCTGTTCGTAGGTGGTGGCCTTGGGCTTGCGCGTTTTCATGCCTTGACCCTAGCCGGGCGGCCGCGCTCTTCAAGCGGGAAATGCCATTTGGCAGACCTGCTACTGCCAGATGGCAAGCCTTTAGAGGATCAGAAAAAACTGCCCTTGGGCGAGGATGCGGCCGTTGATCTGGATCTCGACGCGGTGGCGGCCTGCGTGGTGTTTGCGGGTCGTGAAGTTGCGCACCGTCTGGCGCTTGCGGATGACCTGCGTCTCGCCGGCGGCGAGGGCGAGTTCGCGGAGTTTAAAGACTTTTGGAGAGGTGCCGCCCGAAGCCTTCACATAATGGATGACATAGTCGACTGCGAGCGACTGGCTCTTGCGGGAGGTCGAGGTCAGGGAGAACGAGAACTCCAGGACCTGACCGAGCTTGAGACGGGCGGGGGTGACTTTGAAACCCGAGAGCTTCACCGCCGGCTTGCCGCCGAAATTGAACAGGTGGAGCGCCGGCTGGTGGCCGGCCTTGATGAGGGTGCGGGCGGCGCGCTTGGCGATCCACTGGGTGTGCGGGTGGGCGAGGTCCCAGGACTTCAGCCGGGCGAGCATCCAGTCGGGATGGTCTTTGGAAATATCATTGAGGTGGTTGGCAACCGACTTGCGCACGTAGAGGCTCGGGTCGGCGCGGAGGTTTTCCAGGATGGTCGCGGCGGGCGAGGGATCCGCCACGAGCGCGTCGAGCCGGAAGGACCATGGCAGGCGGGGGCGGCTGCCTTCGCTGGCAAGGCGACGGACGTGCTCGTTTTCGTCTTGGGACCAGCGCTCCATCACGGCGAGCGTGCGGGCGAGGTCACGCTTGAGAAATTCCCGGATGGCGAACTCGGCCGAGCTGAAAGGAGTGAAGTATTTCAATGCCTCCATCGATTCATTGAAATGCCCGTGGCCATGCTGGCCGACGAAGTCGGGCAGGAAGATGCCGACGAAGCCGTGCTGCACCTGCGGGGCGATGCGTTTCAAGGCGGCGACGGCCTTGGGGAAATCGGCCGGCAGCGTGGCGTGGCAGGCCTCGGTCGCGCGGCGCACGCGCTGGATGAGGGTGAGTTCGTCCAGCCCGGTGGTGGCGACGGTCAGGAAGCGTTTTCGGTCGAAACCGGGATGCGCGTCAGCCAGCAGATCGGCGATCTGGCGGTAGCGGGCGGCGTTGAACCAATCCTTGAGCGCGGGTTGGGCTTCGTCGGGCATGGTGTGGGGAAAGTAAATGAGGCGGCAGGCCTCAGTTGTAGGGAGGGGTCTCTGAACACCGCCATGAACACGGCATCACATCACAGCATGGCGGGGTTCGGAGACCCCGCCCTACAATTACAGCTTCAAGGCTTCGGACAGCTTGGAGGCGTCACCGCCGCCGCCCTGGGCGTAGTCGGGTTTGCCGCCGCCCTTGCCACCGAGCTTGCCGGCGAGGGCGCCGATGAGCTTGCCGGCGGCCTGGCCGGCCTTGATGGCCTCCGGCGAGCAATAGGCGACCAGGCTGACCTTGCCGTCCATGATCGCACCGAGCTGCACCACCGCGCCGGCGCCGACCTTGTGGAGCACTTGGCTGCCGAGGGAGCGGAGGGCATCGGTGTTGTCGGCGGAGACGACTGCGGAGACCCACTTGAGGCCATCCTTGGCGACGGCCGTGGCGGAAAGTTCCTCGGCGAGGCCGGCGGATGCCTTGGCCTCGAAGGCCTTCAGCTTCTTTTCGAGTTCCTTCTGGTGGTTGAGGACGGACTCGAGCTTCTGCTGCACGTCATGGGCGCCGGCGCCGAGGCGGGCGTTGACGGCCTTGAGGGCGGCTTCCTCGTGGGCGATGAAATCGAGCGCGGCCTGCCCGGCGACGGCCTCGATGCGGCGGGTGCCGGCGGCAATGGCCATCTCGGCGACGATCTTGATGACGCCGATCTCGCCGGTGGTGGTCACGTGCGTGCCGCCGCACAGTTCCTTCGAGAAACCGCCGATGTCGACGAGGCGGACACGCTTGCCGTATTTGTCGCCGAAGAAGGCGAGGACGTCGGCCGGCTTCTTGTCGTAGTCGATCTCGGCCATGACGACCGGAGAGTTGTCGATGACCTTCTCGTTGATGAGCTGCTCGGTCTCCTTGATCTGGGCCTGGGTGAGCTGCTCGAAATGGGTGAAGTCGAAGCGCATCCGGTCGGGCGTCTTGTGCGTGCCGAACTGGCGGACGTGCGTGCCGAGGATCTTGCGCAGGGCCCAGTGGATCAGGTGCGCGGCGGAGTGGTGGCGGTTGATCGCGCGGCGGCGTGCAAAGTCGACATGCAGCGTGGCGGCAGAGCCCGCAGCGGGTAGCGCGAGTCCTCCGGACGAGCCGACCTTGTGCAGATGGCGGCCGGACTTGTCCTTGATGGTGTCGGTGATGTCGATCTTGGCCCCGTTGACGAGCGCATGGCCGGCATCGCCCACCTGGCCGCCCATCTCGCCGTAGAAGGGCGTCTGGTCGAAGACGAGGTAGGTGTCCTTCTCGGTTTTGACGACGTCCACGAGTTTGGCGTGCGTAACGCTGGTGGCGGTGAGGTCGTAGCCGGTGAACTTGGTGGCCTCGGCGACGGTGTCGCCCTCGGTGGAGGCGACGATGACATCCGTCTTGCGGGCCGCGCGGCCGCGCTCGCGCTGCTTCTCCATCTCGGTTTCAAAGCCGTTCGCATCGACGGAGAGTCCGCGCTCGGTGGCGAGCAGTTGGGTCATGTCCAGCGGGAAGCCGTAGGTGTCGTAGAGTTCGAAGGCGGCGGCACCGGTGATTGACCCGGCCGCGGCGGCCTTGTTGAAAATCTGCAGACCCTTGTCGAGTGTGCGGCCGAACGACTCTTCTTCCGCCCGGATGGCCTTCTCGACCATCACGCGCTGGGTCTTGAGCTCGGGGAAGACGCCGCCCAGGGACTCGATCACCGGAGCGACGAGCGCGGAGAAATCTCCGGTCTTCAGGCCGAGGTTCTTCTGTCCATACATGATGCCGCGGCGGAGGATGCGACGGATGACGTAATTGCGGCCCTCGTTGCCGGGGAGGATGCCGTCGGCGATGGCGCAGGACACGCAGCGGGCGTGGTCGGCGAGGACGCGGAAGGTAATGTCGACCGTCTGTTGCTCGCTCAGGCCGGCGCGTTCGGTGGGAACGGTGCCGGTGTAGGCCTTGCCGGAGAGGCCGGCGATCTTGTCGAAGGTCGGTTTGAAGACGTCGGCGTTGTAATTCGAAGGCTCGGCCGAGAAATCCTTGAAGCCCTTCGTCGTGGCGTGGATGCCGGCGACGCGTTCAAAGCCCATGCCGGTGTCGACGTGCTTGGCGGCGAGGGGGGCGAAGGTGCCGTCGGCGTTCGCGTTGAACTGGATGAAGACGTGGTTCCAGATCTCGATGCAGCGCGGCGACGAGCTGTTCACGAGCGCGCGGCCGGCCTTCTCGTCGTCGGAGGGCAGGAGGTTGAAATGGATCTCGGAGCACGGGCCGCAGGGGCCGGTGTCGCCCATCATCCAGAAATTGTCCTTCTTGTTGCCGTTGACGATGTGCACGGCGGGGTCGAGGCCGGCGGCCTTGAATATGCCGGCCCAGATGTCGTAGGCCTCCTGGTCGAAGTCGGCGGGGTCGCCCTTGGACTTGTCGGGGGAGTAGACGGTGGCGAAGAGGCGCTTCGGCGGGATGCCCCAGACCTTGGTGAGCAGTTCCCAGCCCCAGGTGAGCGAGTCCTTCTTGAAGTAGTCGCCGAAGGACCAGTTGCCCAGCATCTCGAACATCGTGTGGTGGTAGGTATCGAAACCGACGTCCTCGAGGTCGTTGTGCTTGCCGCCGGCGCGGATGCACTTCTGCGTGTCGGCCACGCGCTTCCATGGGGCGGCCTGGTCGCCGAGGAAGTAGGGCACGAACTGGTTCATGCCGGCGTTCGTGAACAGCAGGTTGGGGGCGGTCGGCATCAGGGAGGACGACGGCACGATGGCATGCTGTTTCGAGGCGAAGAAATCGAGGAACGACTGGCGGATCTGGGCGGAGGTCATTGCGGAAAGTAGAGGCAAGAAGTCAGCCCACCGCGTAAGGGAAGGCAAGATCAGGAATTTACGTTTGCCCCGACTCCGCCCTAGGGCCGTTTGCGGACAAAAGAGAGGTTGCAAACACTTGATGCGAAGAATCTACTGGGCCTGGGCCTGACCAGATTGCCACGACAATCAGGTGTATGTGTGCCTTAACCCTAATCCCACAACAGGTGGCGGTCCGTCGATCGTCTTCCCACGGTGTTGCTGCAAGTGGAATGCACGGAGCCGTGCGTTCCCGGCGCAGAGTTGAGGTGCCGGATGTCTGACGACCTGCAACTGAAGGCCATGCTCAAGGAGGTGGGCGACCTGAAGGCGGCCCTCGACGAGCACGCCATCGTGGCGATCACCGACCCGCAGGGGAAGATCACCTACGTGAACGACAAGTTCTGCGCGATCTCGCAGTATGCCCGCGAGGAACTGCTCGGCCAGGACCACCGCCTCATCAATTCCGGCCATCATTCCAAGGAATTCATCCACGACATCTGGAAAACCATCGGCCACGGCCGGGTCTGGAAGGGCGAAATCAAGAACCGCGCCAAGGACGGTTCGTTCTACTGGGTGGATACGACCATCGTCCCCTTCCTGAATGAGCAGGGCAAACCGCGCCAATATGTGGCCATCCGGGCGGACATCACCGCCCGCAAGCTGGCGGAGGAGAAGCTCCGCGCCTCGACCAAGGAGGTGCTGGATCTCAAGGCGGCGCTCGATGAACACGCGATCGTGGCGATCACCGATGCGCGCGGGAAGATCACGTTCGTGAACGACAAGTTTTGCGCGATCTCGCAGTATGCCCGCGGGGAACTGCTCGGCCAGGATCACCGCATCATCAATTCCACCTTTCACCCGAAGGAATTCATCCGCGACCTCTGGGCCACGATCAGCCGCGGCCGGGTCTGGCACGGCGAGATCAAGAACCGCGCCAAGGACGGCTCCTACTACTGGGTGGACACGACCATTGTCCCGTTCCTCAGCGATGACGGCAAGCCGCGCCAATACATCGCCATCCGCGCCGACATCACGGAACGCAAGAAGGCGGAGGAGGCCGTGCACCGGATGAATGCCGAGCTGGAGCAGCGCGTGACCGAGCGCACGGCCCAGCTGGAGAGCGCCAACCGGGAGCTGGAGGCCTTTTCCTACTCGGTGTCGCACGACTTGCGGGCCCCGCTGCGGGCGGTGGACGGGTTCTCGCAGGCGGTGATCGAGGACTTCGGGCCCGAACTGCCCGCCGAGGGCCGCCGCCAGCTGCAGACCATCCGCTATTCCGCGCAGCGCATGGGCGCCCTGATCGACGACCTGCTCACCTTCTCGCGGCTGAACCGCCAGTCGCTGGCCAAGCGGAGGGTTGACACCCGCCCGCTGGTGCGCGCCGCGCTGCAGGAGCTGGGCGAGCCCTGGCCGGGCCGGCGGATTGAGGTCCGCCTCGCCGACCTGCCGGCGAGCCTGGGTGATCCCTCGCTCCTGAAACAGGTCTGGCTGAACCTCCTGAGCAACGCGCTGAAATACTCCCGCAAGTGCGATCCGGCGGTCATCGAGATCGGGTGCCACCACCGGGACGCGGCGCCGGTCTTCTTTGTCCGGGACAACGGCACGGGCTTCGACATGAAATACGCCGACAAACTCTTCGGTGTCTTCCAGCGCCTGCACCGCACGGAGGACTACGAGGGCACCGGGGTCGGGCTCGCGACGGTACAGCGGATCATCCACCGCCATGGCGGCCGCATCTGGGCCGAGGCCGTGCCCGAGCGCGGGGCCACCTTCTTTTTCACCCTGCCGGAGGAGGAAGCCGCGCATGCCTGACACCCACGCCGTCGAGCTGCTGCTGGTCGAGGACAACCCCCAGGACCTCGAGCTGGCGTTGCGCGCCCTGCGCAAGGCGAACCTCACCAACCGGACGCACGTGGCCCGGGACGGGGCGGAGGCCCTGGATTTTGTGTTCGGCACGGGACCGTTCGCCGACCGGAAGATGGGCGATGGCCTGAAGGTCATCCTGCTCGACCTGAAAATGCCCAAGATTGACGGCCTCGAAGTGTTGCGACGCCTCAAGGCGGATGCCCGCACCGCGGTCATCCCCGTCGTCGTGCTCACCTCGTCGCGGGAGCAGCGCGATGTGCTGGAAAGCTACCGGCTGGGCGTGAACAGCTACATCGTAAAGCCGGTGAATTTCGAGCAATACGCCGCGGCCGTGCGGGACCTGGGCCTTTACTGGCTGCGCCTCAACCAACCGTCCAAGGTGGAGGAATGACATGGGCACGCCGATCAAGATCCTGATTGCGGAGGACAGCGCCAGCGACGCGGAGCTGCTGCTGCGGGCCATGAACCGGGCTGGCTACGACCCGGAGTGGCAGCGCGTGGAGACCGAGGGGGATTTTCTCGGCGCCCTGCACGCAGGGCTGGACTTGGTGCTGTCGGATTATTCCATGCCGCAGTTCACCGGCCTGAGGGCGCTCGAGCTGGTGAGGGCCCGCCACCCGGAGATTCCGTTCATTGTGGTTTCCGGCACGATCGGGGAAGAGACGGCCGTGGAGACCATGCGGCTGGGTGCGACCGACTACCTGCTGAAGGACCGGCTGGGGCGGCTTGGCCCGGCCATCAGCCGGGCCCTGGAGAACGGCCGGCTCCGCCGGGAGCGCCGGCAGAACGAGCTGGCCCTGCGCAACAGCGAGTTGAAGCTGCGCCGGGTGACGGATAATGCCCGGGTGGGCCTGATCATGGTCGACGCCGACCACCGTTATACCTTCGCGAACAACACCTATGCCGAGATCCTCGGCCTGCCTTCGTCCGACATCGTTGGCCGGCTGCTGTCCGATGTGCTGGGCCCCCTTTACGAGGAGCAGATTCGCTCCAGGCTGGACCGGGCCATGGAGGGGGAGCGCGTCACCTACGAGCTGTCACGGCCAACCCCTGCCGGGTTGCGCCACTACACCGTCAGGTATGAGCCCACCAGAGTGGCGGGCGAGGCCGCGCTCGTGGTGGTGGTCATGACCGACATCACTGAGTTGAAACAGGCGGAGGAGTCCCTGCGGGCGAGCGAGGCCCGCTATCACACGCTGTTCGAGTGCGCACCCGACGGAATTGTCATTGCGGATCCCGACAGCCGCTACCTCGACGCGAACAACAGCGCGTGCCGGATGCTCGGCTACAGCCGGGAAGAGTTCATCCGCCTGGGCGCCGCGGACATCGTGATGCCGGAGGAGATCCAGCATATCGCGACAGCCCTTGCCACGATTCACGGCCGTGCGGACTATCACCGCGAATGGCAGTTCAGGCGCAAGGACGGCTCGACGTTTGCCGCGGAGGTGATCGCCGCCAAGATGCCCGATGGCAACCTGCTTGGCATGATCCGCGACATCACGGAGCGCAGGCGGGCGGACCAGCAGATCCGCGAGCAGGTGGCGGAGCTCCTGCGCTGGCAGGAGGTGATGATGAACCGGGAGGACCGCGTGCAGGCGCTCAAGGCCGAGGTCAACGCGTTGCTGGCACGGATGAATGAGCCGCCACGTTACGCCAGCCCGCCCGCCGCATGATCCCCCCGCGCCCCGCCAACGAAGCCGCCCGGCTTGCCAGCCTGCACTCCTATGCGGTCCTCGATACGCCGGCCGAGGCGGCCTTTGACGACCTGACCCTGCTAGCCGCCCAGATCTGCGGGGTGCCCACGGCGATGGTCTCGCTGGTCGATGAGAACCGGCAGTGGTTCAAGTCGAAGCTCGGGATCAGCGCGGCCGAGACCTCGCGGGACATCGCCTTCTGCGCCCACACCATCCTGCAACCCCACCAGGTGCTGGAGGTGCGCGATGCCGAGTCCGACCCGCGTTTTGCCGACAGCCCCCTCGTGAAGCAAGACCCGCACATCCGGTTCTATGCCGGTGCGCCGCTCGTCAACGGGGCCGGCCATGCGCTGGGCGCGCTGTGTGTGATGGACATGGTGCCACGCAGTCTGTCCGTCGACCAGCTCGCGGCGCTCGAAGCCCTCGGCCGCCGGGTGGTTGCCCAGCTCGAGCTCCGCCGCCAAGCCCGGGAACTGGTGACCCGTGAACAGGAGGCCACCCGCCTGCTGGCGCTCGCGGAGAAATCGCGCCGCGCCGTCCTCAGCGTGCTGGAGGACGAGAAACTCGCGGCCCGCAACCTGCGCGAGAGCGAGGAACGCTTTCGCAACCTGATCGAGAACGCCTCGGACATGATCGCCATCGTCGATGAGGAAGGCGTCATCCGCTACCAGAGCCCCTCGACCCCGCGTCTGCTCGGGTATTCAGCCGACGAGATGCTGGGCCGGCCGGCCGGCGAATTTATCCATCCCGATGACCGAGCCAAGGTCGGCGAGTCCATCCACCGGGCGATGGCCGCCCACGACCAGCCCGTGACGGTGGAATTCCGCATCCAGCACAAGGACGGCACCTGGCGGGTGCTGCAGTCGATCGGCAAGCGCATGACGGGGGTCGCGGGCAAGCCGCAGATCGTGGTCAATTCCCGCGATGTCACGGAAAACCGGGCGCTGGAGCAGCAGTTTCTGCACGCCCAGCGCATGGAGGCCATCGGCACACTGGCCAGCGGCGTCGCCCACGACCTGAACAACATCCTCGCCCCGATGCTGATGGTGGCGGGAATCCTGAAGCTGCGGGACAATGTCCCGGCCCGGGACATCGAGTTGCTCGCGATCATCGAGAACAGCGGGCAGCGCGGGGCCGGCATCATCCGCCAGCTGCTGGCGTTCAGCCGCGGCCTTTCCGGCGAACGGGTGATCCTGCAACCCAAGCACCTGGTGCATGAGATGGCCAAGATCATGGGCGAGACCTTCCCGCGGAACATCGCCATCGTTGAGTCCATGCCATCCGACCTGAGGACGGTCGAGGCCGACGCCACCCAGCTGCACCAGGTCATCATGAACCTGTGCGTCAACGCCCGCGACGCCATGCCCGCCGGCGGCACGCTGACCGTGGAGGGCTGCAATCTGACACTGCCCGCGGGAGCGGAGGCCTCGTTGGACGCAGCGGCCCGGCCTGGACCCTACGTGCTGTTGCAGATCAGGGACACTGGCACCGGCATCCCGCCCGAGATCATCAACCGGATATTCGATCCCTTTTTTACGACCAAGGGGGTTGGCAAGGGCACGGGCCTGGGGCTCTCCACGGTGCTGGGCATCGTCAAGAGCCATGGTGGGTTCCTGAAGGTGCTGAGCGAACCGGGGCGCGGGTCGATCTTCCAGGTCTACCTGCCCGCGGTGGAGGAGCGCGCTGCTCCGGTCCGCCGGGATTCGAGCTCGCCACTGCCGGGAGGGAAAGGCGAGGAGATCCTCATCGTGGACGACGAGGCATCCATTCGCGAGGCGGCAGGCAGCTTGCTCGAGCGGCACGGCTATCGCGTGCGCGTGGCCGGATCGGGGGAGGAGGCCATGAAGGTGTTCCTCGAGCACCAGGCCACGCTGCGCCTGGTGCTCACCGACATCATGATGCCCGGCATGGATGGGCTCGCGTTGATCCGGGCTCTCCGCGTGCTGGATCCGGCAATCCCGATCGTGGCCACTAGCGGCCTGGACCAAAGCCAGAACGCGGCGGAATTCTCGGCGCTGGGGGTCGGACAGACACTGGCCAAACCTTTTGCCTCAGCCGAGCTGCTGAAGGCGGTGGGCGGCAACCTGGCGTCATCCGCCCGCTTGCGGTCTTAGCCGGAGGCCAATTTGCATTTGCGGCCGGGCCCCGGTGGTCGCATCTAGGCGCAGTGAAAATCCATGTCCTGCCATCCGGACCGATCCAGACCATCGGCTACCTGCTGACCGAGCCCAAGCTGGGCGAGGCCGTGCTGGTCGATGCCCCTGGCGGCATCCTGGCGCGGATCCAGCCGCTGCTCGAGAAGGAGGGCTGCAGGCTCAAGGAGCTGTGGCTGACCCACGGCCATTGGGACCACACCCAGGATGCGGCCAGGGTCGTGCGGGAAAGCGGGGCCTTGGTGCGCGGTCACCAGGACGACCAGGCGCTTTACGAAACCCCGGAGATCATGGAGGAGCGGATGGGGCGGAAGCTCGGCCTCGAGCCCGTGAAGATCGACAGCTGGAGCGGGCAGGGCGACCGGATCACGGCGCTGGGCCGTGTCTTCGAGGTGCGCCATGTGCCGGGGCACTGTCCGGGCAATGTCCTCTTTTATCAGGCGGAGACGAAGTCGGCCTTCGTCGGCGATGCGCTGTTCAAGGCCGGCGTCGGCCGCTGGGACCTGCCCGGCGGCGATTTCGCCGTGCTGGCCGCTGCCATCCGCGAGCAGATCTACACGCTGCCCGACGACACCGTGGTCTTTCCGGGCCACGGTCCGCGCACGACGGTCGGGGAAGAGAAGGCCGGCAACCCGTATGTTGCCGCAGTCACCCGATGAGCGAGGCCGTCCACGAATCCTTCATGCGCCGCGCGATCGAGACCGCCCGCCGCGGCTGGGGTGACACGCACCCCAATCCGCTGGTGGGCGCACTCATCGTCGAGGACGGCGTCGTGGTGGCCGTGGGATACCATGCGCGCGCGGGCGAGCCGCATGCCGAGGTCAACGCGCTGAGGGCACTGGGTCGGAAACCGGCGCCGGGCGCCACGCTCTATGTAACCCTCGAGCCCTGCTCGACCCACGGGCGCACGCCGCCGTGTTGCGAGGCCATCGCCGATGCCGGGCTCACCCGCGTGGTCGTCGGCGCGACGGATCCGAACCCGGCGCACGCCGGCAAGGGTTTCGACCTGCTGCGGGCCGGCGGGGTCGAGCTGGTGACCGGCGTGCTGGCGGAGGAGTGCGCCGACCTGAACCTGATCTTCAACCACTGGATCACCACGGGCCGGCCGCTGTTCGCCGCCAAGTCGGGTGTGACGCTGGACGGCAAGGTGGCGACGCGCACCGGCGACTCCAAGTGGATCACCGGCGAGCAGTCGCGGGCCGACGGGCACCGCTGGCGCCGGCTGTTCCCCGCCATCGCGGTCGGGGCCGGCACCGTGCGGGCCGACAACCCGCGCCTCACGGCCCGGGTGGACGGGAAGGAATGGTGCCCCTGGCGCTTCGTCTTCGACGGCCTGCTGCGCACGGTGACGGACAAGGCGATGCCGAACGTCTACACCGACGAGTTCCGCGAACGCACGATCGTGGTGACGACGGCGCACGGTGGCATGGGCTATGTGCGCAAGCTGAACTCGATGGGCGTCAAGGCCTGGGTGCTGCCGGCCCAGTCGCCCAAGGTGAACTTCGCGGACTTCCGCAGGCGGTGCGGCGAGGAGGGCATCCCCGCGGTGTTCTTCGAGGGCGGGGCGCAGCTGTTGAGCGAGTTGCTGCAGGCCCGGGAGCTGGACTATCTTTTCACCTACCACGCTCCCGTGCTGTTCGCGGACGACAAGGCCAAGAGCATCCTGCGCGGGCTGCGCACCGAGGCGCTGGAGAACGCCATCCGGCTCGGCCAGGTGCGGCACGAGGTGCTGGGCGTCGATTCACTGATGCGGGGCTTCGTGAAATACCCCGAGAAGATGTTCGTCGACGAGGCGACCTTCACCCGGAAACTTTATGGCGAATGACGCGACACCCCGCCTCCGGGTGCTTCACCTCGCGACCGGGAACGCGCACAAGGTGCAGGAGATGCAGGCGCTGGCCGACGCCTCGGGCCTGCCGGTGCGGGTCGTGGCGGCCGCGAAGATGCCCGCGGTGGACGAGGATACGGGCACGTTTGCGGGCAACGCCCGAAAGAAGGCCCGGACGCTGCAGGCATTGCTGCCCCCCGGGTCCTGGGTGCTGGCTGACGACAGCGGCGTGTGCGTGGACGCGCTGGGCGGGGCTCCGGGGGTGGAGTCCGCGTATTTTGCCGGACCCGGGCACGACGCCGCGGCAAACCTGCGCAAGCTCACCGAGGTGATGCGGGAAGTGCCCGACGGGGCCCGGGCGGCACGTTTTGTCTGCGTGCTCCTCCTGCTGGGGCCGGATGGCAACGAGCAGGTTTTCGAGGGGCGCTGCGAGGGCGTGCTGGCCCGCGAGCCCGCGGGCGGCAAGGGGTTCGGCTACGACCCGCTCTTCATCCCGGCGGGTTTTGACCGCACGTATGCCCAGCTGACCGACGCGGAGAAGAACCGCCTCAGCCACCGCGGGCTGGCCTGGCGGCAGCTCGCGGACGCGCTCCGGCGGCGGCCGGACTAGTTGACGAGCTCGAAGGCGGTAACCGTGCGCTCGAACGCCTCCTTCAGGCTGGCGACATGGCTGGCGCTCCCCTCGAGGGTGAAGAGATAGGCCTGCGAGTCGTCGCCGATGGCGACCAGCACCTGGCGCTGCGGCGGGCTGTCCGCCTCCGCCGGCGTGATCTCGCGTTCAAACACGCGGGTGCGCCAGCTCAAAGGCCGGAGCATGTTGCTGTTGGCGGCCGAATCGTCGTTCACGAGCACGCGGGAGACATCCTTGGCGTTGCGCGGCAGGCTGCTGGGTGCGCTGGCCCAGGCGGTGCCCGCGAGGAGGCTGGCGGCCGCCCGGCCGGAAAAATAGTTGATGCCCAGGCAGGCCGCGGGCGCCGACGGGTGCGTGAAGGCGATCGCAAAGGGGGCCTGATCCCGTCGCTGCCAGTCGCCCAGCCGCTGCTGGCTGATCGCGATCGCCGCGCCCCGGTCGAAGGTCAGCACCAGCTTGGTGATCGTGAAGCCGTCCCACTCGACAAAGCGGCGGGAGACGGTCACCGGGGCCGCGGTGAGGGCGGCGCCGCCGTCCCCGCTGCGGGCGGGCGCGGACTCGGCGGCCTTGTTGGCGCCGGCGCTGACGGCACGGGCGCCGAGCACCTGGCCGCTGAGCGAGGTGGCGAGGGTGGCGAGGGCGAGGAGGAACAAGGAGCTCTTTTTCATGGCCACGTTACATGCTGGTGAAGTTGAAGGTGGTGTTGGCGAGAAGGGCGTCGAACTGGGCCTTGGTCAGGTCGGCGAAGCTTATGCGCCGGAACGACCGGATGCGGGGCGTGCTGGGCGGCTGGCGGCCCTGCTGGAACATCTGGTTGAAGCCCCAGACGCGGTTGGGGGCGCTGTAGGTGGCGTTGTTCCAGGTGCCGGTGGCGACCTGGCTGTTGAACAAAGCCACCATGGAGCCGCGGTAGCGGAACTGGTCACCGCTCCAGTTTTCATGGAAGCGCGGGAAGTTTTCGACGCCGCCGGAGTAGGTGGAGGCGCCGGTGTTGGTGGCGACATTGCCGGTGAGGATGGCGGCCGAAATCTCGGTGGGGGAGGCGTTGATCGGAGAGCCGGTGCTGGTGGCGTCGCCGGTGGGCACGCCGCCGGATACCCAGGCATTGGAGAGGATGTTGACCGCATCGGCGATGATCGCCACCGGTGCCTCGCCGTCCTTGGGAATGTTGACCTGCGGGGCGGTTTCGGTGCCGACGGCCGTGCCGCCGCGGGTGCCGGCGTTGGGGCCGGGGGAGTTGAGGTTGCCGACCACGTAAACCGGGGCGTTGGTCGCGAGGGTGAAGCCGTCGGCGGTGCCGCTCACCGCGGCGGAACGGTTGGGCACCTGGGCGCCGTTGATCAGCCTGACGGCCGTCCGGGTGCCGGTGCCGGATCCCATGGAGCCGACGTCGCTCGTGGCGGTATAGCCCTGGTTGGGATTCTCGATGTCGACGTAGACCGTGCCGTTCCAGGCGGTGTCCGTGGCCCCGTTGCGGGTGACGGCGGCGTCGAGGTTGTGGTCGGCGGTGTAGGAGGACGTGCCGCTGTCCCAAGCCTTGATGTTGCCGGCGGCGCCGGAGGTGGTGGAGTTGACCGCCGTGCGCAGGATGCCGAGGTCGATGTCGACGGTGCTGACCATGGCGCCCTCGCGGTTGTCCCGCATGCGGCGGTTGGTTTTGATGGCACCGGTGGGAAGGACGACGATCTTGTCCTTGTTGGCGGCGTTGGCCAGCCAGGTCACGCGGTTGGCAGCGGTCAGCGCGCGGTAGGTGGCGGCGTCGGATGCGGTCTTGAAAGCCACGGGGGCGGGCGGCGCGCCGGCGGAGTTGGCCGCCTGGAAGATATAGAGGCCGGCCTTGTTGGAATACTTTTGGGACTCCAGGTTGGTGTTGCCGGCGCTGTCGGGCCGCTCGATGAGGGTGTGGGCCTCGGCCGAGTTGTTGGCCGTAATGGCCGGCAGGTTCTGGGCGACGATGCCCATGGACGAATCCTGCACGTTGCCGCGCCAGACCTGGGAGGCGATCTGGGCGAAGGTGTTGCCCGAGGAGCGGTTGACCAGGTTGGTGTCCACGTAGGTGCCAAGGGAGGTGCCGGAGGCGTTGGTGATGCCGGAGTTGATGCCGATGACGTCGGGCACGTTGTTCAGGTTCACGTCCAGGCCGTTGGTGAAGCTGATGTTGCGGCCGATGGTGCGGCCCGAGTCGAGGGCCGCGTTCAGGATCCGGCCGGCCGAGGTGACGGTGCTCAGGAACTCGAGCGTGGCGCTCGTGTTGCTGGTCATGTAGGTGTCCACGTTGGAGTGCACCGGTCCCGTGACGGTCATGTTCGGGCCCGGGTGGAACTCCATGGGGATGTTGTAGAAGATCGCGTAGTTGAAGAGGGAGACGTCGCGGATCTCGACGGACTGTGTGGCATACTGGGTGACGCTCAGGCCGGGCACCGAGCTCGTGGCCCGGGCCAGCAGGCGGATGGTCTGCGTGCGGGCGAACTGCCCGCGCAGCGGGTCGTAGGCATTGCCCGGGTCCGCCGGGTCGATGTAGCGGGTGGTCGGCTCGGTGTATTGGCTGGCCCAGAAGCTGAGGCCGGTCGAGGCCACGTTGTTGTAGCTGCCGGCGGTGGTGGGATAGAGGGTGGCCTTGCGGGTCGCCCCGGTCGTCAGCGGGTTGGCCGTCAGCTCGCCGTTCGAGAAGTTGAGGTTCTTCTGCAGTCGCATCATGATCTCGGAGGCGCCGTATTCGAGCATGGCCTCGGCGCCGTTCTTGGCCTGGAAGCGCAGGTTGTTGCGCTGGTTGAGCCGGAACTCGGAGCCGCTGTATTTGAGCAGGGCGGCGGCGGTCAGGCTCAGGACGACGGAGAAGATGAGGACGGTGGCTAGCGCGTAGCCGCGGTTGGATTGGAGGGTGTTCATGGCGGGGGCGATCAGCCGCGGGGCGTGATCGTGAAATTATAGGTGTTCGTGATCCGCTTGGCCTGGTTGCCGTGGAGAATCTTGCACCGGGTGATGATGCTTTTGTTCTGGTAGTTGTAGAAGGTGTAGTTGTTCGAGAGGCCGCTCAGGTCGTTGATCAGGATCGGAAACTCGGCGGCTTGGGAATACGCCACGGTCGCCGGCGGGAGCAGTGATTCGATGGTCACCGTGCTGCTGAGGGTGGCCGGAAACGTCACGCTCCAGGAGGTGGTCCACGTCGCGGAGCCGGTCTTGTATTTGTCGGTGTCGAAGCTGTAGATGGCATGCTCGCCGGGCAGACGGCGGTTGGGGGCCACCCAGTAGCCGACGATGCGGTTCACGATGCCGTTGCTGATCGTGGGGTTGTTGGAGGCGTTGCCGTCGTAGAAGCGGGAGTCGAAATAGGGGTCGCTGTAATAGACGAGGATCACGAAGTCACCCGAGGCCCCGTTCTGCATGCGGTCGAAGAAATTCACCGTGCCGTTGCCGTCGGCATCGCGCTTTTCGGTGACGCCATCCCAGCGGTTCTGGGTGCAGAAGGCCTGGTAGATGATGAAGCTGTTCGATTCGCGCGCGTTTTCCACCATCTGGTTGGTCACCTTGCGAATGTCGCCGTTGATGAGGAGCTTTTGCTCGCCCGCGAACTGGCTCTTCAGGTTCATGATGAAGAATGGCAGCACGCCGCCCATGACCAGGCCGAAGATCGTGACCACGATCATGATCTCGGAGAGGGTGTAGCCGCGGGAGCGGTGGAGGGAGGTGTTCATGGCGGGATCAGTAGGTGGGGACGGAGGAGCGCACGGAGCGGAGCGTGCCGTTGACGACCCGGCGCACGCCGTAGTCGTAGGTGACCTGGTATTGGATGGTGATCTCGACGCCCGAGGCCAGGTTGGTGGTGGCGGTCTCCAGGCTGGTGAGCACGGCGCGGAACCGGAAATCCATCGGCTGGATCGGCGTGCCCGAGGCCGTCTGGTCCAGGAACACGCGTTCCTTCGACCAGACGGAATTGCCAAACACGCCGCTGCCAGACTCCGGCACCACGGGCGTGCCGTCCGTTTTGTCGAGCGGCAGCGCCACGCTCGCGCTCTGGGCGCAGGCTTTCAGCGTGGTGTAATCCAGATGGCGGACCTGCTCCATGTAACCTTGGGCGAGCGTCAGCGCGGTGTTTTGATACACGGTCTGCTCGGCCATGGAGCGGACCTGGAAGGTGACGCTGATGACACTGACCGACAGGATCGCGAGCAAGCCGAGGGCGATGATCACCTCGACGATGGTCATGCCCCGGCTGGCGCGGGAGGCGTGCCGGGAAATGCGGCCGGCGAAAGAGAGTGATTGGGCGCGCGCGCGCGGCAGGTTCGGCGCGAACCTAGGCGAAAGCAGGGCAAGTCGGGTGTTCTGCATACGGCCCTACCATACCTTGTTTGGGCCCCAAGCGAAACAGCCCTAAGACTATTGCGAAAGACTCTACTATAAATAGAGGCTAAAGCCTCTATTCCGACCAAGGCGCTTAGGCGCTATCGCTCTTGCTGGCCTCGACGAACAGGGCCGCCGCCTGCGTGCGCCGGGCGATATTCAGCTTCGAGAATATCGTGGCCAGGTAGTTTTTGACCGTTTTCTCGGTCAGGCCCAGACGGTCGCCTATCTCCTTGTTCGTCAGGCCGTCGGCCAGGTAGGCCACGACCCTGCGCTCCTGCGGCGACAGCTGGCTGAGCTTGCCGGCGGCGGTCATCTCTCCGCGGTTCTTCACGAGATTGAGCACCTGGCTGGCCATCGAGGGGTCAAGCACGGGTTGTCCGGCTGCGACGGTGCGCAACCCGTTGGCAAGGGCCGAGCCGTCATTGTCCTTGAGCAGGTAGCCCCGGGCCCCGGCGCTGAGCGCCTCCTGGACATTGCGTTCATTGCTGCTCGAAGTGAGCACCAGCACCTTGGTCTGGGGGCGCAGCTTGAGCAGTTCACGGCAGACCTGGAGTCCGGACTTGTCGGGCAGGTGCAGGTCAAGCAGCACGACATCGGGTTTGTGCTTCGCCACGGCGGCGAGGCCTTCCGCCGCCGAGCCGGCCTCCGCGACGATGAGGATGTCCGCGTAATCCTCCAGCGCGCTCCGCAGGCCGAGGCGGATGATGGGGCTGTCGTCGATCAACAGCACCCGGATCGGGTTGGGGGCGTTCATACGGGCGACGCAACGGGGAGGGTGAGCAATACGCGAGTTCCTTTTCCCATGGCGGACTCGATGCGCAGGGTGCCGCCAAGCGCGGTGGCGCGCGCCCGCATGTTGCCGAGCCCGTGGCCGGCCGCGCCGGGTCCCGCCGGTGTGAAGCCCCGGCCGTCGTCCTGCACGGCGAGCGCCACGGCCTGGTCGCTCCGGCCGGCCAGCAGCGTGATGTGGCGGGCGTGACCGTGGCGCAGGCTGTTGCTCACGGCCTCGCGCAGGATGTTCATGATCTCGGCGATGTGCACGGGGGCGATCTGGGCCACGGCCTCGTCGTCGAGGCGCTGCTCGATGCGCACATCCTGCCCGGCGGCAAAGGAGCCGATGAGGTCATTCAAGGCGCCGGCAAAGGACTGGCTGGTGACGCGCGCCGGCTCCAGCTCCTGCAGGTAGGCGCGCACCTCCTGGTTGAGGCGCCGCAGCTCGGTCATGCACTGGTCGACGCGTGACTGCAGCTCGGGGACGAGCGCGCCCTTCTTCTGGACGCTCTCCAGCGTCAGGCACACGGCGTAGAGGGTCTGGCAGATGTTGTCGTGCAGCTCGCGGCCGAGGCGGACGCGCTCCGCCACCGAATGGCCGAGGAGGGTGCGGTTGACCTGCAGGTCCTCCTCGGCGCGCATGCGGGCGCCGTGCTCCTGCTCGAGGGCCGCCCCGCGTTCGTTGGAGATCTTGGCGAAATGCTCCATGCCGACGGCCTGGGCGCGGGTGGCCGACCAGGGGGACCGCGTGCCGCCATCGCCGGGCAGGCCGCGGCGCCCGCCCAGGATCACGAGCAGCAGGGGCACGAGGGCGAACAGCAGCGCCAGCAGCACCATGGCGGCGAGCACGCGCTGGTGCAGCACCTGCACCCTGATCAAGGCCGGGGCCGCGAACACCACCCGGGCGTGCCAGCCCGGCGCCCCGGTCATTTCCTGGGTGAACGTGAGCGCCCTGCCGGCGGGGGCGGGAACGGGCGGATTTTCCGCGCGATAGAGGGTCACCGTGCCGCCCAGCATCGCGCCGAGTTCGCGCTGGAAGGCTTCGTCCCATTTCTCGGGCGGGCGCCCGCTGACGGCCATGACCCCGGCCAGGCGTTCGCGGGCATCCTGCACGGCGACGGCCTGAAGCTGCCGGGTCTCCCGGCGCAGCCACCACTGCAGGGTCACGGCCGCGCCCAGGAAGAGCAGCAGGAGCAGCAGGGCCAGGCCCAGCGAGCGGGTGGTGAGATTCATCACGGTAAGGGACTTTCAGGGTGCAGATTAGGGGGAAGGAGGCGAGCGCGTCAAAACCTTCGACAAACGCCCCGCGGTAGGTAGGTTTTTGACCCTTTTATGCAGTCCTTCTACATCACGACCGCCATCGACTATGTGAACGGGTCGCCGCACCTGGGCCATGCCTATGAAAAGGTGCTGACGGACGTCATCGCACGCTTCCGGCGGCAGATGGGCGACCGGGTGCATTTCCTCACGGGCGTCGACGAGCACGGCCAGAAGGTGCAGGCCAGCGCCAAGCGGAAGGGCATCCCGCCCCAGCAGTTCGTGGACGAGGTCAGCGCCGAGTTCCGCGCGCTGCTGCCGAAGCTCAACATCTCGAACGACGACTTCATCCGCACCACCGAGCCGCGGCACAAGCAGGTCGTGCGCGCCATCCTCCAGCAGCTCTTTGACAAGGGCGAGATCTACAAGGCCGAATACAAGGGCTTCTATTCCACGCGCCAGGAGCAGTTCCTGCAGGACAAGGATCGCAATCCCGACGGCACCTGGCCGGAGATCTTCGGCGAGGTGACCGAGATCGTGGAGGCGAACTACTTCTTCAAGCTCGCGCAGTATCAGGAGTGGCTCGCGAAATACCTGGCCGACCATCCCGGGTTCATCTTCCCGGCCTACCGGCAGAAGCAGGTGGCGGAGTTCCTGAAGGAGCCGCTCAACGACCTCTGCATCTCGCGCCCGAAGGAACGGCTGGAGTGGGGCATCCCGCTGCCGTTCGACGAGGGCTACGTCACCTACGTGTGGTTCGATGCGCTGCTCAACTATTACTCGGCGGTCGTCGACCGGCCGGAAATCTGGCGCGAGGCGCACCACGTCATCGGCAAGGACATCCTCGTGCCGCCGCACGCCGTCTACTGGCCGATCATGCTGCACGCGGCCGGCCTCCCGCTGCCGAAGGGCATCATCGCCCACGGCTGGTGGCTGCAGCGCGGCGCCAAGATGTCCAAGAGCACCGGCAACGCCCTCAACCCGCTCGACCTCGTGACGGAGTTCGGCGTCGACGCGTTCCGCTACTTCCTCATCCGCGAGATGAACGTCGGCCAGGACAGCGACTTCACGCTCGAGCAGTTCATGGTCCGCTACAACAGCGAGCTCGCCAACAACCTGGGCAACCTCGTCAACCGCACGCTCAACATGACGACCCGCTTTGCCGGCGGCGCCCTGCCGGCGGCGGAGGGGGCGGAGGACCTGGAGAAGCACCTGCACGATCTCTGGACGAGGACCCGCGACGAATTCATCCCGCTGTGCGAGGGCTACCAGTTCCACACCGCCCTCGAGCGGGCGATGGTCTTCCTGACCGAGACCAACGCCTACATCGAGAAGCGCGCGCCGTGGAAGCTCGGCAAGTCCGCCGACCCGAAGGACCAGGCGCTGCTCCGCACGTCGCTGGCCACGATGGCGGAGGCGCTGCGCCTCGCCGTCGCCCTCATCCAGCACATCACTCCGGGCACCACCGAGAAGATCAACGCCGTGCTCGGCTACCAGCCGGGCGCCGCCTGGCGCGACGAACTGAACTGGGGCGCGAAGCTGAACGGCGCGAAGGTCGCCCCGGCCCTCGTGCTCTTCCCGCGTCCGGTCCCGCCCGCCAAGCCGTGAAGGTTCTCCCGGTCAATCCGACCGAGAACGTCACGCCCGAGTCGCTCCGGGCGTTCCTGGGGCAGTGCTGCGCGCTGGCGAGAGAGGCCGGCCGGCCGCAGCTCGTCAGCATCAGCCTGGCCGTCGACCACCTTGACCCGCTGGCCGTGCTGGAATCGATCTTCGAGCCCTCCGAGCTGCATTTCTACGCGGAACGGCCGGCCCAGGGGTTTGCCGTCGCCGGTGCGGAAGCCGTGCTGGAATTCAGCGCGAGCGGTCCGGGACGCTTCGCCGAGGCCCGCGACCACATCGCGCGGGTGCTTGCGGCCACGATCGCGGTGGGCCCGTTGGACGAACCGTTCGCCGGCCCGCATTTCTTCTTCGCCAACAGCTTTGCCCACGAGGCGCCGGCGGACGCGCCGTTTCCGGCCCTCCGGCTTTTCGTGCCGCGCTGGCAGGTGGCGCGCATGGGCGACAGCACCGTGGCCGTCGCCAACCTGCTGATCGCGGCTGATGCGCCGGTCGACCTGATCGCCGCCAGGGTGTGGAAGGCCCACGCCAAGTTCCGGGCCTTCGACTACCGCAGCGCCCGCCGCAAGGACCGTCCGTCCGCGCCGAAACACGCCGAGGAGGTCGGCGGCGACGGAGCCTACCAGCAGGCCGTGACGCAGGCCCTGCAGGAGATTGCGCGCGGCGACTACCGCAAGGTCGTGCTGGCCCGCGCGCGGCGGCTCACGACGACCGAGGAATTCCACCCGCTGGGCGTGCTCAACCACCTGCGCCAGCATTACCCGGCGTGTTACGCCTTCTCGATCGCGAACGGCCGCGGCCAGAGCTTCATCGGCGCCAGTCCCGAGCGGCTGGTGCGCGTCGCCGGCGGCCGGATGCACACCGAGGCGCTGGCCGGCTCGGCCCCGCGCGGGGAATCGGCCAGCGAGGACGCCGCCTTTGCCCGCGCGCTGCTGGCGAGCGAGAAGGACCAGCGCGAGCACCGGCTGGTGCTGGAGTCCATCGCGCGCCGCGTGGCCGATCTCGGCCTCAAGCTGGAGCATGCCGGCCAGCCGCGCGTGCTCGGCCTGGCCAACGTGCAGCATCTCCACCTGCCGATCAGCGCCACGCTGCCGGCGGGTGTGCACATCCTCGACCTGCTCGCCCGGCTGCACCCGACCCCGGCCGTGGGCGGCACGCCGCGCGACCCGGCGGTCGAGGCGATCGCGCGGCTCGAGCCTTTTGCCCGCGGCCTCTACGCCGGGCCGCACGGCTGGGTCGACCATCGCGGCGGCGGGGAGTTTTTCGTCGGGATCCGCTCGGCGTTGGTCGACGGACACACCGCGACCGTCTACGCCGGTGCCGGTATCGTGGCCGGATCTTCCCCCGAGAAGGAATTTGCCGAGACCGAGCTTAAGTTCAAAGCTCTCATCCAAGCCCTGACCACCACATGAGCCGCCTCGACTACCGCAACACCAACAGCCTGTGGGGCAGCGTGCTCGTCGAGACGCTGCACCGGCTCGGCCTGCGGGAGGTCGTGATCTCGCCCGGCTCGCGCTCGACGCCGCTGACGATCGCCTTCGCCCGGCATCCGGGCATCGAGGCCATCCCCGTGCTGGACGAGCGATCGGCGGCTTTCTTCGCCCTCGGACTGGCCCGGCAGCATCACCGGCCGGTGGCCCTGCTGTGCACGAGCGGCACGGCGGGGGCCAATTATTATCCGGCGGTCATCGAAGCCCAGGAGAGCGGCGTGCCGCTGCTTGTCATCACCGCCGACCGCCCGCCCGAGATGCGCGAGTGCCGTTCCGGCCAGACGATCGACCAACAGAAGCTGTTCGGCAGCCATGTGAATTTCTACCATGAGTTCAGCGTGCCGCAGGCGACCCTGCCGATGCTGCGCTACCTGCGCCAGACGACGGCGCATGCTTGGGAACGGGCGCAATGGCCGCATTCCGGTCCGGTGCACCTGAACGCGCCGTTCCGCGATCCGCTGCCGCCGGTGGAGGACGGCCGGACCGGTGCCGCGCGCGCTGAGCTCAAGGAGACCAGATTCTTCGCCGCTCTCAAACCATCGGCACCGGTGCCGGCAGCGCCCGCCGGCCGGTTGCGGCTGGGCGGCCGCGGCATCATCATTGCCGGGCAGGTCCGGCCGGCCGACCCGGTCGCGTATGCCAGGGCAGTCGGGCAGATTGCGCGCAAGCTGGGCTGGCCCGTGCTTGCGGACGCACTGTAGCCGCTGCGGCATCATGCGC